>JAIQZU010000009.1 GCA_021776915.1 Candidatus Scalindua sp. | reverse complement strand
TCTCGGCAGATACAATGTAACAAAGAAAGATGAAGATAAATACGTATTCAAGGTTCCGCTGCTGAGAAATATTGAGCTGACTGCACCATATTTCCACGACGCAAGCACATGGGATTTGGATGAAGCGGTTAAAATCATGGCTGAATATCAACTGGGGGCAACACTTACTGATAATGAAACAGAAAAGATTGTCGCATTCCTGCGAACCTTGACCGGAGACCAGCCGTCTATTATCTTTCCGATTCTACCGCCTTCAACTGCAACCACTCCGGAGCCAAACCGTAATTGATTTCGTGTTTTTGATAAGCAGAGTTTCAATGCACGGAACACGAGAAGCTGGTCATATGGCATTCTCCTTTGGTTTGTGATTTATTAGGCCCAAAGAGCTGGCTAATTACTGAGTATAAGCAGCTGTTCCTTTAACTTATAATTGAACTGCAAAATTCAAAAGAAAGAAATAAATATTCCATAATTACAGGTTTTTATTAAAAAAGGAGTGAGTATTGAAAGCAGTATTCATCTGCATAATAGTTCCAATAATAATCTTTGTCTTAATTACTCAGGTAGCCATTGCCTCTGATTTTGCAGAACTTGAAAACAAAGCCAACCAGGGAGATGCTGAGGCAATGTATGAACTGAGAGAGATGTATGAGAATGGAGTGGGAACAATACAAAATTATGTAGAGGCACACAAATGGTATAATATAGCTGCTTCTCGTGGATATGTAAAAGCTCATAACGCCCGTGATGCTATTTCTGAAAAAATGATAGCCGAACAGTTAGCTGAAGCTCAGAAACTTGCTGCACAATGGAAACCGTCCAGGAGCAAGGTCGCTGAAGGAAAGGATGAAAAGGAAGGAAAAGAGCAGATTACAGGGCTTTTAACCATTAATTTGCGCTCATCCTATAAAGAACTGGGGTATGATCAAGTAAAGGCTGCCGTCAATCCTCCATATCCTCCGCCAATGATGCCAACTCGAGGATGATTATTAAAGGGTTTGTTATTCATATATTTTCCAGTGATATATTATGTGTTAGTCCTTGAATCTTCTACCGAGATACCTTTCTTTTTCAGATCCTCAAGCATCTCCCTTAGCTGTTCATCAGTACAATCTTCAATATGGTATACATCCTGTACACCATCCCTGAACAGCAATAGAATATGGCCTTTATCATCCAGATAGACTTTCCGGAGATAATCATTGGAAAGCCAGGGGGAGAGAGTTTGCATAAAATCAGACAAACTGCATTTATTCATTAAAAACACTCCTTCCTGTTTTTGATATACAATAACTTCTATTTTAAATAATAATATATATTTTACTCTTTATCAGTTTCCTATCAATCTATTAATTTTACAAAATTGATTATTTAAGTGGAGTTGGCGTGATAATTCACTTAGAATAGGATATAAACTAAATTGAATTATTTTTGTTGCAAAATCACCATAAGATTGTGAAAATATATTTCCTGAAGAAAGTACTTTATTTAAGGAGGTGTCACTATGAAAGTTGCAGTAACCGGTACTTCTGGTCTTATAGGGTCAAGCCTGGTTTCACTCTTATCAAAGAAAAATATTACGGTCAGCAGGGTACTGCGTGGTGACCCGTCGGGTAATGAACTATCCTGGAAACTGGAAGATGGAGACTGGAATTCTGCTTCTATTGATGGCATAGTTCATCTGGCCGGTGAAAATATTGCGACTGGAAGATGGACTAAGGAAAAAAAGGAAAGAATAAAAAACAGTCGCATAGAAGGTACTAAAAGGCTTTGCGATCACATGCTGAAACTCCCTGCCCCTCCTTCTGTCTTTGTCTGTGCGTCTGCAATAGGTTTTTATGGTGATAGAGGTTCTGAGATTTTAAATGAAGATAGTTCAAGAGGGGACGGATTTCTGCCGGATGTGAGTGTCGGCTGGGAGGAGGCTGCTCATACAGTCTCGAGTAAAGGTATCCGGGTTGTAAATGTAAGGTTTGGAGTGGTCTTGAGCAAAAGGGGCGGCGCCCTGGCAAAGATGCTGACCCCTTTCAAGATGGGAATGGGCGGAAAAATAGGCAGTGGAAAACAGTACATGAGCTGGGTGGCGATAGACGATGTTACTGGCGCTATTTATCACGCATTAACTATGGACTCGCTGAAAGGGCCTGTAAATGTAACCGCCCCAAACCCTGCAACCAATAAGGAATTCACCAAAACATTAGGCAGGGTGTTAAAAAGGCCGACTGTAATGCCAATGCCTGCCTTTGCGGCAAGGCTTGCCTTTGGTGAGATGGCAAACGACCTCCTGCTTGCAAGTACAAGAGTTGCACCCAAAAAACTTTTGGATACCGGATATGATTTTCAATACCCGGAACTTGAATCTGCACTCAGGCATGTTTTAGGTATAGATTAATTGGAAGCAAATGGATATTATCTCACCTCTTACTCACATACGAAAAATATTTCTAATTTCATACAAATCATTAATTATACTGGACTCCCTTCGTCATTTCATTCCTCAGGACAAGCTCACATTGATTCTTTTTACTGATAAAACATTCAGTGACCCCTTGCTTGTCGAATGAAGGCACGGCATTTTTACAAATTTCGTAACCGCCTGATTCAGTATCAGTTATGTCGCTATCACATTAACTGACATTGATTTATAACTTTATTCTTTTCCTGTTGAGTCCTGTGGTGTCTTGGTGATTACGCTGGATTCTACTACGTTTTGATTACAATCTGACTACAGTGGGAATATGGTATGACTTTAGATAATTATTGTATTAATTACAACAAGAGCCGGGAATGGTGATTTATGTTTTTATGCAAAAAATGTGGACAGGTGTTTAATGATAAAGTTTCAAGTCTATAGCTTTTTCCCAAAAACAAGCCAAAAAAAAACGTGTAATCAGGCTTGTGGTGCGGCACCTTCAACACGGTTTTTTTTGTTGTAATATTCAGTTTACTAACTAATATAATCAGACTATAGTTATTATTCTTTTTCATTGGTGAATGGGAATAATGATTCGGAGGGCATAAGTTGCCGCTTATGTCCTCTTTTTTTTTGCAATAAATATCTATAACAAAAATTTAGAAAAAGTAAAACGGTGTTTTACCGTATTCAAACACAATATATAACTATCTAAATATGTAAAGAGGTGCTTCACCTACTTATAAGATCAAATAGGACTAAAAACAAGTACTGTGACAAGGAGCGATCACAATATTTTCAATTTTCATTTTATCATCTATTTCTTGTTTGAAGTTAAAATATCATAACTTTTTTTACCATATTAATATCTTATGGGGGTATAAAATGTTAATAAGTTTCCGGCGGGAACATTAATCACGAATTGAATGATTTTTATATTAAGCATTTACCCGGACAGACTAGAGATTTCTTATAAAGACTGGAAGCCTATAAAAGAGGCCACAGTGCTTTCACACTACGGCCTATTGTATTAAATCTCGTTAAATGTTCCAGGACATGAGAAATTTATTTCATGTCCGACTCTTTCTAATCGTTATGAGTTTCTTGATAGATACGTACTAAAGAGAGGATTTAAATTGTGTCAAGTGTCGAAATGCGATGCCTTGGTCAAAATCCAATTAGACGGTTATTTCAAATCTAAATCATTAATAACCATGCTTAACGCCAGCATCAGGCGATTCACGCAGAGCGAAACGGTGGGTGAATTCGCTCTGAATGCATTTGTTAGGCATTATTTATAAGTTTAAGTAGAACATTATTAGCATTATCATAATTTTTTTCACAAATTAATTTAAATCTTTTGTCAAGAGAGGTCAATTTATGAGTAACTAAGCTATGAAACGATCTTTCTGTGAAAAGACAATCGTAATACCCTAAAGCTACAGCACAATGCTCAATATCGAAAAAATCATTTACCTTGTATTTTCTTGAAGTATCATTTCTAAGAAGCGAATGAATTGAACCAAATGACCAAATAGCAGGCATTGTTTTATTGATGTTTATATTTATATCATTTGAAAAATTATTTGATACTGAGTTTTTAAGCTCTGGAAAAACCTCAAAAGTTGAATCCATTGTATTCAATACTTCAACACCTTGCATAAGTTTAAAAAGTTTTGCTTCATTTTCATATTTCTCTTTATTGTCTTGTAAATAGCTTGCTAGATTCTCTGAAAAATCTTTCAGTTTTCCCAAGTTTCCGATAATTTCGGTTGACGCAAGATCTTTGATTGAAGGTAAACTATTGGGTCTTGCAAATGATTTTTTCCATAAAGGAGTATCTGTGATTTTTTCTTCAAAGACTGTTGTAAAAGCAGAAACTGGTTTCCATGGTTTTGGAGATACCCCTTTTGATGTATTTATTATTTCCTCTTTAAAAAGGTAATATTTTGATTGAATCGTAAAACCTTGCGAGAGTTCATCCATTACAGAAGCAATTGCAATTCTTTCTTCTGGAATTTTTTGTTTAAAAAGTTCTAGAAATATAGCATTTGATATAGGACAAACTGCTATTCCTGAATAAACAAGTTCCTTTAATATGTAGTAAAAATTTTTAATACTACTATTTTGAAAACCGCTTCGAATGCCATCACCAAGATCAATCCAAAAATTTGAATCCAAATAGATATACTTCATTTTACTTTTTCAATATTGATCTACAACTGGAATACATTGCCTAACGGATTGCATCAGTAGTTTGGCGGAGCAAAGCGGAGCCAAATCTATTGCATGCAAGTGTTATGTGCTTTCTCCAAATTCCATTATTAATGCCGAAGAAAATTGTTTCTCATTAGGTTAAATTCTGTACATATGAAAAACTAAGAAGAAATTTCATCAACTTTCAATCAGTAAAATCAGTGAGTTTTATTAATTCCATGAAAGAATAAAAATCAAATAAATAGTACGAAGAGTCAACTTTGGGGCTTATTATGCGCATGTTTTCTATAGATAAATTGTCATATTTTTTTGCAATTTTTTTATATAAGTCCCTAGAAATCGAAACATAGGTATAGCTTTCTTTTTTTTCATTATTTTGAAGCATTCCAACATCTTCAATCGAATCAAGATTGAGAATTGAAGGCTTGGTCACTCTAAGTTTGTTTAACTTTTTTGGGGCTTCTAGGTCTATATTCTGTCTTTGTATTTCTTTAGCAAAGTCAATTAACCCTTTGATACAACTCTCCACTGTTTCGAATCCGTAAAGAACATCATAGATAAATCGGAGCGAAAAAGGATAATCTTTGCCGTTTTTTGAAACAATAATGGGAAAATCATTCTGTGGAAGAATTTTTAATTGATAACCATCTTCCGAGACATACTCAAAGGTCTGTGAGGCGATAGCATGTACTACTGTGATTTCGTCCTCCAAAATGCAGAACGAAATATTCTGGGGAATCGGCCAGACGAGGGGTGATGGAAAAAGACCATCAAACATATTCATTAAACCTGAGGAAGTACCTAAATATATCCTTGAAGTAGATAAACCAGATTGCTGGAAAAAATTATTTAATAAATCTGATACCTCTGCTTCTTTGCCATCAATATGAGCCCCTATAATTTCATAGTCGGAGAGTTTTTCAAAATGAACACCCTTTTTGCTTTTCATAGCTGCTTCACAAACTATTGTTACTCTTTCCCAATTACGTTCAGCTTTATGCAAAGTTGGTATACAAAGATTTAATTTGGGATCACCAAAGATTTTTGCTTCATTATTTTTTAAATATTTGGATGTTGTTATTCCTTTACTTACTTGCCGACCTATACGTCCTAGTAAAAATTTCTCTGGTGATGGTAGCTTATTTTTACATTCGACTATGGTAGGATCTTCTGGATCAGAACATAATATTAAGTCTCCCGTTTTAATAATATTCGTTAAATCGGCCAACATAATCGGAACATCGTGCTTTTTCAAATAATCAAAGGAATATTTAAATATTCTGTGAAAAAAATGTTTTTGATCATTGAGTGATGGAGGTTTAGATGTGCTTTTTGCTAACTGGCGAATTGCATGGGGGTGAATTACCGACCAAGCTAAACCATCGCAAAATAACCTTAATTTCTCAATGTTAAACTTGTAATACTTTTTTTGTTTTGAGTTACTTTTTATTCGATTTTCACTATCCAGTATATTATTATAAATGTCTTCCTGGACGAGTAGAAGTTCCAAAGGAGAAGAACAACTTTTACATTTTTCGAACATGCTCTTTCTCTTGTCTTTCAGATCGTTTGTGCTTAGCATGGCTAGGATCGTATTAAAAGAGTCCCATTTGTTATCTCGATAGACAAATTGGAGTTGCAGGTTAGATGTTCATAAGTAAATCCTAAAACTATCTAGGATAAATAAAAAAAATATAATATTGAGAATTCAGGGCAGCGCCCTAGTGGGTTGAATATCGAACATAGGATGAACGACGAAAGATAATATTAATATAACAACATGTAAAACCACCAGGAATATATTCCAGCAATGGAATTTTAATTTTGGAGCTTCTGTACTCTTTTTTACCTTCATTTCTTCTCCTCTGATTGAAGATTTGTTGTAGTTAGTGGATTCAAAGGAATTGATACCACCTTCTGATGAAGGACGCTGCTCCAGAGCCAACGCTCCCCAAAATTCTCAATAAAAAAAAGATTTATATTTCAAATACCTTGGCACATAACGCCGAGGTGAGCAACCCCGTATGGCAAATAAGACTATTAAAATAAGTTAGATAAACAAAGAATCTAGAAACTTAAAAATCACACATGATAGAGGGGTTGGCTCCACTGATTTGTTAGCAATTAATTGTCTGCTCAATGCTACTCCATAGACCATAACATTCAAGGCTTTTAAAGGCTTTTTCATTTGTTTTCAAAGACTCAAGAAGTGGTGTATTAAGTTTATTAATAATTTTCAATCCGCAAAGAGATGGACCAAGAGCGTATATTGTAGTGTTATAAATAGTCTTTCGATGTCTTTCTAGTAAATTCTTATTAAGCTCATTATCTATTCTTTCATTATGCAAGGTTAACCCATGATCGTCTAACTCCATCATAAAAGGGAGAAACGACATAATTGACGGATGTGAGATTTGACATAATTCTGAGTAAAGACTATTCAAAGATGCATTGTCGATAGAGTCCAAGTACTTTCTTACCTGTTTTGCATTATGACTTGAAGGAAACATATCTTGCTCTGACCGAGATAGCTTCCTCCCAAAGATATAATGGATCAATTCTTGCTCTATCTCTTCGGCGAAAAGAGCTTTCTGTGACTTACCGTCTATTGCTATTTTTATATGTTTAAAATTTTCTGCGATTGGAAAAATTACTCTTCCAAGAGAGTAAAACGAATCAGAGCACGACTCCAATAAGCCTCTTATAGCAGCACAGAATCCGTAATAATTGTTATTATCGTATGCTGCATTCATTGCCTCATACCATTTTTTAACTCTTAATAAACTTGTTGCATTAGAAATATGAAATCTTTGTATTATTTCACTCCAATAGACAAGCTGCATTTCTGGTATATTATCAATCTTCTTAAATTGTTCTTCTGGAATAAATTTATACGCCACTTTAGAAATATAGCCATCAACTTCAACAAGAACTGAGTATAAATAACTGAGGCTATATTCCATAAGTATTCGATTTTACAATGTGGCTAACGCCGCGAATCATGGGCCGAGGTACGAGGTCCCAATGGATTCGCATGTTATGTTTTTTTTTGCTGATGTATGTTTTTATAAAAGCACTTAGGGCAGAACCCTGGCGACACTCAGTAGCAATGCTACCCATAAAGGTTGAATTGTTAAAAACGACCCAAAGAATGCAAGCCATCCGAAGATGACCAGGGCGGACTTTTTATGAGGTCCAGCTTTGTGTTGCAGTTGTTTTACCATGGCAGTCACCTTTCTAAGTTTGTTTATAAACGTCGATTGGAAGTCGCTAGGTTTCTGCTCCGCAGTGCGTACTGCCCTAAATGCTCTTATCTATACTCCTATTGTCTCTTAGATTGTGTTTGAACATAAAAACGAGCATTACTTGCCGGTGAGTGAAACGAACGAAATCGCGTAGCGATTTAACGGTCAAGTAAATGCATTTGTTAGGCCACATTATTCTCATTCTATTTATTAGGATGACTCTGCTTTGAGAACACTAATGATTTTGAACCATCCTCTTGCTCAATAAACATAAAATGCCCCGATATTTCATTGTTAATACGAACTTCAGATACTGCAGCTTCAATCAGACTTTCCTCATTATGTTTATCATACATTTGAATAGACTGGATTGGTATTTCCTCAACTTTTAGGGAAAACTCTAAAAACATATTACATTCATCAGCTTTATACTCTCGTTTACTTTGTGTATCAATTATTTTAATTCCAGTTGGATTTACTGGAACCTTATGCCTATAAATTTCTCCAACATTTAAATTTTGATGTTCAATCTGTGAAAGGTAATTTTTTGCATTCTCTGTAATTATTTCTTTTGTAATTTCAATTCCAGATGAATGAATATATTTCGGTTTTAAGATGCTTTTAGATTGTTTATTATGAGAATTTATCTTCCACGTATTTTTTATAATATGAATTTGGCTTTTCTTCATATATTCAGCCAGCATCCAATCGAAATTATTGATTTGCTGTAGTTCTAGACATTTTATTTTATAACGCTTAGCTTTTTTCAAGGCTGGAGATGAAAAACCCTTAGATGAAACTATGCAAGATTTATCAATGTTCATATCTCTAGTTTTTGTTACAAAAGCTTCAACTTCAGGTGAACCAACCTTGTCCCTCCAATCTTTGCATTCAAATGCTATTAAAGTCTCTTTGTCTTCTTTAATAATTCGGACTAATACATCAATCTCTCGCGATTTATTTGTTACATAATCTTTTAAGAAGCATGGAGATTCAATTTTATCCTTTTCCTTGATTAAATAATTCTCTAAAGATTCGACTAATTTTTCTAAATTTCTTCCTTTTCTCGGCATTTTTTTTAGGCCTAACGTCTGAGGTGAGCAACCCCGTTTGGCAAATAAAATAATAGATAAAAATAAGATAAGCAAAGAGTCTGAAAATAATCGAATCACAAATGGCGGAGGGGTTGGCTCCACTGATTTGTTATGTACTACTAAAAAGACGCATTGTTGCTTACAGCTGGTTCTTTTAATAATTCAAATAAAATCGTCCGATAAAACAAACGCTTCTCATGGAGCCGTAACCTCGAACTTCTCAACTTTACCAGTTATCCTCACCTCTCGCCCACAAGTTCCACAATTTTTCTTAAAAGATACTTTTCGTCCAGGGGCAATCCAACACTTATTATTGTTGCTACAGAACAGACAAACAAATTCTGCATTAGTGACACCTAAATCTATTAACTTTTGCTGATTGATATCACCACAAAACTGTATATGTGTGGAGCATTTTGGACATAATATTAGAAATGATATTTCCTTTTCTTCATACAAGTTGAAAGTGATTTCAGTCTTGCACTTTGGACATGGTTTTTCAATTTCCTGTGATTCTAGTTTAGAGCCTTCAATAGTACCATCAGCAAGGCGGAAAACGGGAAAGTTAGTATTGCAATTTGGGCAAGTTGGCCAGTCACTGTCTCCTGCTGAAGATCCAACACGTGCGTTCAGCGTATAGTTGCAATTTGGGCAAAGTACCTTTTCTGAAAGCTTTAAAGGAAGAGGAGCACGAGAAAATAAACCAGCAAGTTCTGTTTTTTGATTCTGTTCAAGCTTTAACTTCTCTTCGGATGAGGATGTTTGAGCAATGTCCCTCCTGTAACGAGAAACTATTTCTTCAGTCTCTGCTTGCAGACGATCCTGTATTTCAAAAGCTTCCTTGAGGAGATCTTGCCAAGCCCATTTAGCTGCATCTACATCAAGGATCCATGAGTTAAGGGTGTTCTGAGAAATACATACATCTTCGTGATGCTGTAATAATTTCACTTCAAGTGAATCTAAATTTCGCCATGCTTGTAAACCATAGCGTGTAATCTCATCCTTCAAATTGCGCTGGGAGTAAACATGCGTAACATATGCGCTAACAAAAATCGTAATGAGTGCAAGCAGGAAATTAAAGAATAATTGGGCAATAGCATTGTTGCCAAGAAATAGAGGGCTAAGTAAAAACGGCAAAAACACAAAAACTAGGATAATGATGGTAAAGTACCATGGGATAACGGAAAATATATTTTCTTTTTGTTTAAGGGGCTTGGTTTTCATTATCCAACTGTCCTTTCTAGGCTTTCACCACCCAATGTGAAAAAATTAGAACATGTAATACTTTAACTAAGGCCAATCTTTCGAATGTTGATGTAATTGATACCACATAACTCGTTACTCTTGTGCGATAACGCACGATAATAACAGTATATTGTAATATCATGCAAAATTGCATTATAATAATACTATATATTTCTATTCATTTTCCAGTTCCAGCAAAGGACTTTTTAGGCCACTGAAATCCTTGTTCATTACATGCGTATAAATTTCTGTTGTAGTAACATCTTTGTGGCCAAGCAGCTCTTGAAGGACACGAATATTGACCCCCGATTCAAGCATATGTGTTGCAAATGAGTGTCTTAATGTATGGCGGGTTTGTTTATTATTTACAATCCAGTGATGCGAAGATATTACGATTTGAGAACGACTATATTTGGCAAGAAAGTTCATGATTCTACATCCTTGTAAATAAGAACTTTAAGATAACTTATTATACTGGTAAAACAAAGTGAGATGAAATGGCATGATAAGGCTACACGTTATTGAAGTCAAGGGGAAATGACGGCCAAATGTAACCATCTTCTAAACTCGTTCAAAAGACGACCCTATACCGTAGAGTTAAAAAAAGGGGCAAGGTAATTTGCTTACCAATGCCCCTCAATAATTTTGGTCACAAAATGGTCACACCTTTCAGGATTCCTTCATCTGCAACTTACCATAACTCTTTGTGTGACAATATGGGCGATACTGGATTCGAACCAGTGACCCCTTGCTTGTCGAGCAAGGGGTAATTATTTATTCCGTATCGACCAGTAACTGTCCGACTCTTTTTTCAACCTTTTTGCTGTCAGGTTTTGTCATTGGTGCGAAACGATCTACGATATCACCATTACGGTCGATAAGAAACTTTGTAAAGTTCCATTTTATCTTGCCGGAAAACCGAGGGTTTGCTTCCTTATCTGTTAGAAATTCATATAAAGGTGAAATGTCATTTCCCTTAACAGAGATTTTTGAAAACATGGGAAATGAAACATTATAGTTTAAAGAGCAGAACTGCTTTATTTCACTATTTGTGCCTGGTTCCTGGCTTAAAAAATTGTTTGCCGGAAAGCCGAGGATAAGAAATCCGTCATCCTTAAACTCTTCGTACAATTCCTGGAGCCCTTTATACTGAGGTGTAAAACCGCATTTACTTGCAACATTTACTATTAAGATAACTTTATGTCTGAATATTTCAAGATTGACAGGATTACCGTCAATATCATTCATTATAAACTCATAAATCGATCTTTCCTTCATTTCACAATACCCATTCAATTTTCAGCAGATAAAACCTGAAGTAAGTATATTTTAGGTACTTTAGTTAGTCGTCCCTGAAAAAGTCACTTTTTTGAGACGATGGTAGTTTAAACAAGGTTTCTGAAATATTTCAAATGGTAGAGAATGATCTTTGCCTCCAGAAATAAAAGCAAAAAAGAAGCACCTTCAGGAGCTTCCTTATGTT
>JAIQZU010000080.1 GCA_021776915.1 Candidatus Scalindua sp. | reverse complement strand
GGAAGAAGGAGAAGGGTTCCGCCTAAACCGTGCTGGCAAAACAAACTAAATTCTTTGTAGTTTTTCTCTTCTTAAGTGTTTGGCTTATGTTATCCACAACCTTTGTAGCAGCTAAAGGCTTACTCAAACTTCTGTTCATTTTCTTCATTTTCTTCAGTTCTTCATCATTCATAAGTAAATTAGATATTAATTCTATTATCTTTACAGGTTCCAGTTCCTCTTGTTTAATGATTAGCGCCCCTCCCCTCCTGGCCAGTTCATAAGCATTCCAGTATTGATGGTTATCAGTCGCATATGGGTAAGGTATAAGGATTGCCGGGATGCCCACTTCAGATATTTCTGCAATAGTATTTGCTCCGGCACGACAAATAACCAGATCTGCCAATCTATAAGCGGCGCCTATGTCATTGGAGAACTCTGAAACAAAGGAACTTATCCCCAGGTTGCCATAAGCGGCTTTCGCCTCTTTATAACCCTCTTTTCCGGTGAGATGGATAATCTGCAAATCCGGAATTAATGCCTTAAGTTCAGGAATACTTTGCAATATTACTCTGTTTATAGACTGAGCCCCCTGGCTACCACCCATCACTAACAATGTCTTTCCTTGAGAAGTCAGGCCGAATGGGTTTTTGCCAATCTCTTGTTCATTTGCTATAACGTCCTTCCTTATCGGTATACCGGTAACACCAACAGAGCGCACATTTTTAAACCTCTTTTTCGTGCCTTCCCAATGACACAGGACCGCATCCGCCCACCTTGCCATTATCAAATTGGCTCTTCCCGGTATAACATTTTGTTCTATCAGGACAATTGGAACTCCGGAGATGTATGCGGCAACCACAGGTAAGGCGGAACCATATCCTCCCAAACCAATTATTATGTCAGGCTTAATTCTAATAATATTAATTAAGGAATATATTACGCCGATTAAGGAAACAATGATAAAGACAGGCAAGCGAATAAACGATGTAAACTTACAGGCCTTGATTTGTTTAAACTCATAGCCGCTCTTCCCTATGTATCCGGATTCTCCCTTCTTACTTGTACCAAAGAAGACTATATTCGCACCTGGAAATCTGGACGATATTTCCTGTGCTATACTCAGGCCGGCAATTAAGTGCCCACCCGTACCTCCACCAGCAAAGATGATATTCAAGTAACAAAACTCCTATTATCTTCAATATTACATGCCGAAACATCAGCATTTTCTGATTGTTTCGCAATATTTAAAAGTATCCCTACTCCCAGCAACGATAATAATATTGATGAACCTCCCGTACTGATAAATGGTAATGGAAGCCCCTTGGTCGGTATAGAACCGGTAACAACAGCAATATTTATAGCCGCCTGCAAGGCAATTGAGGCCGTTATGCCTAATGCAAGAAAGAAACCGAACGCATCCGGCGCTGTCTTACAGACCCTCATACCCTGCCATGCAAACAAGGCAAACATAATAATAATACAAGTCGTTCCTATAAATCCAAATTCCTCACCTATTACCGAAAAGACAAAATCATTATCACTCATCGGCAGGAAGAACAACTTCTGGCGGCTTTCGCCCAACCCCAAACCTGTTATTCCTCCGGAACCAAGCGCAATCCATGACTGTATTATCTGATAACCAATTCCCATAGGATCTTTCCAGGGATCAAGAAATGCATCCCACCGGTCTTGCTGATAAGTTGGAATCTTATGCATCGCAATTTGATAAATATGCGGAATCGAAGCTATTATCGTGAAGATCACATAGATGATCCTGGTACCTCCTACCATTATCAGCATAAATGAAACCGTTGTTATAAACACAGCTGTACCAAAATCCGGCTCCTTTAAGATAAGCAGGGAAACAACACCTATTAATATAATCGGAACCACAAAACCCTTTGCAAAGGTTGACATCTTTTCCCTGTTTTTTGCTATATAGCCTGACATAAAGATAATCATTGCAAGTTTAGCAAATTCTGATGGCTGGTATCCAAAATAGCTTCCAAATCTTATCCATCTACGCGCACCATATGTAGCTGTTCCTATTTCTGGAATAAGCACAACAACCAGACCGGCAAGCGCAACTATGAAGATTACCATACTGTATCTTTGTAAATAATGATAATCAGTCTTCATCATGACCAACATACTTGTTATTGCAATGATTACCCACGCAACGTGCTTGAGGAAAGTAATGTTCATTGAATCAGCGCCTTCGGCTGTTTTTGCTGAACTGGTACTGTATATCATAATTATCCCGATTACGAGTAGAGTTGTAACAAGATACATTATAACATTTGCCGGCTCTAAACTACGAATTGCAGCTCGGTTGAAGTCTTCAGCCTGGCCAGAATGCATGCCTTTACCATAACTTGTATTAATTGCAGACAGGTTTTTAAAGACATTCATAATTTCAAGGTTATCAGGCTGAATAACGCCATTATTGCTGCTATTATAAAAAATCTCATTGTAATTTTTGTTTCCGGCCAGCCCTTAAACTGAAAGTGGTGATGAATGGGCGCACACAGAAACAGCCTCTTTCCAGAAACCTTGTATACGCTAACCTGTAACAGGACGGAAAGGGCTTCCACTATAAATATGCTGCCTATAAAAAAAATAAGGAGCTCCTGTTTCACAATAATAGCTATAACTCCAAGTATGCCTCCCAGCGGCAATGAACCCACGTCTCCCATAAATGTCTGTGCGGGAAAGCAATTAAACCACATAAAACCCAATCCAGCGCCCACCAATGCAGAACAGAAAATACTTAACTCTCCAGCGCCTGAAACATATGGAACATTTAAGTAGCTGCTAAAGTCAACCCGTCCCACTATATAAGTTATCAAAGTAAAGGCCAGGCCTGCGATTACCGTGCACCCAATCGCCAACCCATCAAGACCGTCAGTAATATTGACGGCATTGGACATTCCCACCATAAAGAACATTACCATCAATACATAAAACGCACCCAGGTCAGGCCTGATTTCTTTGAAGAATGGTATGACAAGTTTTGTCCCCTCATCAATATTCATGAAGTGAAAGTACAATATCAAACCAATTATCAGCCCCAGGCCACACTGGAAGATGAGCTTTGATGTACTGGTCAGCCCTGACGAATGACTTTGTGTCAGTTTTATATAATCATCAAAAAAACCAAGGATACCGAGCCAGACAGACGTAAATAATACTAATAAAATGTATATGTTAAAAATATTACACCAGAGCAAAGTAGAAAGAAGAACCGCAATCAATATAATAATACCGCCCATTGTAGGCACGTCTTTCTTGCCACTGTGAAGATCTTTCAGTTTTTCAGAGTATGTCTTTGTAGTATCCTCAGAAACCTTGTACTTTTTAAGCATCTTTATTACCTGCGATCCTATAAGCAAACTTATCAAGAAAGCAGTTATAGCAGCAAGGCCGGCTCTAAATGATATATATCTTATTAACTCAAACCCTTGAAAATAATCATGAAGGGGATAAATCCATTTATAAAACATTTTTCTCTCCGTATAATGAATGTACGGGCGTATTGCCACCTGCCCCTACTTTATGACATCTTTGAACTTCCTGCATTAATTAATTTCTGCGGTTCAGACTAAACTCAGCAGTGCGGTATTATTTTCATTCTTCCCTGAAAAGTTCTTCTCGATTTGACGCAAAACACGCTCAAGCTTCATTCTTCTTGAACCTTTTATTAAAATTGTGTCGTCTTTCTTTATTTGTGAAGCGACAAAAGAACACATCTCTTCTGAAGTCTCACAACTCAGAATATTCTCTCTCAGCATACCGTTAGCCATGGCTTCTTCTGCCACAAATCTGGATAATGGACCGACTGTCCACAGGACATCAATATTCGCATTGGCAACCTTAGCACCAATTTCTTTATGTAACCTTTCTGTATAATTTCCCAACTCCAGCATATCCCCACATACAAGCACCTTCCTTCCGGAAGTCATCAATTGGGAAAATTCATCTAAGGCAGAGGACATCGACGAGGGATTGGAATTATAACTGTCATTGATAACTACAATATCGCCGAAAATCTGTTTCTCCATCCGCATAGGAGGAAGCTTAAAGTCAACGAATTTGTCATATATAACTTCAATACCAACACCAACCGCATCGCACATGGCTATCACTGCCAGGGCGTTATAGATATTATGTCTGCCTGAAACCGGCAAATTGACGTCAAAGGAGTCATTGACAGTAAAGACAAAACCGGAATCATTACGCCTGGCGTTTGATGCTTTTATGTCAGCATTTTGATTAAAACCGAAACTTATAACCTTTCCGTTAAAACTGTCTGCAATCCGATTACACCAGTCGTCATCAGCATTTGTAATTAACGTACCATCTTCCGCCATATTTTCGATAAATTCTGATTTAGCGCCTGCAACACCTTCAATACTGCCAAGGCCTTCAAGGTGTGCGTGAGAGATGTTAGTCAGAATGGCAAAATCAGGAAAAATAATTTCAGATAACCTTTTAATCTCCCCGGGAGCATTTGTACCCATTTCTACAACACAAAAATCATGAGTAATCTCTGTTTCGAAGATTGTTAAAGGAACGCCAACAAAATTATTAAAACTTTTTCTGGATCTTGACACACTTTTAAATTTTCCAAGAACATGATAAGCCATGTCTTTAGTAGTCGTTTTGCCATTGCTGCCCGTAACTGCGATAAAATTAGTTGGCAAGCTGTCACGATAAAACTTTGCCAGATCACCCAGGGCCCTTAACGTATCAACAACTTCTAATAAGGCGCATTTCTTAAATCCGTTATGCAATGAATATGCAGCCTTTTTACCACTGGATATTACCGCACCGGCAGCACCATTATGTATGGCTTGTTCGACAAAATTGTGGCCATCATAATTTTCCCCTTTCAGGGCAAAAAAGATTTCCCCATGTTTTATAGACCTCGTATCCGTAGATATTCCATTAATAAGTAACTCTGAATTACCTTGAATTAATTTCCCGTCTGTTGCCTTTAAGATGTCAGAAACTTTTATATTATTCATTTTTTCTTTATCTTCTACAATTTAGATTTCTATCAGAGTGCTTATTATTCATATTTCTATAAGCAATTTGCAGGTTTGAGCCAAAACTTTCTCTTTGCCTCTCACACCTGGTAAAAAGTTCATAAAGTTTTTTTAAGATGTTAGTTATTTCTTTACTCACAAATGGAGAAATTTTACAACTGGCTGGATATCTATGAGACTTTGTATCTTCAAATGAATTCTTTTGTTTATTCAGAAGATAACCAATGAACTCGTAATCCAGATTGTGTTGAGAATCTATGCCTTGAGAAATGTTTGTATTTTTAGAATAAAACTCAATGAAATTTGCTGACCTACAGAAATCTATTAATGATTGGTAAATCTGGCAACTGTCAGGGTTTGATGTCAGTTCTGCCAATCTACAAACTTCAGAATGTGTAATCGTAAATATTGGCTCTCTTGATTCGGTCTCTTCAACAATTTCCATTGGTATTATTCCATTCCAATCTTCTGAGAAGCCTTCTACAATATACTGCTGACCCACTTTATCTATAAGTTGATACCATACATGTGCCCTCGCAACTCTACTTTCCTTATCAATTACCCATCCCCAAATAATCATGGCATTACTTTGCTTTGATGGGAGATATGAAGAAAAAAGAAATACCGCATCCTCGCAATCACCTTCCTTTGATCTTTTGGTTTCAAATGGAGTCTGCCAGATGTCAGTTTTCACCTGTTCCGGAGTGTATTCTATATTGAAAGCAATATCCTTGTATGCTTCATAAACATATTTACCGTTTTCGAATGTGTCTTTACACCATTCTTTATACATGAAATTGTCCTGCAATAACCCATTATTCTCAGGGCATGGACACTCATCCGGTACTGGCTTGAAGCCAGGTCTTGAAAAATTGTCTGCACAATAATATTCAGATGTTTCTCTTGTTTCCTCCAGAATTGCTTTGTCAGGCCGGCTATCTGCCCGAACAAACCTTTCCTGCTGGAGCAGCCTACATATACCAGAGCGTACCGACAATCGTATGTCGGGCTGGTCATAGCCAATCGCAAATGACAGGTTTAATAAACTTAACATTATGAAGATAAAAACCAGGTAAGTAATTAATTTCAGCCTCTTTGCCATCTTTTCCTTATCTTTTAAATAAGAATACTAAACAAGGGCACAATAATCAGGCTACAGCATTAATACTTAATCTCTGCTTCTCTATTACTATATATCGGAATTGTTCGATAGTATCTTTCTGGCCACTTCTCTGTCATCGAAAGGAATTATGGTATCTTTTATTATTTGATATTTTTCATGTCCTTTGCCGGCAATCAGCACCAGGTCATCACGTTTTGCCTCTGCAAGGGCTTCCTCTATTGCTGTATATCTGTTTGTTTGAACATAAAATATTCGTCCGGGCTTTATTCCTGCCTTAATGTCCTCTATTATATTTAGTGGTTCCTCTGAGCGAGGATTGTCATTTGTTAACCAGAATATGTCTGAGTTCTCGTCAGCTACTTTCCCCATCATCGGACGCTTTTCTTTATCTCTATCACCCCCACAACCAAAAACAAGGAGTATCCTGCCTTTAACCAGATTCTTGAGTGAATGCAATACTGTTTCCAGGGCATGCGGTGTATGAGCATAGTCAACCACAACATTGAAACCGCGCTTACAGGGTACGGCTTCTAGCCTTCCCGGTACTACTGGTGCAGTTTCGATACCGGCTTTTATTACATCCAGTTCAAATCCGAGTGAAATCGCACTGGCAACGGAAGCAAGTGAGTTATAAACATTGTGTAAACCCATAAAGGGTATTTTCATATCTATTTCTCTTCCTGAATAATTTAACTTAATCATAATATTACTTGTAGATTCTCTACATATCTCAGCTTTTATATCAGCATTATTCTTTATTCCATACCATAATATCTTCGCACTTGTTCTATCGGCAAAATATTCACTAGATTCATCATCCGCATTTAATATTGCAAAAGAGTCTTTTGCTAAACCCTTAAACAACTCTACCTTGGCATCCTTATAATTTGAAATCGTTTTATGATAGTCCATGTGCTCGGTGGTTATATTTGTAAAAACAGCGGTTTTAAAATTAATATTCTCAATCCTATGTTGAATGGCTGAATGAGAAGACACTTCCATAACTGCAAATTTGATCTTTGCCTCTACCATTTCTGCGATGAGCCTTTGAAGCTCGACTGATTCAGGAGTTGTTTCCTGTGCAGGTACAATTTTTTTTCCTATTTGATAATTAATCGTACCGATTAACCATGCCTCGTATCCTGCTTTTTCAATTATAGATTTGATTAGAAATGTAGTAGTAGTTTTACCATTTGTTCCAGTTACTCCAACAACATTAATTTCTTGAGATGGGTTGTTATAAAAACAACAACTCAAAGAGGAAAGTGCTTTTCTTGTGTTACGTACAATTATTTGAGGAATTTTTTGATTAAGAGAAAACCTTTCCTCACAAACGATTGCTTGTGCACCACTTTCAAGAGATTTTTTAATGAAATTATGCCCGTCAGTTTTATATCCCTTAATAGCAACAAAGATATAACCAGGCCTTACCTTTCGTGAGTCATTGGTAATACCCGTAATCTCAAGGTCACCAAAATTGCATGTCCCCTCTAAGTCTAAATGGTGAACCAACGCACTTAATTTCATTAAAAAATCATGGTCATTACATTGAAATCTTCAAGGAAAGCTCATATTTTTGTATTCCTATATCATGTTGAGATATAGATTCATACAGATGCCTTGTTTTATCAATTATTGTGATTTCATCTGCATATTCACTATACAACCTTTCCCATACTTCATTATTTTCTCCTTTAGCCTTTTCAAGATCGTTTGTAGTAGCATATCTACACCAGGTCAGAAAATTATGTTTTTCTAATTCTTTTTCTGTCATAATATTTCCCCTTAAAACAGCTTTAAAAAAGTTATAAACGATACCCTACACTGACCCCAAATCTTGGGGCAGCATAGGGTATCAATACATCACCCACTGATGTACCTACCTTCCAGCATTTTTGACCATGTATCACCCCCCTCCGTAACAATATTTCTCCCCATTAAATTATCTTTGAGCCGTTTGTACAAATTGCGGCCCAACTTCCAGATAATCAAGCGTCCTTTCTATAATGTTTCCCACTGCCGGCGCTGCTACTGTACCTCCATAGTAAGCACCGTTTTTCGGTTCATTTAAAGACACCAGGACGCAAACTTTAGGTTCATCCACAGGAGCATATCCAACAAATGAACCAATATATTCATTAGAATATTTCATTTTGTTTCCAACTCTTTGTAATTTCTTAGCTGTCCCGGTCTTACCTGCAACACTATATGTAAAAAGCATTGCTTTTTTACCAGTTCCCTCCTTTACAACATTCTCCAGAATAGGAGACATTACTTCCCTTGCAATTTCTGGAGAAACAACTCTTCTAACTCTCTCAGGAGTTTTATATATCTTTTTCACTCTTTTACCCGAATAGTCAGTTATTTTGTTAATAATTTGTGGTTTCAGCAACGTCCCTCCATTAGCAATAGAGCAGAAAGCATTTACCAATTGTATCGGTGTCACTGCCGTCTCGTACCCGAAGGAAACTGAGATTGTCGAATCAAGCGACCAAAGGTTCAAAGGCCTTACTATCCCTTTGACTTCTCCAGGCAATTGAATCCCGGTTTTTTCACCAAAAGAAAAATTCTTCAAATAGCTGTATAATCTGTTTTTATTCATACGCATCCCTAATTGTGCCATTCCTATATTGCTGGAATGAACTACTATGTCAGATACACTTAAATAACTATATGAATGAGTATCCCTGATTACCCTGCTTCTGACTTTATAAGCGCCATTATGACAAAAGAATTGCTCATCCTCTTTCACTAAGCCACTATCAAGCGCACCACTCACAATTAATGGTTTAATCAACGAACCAGGTTCAAAGCAATCAGTAATTACCCTGTTACGCCTTTCTCTTGGACTTGAATCCTGCACAAAATTTGGATTAAACGAAGGGTAATTAGCCATTGCCAATACCTCTCCTGTAAAAGGGTCCATTGCTATCGCTACAGCTGAATCCGGGTTCCACTCTGAACATGCATTCTCAAGTTCATCCTCAACAATGGACTGAATATTACAATCAATAGTTAAATAGACACTGTTGCCATATTTTGCAGCAACAGTCTCTTCTTGTAATGTGGAAAACTGCCGCTGGCGACCATCTTTTTCCACTACCCTGGAGCCTTTACTTCCAGTAATAACTTCGTTGAGAGATCCCTCAATACCTTCTAAACCATTTTGATCAATATCAGTAAAACCCAATACATGAGAACATAATTCTTCATATGGATAGACCCTTTTGTACTCATATCTAAAACCAATACCTTTAAGGTTTAACTGTCTTAATACATCTTCTTGTTCATCTGGTATTCTTCTTTTTATCCATACAAACCTCTTTTTCTTGTTTAATAGTTTTTCAATTTTTGTTTTACTTAAGCCTAATATCTGAGATATTACCTGGGCTGTCTTCTTTTTATCCTTTATGGCTAATGGATCGGCAAATACCGAACCTACTTGAACTGATTCTGCAAGCGTCAACCCGTTTCTATCAAAAATAACCCCCCTTCTTGTGGGAATATCCTGTTTTTTGAATTGCTGAGAAAACGCTAAAGAAGTATATTTTTTGTGGTCAAGAATCTGTATACGAACCAATTGATATAGAAGGGCTGCAAAGATTACAATAATGCAGAGGTACAAGATGGTTGCCCTTATTTTATAACACTTTGGAATCTTATTTGTGTTTAGCATTATTTTTCTTTACAACTGATTTAATTAGAAATTTGAAACACCTACGCTTCAATTTTGCCAGGCAAACTTTTGTTCAGGCTTTTAGGAGATTTTTTTACAACAGCGATGCTTTCCTCTTCCTGAACAACGAGATCAAGCTTCATACCTTTTACTTTTAAAGATATCATTTCCGGCCTTTTCAATTTGTCTGATTTAAATCTTAGTTTTTTGCTATCTTCTGATAATCTTGCCAGATCATTCTCCATTTCTGTAACATCGTATCCAATTTTTATTATTCTCGAACCTTCCGACATAGAGAAAATTGCCATTATTAAAAGAACAACAAGTATACAACCATATCTGCAAACTTTCATAAGTTATGTCCTTTCTGCTGCACGAAGTTTAGCGCTTCTAGCTCTAACATTTTCCCTGATTTCGGAATCAAGTGGAATTAAAGGTTTTTTTGTAAGAATCTCCAGACTGGATGCGTCTTGCCACTTACGAAAGGCATTCTTGACCAGGCGGTCCTCAAGAGAATGAAATGATATCACAACAATTCTTGAACCACTGGCCAGAAACTCACATACATTATTTAAAAAATACTCCAGACTCTTTAGCTCATCATTTACAGCTATTCGCAGCGCCTGAAATACTCGAGTGGCAGGATGAATTTTTCTTTTCTTTTTATATTTCCCTGGTACGTATAAAGCCTTTTCAACAATTTTTGCTAATTGTGTCGTGGTTTTTATCTCTGCCCCCATTTTCCTTTCCTGCACAATAGCCTTGGCAATGCGCCTAGACCGTCCCTCTTCACCATATCGCCAGAATATATCTGCCATTTCTTTTTGAGAAAGTCTTTTAAGCAACTCTTCAGCCGTTTTACCCTGTGATCTATCCATTCTCATATCTAAAGGGCCTTCCTTGATAAAACTGAAACCACGCTCCTCGGAATCCAGTTGCAACGATGAAACGCCAAGGTCAAGCAAAATACCCTGGACCTTACTAATTTCTAATTTATTCATAATATAATCTAAGTCTACATAGTCGGCTTGATACAATTTATAAGAATCGCTTATCTTTGATAGATACCTACCTGCTATTTTCAATATCTCAGCATCCTTGTCTATTCCTATAAGGAGTCCATCACGCCCTATCATCTTTAATATTTCACAACTATGTCCTCCCGCACCAATTGTAGCATCAACGATGATGTCCCCCTTGCCTGGTTTAATGAAGCTAATGACTTCATTAAGCATAACAGGCTTATGCGGAGGATGATCATCATCAGAAGAAATCATTGATAAAAACTCTATTCATTTTATAAATTTTATGAAACTGGTTTATTTCGTCATTGATTCGGGGCAGAACCCAGTCGAAAGAGATCCTCTGCATCCTGCTCAAAATTCTTGCTGTTTTCTGCTTCAACATCATTCCAACATTGTGAGTCCCATATCTCTATTTTGTCCATTACCCCAACAATAACTACGTCCTTTTTAAGACCAGCATATTTAATGTGCAGAGGAGGTAGGATAATTCTTCCCTGTTTGTCACAGTCAACTTTTTTTGAGTTCGAAAAAAAATGGCGTTGGAAATTCCGCGCCTTTCTATTTGTCGATGCTTGTTCTTTGTATTTTTCTGAAATTTCTTTGAAATGAAGAGGAGAATAGAGCGCAAGGCATTTGTCTAAACCTGGTGTTACAAAAAAACCGCTACCCTCTGTTTCTTCGTCAATACATTTGCGTATCGAAGAAGGTACGGCTAAACGATTTTTATCGTCAATAGTATGTTGATGAATCCCTGTAAATATGGCCATTTTTAATGTTCCCCACTTTTACCCACACATCACCATTTAGGTGGAAAATACACCATTTCCCACCTTTGTCAAGATATTTTTATAATATTTTTTTGTGTTTAGGCTTGTAATTATCCACATTCTGCTATATTTAATATTTTTTTGAAAAAAACTACAACATCTTGTATAACAACATATAAATAAAACTTTCAAAATTTCTTATTATAAAATTCAATTTTATGCACAAAAGTTCTATGAATGCAGAAACCTACAAAATCAGTCATTACGACTATGACATCCCAAAACAACTTATTGCCCAGTGTCCAACGGCAAAAAGAGATGAATCACGCCTGCTTGTACTTCATAGAAAGAACGGCAGAATCGAACACAGGAAATTTTACGAAATTATTGAATATTTAAATTGTGGAGATGTTTTAGTTCTAAATGATACAAAAGTAGCCCCTGCCAGAATAATAGGCTCCAGGGCAACTGGCGGAAGGGTAGAAGGCCTCATTATAAAAGAAATAAACTACAATACGTGGGAAGTTCTCTTACGATCAAATCACAGGCTTAAGGAAAACGAATATCTGTATTTTGATAATAATACTGTAAAAGGAAAGCTTTTATGCCAACATGACACAGGAGGCTGGACAGTTAAATTTGAAGACAGAAAGAAATTTATAGAAATGCTGGAAAACTCCGGTCGCATGCCACTACCGCCATACATAAAGAGAAATCCAGAGGATAAATCACCTGAAATATATGATGATAAAGATCGTTACCAGACCATTTATGCAAAAAAAATGGGAGCAATTGCTGCTCCCACCGCTGGCCTTCACTTCACAAAAGACATTCTGCAGAAAATAACTAACAAAGGCATAAAAATAGCTTACATAACCCTACATGTTGGCCTAGGAACATTTAAAACCATAAAAGAAGAAGACTTCAGGCAACATACTATACACAAAGAGTTTTATAATATCCCTAATGAAGCTATTGAGACAATAAATAAAGCAAAGTAACTCGGTAAAAGAATTATTGCTACCGGTTCAACAACATGTAGAGTCCTGGAAACATTAGCTAAAAATCATACAACAACAAAAAACTCAGGATGGACCGATTTATTTATATATCCACCATATAAGTTTAAGCTTACAGATTCATTAATAACAAACTTCCATTTGCAGAGGTCAACGTTAATTCTTCTTGTGTCTGCTTTTGCAGGAGGGAAAAATATAGCGACTTCTTACGAAGAAGCGATAAGCCTCGGCTATAGATTTTACAGCTATGGAGACTGCATGTTAATATTATAGCCGTTCAAAGCTCATTAGTTCCCAAAGCAAACCCGGAAGAAATTTAGCAACAGAGGCAGGTCCTTGGTTCTAGTTGTTTATTTCTACAGGTAAAATCATGTTTTGCATCGAAAGTTGTACAAACGCCTCAACATCAATATTGTCTCTATCGTGCGCCGGGTTTTTAAGCCTTTGCGCATCTCTCTCAACATATTCAATGCTCTGCGCTTTATAACTTTCCTTTAATGTTTCGCACTTTGGACAATCAGGTGCCGTATAGATATACTTCACAGTACCTCCTAATAAATGAAATATTGTTAAATAAATGCTTACTTTCTTTTAGCTGCCGGCTTCTTCTTAGCTGCTGGTTTCTTCTTAGCTGCCGGTTTCTTCTTGGCTGCCGGTTTCTTCTTGGCTGCCGGTTTCTTCTTAGCTGCCGGTTTCTTCTTAGCTGCCGGTTTCTTCTTAGCTGCCGGTTTCTTCTTAGCTGCCGGTTTCTTCTTTGCTGCCGGTTTCTTCTTTGCTGCCGGTTTCTTCTTAGCTGCCGCTTTCTTCTTTACTGCCATTTTCTATCACCCCCTCTCTTAACATTTAAATATTAAATATACGTAGAAAATTTACACTCTAAATATCGATACGTATTCTGTTTCTTAAGCGATTTGTAAAACTAAAATATTTATAAAATAAATTCTTTTGAACATTCAAAAACAGTTTGATTTACTCACAAGCATTTGCCAGCGTGCGTAACTTAACAAATGACAATGCAATGTCAAGCAAAAAAATACAATATTTAGTATATTATGCACAAATTGATAACATATGTTGTGTGATAGAAATATAATTTATTAATACACAAAAAACAAAATAAGCGGATTTACAGAAAATCCGTTTTTTAAACTATAAAAAATTCATGATACATACCGGCATTCTCCAACACCTACATACACTGATAGAGAATGCCAGCAACAATCAGTTTTTTATATTATCAGCCGGAGGTCTCAATTGGAGTAACTAACCAGGGAGGGCTCAGACGCTGGACACATATGGCCTTGCCAAGAGGAGTTCTCCCTGACCTCATAATCCAGAAATGAAATTTGATTAGCACCAACACCTTTAGCCGCTCTTAATGATGAATTGGTATATGCAACATGGAAGAAGAGTGAACCAGGCATGAATTTACAGATGCAATTAATATCTCAAGCCACCATTGCCACTAAATGCCGGCAGAGAATGATGACAACTATAATATAATTGAGAAATTATCTGACAAAAAAATTTGCATAAATATTTTTTTAAATAACTTTTTTTAACAAAAAAAATCACAACGAGCAGAAATACCAGAAAAATCAAAAGCATTTCTATGAAAATAAGCTTTCCTGAATATACCAACAGGAAAAGACGTGGATGGAAGTTTAACAGATATGATTGTGGCCAGCCAAACTATGGATTTGCCATACGATCTTTTTGGCGGGAGCAGTATTATTATTTTAAAAATATTTTCTTTACCAATGCCTGAACTTTTTTACCATCAGCAACATCTTTATACTTACCCATAACAACCTTCATTGCTGATCCTATATCTCCGGGCTTCTCAGATTCTATTATTTCTGTCACGACCTTCTCAAGCTCTTCGTCTGACATCTGCTTTGGCAGAAATTCTTCAACTATCTTCAGTTCAGCATTACAGGAATCTATCTCGTTTTGAATTTGCAAACGTTCATATTCTTCAATGGCCTTCTTCAACTTCTTTGCATATCCCCTTACAACGTCTATGGGTTTAAAATCTTTACCGGATTTTTCAACATTTATAATATCCGCCAATAACATCCTTAATACGGACGTTTTCAGCTTGTCCCTGGACTTCATTGCACCCTTTAACTCTTTTGTTATTCTCTCTTTCATAGTACTCCCTATGTGTTATATTTTGCGAACCAGATGCCCACAGTGCGGACAATAGTTTGGATTGCCAAAATATTGCTTTCTGCAAAACTCACAGGGTGTTGATATTACCGCAGATTGTCTTGCGCCTGTCGGCTCTAGTTGCCGTCTTGCACGTTTCAACTCTATTATTACATAGAGCGGCAGAAACACTATCATTAACAAAAACACACCTACAGCCCAACCCAAAGCAGCGTTATTATTATAGCCCCACTTTCGTGAATCATTATAAACCCAGAATGCAACACCTGCTGCAATTACTCCCGCTATTATTCTAATATCCATTTTTAGATTATAATAAGTCTATTTCACAACAATTTATTAAAAAGCCAGAATCAATTATAAAGAAGTTTTGAGACTTCAGATCTCACCTTCTCCAGGATATCTTTAGACCTCTCTCTATCCCCTTTCTCAACCTTCGGAAACTCAAGTGGTCTGCCAAATCTGAATCCGATATTCCTGTTTTCAGGATTACTGAGAATACTGTTTTTAGGCAGATATCCTCCACTGCCTACAATTGCCGTTGGAATTACCCTTCTCCCCGATCTCGCGATGATCATTGTAATACCCCTCTTAAAACGTCCAAGCTCTCCATTAGCACTTCTTGTACCTTCAGGAAAGAAGATTACTGATTTACCGGCATCAAGTTTCTTGATTACTTCATTCAAGGTCCCATACGCATTCCTCTTGTCACTTCTACGAATACCAACATGACCCGAAGTTCTCATGTATCTTCCAAGTACGGGTATTTTAAAGATAATATCCTTGGAAACAAAACTGAAATTTCCAGGTATAGCGGCTATTGAAAGCTTTACGTCTATAAAACTCTGATGATTCAAAACAAATATTAACGGCTCGCCTTCCGGAATATTTTCCAGGCCTTTTACGTCTAAGTTTATCCCCAAAAGCCTTAAGGAAATCCTTGTAAACATACGTTCTATGGCATTATATCTATTTTCCTTATCCTTAACACCAATTGTGGAAATAATAGAAACCAAGTAACCTATAGACCAAAGCGAAACATTTATAATCCACGCATATACGGTATAAAGCACTTGAATAATCTTCTTCATCTAAGCCCTTTTTAAGACTACGTCATCCTGTCCATAGATTTCAAAAGAGTAGTCTCGCCCCTATACATACTCAAAATTATCCGCAGCCACTTATTTCCATATTGAACAGCCCTCCCTGGCAGACTCATCCGTAACTTGTTACCACATCTTTAGAAGGAATGTTCGGGAATGACGAAAAATGGTATCAAAAACAACTGTTATATTCAAGGCTTTTGTATGAATGCAATGCTGTCACCTTTAAAATTTATTTAATTGACAATATTTTCTATTTTTATTTTAATCTTAACTTAAATTGTAATAAGCACTTGAACATCATTATGAAAACCGATCCGAAGCTATCAATAGTTATGCCTGTCTATAATGAAAAGGATACTATTGATGAAATCGTAAGAAGAGTACAAGATGTGGAATTTGAAAAGGAGATAATCATAGTTGACGATTGTTCAAATGACGGAACAAGAGAAAGAATTAAAAAAATAAGCGGAAACAATATTAAGAAACTGTTCCATGAGAAGAACAAGGGGAAGGGCGCTGCATTGAGAACTGGATTCCAGCATGTTTCGGGAGATATTATCATAATTCAAGACGCAGACCTGGAATATAATCCCAATGAATACTCAAATCTGCTTGGTCCAATTCTGGATGGAAGAGCCGACGCCGTATACGGCTCTCGTTTCCTGGGAGGACCTCACAGAGTATTGTTTTTCTGGCACTATCTTGGCAACAAAATTTTAACGACATTATCAAACATGTTGACAAATCTGAACCTGACAGACATGGAGACATGCTATAAGGTCTTTAAGGCAGAAATAATAAAAAATATTAATATCAGATCAAACCGCTTTGGCTTTGAACCTGAAATAACTGCAAAATTGGCTAAAAGAAAATGTGTAATATATGAATTACCGGTATCCTATAGTGGAAGGGATTACACTGAAGGCAAGAAAATAGGATGGAAAGATGGTGTAGTAGCTTTGTACTGTATAATAAGATTTAAACTATTCGATTAGGACAGATGTGTATTCAATAAAATCTCCGTGAAAATGAGTTGGGATATTTTTAAAGTAATAAAGATGTGTTATACAATTGCAGTCTGAAGAACCAAACTTTTTCACTATTGAGGTTGCGCCGGCAACTTTGCCTATCACGCAATTTAGCCTACATTCATCCTTCCTGCTCCCAATATATCTGAGTATCTCTATAATTTTTGCACAGGACAGAAAGTAATCAATATGCCAGTGAAACTTCTTAATATTTGAAAGGTGCCTGTCAATTCTTTTTTCAAGACCATTTTGGGCACTTCCCGTGTAAACATAAAAACCTTCCGGAAAAACAAATGTACCAAGACGGCCAACCCTGATTTTCTTATCTTTGGAGAGTTTTATGATTAAGTTATAAATACCTTTATTTTGTATAGATTCCTTAGCTCTCACATGCTGAATGCCCTGTTATGCACAGGAGTCTCATAAACGGCAGATATTTTTACCCTTAAATCCCTTTAAAGCGTTTCTTGTGTCAACGATTAGTTTAGATTCCTTAACTATTGTATTATAATCAAAGACGCTATGATCAGTTACAATGATGGAACAGTCTATCTTATTAAGAAAGCTATTTGAAGGTTTTTTGGTTTTGAGTAAAATACCATCAAATTCGATATCTTTGATGTATGGATCTGTATAACTCATTATAGCCCCTTTTGAGCTAAGTATGCTTAATATATCAAAGGCAGGTGATTCCCTGGAATCCGATACATCTTTTTTGTAAGCAACACCAAAGATATGTATACGCGAACCACTAATACTCTTTTTACGACTATTCAACGCATCAGCTACTCTATTGACCACAAATCGCGGCATATTACTATTAATTTGATCCGCAAGGTTTATGAATCTTGACTCAAAACCAGTTTTTTTAGCAACCCACGAAAGAAAAAGTGGATCTACAGGAATACAGTGCCCCCCTAAACCAGGGCCGGGATAAAAAGCCATATAACCAAAAGGTTTGGTCCCGGCAACTTCAATAACTTCCCAAACATCTATACCTAAACGTTCACACATCTGAGCTGTTTCATTAACAAGGGCGATATTAACACTTCTGAAAGTATTCTCTAATATTTTAACCATTTCCGCAACCCTTGTCGACGAAACAGGTATTACTGTATCCATAATCTGGCTGTATAAAAGGCTTGTCAGCCTTGTACATTTTTTTGTTATACCGCCTACTACCTTTGGGATATTCCTTGTGTTATACAGCTTGTTACCTGGATCTATACGTTCAGGTGAAAAGGCTAAAAAGAAATCTTTACCTGCCTTCAATCCGCTTTCTTCAAGTTTAGGCTTAATTATCTCCTCTGTTGTTCCAGGATAAGATGTGCTTTCTAAAATTATTAATTGTCCTTTACGAATGTGTTTTTTAATAGCATTCGTTGCAGATATTATAAACGAAATATCGGGGTCTTTGGTTTTTGTCAAGGGAGTTGGTACACAAATACTTAGTGAATCCAGGCTCTTAATAACACTAAAACTGGTAGTAGCCCTTAGCTTCCGGTTCTTGACAAGATTACTGACAGTACTTCCTTTAACATCAGTGATATAAGACTTTCCCTTATTAATCTGCCGTACTCTCTTAGAATCATTGTCAATACCCACTACACTAAACCCTTCCCTTGCAAATTCTACTGCAAGAGGCAGTCCTACATAACCAAGTCCTATTATGCCAATCTTCGCCTTCTTTGTTTTTAACTTTTCCTTTAACATAATTAATTGTCTCCTTACTGCTGTTAATTTATAAACATCATAACTAAAGATGTCAACATACAAACATTTTTCCAAGAACTATATATTGCGTCTTGACTTTAAAAAAGAAGACACGTAAAATCACAAAATTGATGAGAACATTACTATCAACACTTTCTACATAGCAAATCTACAGGCTATCTTTGCAAAATAAGACCTGTTACCCTCATCTCAACGAGTTTACCGGAGGTGTAAAATGCCAAGAAAGTTTATATCACAACTTAACGGCGGCACTACTATTGACGATATATTTTTAGTGCAAAACAAAGAATTGAGGACAACAAAAACCGGGAGTTTATATATCCAGGCACAACTGTCTGATCGTACTGGAATTATTGACGCAAGGATGTGGGATGCCGGTAAACCATTCTTCGAATCTCTCGGCAATGATACTTTCTTGAAGATTAAGGGCAGAACGGAGATTTACCAGAATAAAATACAATTAATTATAAAAAGCATTTCAAAAACAAATCAGGAAGATATCAAACTTGAAGATTACCTGCCGAGTACCGAGAAAGACGTAAACGAAATGTTTTCTGAATTAAAACAGATTGCCGGTTCGATCAAACAGCCTTATTTGTTAAAACTTCTCAACCTTTTCTTCAGCGACAAGGATTTTTGCAGGAATTTCTGTTCGGCACCGGCGGCCGTACAATATCACCATGCTTTTCTGGGAGGTGTGCTGGAACACACTTTATCAGTTGCAAGACTGGGAGAAAAAATTGCTCCGCTCTATCCGGATTTAAATAAGGATTTGTTAATCTGCGGGATAATACTACACGATATTGGCAAGACAAGTGAGCTTTGTTATGAAAAGAATTTCCATTATTCAGACGAAGGCCAACTCATAGGGCATCTGATATCAGGCGTACTTATGGTTGAGGAAAAAGCGAAGCAAATAGACGGTTTTCCAAAAACTCTGTTAGATCTGCTAAGACACCTGATTTTGAGCCACCATGGGGAATATGAATGGGGGTCTCCAAAACTCCCAATGACAGTAGAGGCCCTTGCACTCCATTACCTGGATAATATCGACGCAAAAATACATGCATTCAGCAAGGCAATCTCAGGCGATAAGGATTCTGATGATAATTGGACAAGATATAATAAGATGTTCGACAGGAAATTATTCAAAAAATCTCATGAAACTAATTACTGAGAAAATAATTAGCTGCTTTTAGGTGTTAATTCAGCTTCTATCCGCTCATTAATCTTTCTCATAAATTCGATATAATCTGTTTGGGCTTTTAGGAATTTCTGTATTGATTGGTTAGATGCCACTTGTTCCTTTAATTGTTGAAGCTCCTTTTTATCTTCAACCTCTACGGGCTTCAAATTTTTTTCTAATTCATAAATCTTTTTGCTCTGTTTCTCCAGTTTCTCTGAAATTTCCTTTGCCACACTGTCTTTTTTTAACTGTTCTTCAGCTTCCCTGAACATCTTATATCTATTATGATTCGCTATGGCTGCGCCTAGTTTTGAAGCTATTTCTAAAGTTTCTTCCATGCTTCCCTTTCTTTGAAAAACTGAATTAGTAATAATTCACCGCAAAGGCGCGAAGCTCGCAAAGTACTATTTTTTAGAAAATAAATGATGGAAATTTCTGAAAAACTTTGGGATTTTGTTGTAAAAGATAACAACCTTTTATTAAGTTTTTTCTTTGCGTCCTCTGCGCCTTTGCGGTGAGTTGAACTGTTACATGTATTATATTTCCAAATTTCTTTTTATCAAGGATTAGTTTAAGATGATTGATACAGAAAAAATTATAAGATTAATATGCGGCGGTAAATACAGTCCCATGAACGCATCAGAGCTCTCCGAACACTTCAAGATAGACGATTCAGAATTCCCGCAATTTAGCGCCCTCTTAAGAGAACTTGAACTAAAAGGAGAAATTGTCCGGATCAAAAATGAACAGTACGCAAACCCGGGAAAAGCCAACCTGCTGGTAGGCAAACTCGACGCCAATCAAAGAGGTTTTGGATTCGTAGTTCCTGTAAAAAAAGGTATATCTGATGATATTTATGTAGATGCGGAAGGTCTGGGGAGTGCGATGCACGGTGATATAGTAGTAGTCAGACTGCCTTCTACGAAAAAAAAGAAAAAGGGGAGGAGAAAGAAAAGGGAAAGTGAAAGGAATGTGGGAAAGATAATAGATGTCCTACACCGTGAAAATGAAACGGTAGTTGGCACACTCAAAAAAAGCAGACATCTCAACTACGTAGCGCCCGATAATTCAAAATTGTCCAGAGATATTTATGTCTCAATGGAAGACACTAAAGATTCGGAACACGGCGACAAGGTTGTCGTTAAGATCGACCAATGGCCGACCCGGCACCTCAATGCAGAGGGAACCATAATAGAGGTATTGGGAAGAGACGGCGAACCCGCCGTTGACATCAAGTCTATCATACATCAGTTTAAACTCCCCTTTAAATTTGATAAAAACGTCCTTGCTGAAACACAGGATTTACCCCTGTCTATCAATCCTGGTGAAATCAGCACAAGATCAGACCTTAGAGACGAATTGATAATTACAATAGACCCTGAAGATGCAAAAGACTTTGATGATGCAATCTCTCTGAAGAAAGACAAAAAGGGAAACTGGCTCCTTGGTGTATACATAGCCGATGTCTCTTATTATGTGGAGCAGGATTCCGCCGTAGACGTGGAAGCTCGAAAGAGAGGCACCAGTGTATACCTCCCCGGCACCGTCATACCCATGCTCCCCGAAGTATTATCAAATGGCATTTGCAGCCTTAAGGAGGGAGAAGAGAGGCTGACAAAGGGTGTTTTCTTTACATATTCACCTGATGGCAGGTTATTACGTTCCGAGATCAAACATTCAGTTATAAATGTAAAAAAAAGATTAACCTACCATAATGCCACAAAGATATTAATAGAAAGTGACGAAGGAGACACAAACCCTGTAACAAACCTGCTGTTTGAGGCAAGCACACTTGCAAAGTTACTATATAAAAAACGCATGGAAGAAGGTGCGCTCGAACTGAACCTGCCCGAGATCAATATAAGGGTTGGTGAAGACGGTAAGATCGACACGATAGAGAAGGTCAAAAGAGATATTTCACACATAATTATCGAAGAGTTTATGATTGCGGCAAACCAGGCCGTCGCAACGTTCATGCACCAGAACAGTCTCCCGTCAATAAATCGCAGCCACCCTGAACCCGATGAAGACGAGATGCTTGATTTTGCAGAATTTATCTTCAATTGCAAGAATAAGAGAATAAACCCGTTTGACAAAAAAAGACTGCAGGCATTCCTCGATGAAATATCTGACCATCCTGAAAGTTACATAATAAATCTGATGCTGCTCCGGTCTCTGAAGAAAGCCGAGTATTCTACTGCCCAGACGTCTCACTTTGCACTGGGGCTGGAATACTATGCACACTTCACTTCCCCCATACGCCGTTATCCCGACCTGATTGTGCACAGGCTTTTAGACCTGTTCTTCCAGGGCCAACTGAAGTCTAAGAGGGCTAAGGCCACATGGAATGAAAAGATTACAGGTTGGGCAAGCCACTGTTCGACTACCGAAAAAAGGGCACAAGACGCTGAACGTGAAATCGTTAAACTAAAGCTGCTCAGACACCTCGAAGAACATGCCGACAGAGTGATGGAGGGCGTTATTACCGGCATTCAGGAATATGGACTCTTTGTGCAAATAGATGAGTTCCAACTGGACGGTCTCGTCCACATCCGTACACTCACGGATGATTTCTATAAACTCGACAAGAAAAAGCTTTCCCTGATCGGGGACAGGAGAGGCAAAGTTTACGGCTTTGGAGATGTAGTCAAAGTCAAGATCACAAAAATTGACCTGTTAAAAAGAGAAGTTGACTTTGTGATTGTGTAAAAGGAAATGCGCCCATTAATCTTTAATATTTGCCTTGATATGAGTATAACGATTGAAGTGAGTTAACCCGTATAGCAAATAAGGTAATATGGAAAAGTCAGATAAACAAAGAACCTTATGATTCACACATGATAGAGGGGTTAAATCCACTGATTTTTTATACACTGTATTTTGTTTTAAGTTTTACTAAGAAGCATCTTTTTTAATGCACCAAAGAAAGTAAGCTGGATGCTCCTTTGCTTCATGATAGTATTCGATACCTTTTTTATAGGCATTGGCTCCAGCCCAAATAAGTGATGCCAGACTAAAACCGGAGGATGGTATTACCGTAGCCAAGCTTGCTACGCCAACGATAAAGCTACCGAATAATTCCTTTTTAATCTTTTTTATTTTACTTTCTATTTCACGAACTTGTACTTCGGCTAACTCATGCTTAACATCCTCCATTTTCTTAGCCAATATGCCTATGTCTTTTTCATGTCTTAAATCACGAAGGTGTCTTTGAAGATTATGACGAAAGGCATAAAAAGCATCTCCTTCGTTTTGTCTTAAACTCATTAAGTTCTCAACTGATATATTATCTAGAAATGGCAGATCAAGATTGAAAGCAAGTCTTGATAAATCTTCATCTATATTTCTTTCTTTTCCTAGATGTAGGGATAAAAGCTCTGATATGAATTCTGAGTTTGTAATCAACATACTGCCTGTATCACGAGCGAATGACATATCTGATACAACGTGATCGTAAATTGATCCTGCAGTTTGATTAATCGATTGAGTGACCCACACATCAAAATATTGCTGATCTGGAGCATCTTCAGGTATCCACTGGACTGTTTCGAATACATCTGGTTTGTCTGGATGAGGCGTTGCTTTCATGGCTGTCAAATGATATATCATAGGCCTAGAATGGTTTGAGAATTGAATTACAATTTTACGACATGGTTCAAGGGTATCATCGGGTTTAGTGAAAAGTACACCGTTATCATTTTGTCTTAATGGAAGCACTTTTACTTTCTCATGAAACCAACCTATCAATTCTTCAGGTATTCTTTCAGCATAAAGAGTTTTGGAATATGTTAAAGGTATTTCTTGTGGTGTCTCATGTATTAAACTTATAGGCGCATACTTAAGGAAATCAATATTTACCATAGGCTGAGTTTGAATCATAAAGTTAATAGCTTTTGAGAGCTTTACCCTATCTAATGATGACTCAGAATTAAATCCTGCAAATTTTGCCATGGATTTGCTTGCATCGCTCTCAGGTTTTGTGAACGCAAAAAGAGGATCATCCAGTGTAGTTCGATCATAATAAAGTGCTGTTTGTTTTAATGTTTCAATAGAAGGTTTTATGAAGGATGATGTATCAAAATATGCTCCTAATGAAGATAAATCTTGAGTCAACTCCTTGTTAATAGCGTCAAGGTTGTCAAGAATGTACCGACGATATCTTGATAATTCTCTTAAAAGGGTGTCCTCTGTTAAACTATTATAATTATTTAAGACATTCTCTTTATTAAATAAGCAACTATCCAATAAAAAGTCATATATTATTCTAGACATGAATATTCTTAAGTTATTTTATTGTGATCTATATTTCTTATGTCAACAAGTCATTATATAGTTTCTGTATAACATCACTATTGTAATGATATCTAGAAAGGCAAGATTACTACTTTGTAGAAAAACAGTGTGAAAGTTTATACATTTACTTCCCTGCCCGAATAGGTACAGGCGAGCCTGTAAAAAAACAAACTTAATCTATGAAAGCATATCCATCAAATGATGGTATATATAGCTATGGTATGAAATATAGTAGATTGTAGAAATTCTGAGGTTTATAATAATGAGGCTGGAAACTAAAATCAACAGGAAAATGATTCTCGATACGTTGAAAACATGAGTGCTTCAAATGAAAAAACAAGATTTCGACAACCTGATTAAGAGTGTAAAACAAGCAGGAAAAATTCGTCGAGGGGAAATGAAAGCCAGCAGAACATTCAAGTTTAAACCTGCTGATATTAGAAGTATTCGTCAACGTTTTCACAAATCACAATCTGAGTTTGCCATGATGATTGGCGTAAGTGTTTCTACTCTACAAAATTGGGAACAGGGCAGGAGAAAACCGGAAGGCCCTGCACGGGCATTGCTTAAAATAGCGTCTGAAAACCCAAAGACAGTTGTTAAATCTTTAAGCTCTTAATTTTCCAATATAACTTTATCTTTACCTTATTCAATGATGAGAACTGTTCTTTTTCTTCAATTTCTCGTATATTTTTGATTCCCGCTCCGCCTTTTCGTATAGACCGGCTTTTTTGTATACCACACTAAGTTGATTGTGAATCCTGGAATCTTCAGGCATTAATTCAGCCGCTTTATTTAATTCGCTTATTGCATCACTGAACATTTTACTCTCTTCATAAGCCATCCCGAGCTTGTAATGCGCACCGGATCTCTTTTTCCCCTGTGTTTCAGGGAGCAGCTTCAGGGCGGCCTGATATTCTGCTATGGCCTTCTCAAACATACCCTGCCTGTAATAGACCAGGCCAAGATTATAATGGGCCTCTGACATATCGGGGTCAGTCTCTACCGCCATCCAGAACTCATCCACGGCATCATCGTACATCCCCTTCTTTGAATACAACGTACCGAGACTGTAATGCGCACGGGCATTCTCCGGCTCTATTGCTATCAACTTCCTGTACGCATCAATTGCATCGTTAACCATCCCTTTTTCAGCATAAGCGCTTCCCAATTCACTGTAATTTTGTCTTTCCGTAAGTTCGTAGTCGATTTTCTCCCTGTATTTCTTAACACATTCATCGAATATTTCCGGATTGAGTCTGGTAGAAATGGAAAATTCAGCCCTCGCCTTTTCGTCCATACCTCCTCTTTTATATGCACGCCCCAGATTAAAATGGGCTTCTGCATTGGATGGATTAAGTTTTACAGCCTTTTTAAGGGCATTAATTGCATAGTTATGCTGGCCATTATTAAGGTAGTTAACTCCCAGGTTATTGTAGTGTTCGTCATTTCTACGTGAACAGCCGAGAAACAGACAAAAGATCACCGCAATAAAAAGACATCTTCTTGTATACTTTCTGTAATTATTCTGCATGTATATAATAAAATTGTGTTTAAAAAAAGTAAACTTGAAGTATTATAAAACCATGTCCGATTTGCATCAAGAAAATAAAGCATTTCTGATAAGAGCCACGCGTAATATATTCTCCGGGTTATTAGACATCCTGTACCCGCGACACTGTTTTGCCTGTGATAAGAGTCTTCATGAAGAGAAAAACAGTTATATATGTGAGGACTGCCGGGAAAAGATAAAAGAGACTGAAGCCAGGCGCTGTGCCAGATGTGGTTTTGAATTAGGACCTGGTATAGCTTCTTCCGGTAAAGGATGTCCTGAATGTGAAAATACCAGTTTAAGATTTGAAAAAAGTTTTTTTGTTTCAGACAATAAGGGACCTCTTAAAAATCTAATCCATCAGTTTAAGTATCATAAACATGTATGTCTTATGAAACCGTTAGGAGGTTTATTAACAGGTCTCTTACAGCAAGGCATAATTCCTGAAATAGACGTAGTTGTACCGGTACCCCTTCATTGGAAGAAAAAACAGGAAAGGGGTTTTAACCAGTCAGAACTGATAGCGAAAAAGATATGCAAGAAACTATCTTTGCCAATTTCTGTAAACAATCTGCGCCGTGTTAAAAATACGTTGTCACAAACCCGGCTCTCGCGTTTACAGCGCCAGAAAAACGTTAATGGCGCCTTCAAGGTCAAAAAACCCGATATGTTTTTTGAAAAGAATGTACTCCTGGTAGACGATGTTTTAACAACAGGGATAACGGCCTCAGAATGTGCCAGGAATTTGAAGAATGCAGGTGCAAAAGAAGTATATCTACTGGCGCTTGCAAGATCAAGACTGTAAGCAAATCCTTCATAATTATCTTAAGACCTCTTCTATTAAAAAATGTCATTAATCGCTTGACTACATTAATCAAAAAAAGTATCATAAATTCTCGTTTTTTCATATGTTTAGGGCAATATTACTAATATGTATTTTATAGTAAGGAAAGGAAACGAAATTTGGAAATTATTATTCATGCAAGACATCTGGACGCCACAGAAGCAATTAAAAACTACGTAAACAAGAAAGCTTCGAAACTTACTAAATATTCCACTAAAATAAGCAAAATACAATTTACTTTAAAGATAGAAGGCACAAATCACATAGTAGAAGCTGTATGTTCAGCTGCAAGGGCAACGCTTGTTGCAGAGACAGCAGATTCTGATATGTATGCCGCTATAGACCTTGTAATTGACAAACTGGAAAAACAGATTATTCGACAGAAAGAAAAAATGAAACAACCAAGAAGAAATAAAAAGGGTGAAACAACAATGGAGGAAACGGAAGAGTAAGACATCACATCAACTCATGCAGATTCCCAGGTAGCAACATTTCATCTAATATTATAATTTTCGCAATTAAGTTTTTTTTATTTCAATTAATTTTTTTATAAAGACTGCCAATGAAGATAATAGATTTTATAGGGGAGAATGCCGTAATAGACGATTTACAATCCACCGATAAAGAATCGGTCATACGTGAGATGGTAGACGTATTGAAGAATTTAGACATGATTAATGAAAACGAAGTAGATAATATAATGGAAGCGCTCATAAAAAGAGAGAAAGTGGGAAGCACAGGAATAGGTAAAGGAGTTGCGGTTCCTCATACTAAACATCAGAGTATCAAAAAAATAACAGGTGCATTTGCACGCTCATCGAATGGGGTAGAATTTGATGCACTTGACGGTGAGCCGGTTTACCTGTTTTTTCTGTTACTATCACCAAATGATTCAGCAGATGTACATCTTGCTGCATTGGAAAAAATTTCGTCAGTGATTAGAAATCCGGATTTTCGCAATTTCGTAAGAAACGCATCAAATAAATCAGAAATGGTTGATATCTTAAAGGAAGTCGATGAGGCTAAGACTTAATAGAAAAAATCTTTTGTTAACTAAACTAACCAATGCTTATAGAACGCAGGGTAAAGATAATAAATGTAAATGGTTTACATGCAAGGC
>JAIQZU010000079.1 GCA_021776915.1 Candidatus Scalindua sp. | reverse complement strand
ACAAATTCCGGGAATTGCTCTGTTGTGGCATCTATTCTTTTACGTGCAGCCGCACTCCACTGTTCATAAAGCTTTCTCACTTTTGTAAGCGCTTCAGGCTGGATTAATTCTGTTTTCACAATCTCATCAAATTCTTCAAGTACCTTTTTGCTTCCCTGGTGGCGTCCCCAGGCCTTCTCATAGTCCCTGGAGATTTGCCTTGAACGTATTGGTTCCAAAAGGAATGTGATTCCCCGGAGATTGTCCACAAATCGCATAAGGGTATTTACAAAATATTTCTCGTGTGTTGGGTAAATGGTATACGCTGGTACATTTCCGAAATCTCTGAGGGAGTCGATCTGTACATTAATGGAATGATCAAGGTCTCGATATGCACTTTCAGTTATATATCTTTTGGAAAACATCTCGTAGTACCTGGATTTCTCCAGTGACAGACTGCGCAGGAACACCAAGCGATACTCCTCCTTACTGTCCAGTTCGCTCTCACGCAGGGTATCGATTTCTTCCAGAATTTTTTGAATGCCTTTATTATAACGATCCTGCATCATATTGGTAATACGGGCGGAGAAAAATCCACCTGCCTGCAGTTCGGGGATTCGGACCTGTGCCAGACGTTTTGCAGAAAGGATACCTTCCGCCTTTGACAGGCGATCGGAAAGTGATGGCTGATCGAGTCCCAGGAAGCCTACCAACTTTCCAATGGTTAAGCCCTGAACCAGAAGGGTGAAAAGAACAGCCCCCATTACCACGGCTACAAACGAATCGGCATAGGCAAAATCTGCGGGAAGGTGCAGTACAATGGCAAGAGCAATGGCACCTCGCAACCCTCCCCAATACATTATGGCCTGGTAGCCTCTGCTGATCGGTTGAGAATTCGGCAGTTTACCGACAATGGGTACAAGCCCAAACACTACTGCTATCCTGGAGATAAGCATTGCTATCAAGACAATCAACATAAGGCCGATATTATCTGCAAGCAAGGAGAGATCAAGCCTCAATCCCACCAACAGAAAGATCAAGGCATTGGAAACATAGGCCATATATTCCCAGAAATGTTCAAGATATTCTGCTACTGAAGGAGATATCTTAGTACGACCCCATCCCCCCATGGTCACACCTGCAGCAACTGTTGCCATTACACCACTGACATGGAAGACCTCTTCGGCAAGGAGGAAAGAAAAGTAGGCAAGAATCGTAGTAAGAGAGATTTCGATATACTGATCGCTCTCTACGCGTCCAAGGATAAAACCGACAATAACCGCAGCAACCCAACCTACCAGAATACCGCCAATGAAGACGATGAAGAATTCAATTACACCCCCAACGGCAGTACCAGCGGTAAAATATCCTGCCAGCGCTACTGCCAGAATAATCTTTGCCGTCACAATAGAAGTTGCGTCGTTGAAAAGGCTTTCACCTTCCACAAGGATGGTAAGGCGCTTCGGTGCGCCTAATTGTTTAAATAGAGCGATAACGGCCACAGGATCTGTGGCACTCAAAATAGCCCCAAGTAAAAGGGCGGCAGGAAAAGGTATGCTGATAGAAAAAATGATGGGGGTAACTACACAGATGAAGGTCCCGATTATGAAAGTAGACAACAACAGTCCCGGGATAGCCAGGGTCAGTATAGGGAGCAGGTTCTGGCGCAGTTGTCTGGCATCTATGTTGAATGCCGACTCAAAAATCAATGCCGGCAAAAAGATATAAAGTATTACCTCCGGAGAGATTTGATAATCTACTATAGGCCTTAGGAAATCCGGCCCGCCTTCAGCAAGATATGAAAGCGCAATACCCACCATCACCAAAGCAACCGTAAAAGGTATTTTGATGTACTTGGTACAGGCAAGGGTTGCTGCGGCAATCAACAGAAGGCCAGTTATTACCCACACCAGTTCCGCGATATGACTTGCACCATGTTCCATTATTGAACCTTTTGTTATTGTTTTTAATGTTGCTGACGTCTAAAACAGTTCCTTCTTAATGCCCATGTTATCAGGACACAGGAGTAAATGCCACATCAATAGTTTATGGTATTTTAACAATCTGTTTCTGAGTTTCTCGCTTTGAAACAGGGTTATCAGGTTGCCCAGAATATTCAGTAAAAGGTTTATGAATATCTTGCACGGTTTCAGGATGCGAATGGTAATGTAAGAAATTGGACATCTGTTCTTTCTGAAAAACTTGTAGAGAGATTTGTAATATTCAATTTGTGACTCTCCGGGTGCTTTTTTCTTACTGTGACCTGAAAGATGAAAGACTCTAGAGTCCGGCACATGATAGACCTTCCATCCTTTTTTGTACATCCTGAAGCACCAATCGGTTTCTTCAAGGAAAATAAAGTAGTCTTCGTCAAGAGAACCTACCTCATCCATAGCCTCTTTCCTGACCATCATACATGCCCCTATCACTGAATCCACTACAATCGGATTATGATAGACCCTGCCCTTACCCGGATATTTATGTGGGAAAATCAGGCGGAGACTGCTTGTATTAAGTATCTCTGTTTCCAGGGAGGGAAAGTTATCTATTGAATTCTGCCTTGAACCGTCTTCATTTAAGAGCTGGACACCTGCAATTCCGGCTCCGGGAGTATTATTCATGAAGTCTAGCAGGCTCTTTATTGCACCTTCCTGCAGGACAGCATCTGAGTTGAGAAGTACGGCGAATCTTCCCTGCATTACGCTCAGGGCCTGATTGTTTGCGTGGGCGAAACCGGTGTTTGTCTTGTTCTCAATTAATTTTACGTCAGGAAAACTACTTTTTACTGCCTCCTGACTCCCGTCCGTTGAATTATTATCAACTACATATATCTCCTGGTCAATATCCGTAACGGTCTTATAAATAGAATTCAGACAATCTATAAGGATGTCACGGGTATTCCAGTTTACGATTATGAAGGATATATCTACCAATCTTCAGTTACATCTCCGTTGGATGAGACATAGAGTATTTTCTCTGTCTTGCTGAGGTTTACTATTTCTCTGAGTATGTTTTCCTTTTCGTCTATTATGCTGCATTGTCTCAAGTATTCATTCAGGAATCTCAATCTATCCGTTGTCGAAATAAGTTTCGGGGTAGACAGGTTCATCTGTGTAAGATTTTTGACCCTTTTCCGGATAGTTATTTCTTCTTCAAAAGAGACTTTATCAAAATCCAGGAATGTGATGCAGGACGATTTACCTTTTTCTTTTACCATGATATTACACGTCTTCAAATCATGATGGAAAATATTCTGGTTGTGCATCCTTCCCATAGTCTCTGCAAGATTATTTATAAGTACCCTTTTCTTTTTCAACTTACTCAATGATGATTTACCGTGAAAATTCTTCAATATGTACCTGTCCATCTCCAGACATTCTCTGGCGTCTTCCATAATCAGGTAGCTGTTTGTAGTAATTCCTAATACTTTCTTCTCCATTAAGGCCAGTGGTTCAGGTGTGTTGATGCCGTATACCAATAAACCATTACCGGCAATCCATGCCTTCCTCCCTGCAGAACCACGGAAGATGTTTTTTAAAACGCATCCTACACATCCTACCTTATATTGTTTTACTACAACACTCCGAATTTTCTCATTTTCAAGAGGGAATCTGGTTAAAGCAGTCTTTGAGTCGCATTTCATGACTATGGTCTTATCACCGCTTACCAATGCATTATGGTGTTTCTCGATCAGCCCTGCAAAGCGGTTTGCATCATAACCTTTCCGGAAAAATGTTTTCATGCCGGTAGATCTTTTCTTTGAAAAGACACTGCTTTCCTTCAGACATCTTTTCAGCCTACTTCTGTAATGGATATTCCTTATTCTTGAGGATTGCGATTCTATCTGCCCTACGAGTTCGTCTTCGCCAGTAATGTTACCAAGTGTATTACTCCCATACGATCTAAGAAAATCTAATTTATCAGATTCTGTTAGTATGGATGATAATGAGTTGAAAACCTGTGCAAGATTGTACCGTCTCTTACGATAGGACATTCTGTTCAGAATTTTTACGCGGTGAAGGTCCATTAAGTAGAGGTCACAATCATGGATTGAAGAGGATTGCTTATTCTTGAATTTGATCAATATGTTTCCTGCATGAAGGTCGTAGTGACAAACCACTTTTTCATGAATATTCCTTATAAAATATACCAGCTTACGCAGCAACTTTTTCTTTTCGGCCTCTTTATCCTCTGGCAAAGAAGCACCTTCAAAGTTGGCCTGACAAAATTCCATGAGTGATTCACTATTTGTGACTGCCTCTGTAACCAACAGGCTGCTGTCCAGCATACCGTATCTTCTTTTCTCTGCTGTTGCAAGTGGCAGGGCAGTATTGATATTCTGGCCCAACAACTCATTTGCAACCTTCCACTCCGTCCAGGTTCTGGTTGGTACAAGCAGATACTTGACGTAATCACTATAGCCATTTCGCTTGAAATACTTGATGTATATTCCATTTTCATTTACGTCTGAACCTGGCATTGAAATAACAGACCGTACTCTAGTTTCCTTTATAGTTTTATAAGGTTTTCCATTTAAGGCAGAACTGAAATCATCAAGATTTATCTTATCCGTGATGCTTTCGTACCCTTTCCTTACAGTCCAGTGTGCTCCGTTCTTTACAGTTCTTATTGACATAGTGCTATTATACATTTTCTAACTTGACGACATTTGGTTCAATCTTGCAGATTGAACCAAAGCGTTTAGGTTCAGGCTACAAGCCTGAACCAGTATTAATACATGAATAACCTTGCTTTCGCAAGGAGTCCAGTACTGGATTCCCGCCAGGGCGGACGTAAACGCCTCCCGAAATGGAGGAGGTTAATTTAAAATGGAAGTCTGGTTGTGCTCTTTTTTTGGATTTAATACATCGATACAAGTCTCTACAACCTTCTCGGGTGATATCCGGGTCATACAACGGTGGTCCGTAGGGCATGTCTTAAGCTGGCATGGTGAGCAATCAACATCTTCCCTTATAACTTTACCAATCTCGTATTCAGATTCTGCATATCTGGGGTCATTAGAACCCATCAGCACGACAACGGGCCGATTAAGCGCTACTGCAAAATGCCTTGGTCCTGAATCCAACGTTATTAAGAGCATACACCGCTTTACGATTGCCTTAAAGACATCAAGGGAGATTGAGGCCCTTGAAAGATTGATTAAGCCTTTTTCAGATAATCCTTCTATTTCATCAGCAAGCTCTGTTTCGCCAGGACCGGAAGTCAGGACTATATTACAATCAACAGATTCTTTTAATAAATCTGCTGTTCTGGCAAATCCCTCCGCAGTCCAGAGTTTTGCAGAACCGTAAGATGATCCCGGACTTATCAGGATAAAGGGTTTTTTATCAATATTGTATTTTTCTAATAACTCATTCGCACTATCTTCACATTCTCCGGAGATAAACAACTCTAACTTCTTCGAGCCTATCTTACAGCCAAGTTGAGTACATTGTTTTAGATAATAATCTCCCATATAGGTTGGCAGAAATTTCCCGTTCTCACTCAGCCTCTCTATGCCGTCTGTCAATAAGAGAGAACGTGCGTCTCGCCTGTATCCAATGCGTCTACTCACACCGCTCAGCCACACCATAAGTGCGGAACTGAATGAATTTGGGAATAAAAACCCCAGATCGAATCTTTCCTGCCTGAGCTTGTAGATCAGGCACAAGAAATCCTTTGTACTTCTTCTCCTCCCGGGTTCAAGTTCAATAACCTCATCAAACCAGAAAGAACCATCTACTATGCCTCTTAAATTCTTCTTAATCAGCAAGGTTATGTGCGAGTCGGCAAAGTTCTCCCTGATACACCTGAATGCGGGAGTTGCCATTACAACATCACCGACCCAATTGGGCGCTCTGACGAGTATTTTTTCTGCCTTAATTATCTGTTCCATTTTGAACTAACTGCAATTTTGTAATAAACTCATCTTCAGAATATATGATTTTCAATACCTCATTGCTATTGACATAATAATAACATTCATATATAGTTACAACAATAATTTATCAAATGGCAGTGAGATAATACAGCATTCAAGCTGTAAAATCTATCTGAAGATCGATTAGAGCCTACTAATAAGCACTCTCCCCAATTGGTTCAATTGTTCCAATTGGTTTTTGCCTACTTGAACGTTTTTTCTGTTTCCATCTCTACGTCTATCTGCTATCATGCCCAGTAGGTGACGGCAACTTAGCCCTATGTTAAATTTTACAATTTTATCAGAGGTATAACTATGAAGACATGCATTATTTACAGAAAAGAAAATGAATGGTACGTTGGACATATACAGGAGTATCCCGATTACGAGAGTCAGGGCACAACATTAGAGGAATTGAAGAAAAATTTATTAGAGATATACAATGATATTAAAGAAGGATTAGTTCCTGATGCAAAACCGTCACAAGTATTGGAATTAGTTGTTTGAAGAAAAAAGATTTAATTAAAAGGATCAAATCAATCGGTTGTGTATTTGTTCGTCATGGAAGCAATCATGATTGGTATAAAAACCCTCGAAATGGAAAATACCAACCAGTTCCAAGGCATAAGGAGATAGGAGAAGGTCTGGCAAAGAGAATTATTAAAAGACTCTCTTAAACAAGACTATTATTGACCCATAATTAGATGTAAGCCATCAAAGAACGAGCGTCACACCTGTACCAAATTCTTTTCTTCACCCCACTTATCCATACCGTAAGAGCGGAGCGGAGCGGAACTGAATGAATGAGTAGCCATCACAACACCACCACCCCAATTGGGTACTCTGACGAGGATTTTCTTTGCCTCTATTATCTGTTCCATTTGAACTTACCGCAGTCTCATCACAAACTCATCTTCAGAATATATGATTTTCAATATCTCATTGCTATTGACATAATAATATCATTCATATATAGTTACAACAATAATTTATCAAATAGCTGTGAAATAATACAGCGTTCAAGCTGCATTATTTATGTTGCTAAACATATAACCTATTGAGTTGAAAAGTCAAATAAAGTAAAATGGCATATGAGTGTATTTAATGATGTTTTGGCTCTGGTTCGAGTTTCCGCAAAGAAGAAGAGGCTTTTTATGCCTCATGCTCTGCGCCAGATGTCAATGCCTCATCGAATGATCACGACTGATGAAGTTAAAAAAATTCTTTTAAAAGGCGAAATAATTGAAGATTATTCCGATGACTCAAGAGGACATAGTTGCCTGATGTTAGGCTTTGGTGAAGAAAACAGACCTATTCATGTTGTTTGTTCGCCTAAAAAAGATTACGTAGCTGTGATAACAGCATATATACCAAGCAATAATGAATGGAAAGATGATTATAAAACGAGGAGGTAATCATGAAGTGTGTTCAATGTAAAGGGCATATGAAAAAAGGCTCAACTCCATTACATATTGACCGTAAGGGAGTTCATCTAATGTTAGACCATGTTCCTGCCTGGGTTTGTGAACAATGTGGGGAGTCTCTTCTTGAAGAAAAAGAAGTTGATGCTGTTCAAGACCTACTTAGGACAATTGATCAAAAGTCGAAATCATTTGCCCAAACGGCTTAAATAGTTTTTCTTGTCGCAGAAAAAATTAAAAAATATAGGTGACCCTGCTTTCTGCTTCGATTCGGAACCCAAGGTATATTCGAAAAGGTTTATTGGTTTACTACACTCTTTGGAAGATACTTTTCACTGCAGTATTGATCTGTTGACAGAAAAGTCTATTAGCAAAAAATCGTTAAGAAATAGAATCGAAAAGGATAAAATTTGTTTATATGAAAGATGGAATCATAGAAAATGATTTAGATATATTGATGGCAGATGTAACGTATTTGTTGGCAAAAATGAATAGGAGGAGAAATGAAAATTGAATATGATACTGAAGTTGATGCTCTATATATTAGAATACAAGAAAAAGAAGTGTCTCATACGAAGGAATTAGAAGAAGGAGTTAATTTAGATTTGGATGAAAGCAATAAAATTATTGGGCTAGAAATCATCGGTGCTTCAGAACGATATAGCAAAAAGGATATTTTCAACATATCAACAGAAAACTTAATATTTGAAGAAGCGTAATAAAATATACAAAGTATAGAATGCATAAAGCCTACACCCCATGTTGTTAAGAATCAGAAAGCTGTCCTCTAATACCCAACAATAATTTATCAAATAGCTGTAAAATAATTCAGCGTTTAGGCAATATAATTTATGTTGAATAAGTATTAATAATTTACGAATTATATCCAATAGAGCAAAAACAGGAGGGTTACAAATGCCCATACTAACAAGGAAGCAACAAATGAAAAAGTATTTTATTTATTTAATCCCATTTATGGTATTAATCTTGATTAGTTCTGTGGAAGCACGAGAAGTTAAATCAGGAGATTTATTTCATGTTACTGGGTGTGAAAATGGAGAATTATTAGTACCGGTAGTAAATATGTGGAGTAAGCCAGGCGGGTTTCTTACTGGTGCAAAAGTTGTGGGAAAATTATCTGGAGATGGCAGAGAAGATCAAGGGCTGAAGTGTCAAGGGGCAGTCGTTAGAACATTGGAAATAAGGAAATTTAAAGGAAGAATCTTTCTTAAGATAAAATCTGTAGTAAATTCTAAAATAGGTTGGATCACAGATAGTTTTGTTGGAAAAAAGTTTAGTGAATCCGAATGCGAATCATTTTTCTCAGATCCAGAACATATTAGAAATTGTTTAGGTCAATAATAATGTATAAATGTATATCAGGAACCGCAACTATTATTGATGAACAGAAAGAAACCTTGATTTGTGATTATACTGTAATTCTGGTAATAAATTTGATAGAAAACAACAGATTAAGCACACTCTTTTTTAATACACAAAAGATGTGGTAAAACAGTCTCTGAATCGACAATTTCAAATCAAAGAAATCAAGAAATTGTCGATTCAGAGACTAATTGCTGAAATATCTTTAATATTCTTGGGGCATTTGCCTTGAGTGAATAATGTTCAATAACCCTCTTTCTCCCCTCCATTCCCATTCTTTTTCGAAGGTCATGGTCATTTATCAGGATTTCCAGTTTTTCTATCCATTCTCCCTGCGTATTTGCCCAGAAACCATGTACACCATCCTCAACGATTTCCTTATTAATTCCTGCCGGACTGCAAACTACCGGAACGCCCGTAGCAAGGCACTGCAGTATCTTCAGTCCGCACTTCCCATGCGACCATGGATCATCCATAAGAGGCATCAGGCCTATATCAATGCTTTGAATGTCTGCAACTTCGTCCTGCTCACTCCATAATTTCTTTTCTACAGTAATATTGTCACAATCGAAAAAAGTATCACATATAATCTTCAGTCTTAAGTCCTCGTATTTTTTACCGAGAACCTCAAACACAGGCTTCATTTTCTCCAGATAATGGATACTACCCGTAGCTCCAATCCAACCCAGAGTTATGTTATCATTTTTCTCTGAATATTTCTTCTGAGGATAGAGTGTCATGTCAATCGGAGACGGTATAACAGTAACATTATGTGTATACGGCGTAGTGTTGTCTTCTAGAAATTGATTACCCGCTATAACGTAGTCAGAGGCATTAATCAAATTTTTAAACATTTTAACCCGGGTATTTGATACCGGGTTAGCGGCCTTTGAATTGCGGTACATTACGGAGTCATCAAAATCATAAACGATCCTTCTTGCGTTCTTTCTTATATACTTAAGCCAGAGAACCGGGAATCGCTTGCGTTGTATAAACAGAATATCGTATTTGCCGGCACTCTTGAACAACTTCAGCTTCTCAAAGAACCCTTTCTGAAAAGGCAGGACGGTTGCCTGCACTCCGTGTTCCTTGAGATACGGAAGATATTGAAGCACCCTGTACCTGCTTGCCGCCACATCAAGACCTTGGACTAAGAATAGTATCTTCATATAAATCAGCTCACTTCGTTCTCTAATTTATGGGATTTTGCTTCGCAAAATAAGCTCTGGAATCCTCCCGAAAGGGAGGCTGCCTTGCTTTCGCCCGCCAGAATGACAATGTCGGGCTGGCAAGGAATCCAATTTCTTTATCTTTCATGACAGCCCAAATAGCATGAAGGCTTTATCCAAAAACAAACTATGTTGTTTGATATTGTCTAGCTATAGAATTTTCGATAGAGTCTTTTACCACTTCGTTATATATTTCTATAATCTCTTCACAGTTTTTCTCAGCAGGATATTTTTCGGCTTTTTTACGTGCGGCAAAAGATGCCTTCATTCTGAATTTTTCATCAAAGAAAAGGCTTATCTTCTCCGCTAATGACTCGTAATCCATTGGGTTCCCCATCACAAAGCCATCTATACCATTATCTATTACGCCGCTTGCACCATCATACCTTGTAGTAATCACCGGTAGCCCACTTGCCAGAGATTCGGTAACGACTAAAGAGCACGAATCATAAAATGTCGGATGCACATAAATATCCGATGCTGCATAATACTTCTCAATCTCATTTACATGTCCTAAAAATATCAGATTTTTCAGACAGTTTAGTCTCTTTGCTATTTTACGGTATGAAGAATCTCTGCCTCTTCCTATTATTAAGACCTTAAAATCGTTACGTGACTTCTTAAGTTCTCCCAGAGACTTTATCAGAGTTAGAAGACCCTTTAGCCTGAAGTTATTACTTATGTATAAGATTACAAGTTCTTCACCTAAAGAGAGTCTTTCCCTGACAACTTTTCTGTATTTTCTTTTGTTCTCCGGATTGAATCTCTGGAGGTCTACACCATTGTAAACTACTTTTATCTTTTGTGGGTCTATATTGTGGTATTTGATAATATCTTTCTTTATCATGTCAGATATGGCAATAATTCTGGATACACCTTTACCCGTATACTGTTTTCTGTCCAACCATAAAATGAAATTTTGTCTGAGGCTGAAAAATCTTGTTATGTATTTCAGGAATCTGTAAAAAGGACAACTTACTGACAGGATATCCTGTTTCAGCCATGCCTTTTCCACTCCGCAGTGTGGATTAAACACATTCATCCCAAGTGCCCGGCCGACAACCTGTACTATATCAAAACCCTGGCCTGACATCCGTCGCCAACTGTTTATGACAAATGAGACGTCTTTAAGAACTTTAGGATATCTTATAACCGGAATAGTATGATAGTACAATCGGCTATTGTTGTTCTCCCACTCGCTGGCAAATATGTGCACTTCATGCCCTCTCTCTGCCAGCCTGTTTGCAAGCCCGGAAAGGTACCCTTCTCCTCCTCCTTTTACCGGCAAAAATTTATATATGTTTAAGGCTATTTTCATATGCTACCTATTTGAAACATTAACGATGTAGCCAAGTCTTGAAGATTAGACTGCCGGCAATTCGCTTGTAGAATGGCAAATACTCACGTGCTTCTTTTTGATATTTCATTGACTCTTCAAGTTGACCTTGACTGTAGAGGCGTTTTGCAATTTTCATACTGTACCTGACAATTCTTTTTCTTAATATTTTTTTCTCTTTTCCATCAAGGTCTGTATAGCCATTGTAAACCTTTTTGAAAACTCTCAGATTCTCCTTATCAAAAAGGAGATCGTTCCTTGATGCATTTCTATCATGTACCCTGTACCTTGTAAGCTCTTTATCAACAAAACCGCATTGGAATCTTTTCGCTACTCTTAAGAACATATCATATTCATCCGCAAGCTTGAAAGATTCATCATATGGGCCAACAGCATCCAGACATTCCCTTTTTACCATCACAGTTGAAGTCTGGACAAAGCTTTTGGAAAGAAGTTCTTTAAATATCCAACCGCTGTATCCTTTCTCAGGTTTTGTTCTCAGTTCTTTGTCACCCATGAAACTCGCATATTTAGCATAAACCAGCCCTATCTGTGGATGCGCATCAAAATATTCCATCTGTATCTTGAGTTTGTCAGGAATCCATAAATCATCATGATCAAGGAACGCTATGAATTCTGCATTAGACAAGCTTATACCCGCATTTTTGGCGCTTGCTATCCCCCCATTTTCCTTGTAATGGTACCTTATATCCTGCATATATGGATGAAGCGCATCACGTGTACCGTCCTCTGATCCGTCATCGACAACTATAATTTCGTAGTCTTTATATGTCTGCCTGAGAACTGATTTTATAGTTTCTGCAATAAACTTTTCGTTATTATAAGTATGTATAATTACGCTTACTGTTGGCATTTATCTTTTCTCTGCCCAGATTTTCAGCCTGTGACCTTTTCTTGTAAAACGGACGAATTGAGAGATAGCTTTTTCTGATAGTTTAAGTAATGTCTCTTTTGCAAGGTTATGAGAAACATTATCTTTAACTCTGATGTGAAACCCTTTTGTACTTAAGAGTACGGTCGTAAAGCCATTTTTGTCTAGGATCTCTCTTAACGTTGACGGTGTGAACAAAACGATATGATGTTGACCATCGAAGTATATCCACTCTTTACCACAGATTGAGACTGAGTAACTGTCATAATTAGGGGTTGAAATACTTAACAAACCTCCTTTCCGGAGTAATTTGTTTACGTCTGCGAGAAATTGAGAAGGAAGCGGTATATGCTCTATAACGTTATTCAGCCTGATTACGTCAAATGATGCGGGCTCCATTCCCGCCTCTTCAAGTGTTCCAATGAAGATATCAAGATTATGCAATTCTTTACCGTATCTGCCAACGTCATAAACCGCTTCTACCCCTTTTGCATTCCAGCCCAGATTTTTTGCCGCATTCAGAAACCCGCCGAATGAACATCCTATATCAAGGACTCTATTCAACTTCCTGTATCTTTCCATTTTTTTCAATTCTGCACAAAATATTTTTTGCCGCCTGGCAGAATAGGCCCTGTGGAGAAGACTCTTTATTAAGCCTCCATCACCTTCGTCTGAACCGTAGAAACTATCCAGATTATCTTTGGAATGCCTTAGTCTGGGATTGACATAGATTAATCCGCATGAATTGCATTTGACATGATTGTAACCATTCTTGGTGAACAGGAGTGTCGTTTCGTTTTCTTTACATAAGTCACAATTTATATATTCTAACTTTTCATGCATGTTATAACTTCACAATAAGATACTCACTGGTTGATCTGACAGTCTCATACTTACTCTTCAGATAATCCAGTACGCTGATGTCAATCTCATCCTGTGCCGTTGTCACAAAATAATTTGCGCCTTTCCGTCTCAGGTCTTCTATGCTGTCTACAGAGCAGCCATATGTACCCATTGTCCATCCTCTTCTGTTGGAATAGTACAGGATTTGAGGGCCTCCCCACAGACATCCTATTAAAAGCGCATCCCTGGGTACTATTTCATCTACTACCTTACCAACGTCATATATAGGATAATCCTTCTCCAACCTTTCTGCCTTATATCTGCCGGTTATCTTATGGTAGCCGATAATGGGAAGGGAAACAATCATCGTTATATACAACGCCACCAGAACAACTCTTTTCACTCCGGTTATTTTATATGCGGCTATCAATTTAAGGGAGTTACTGATGGCATATCCGATCAATATCGAGGCAGGAGCTACAATTGGTATGGTATAGTATGTATGAGCAACAACCTTATAAGCCCCAATAAAGAAAAATATAATTATCGCAAGCAGCCAGTAATGAATGAATCTTAACTCCTTTTTCTTGATCGTAAGTATTATCCCTAAAACCAGGAATACAGCCCCAACATATATCAGCACTTTCTCAAATACGGCAGTAAAAAAAACCCTTTTGTAAAAGAAAGAGTCCAAATATGTTGAAAGGACTGGAAGCTGGAACCTCTCAAAGTAAAGGCCGTTTAAGGTTGCCAGATAGTAAGAATATTTATACCACATGAAAGTAATAACAAGACTCGTTGCAGCAAAAAGCCATAGCTTCCACTGTATTATGAAGTTAATCTTGTACTTCCTGAAACACAGATACAACAAAGGTAATCCCAGACAAACCGTCGGAAGTTTAGTAAGAAATGCGAGTGTCGCAAACAATGTCATCAGAATAAATCTCCACCATTTCTCCTTGTCTATCCACTCTGAGAAGAAGTAAAGCATAGCGATCGAAAAGAACAACATGCTGGAGTCCGGCTGAAAGGACCTTGAATAAAAGAATATATAAGGATTAAATGTATAAAATAGTAAGGCAATTAAACCGGTTGTTTTGTCTACATATTTTATTGACAGTCTGTATAAGAAGAATGCTCCTCCACAGAAAGCGAGTATAGAAACCAGTCTACCCAGGTACTCATGCACACCAAATAACTGGTATAATATTGCAACAGTGAAAGGATATATCTGAAACTCCGTCCCTCCTATATACCCCTCGGTGGCGCCGCCCTGCATTACCTGAGGGTAGAAGATATTCATTCCGTTGTAATAAAAGTTGCGGGCAATAGACGCAGTATCACATTGCCTCCACATGGCAACCTCAAGTATTGGCTTTGTTATATTTGCCAATCTTGCCAGGAAGCCTGAACTGATAATAAGAATTGCAAATTTAGAATGTTTGTCCAGCATGTTAGATTTTATCATTCTGTATCTTACAACTTGACGATAAGATACTCATTGGTTGACCGGATGGTTTCATATTCTTTTTTAATATCTTTAACTACATCATTGCCAATAGCATGCAGCGCCGTTGCTGTCGTAACAAAATATTTTGCCCCTTTCTTCCTGAAAACCTCTATGGTCTCTTTCGTAATACCGTGTGCAACCATAAACCAGCCTCTTCTATTTGAATAGTACAGAATCTCAGGCCCACCCCATAAGCAGCCTATTATAAGGTCGCCTTCAGATGTTATTTCATCAACAGCTTTGCCAACATTATAGATGGGATAGTCTTTTTCCAGTCTTTCAGCTTTATATCTACCCGTAATTTTATGATAACTTATCATTGGTAGAGAGACGACCATGAATATAAATAGTGATAGCAAAACAACTCTCTTTGTTCCAGTTATTTTGTAAGTATATATCCATTTCCTGGAATTGCAAATGGCATGTCCGATTAATATGGATGCAGGCGCTATAATTGGTATAGTGTAATAAGTATGATGTGCAGTGCCTTCCGCTCCTATAAAAAAGAATATAATTATTGCAAGCAGCCAATAATGTATGAACCATAATCCCCTCTCCTTAAGAGTAAAGATTATTCCCAAAACTAAAAACACGGCCCCAACATATATCAAGTCTTTCTGGAATATTTCGGACAAGAATACCTTTCCATAAAAAGCAGGTTCAAAATAAATTGAGAGACGACTCAATTTGAATGTACTCCACGTCAGGCCGTTTAAGCTTCCCAGGTAATATGAGTGTTTGTACCACAAGAAGACTGGTATAGTACTCAGAAAAGCAAAAAGCCATAATTTCCATTGTATTATGAAATTAGATTTGTACTTTCTTAAACAAAGATATAATAGCGGCAATCCTAAACAAATAGTGGGAATCTTTATAAGAAATGCGAATGTAGCGCATAATGTCATCAGAGCAAATCTCCACCACCCTTCTTTGTCTATCCATTCTGAAAATAAGTAAAGCATAGCGATAGAAAAGAACAACATCGTTGATTCAGGTTGAAATGACCTGGAATAAAAGAATATGTAAGGATTAAATGTGTAAAAGAGTATGGCAACTAGACTAGATGCCTTGTCTACATATTTCCCCGACAACCTATATAAGAAAAACGCACCTCCACAGAAAGCGAGTATAGAAACCAGTCTACCCAGGTACTCATGTACACCAAAGAGTTTATATAATATTGCAACAGCAAACGGGTATAAATGAAACTCTGTTTCTCCAACATAACCTTCAGTAACACCACCCCACAATACTTGAGGATAAAAGATGTTCATCCCATTATAATAAAAATTACGTGCTATAGATGCAGTCTCACATTGCCGCCACATGGCAACTTCAAGAATTGGCTGTGTTATGTTTATCAACCTTAAGAAAAAACCAGAAATTATTATGGTAAGGGCATATATGGTGTTTCTATCTAGCATAATATGTACAATTTTCTAAAACCCTGCTTTAAGGAAATCATTATTGATATACTTATTATTCCGCACATTATAAGTCACAGATTTAAGCATTTTTATTAATAGGCTTGTATCCCATCAGTCTATACATCACAACATATTTAATCATCTTTATTAAGAATTTAGGCGCTTCAATTCCCAGATTCAGTTTTGATTCTCCGTAAATTCTATCTTTAAATGTCACTGGTATCTCCGTAACTTTTAGTCCGCCATACTTACATTTTAGTATCATTTCTAAGAGTAAGGTATTTGTTTTTTCTATAGTGTTTATCCTTTTCCAAACATCCTTTCTTATTGCCCGAAAATTAGCAGAAAAGTCATGTACTCTGATGCCCGTTATCAAGCGTAGAACTCTGTTTCCATTTTTACTTATCCATCCCTTAATTCTTACCTTTAGTGTCGTTAATTCGTAAAAAGAATATTCTGAGTGGCGGCTGCCTAGCACCAAGTCATAACCTTCCTGAATCTTTTCAAACAATCTATACATATCAGAGGGCAGGAATGACAAATCAGAATCTGAAGAAATAATTATTGAGTTTCTTGCATTATTGTATCCTTCTCTTATTGCTGCTCCAATCCCTTCTTTCTTCTCTCTAACAATAACCCTTATATTGCCGTATTCCTTGTTAAATTTTTCTGACGCGGTAGCCGTTCCATCCGGTGAACTATCGTCCACAACTATTATTTCATGATTTATATGATTAAAGGTCTTCTCAATTTCCGGTATGAGGATTTTTATGTTATCCTTTTCGTTATAAGTAGGCAAAACAATAGATAAGCTGGGTTTTGACACAAGATTAAGTGGTAAAACAATGGTTAGGAAATATTAAATCTTCTATTAATCAGTGGTTAAAGAGGACATTGGGTATGTATCTATTAAGAAAATATCTTATCGAACGAGCTTACTACATACTCTAGATCGTCATGATCAAGGTACTGATGGCAACCAATATAAAATGCGTTCTTACCTAGAAATTCTGCATTTGGTATTTTCCCCTCATATTCTTCCTTAAGATATTTATATGCCGGCTGTTGGGTGGGAACACATCCAAAGAGAGGCCTGCTTTCAATACCATTTTTCTCCAGGTTCTCCCGCAAATACCTTCTAGGAAATTTGCTATGTTCCTTTATTACAATTGGATAAGCCAGATAGCTTACGTTTTTTGAAAATGCAGGTAATTGCAAATCATCTGAATATTTAGCTAAATGCTCATTAAAAAAACACACATTATCTTGTCTTTTTTCAAAAATAAGATCCGCTTTTCTCAATTGGCTTACTCCCAAAGCCGCCTCGAACTCCATTATTTTAAAGTTATAACCAATAACATCGTGAACGAAGCGCGGGTCAAAATCATCATCTTCACCCTGTGGAAAGTAAGGACAGTAACCATTGGGCCTCGTACAAACAGAACAGTCACACATTCTACCGTTAGCCTTTAACTTTCTCATAAGACTTATCAGGTTTTCATCATCTGTTACCACAGCTCCCATCTCACCTGCCTGTATATTATGTGCAATATAAAAAGAAAAGATAGAAAGCAAGGACAATGATCCCGTTTTTTTCCCCTTATAAAGCGAACCGTGAGCCTGGGCAGAATCTTCAAGGACAACCAAACCATATTTTTCAGCAATCCTGTTTATCTCATCCATATCACAGGGATAACCCATAAGGTGTACCGGCAAGATAATAGAATAATTCTCAGGATCATCTACGCATTCCAGATGTTTTTCTATCTTTTGAGGTAATATTGAAAAGCTATAGGGATCAACATCTACAAAAACCGGTTCCAGGCCTGTTAATACAATAGCATTTATTGTTGCAACATAGGTCAATGGTGTTGTTATTACCTTACTACCCTTTTTAACTTTTGGAAATCGAGAGTCATATATTAGTGCTGATAGGCCTACTATCAGGGCAGATGTACCGGAGTGAACGGCTACACAATGTTTCGTATTAATGTAATCAGCAAATAGTTTTTCAAACTCATTAACCTTCTTCCATTCTGAAATCCTTCCGGCATCCAATACTTCATTAATAGCAGCTCTTTCTTCCACGCTGATCTGGAAATCGCCCACAGAAATTCTTCTCTTTACTGGAACGACAGTAATTGTATCTGAATCTAGCTTCATAAATAGGTAAAATGATTGAAAAAATTACTTAGTATCATTATGATTCAGATTAAGAATAATTCAAGTTATTTATTGTAAATTCTTTTATTAAATTTAAATAAAGTTATTATCCATTCGAGGATTAGAATTTTACTTGACAAAATTTAATATTAGGGGTTAGTTACCTCATAATTAATAGTGCCATAAAGAGGGAACCCAGGGTAGGTTTTTTGCCTAGTTCTGTAACCTATTAATTCACCTTATGAATGCTTATTCGTTGTGACATGAGAGATGTTCTCAGTTCTCAGTGTATTATGGAAAATTATTTTAAAAACAAGAAGATATTGATAACCGGAGGTCTGGGTTTCATAGGAAGCACACTGGCTCACCGGCTAGTGAAGACTGAAGCAGACATATGCCTTATCGACTCCCTGATACCGGAATACGGAGGGAATAATTTCAATATTGATGGTATTGAGAACATGGTAAAGGTTAACATTGCCGATGTCAGAGATAAACATAGCATGGACTATCTTGTAAAAGGCAAGGATATCATCTTCAATCTTGCAGGGACATTAAGCCATATAGACAGCATGAATGACCCGTTTACCGATCTGGAAATTAATTGCAGGAGCCAGTTATCAATCCTGGAGTCTTGCCGCAAAAACAACAGAGACGTCAAAATTATCTTCGCCGGTACCAGAGGGCAATATGGAAAAGCAGACCGCCTGCCTGTAGATGAAAAGCACCTGATGCACCCGACAGATGTTAACGGAATAAATAATATTGCAGGTGAATCATATCACATCCTGTACAATAATATTTATGGAATAAGAGCTGTTTCTCTCAGATTAACGAATACTTACGGGCCCAGACACCAGATGAGACATCACAAGCAGGGAATAATTAACTGGTTTATAAGGCAATTAATAGAGGAACAGACAATAAAGTTATACGGTGACGGCAAACAAGTCAGAGACATCAACTATGTTGATGATGTTGTAGAGGCATTGTTACTGGTAGCTTATAATGAAAAAGCCAACGGTGAAGTCTTTAACCTTGGTGGTATTCCGAAAAACCTGATAGATCTGGTAGAGACAATGATAAATGTTTATGGTAAAGGCAATTATGAACTGATACCATTCAAGGATGACCTTAAAAAGATAGAAATTGGAGATTACATTGCAAATTATGAAAAGATTAAGAACACCGTTGGGTGGCAGCCAAAGATTTCTTTAGAGGAAGGGCTTCGGTCATCATTTAACTACTATGAGAAGTACAAAAACCATTATTGGTAATATGAATATTCCGGTCTTCGACCTTAAAAGGCAATATGAAAATCTGAAGGCAGAGATTGATAACGCTTTTATGAGTGTTTTAAAAAATGGAATATTTGTCCTGGGCGAGAACGTCAAACTGTTTGAAGAAGAATTTGCGGATTTCTTTGGGACTGGATTTGCCGTAGGAGTAGGTTCAGGTACGGAAGCTTTGCATCTTTCTTTAAAGGCTTGTGATATCGGTCCTGGAGATGAAGTAATTACTGTTCCAAATACGGCAGTTCCGACTATCTCTGCCATATCATTTGCCGGGGCCAAACCTGTATTTGTTGATATCACACCAGATACATACACTATGGATTTAAAAAAAGTAGAGGAAAAGATTACAGATAAAACAAGAGCTATTCTGCCTGTACATCTTTATGGCCACACCACGGAAATGGAGCAAGTAATGAAATTGGCAAAAACGTACAATTTAAGAGTCATTGAAGACGCATGTCAGGCTCACGGCGCTAAGTATAATGATAAAAATGCAGGAACTATTGGAGATATGGGCTGTTTCAGTTTCTATCCAACGAAAAACCTGGGGGCATACGGTGATGGAGGAATGGTAGTTACTAACAATGAAGAACTATATGAAAAACTGATTATGATCAGAAATTATGGAGAAGTGAAAAAGTTTACATCAAAAATTGAGGGATTTAATTCCCGGCTTGATGAGATTCAGGCCGCTGTGCTTCGAGTTAAATTAAGGTACTTAGATGAATGGACAGACAAACGAAGAGAAATAGCCACACAGTACCAACAACTACTCTATAATTCAAACGTACAGCTTCCATGTGAAAGGCAATGGGCAAAACACGTATATCACCTTTTTGTAATCAGGGTAAACAAAAGAGATGATTTAAAGAATTATCTACAGGAACGAGGAATCGGCACACAAATACATTATCCCATTCCAATCCACCTGCAGGAAGCTTATAAAAAGCTTGGTCACAAAGCAGGAGATTTTCCCATAAGTGAGAGGAACGCCGAGGAAATACTCTCCTTACCCATTTATCCGGAACTGACAACAGAAGAGGTAGAAACTGTTGCCGGTTTAATTACTGAGTTTCAGAATATATAGCTATAATTGACACCAGGGAGCATCACAATGGCTAAAGCCAGAGTTTCAGCATGTGTAATGACTTTTAACAATGAAGATATAATCCAGGACTGTATGGAGAATGTCAAGTGGGCCGATGAGGTCATCGTTGTTGACTCTTACAGTACTGATAAAACGGTTGACATATGCCGTAAATATACAGACAGAGTTTACCAGAGAAAATGGCCGGGTTTCCGAGACCAGTCTAACTATATTGCCAGCCTTGCCAAATATGAATGGATACTATTTACGGATGCAGATGAGATAATTTCTCCTGAACTTTACGAAGAAATTCAATCACATTTAAATAATAATTCAAATAGCTGGGATGGTTTTTATTTCCCGCGTAGAACACTCTATCTTGGAAAATGGATTAATCATGGAGAATGGTATCCTGCATATGACCTTCTTCTATACAAGAAGGATAAGGGCAAATGGGTAAAAGAACCCCATGCAACACTGGATTTAAACGGAAGGGCAAAATATCTGAAGAATGATTGCCTTCACTATACATATAGAGATCTTTCACACCAGCTTGAAAGAATCGATAAATATACAGGCATGAGCGCTGTAGAAATGGACAAAGAAGGTGTAAAGCTTATCACCATTCAGCTTATCTTCAGGCCTCTTATTAGATTTATCAAAGGATACTTCTTTAAACGTGGATTTCTGGATGGAGTACCGGGTTTAGTCGCTGCAACCACGACCTCATTCTATGTATTCATGAAATATGCGAAATTGTGGGAATTACGTATAAAGAATAGACCACATATTGACACAAATAAACACGAAAGATAATTTACATAATTTTATCTTTTATCTCGACCTCAGTATTTAGAGAGATTCCTGCTCCCACACGAACGCCCGCCTGTACATATTCGGGCAGGTACCATTAAGTACGGGCTGGTCTACTGGTGATATTAATAAATGAAAATACTCCACCTATTCAGTGATTGGAAATGGACAGGTCCGGCAGAACCGGCGCTTAACCTTTGCGTAGAATTAAAGAAACGTGGGCATGACGTTACCATTGCATGTGGCAAGGCAATGGATGATTACCCTTTTCCACCTGATTCGGAATCCGTTGAAAAGAGCGCTTACGAACGAGGACTTGTACCGGTCACCAGGTTTCATTTAAGCAAGCATTTCAGGTTTTTTAAGTACATCTCTGACATCAAGAATCTTTCGGTTTTTATGAAAGAAGAGGCATATGATATTGTCCACGTTCACCGCAACCAGGATCATCTTGTAGGTGGGATAGCTGCCAGACGCACCGGGAGGAGTTTGCCTGTAGTGCGTACGAGTCATGATGGAGTTGCATTGAAGAAAGGGATAAGAAACAACATTTGCCTGACCAGACTCACCGACAAACTAATTACAGTATCAGAAGAAGCAAAGATGTCAGACATGAAGAACTTTGGACTAAGCAAAGATAAGGTAATTATGATTAATGCTTCTATAGATTGTCACCGTTTCAACCCTGGAGATGGGCATCTTGTTCACAGAGAGAAATTTGGAATGAAAGAAGACGATATTGTAGTCGGTATTATCGCCAGAATCCAGACTCATCGAAGGTTTCATATACTTCTGGAAGCGATAAAGATAGCTTCTCAAGAAATCCCAAAATTAAAGTTACTGGTTATAGGTCGAGGGACTAAGGAAAAACAGCTTTTGACGAAACCCGCCAAATCGATGGGACTGGAAGGCGTCGTAATCCATCCAGGCTACAGGACAGGTGATTACGTAGAGGCCGTCTCATGTATGGATTTCAATATATTTCTGATGCCAGGCACAGATGGTTCCTGCCGTGCGGTTAGAGAAGTTATGGCAATGGGAAAGCCTGTAATTGCCGCTGATAGAGGAATGCTGTCAACAATTGTTGACCATGACATTACCGGACTTGTCATTGATGACACACCGGAAAATCTGGCAATGGCCATCATAAAGCTGGCTAAAGACAGTAAACTGAGAAAGAAGATGGCTGATGCATCACTACAGAAGGCACAAGATATATTTTCCCAGGAATCCATGGCTGAAAAAGTTGAGAAGGTTTATGAAGAGCTTCTGTCCAAATAATTAGATATCAACATAAAGCTTGACAAAAACGCAAACTGGATTTATATTTATTCGCACACAATAGGTGTGTATATAATATGTGTAATATGGAGGTGTAATTATAGTGAGGATAAATACAATCTTACCTGAAGATACAATTAAGAAGATTGACAGTATTGCTAAGGAAGAAAAAAAAAGCAGAAGCAGTATTTTAAGGGAAGCGGCTGATAAGATTATAGAAGAATATGAGGCGTTAAAGTTAGAACAACAAAGGAAAGAACGGCTAAGAAAAGCTATCAAAACACAGGACAAACTAAGAAAAAAGTCTGGCAAATGGAGAGGTGTATCAGAGGTTAGAAAATGGAGAGAAAATAATTAATGATGGAATATGTTATTGACACATCTGTAGCTGTTAAATGGTTCAGCAGGGAAGAAAATGATTCTGGAATAGCACTTCAACTAAGACAACAGATACTTGACTGTCATTGCTCTATGATTGCACCTGACCTCTTAATTTATGAACTGGCTAACGCTTTAAGATATAATCCCAACTTTACAAATAAGGATGTAAATGCTGCGTTGGATTCTGTTCTTAGTATGAACATTGATTTTAAAGGTGTTGATGATGTCGTGATTGCCCGTGCAATAGATATAGCATTCGAATTTAATGTAACAGTTTACGACTCATTCTTTATGGCGCTATCACAAAGAGAGAAGAAGCCTTTTCTTACAGCCGACTACAAGTTTGTTGAGCGTATAAAGGGTTTTAAAGGTATAGTAAGACTATCTGACATTAAGGAAATTAACAGGGGAGTAATCAAAAATCACTCATAATCAGGTAAGACATAAAACTGTGTTACCAGAACATATAATAAAAGGAAATGTAATGGAAACAGTGGAAACAAGGCTTATAAAACTGCTGAAAATATTAATTAAGATCGCCATAATGGGATTGGTTATGACCGGGTTGATTCTGATTAACAAATATATAAGCAACGTTGACTGAAAAGTTCCTTTATACAAATATAGATAACGAAGAATACAACAAGATATTTGCCGTATTCCTGTTTGTATCCGGGCTACTACTTATTTTAAAATCGATTTAGTGCGCAGCAGGCGAGGTGTGGTAAAGGAAGAATCACCGATATGAATTATTTGAGTGAACGAACCGGACGGACATAGCGGTTCTTAACGTTCCAGCGCACATTACCAAGGCTGAAATAGACGCTCCATACCCCTTTCGAACCATATTTGTCACACGTCCAAATCCCCCACTGTTCACCATTAAAGACTGGGTCTATGTATGGGCCACCATTCTTCCTGCTGGATTCAAGCAGTGATACCGCCTCATCTAAAGTCGGCAATCTCCAGTCCTGGTAACCTGCATATTTTCTATAGTTCAGACTTCGTATCCAATTATTTGTATTATTCCACCTCATATAATCACTCGAACCTGACGGATGCCACATCAGGCCGGTGGCATGGTCTATTACTACACCGTCTCCATTTACAGAACGCTTCTCATAGTTGTGACGGATTGTGCTGTGCCCATAAAACCCCCATTCATCCATTTTGCGTATAACAATATTAGACATTGACTGCACCTGAGAAAGAGACAAATCGCTATAAGACGACCGCAGGGTTATGGTCGGTTCCTCTTTGGCCTGTATAAATGGGGTTGAAAGAAGTGCAGATGATATGATGAAGACATGTATCAGTAAGTGTTTTCTCACAATAAGTTGTCACTCCTTTTTTGATTTTTCTGTTGGTTTCTCTTGTTGCTCTCTTTTTTTGTTTTCTTCTTTTACAGCCTTAAGCTTGTCAGAAATCATTTTATTAATCCCATTCCAATTATCGTAGTAAACAAAATAACGGCACTGTTCCGCCTCTTTCTGTGCTTTTTCCTGGATTTCACTATATTTTTCTCCTGATATGTTAGTAGTTATTGTTTTATCTACATAAAAATCGATTTCCTTATATAAGTCCTTAAACTCAATATTAGACTTTATTTTCTCTACAAAATCATAGCATTCCCTCTTTGCTTTAAACAGCCAGAAGTCTGCAATATGACCAGCCGCCGTTATGTCTAATGAACGAAGCTCCGTTAACTCCTCCAAACACCCCTGGTCACTCATCAATGAATGGTTGACTTCAGTATACTCACGACAAAAATGCGAAAGACCCGCCTCATCAGCAAATAAACAGGTGGGGAAAAGAGATAGAATGATAAAAAAAATAGCAGTCTTTTTCATTTTAGAATCTCCTTAATTAATGAAATATTGCTTACTTAATGTTTGTTATGAAATCTTTAATATCTATTTCCATACCAGATAGTCTTCAATCGCAAGATAATCGAGGCCGCAGCCGAAGAAGGTCATTATGGCGTCACGGGGTGAGCAGACAATGGGCTGGCCAGCTACGTTAAAGCTGGTGTTGAGAAGCGCCGGCACTCCAGTTATCTTTTTAAATTCATTGATTAATTCCCAATACCTGGGAAAAATCTCTTTCCTGACAGTCTGCACCCTTACTGTGTTATCTACGTGTGTGGCGGAAGTAATCTCAGGAACTTTTTCTTCAATTGCCTGAAACGCAATTATCATGAATGGGGAATTGTAAGGTTGTTTTACGTAGTCACCATAATCCTCTGCGAGGAATGATGGTGCGAATGGCCTCCATGGTTCTCTTCCTTTTATGCTTTTGTTTACAATATCCTTCATGTCTTTATTCTTTGGATTTGCAAGGATGCTTCTTCCGCCAAGCGCCCTTGGTCCAAATTCCATCCTGCCCTGAAACCAGCCTACAGTCTTGTTGTCTGCAATCAATGCGGCAGCCTCTTTGGCTATATCGTTACAACGCTTGTAATTATTAAGCTTGTATCTCTTTAATTCGTATTCAACTTCTTCATTAGTGTAATCCGGGCCATAATATGGATGTTCAAGGACAATATCAGGCCTGTGTCCCACAACATCTTTGTATACACTTACGGCGGCTCCCAGTGCCGTACCTATATCATGAGCGGCAGGCTGGATAAATATATTTTCAACGTGATCTGATCGCAACAACACACCATTCATTGAACAGTTTAAGGCACACCCACCTGACACGCACAGGTTTTCAGACCCGGATATATTACGAAGATAAGAACTCATCTGCAAAACCGCTCTCTCAAGTGTATGCTGTACGGTTGCGGCCATATCTTTATGATGCTGATTTAATTCTTCTCCCTTTTTCCTTTGTGTGAGACCGGAAAGGTATTTTTTAAAGCCTTTCTTATCGATTACCGGTACGTCCCTGCCCCAGTCAATAAAATTATATTCATTCTCAATTGGTTGCCCATAGGCGGCCAGGCCCATAACTTTTCCTTCATCGCTATGAGACTTAAAACCCAACATCCTTGTAATTTCACCGTACAGGTGTCCCCAACTGTTCCTGTTAGGTATCGACTTGATAACCCTGAGTTCGTCACCCTCTCCAATCGCCAGGATGCCTGATTCGCTGCCGCCGTAACCATCAAGTGACACGATATTTGAATGATCATATCCTGAAACAAAATAAGAGCTTAATGCATGAGCAACGTGATGATTCACAAACCTCATCTTCTCTTCCTCATGTCTGAACGGCAACTGTCTGAGCAGGAAATCCCAGGGATATCTCTTCTTCTTTTTCTGACGTTCTGAAGATTCCCATCCTATGGCGATATAATCAACATCATCCAATGTCACCCCCGCCCTATTTAGGCAGAATTCTATAGACATATCAGCAGATACCCTCGGCGCATGTTTAAATCTATTGAACCTCTCCTCCTCCACCATGGCAATCAGCTTGCCATCCACAAGGATACATGCCCCGTTGTTCCAGGAAATAGGATGTGTCACTCCCAGGATTATCATTTATTACTCCTGTAATATTGTTTTATTAAGTTGTGCAATCAAACATCGCAGGATGTTTTCTTCCGTGCGTGAATTACTATAATATCGCAAGACCCGAACTTTGCCAGAATAAAATTAACCATTTTTATTGCTCCTTTGAAGCGTGATAATCTAGAAAGAAAACTGTATTTTCCGTTTTTGAGATTAAGCAGGCTGAGTCTTAATGTCGAACCGCGCCTGTCGAAACAAATCTTTTTAACATCAAAACCGGCGCTATTTAACATCTTTGTGATTGAATCAGGTGTAAATGCAATGAGATGAATTGGAAGCTGCAGCCCATACCAGTATACCTTAAATGCCTTTGCAACTAAACTGTCTATGTTTGGCACCGCAACTACAAGCAGTCCGTCATTATTTAATATTCTCCCTATTTCCTTTAGTGTTTGAAGCGGTTCATAAAGATGTTCGAGCGAATGCCACATTGTTACAGCATCGAATGATTTGTCCTTATATTTGTAATCCAACAAATCTCCGGTATTAACACCTAAATGAAGTTCTTCCCTTGCATATTTGGATGCCTTTGGGTTTTTCTCTACACCTGATACCTGCCAGCCCAGTTTTTTCATGGTTGAAAGGTATCGTCCATTTCCACAGCCAATATCAAGTAACCTTCCGTTGCCTGTAAACGGGATAATATCCAATCTGGAACGATAGGTTAAATAGAAAAACCATAAGAACATTTTCCTATAAAAACCTACATCATTCTCATTCTCTTCATAATTATGTGGATAGTTATAAAACCTTCTGCGGATAAGTATTCTCATTTCGTCTTTGAAATCTATCCATTTATTTAGAAAAGAGTCCTCCCTTCCTGCTTTCTTGCTTTTTAACGATGTATGTGCATAATAATCTTCTGAATAATATCGGCCAATATGTTTTTTAACCGGTCTGGGATTAACCTGTTGCAGCCCGCAATTCCTACATCTTACCAAATTGAATCTTTCCCTGACGCCCCCTTCCTCCTCATCAAAAGATTGGTGACTGGCCGAATCTACACTATAGCTGGCCAATACTTTATCAAATGTACTTTTACCGCATAGACAGCAAGGGATGTGTTCCAGTTTTTGTTCCGACTCAAATTGTAGATTCTGCATACTTAACCTTCAGGACTGCAACATCTTAGGGATTTATGTAACTTCTCAAAACGATTAGTTTGATATTGATAGTAATTTATAATATAATTGCGAAAGTAGCGGTTAGATTACATTTGATTGCACGCCAACCATCAAAAATAACTATAAAATCTTAACCATTAGCTCGAATACAATCTGAGACAAAATGTTAAAAGACTTACGGAAACACCTTCGTATCTACAGCCCAAGAAAATTATATAACCTTATTATGGGTAAGATTCAGTTTTCAATAGGTTCTACACACCTTTATTACTATCCGGCCAGGATTACGATAGAATCAGGCAATATCTGCAACCTTCGTTGCCCGCTCTGTCCCACCGGACAAAGAGATGCTTCAGCCAGGAAAGGCCTGTTGTCATTTTCAGATTTCAAAAGGATTATAGACGAAATCGGAAAAAATCTGCTCTTAATCAGGCTATATAATTGGGGAGAACCCCTTCTTAATAAAGAACTTACAAAAATGGTAGAATATGCTGATGAAAACAAGATAGCCGTAAAAATAAGTACAAATCTGAGTTTTCCTATTGAAGATGCTCAGGCCGAAGCCTTAATAAACGCAAATCTACAGAAGATATACATTTCCTGCGATGGCGCAAGCAATTCAACCTATCCAAAATATCACATTGATGGAGATTTTAACAGAGTTATGTCAAATATGAAACTTTTACTTAGGAAAAAGAGGGAATTAAGAAATAACTACACCGAGATAATATGGCTGTTCCATGTGTTCAGCCACAATGAACATGAAATTGAAACAGCGAAAGCAATGGCAAAGGAGATAGGAATAAAGCTAACTATCAACAAGATACGTACCGATATGGGCAAAGAAATATTTGAAACCGCCGAAAAATCTCTTGAACGTGATTCAAAATGGCTGCCTGCTAACCCGGAATATAACACTTTTAATATGACAGAAAAGAAACCAAAGAACAGGTTTAATTGTGATCTATTGTGGAAGGAAACCGTAATCAACTGGGATGGTTGCGTCTTACCATGTTGTTCTGTTTACAGTGAAACACATTCTTTTGGCAATACAAAGGAAGATTCTTTTAAAAATATATGGAACAATCAGAAATATATAGCGGCACGCAAGGAGGTCCTAGGCCGTAATAATAATACAAGAACAGTATGTCATGTTTGTAAGGCAAATGATTATCTCTATATTTGACTTACACAAAATACCATATACAAAGACATGCTTCTTTACTATTGACAGTTAATTTGTTTGCTAATAATATAAGATAATTCCTATACATTCTAAGCTATGACATTTATCGAAATAGTAGCATTAATAGGCTTCATTCTTGGTTCAATACTTCACACAGTCCTTTCAATTCTTATAGTCCAGAGGAAAAACAAGAAAGGAAGTGAACTTGTTTTTTTATTCCTCGTGATTAGTGTGGCAGCGTGGCATTATGGCAATGCTATTTCACTTTTCAGTATAATGCTCTTTGGAAAAAACATTCCTATTATTAATCAATTATCAAGTGATTTTGCATACATTGGAATGGGCGTAATGCCAAGCTTGCTTTTGCACACTGCCATATTATTTCTTTTAGAAAGCGGCTGGGAGATCAAGAAGAAGACTATGGCAATCACAATTACCATAATTTATCTTCCGGTAATTCCGCTTACGCTTACGGCAGTCAGGATAATATTCTTTGAAGAAGCTCATGTCCTGACGAGTGTGTCGCCTTTTGTAAAACCCTTTATCATATGGCTGTTGTTTTCTATATTTGCATCTGCCGTTATCTCCCGAATACTTTCTGCCAAAGTGGAAGAAGTAGAGGAACAGAAGTTCCACTTCTCTATCTTTTGGATTCTCATATTTATCACTATCCTGGTTACATTTACCGTCCTTCTTGAAGGAAGGACAATCCCTTATATTGGCGAATACATGGTGCTGGCAACCATGCTTTCGTCAATCTTTCCCAGTATTATATTCTCTTATTATGTCTATCGTTACAATTATATGGAATTTGTTCTCAGGCGAAGTGTGTTTTATTCATTCCTGGCAATACTGGTCATATGTCTCTATTATTTTGGAATAAGACAATTAGGTAAATATCTGGAATTTAATTATTCAGTAAACGCAAAGGTTTTAGAAGCAGTATTAATTATTGCACTCGTATACTGGTTTCCGAAATTGAAAGAAAACGTTCAAGGTTTAATGAGAAGAGTGTTCTTTAAGAGGATTGCTGACAGCGAGTATCTTTTAAATGATTTAAGCCACCAGATTAGTGCAGATTTATTGATTGACCTGTCACTTTTGCTGGAAAATATTGTAGAATCCATCAAAAAGGCGACTGCAATCAAAGACGTCAACCTGTTCTTATTCAAAGGTGGAAGCACGCAAGTTGTCGGAGGTGGTGAGAACACGTTTATAACCAGAGATCACATAATAAATACAATCAAATATTTTGATAGAGGTGAGATTGCGGTGCTGGACAGGCACGAAATTACTGATGCTTCTATAATAAATGAGATGAAGCGATTAGAGATGTTCTTTGTGTTCCCGATTTTTAAAGACAGGATGCTAACAGGTTTGTTAACTCTTGGTAAATCCAGAAGGGGGATGCGATTACCAGCCGACAGTCTTGAGCAGCTGATGATTATTGCAAGTCAGATAAGTTCCGCAATGGCAAAAGCCGAGTTGATACAGGAAAAACTGCAACTTGAAAGAAAAATGTATGAGAATGAAAAATTATCCAGTCTGGGCAGATTATCCACCAGCGTTGCACACGAGGTAAAGAATCCCCTGAGTTCGATTAAGGCAATAGTCCAGGTTCTAAAAGAAGATTTTAAGAATGAGACTAAGACACAGAAAAGTCTTTCAATAATTGTAGAAGAAATAGATCGTTTGACAAAAGTTGTAAACCAGCTTTTAGTATTTGCTAAACCGCAGGGAGATAGTAAAACAAACGTTAAGATCAATGACTTAATCAATAAGGTCCTGGTCGTTCTAAGACATGAGGCAAAAATAAATAATATCGACATACACCTGGAAGCCTCAGATAACCTGCCTTTAATTATGGCAGATGAAGGATCATTAACGGAAGTATTCTTTAATATTATCCATAATGCCATACAAGCCATGTCAGATGGAGGAAATTTAACAATCTCAATCACCTACGAACAAAAGGATAAGTATATCAGAGTTGTTTTTGAAGATAACGGGCCTGGCATCTCCCAGGAAGATTTAGATAAGATTTTCGAACCATTCTATACAACCAAACAGATGGGTACAGGTTTGGGGTTGTCTATTGTTAAAAAGAAACTGGAAGAAGTAAAAGGCTTGATTCATGTGGAAAGTAAGGATTCGACCACAAAATTTATAGTTAATATTCCATCATCAGAAGGCGTTTTGGTAAGTAATATTTAAACAACCATATTCCATGAAGAAATTAATATTAATAGTTGATGATGAAATGGCTGCAAGGTTTGGGATGAAAATGGCTTTGGAAAAAGATGGTTACAAAGTCATTGAATCCAGTGATGGTATTTCCGCCTCTGAGGTCATAAAGATGAAGAAACCGGCGCTGGTTTTTCTTGACATAAACATGCCGAAGGTTAACGGGATTCAGGTATTGGAGGAAATAAATCAACTGGAAAACCCTCCAATGATAGTGATAGTAACTGCTTATGGGTCTGAAAGAGTGGCGGTGGACGCCATGAAAAAAGGGGCATACGATTATATTGCAAAGCCGTATGAAATAGATGAACTCAGATTAATTGCCAGGCATGCCTTCGAAAAACTATCACTTGAGGAAGAAAATGCCAGACTGCGTTCCGAGATTGACAGACTGGAATCAATGGGAGAAATATTGGGCAAAAGTCAGGTAATAAAACACGTCTTTAATAAGATAGAAAAAGTGGGACCATCTGACGTAACAGTATTAATTCAGGGTGAAAGTGGAAGCGGAAAAGAGCTGGTGGCTAAAGAAATCCATAAAAAAAGCTCTCGCAAAGATAATCCCATGATAGTTATGAATTGTGCAGCCTTACCGGAAACATTAATCGAAAGCGAATTATTCGGGCATGAAAAAGGCGCCTTCACTGGCGCCACAGAAAGGCGTCTGGGCAAATTTGAACTGGCTGACAAGGGTACTATATTTCTTGATGAAATTGGTGATATGAGTCCAAATACACAATCTAAAGTATTACGGATTTTGCAGGAACAGCGTTTTGAACGATTAGGAGGCACTGAAACTCTTCATGTTGACGTCAGACTGATAAGCGCAACTCATAAAGATTTGCTTAAAGAGATTAAAGAGGGTAATTTCAGAGAGGATCTGTACTACAGGTTGAAGGTTGTTGAAATCTTACTTCCGCCATTGAGAAATCGCAGAGAAGACATTATAATACTGGCAGAGAAATTTATAAAATACTTCTCTGCGAAGCACAAAAAGCGCGTAAAATCTATATCAAGCGAAGCAATTAAAATCTTTACTAAATATTATTGGCCTGGAAATGTCAGAGAACTGCAGAATGTGATAGAAAGCGCAGTAGTAATGGTCAATGCAGAAACTCTTGGAGTTGATGATTTTCCTGAAGAAATCAGGAATACAAATAGTTATAATACCTTGGATTATAATTTACCTTTCAGGGATGCAAAGAAAATAGCTGTGGAATCATTCGAGAGAGACTTTGTAAGCAGGAAATTAGAAGAAAACAGTGGTAATATAAGCAAAACGGCTGAAGCTCTGGGTATGCACAGGCAAAGCCTTCAACAAAAGATCAAAGAACTGGATATGAAATAAAGATGAAAAACAATTTTGTCCATCTACACGTTCATAGCGATTACAGCCTGTTAGACGGCGCATGCAGGATTAATGACCTTGTTGACAAGACCAAAGCTTTAAACATGAAGAGTCTGGCATTGACAGATCACGGTAACATGTTTGGAGCAATTGGATTCTACGAATATGCAAGGCAGAGTGGAATAAAACCTATTCTCGGTTTTGAGTCTTATGTCGCCCAGGGTAGCAGGTTAACAAAAGAAGCCGGTAAGGATGGAAAACAACGTATATACCATTTAACTCTTTTGGCAGAAAACGACGAAGGATATAGAAACCTGCTGAAACTAGCCTCATCTGCATATCTGGAAGGCTTTTATTATAAGCCCAGAATAGATAAAGAATTATTAAACAAGCATTCAAAAGGAATAATCTGTCTGAGTGGATGTATGAAATCCGAAATAAACCAAAACCTGTTAAATAATGATTATGATAAGGCGTTGAATACTGCATCTCAATACAAAGACATCTTCGGCACAGACAACTTCTATCTGGAGCTTCAGGACAATAAGATTGAACGGCAGGATGAGTTAGTGAATATGGCAGTAAGAATCAGTCAGGAACTGGACTTGAAAACTGTTGCTACAAATGACATACACTATATAGACCCTGATGATTATTATGCCCATGACGCCCTCTTGTGCATAAACACTGGAAAATCTATAAATGACACCAAGAGAATGCGCATGAGCACAAATGAATTCTACTTTAAGTCTCAAGAACAGATGGCAGAAATCTTTAAGGATATGCCAGAAGCATTATTGAATACATCATTAATCTCTGATAGATGCTGCGTTGAACTGAACCTTGACACGATGCACCTTCCCAGGTTTCACCCGAAGAAAGATTCTATCTGTTACAAACCGGGCATGACAAATAAACAACTCCTGAGAGAACTCTGCAAACACGGCGCATTGGAGATATACAAAAAACTTGATGATGTAATAAACGAGAGATTGGATCATGAACTGAGTGTGATAGAGAAGACTAATTTTGTTGACTATTTTCTAATTGTATGGGACTTCATTGATTTTGCAAGAAAAGAACATATACCGGCTATTGCTCGCGGTTCAGGCGCCGGCAGTCTAGTCGCATATTTGCTAGGAATCACTAATATCGACCCTATAAAGTATGATTTGCTGTTTGAAAGATTTCTTAATGCAGAAAGGCTTTCCATGCCTGATCTCGATATTGATTTCTGCGCCGAGGGCAGAGATAAGATAATTCAATATGTACGAAACAGATATGGAGGCGACAACAATGTGGCACAGATTATCACATTCGGTACTATGAAGGCCAAAGCAGTCATTAGAGATGTCGGCAGGGTAATGGATATACCGTTGCCGGTTGTCAATAAAGTGGCAAAATTAATCCCTCCCACTCTGGGCATTACACTGAAAGAAGCTCTTGAGCAGGAACCAGAACTGCAATCCATGCATAAAAATGAGAAGCAGATCCAGGACCTGTTCAATATCTCTTCAAAACTTGAAGGACTACGCAGACATGCCTCTACGCATGCGGCAGGCGTAGTCGTCTCCGATGAGCCGTTGACCAACTACATCCCACTTGCAAAGAATAAGGACACCGTAATAACACAGTTCGATGGAGAAACGCTTGTTGAGAAGATCGGCCTGTTAAAGGCAGACTTTCTTGGGGTGAGGAAGTTCACTGTTATTGACAAAGCAAGGAAACTGATAAAGGCTACAACAGGCAAGGAGATCGATGTCGATAAAATCCCGCTGGACGACAAGAATACGTATGAATTGTTATCCCGAGGCGACGTCAAGGGTGTTTTCCAGGTAGAGACAAGCAGGGGCTTCAGGGACCTGCTGGTAAAGCTCAAACCTGATAAATTTGAATATATATTACCCCTTGTCGCCTTATACAGACCTGGACCGTTACAGAGTGGAATGGTGGATACATTTATAAATTGCAGGCATGGCAGGGAAGAAGTGTCCTATCTTCATCCAATGCTCGAACCATTACTCAAGGAAACATACGGATTGATGGTATACCAGGAACAGGTAATGCGCATTGCAAACAGGCTGGGAGGTTTTACCCTGAACGAGGCAGATAATTTAAGGAAGGCAATGGGGAAGAAGAGGCCTGAGGTCATGGCAAAATTCAAGAATCAATTTATAGAAGGATCTGTAAAGAACGACATTCCAAAGGATGTTGCCAGGAAGATATTCGAACTGATGGAACACTTTGCAGGCTATGGGTTTAATAAATCTCACTCTGCCGCTTATGCAATGGTCTGCTACCAGACCGCTTATTTAAAAGCAAACTATCCTACACAGTACATGGCAGCCCAGATGACATGCGAAAAGCAGAATAACTTAAAGATAGTAGACTATATGCATGAATGCAATCGAATGGGGATTGAATTATTACCACCGTGCGTAAATGAAAGCTACTCAGATTTTACAATAGTGTCAGATAAAAAGATAAGGTTTGGTCTCGGGGCAATAAAGAATGTTGGCGAAAAGGCAATAGAATCCATAATTGCGGCAAGAAAAAAAGATGGCGAATTTTCCTCAATATTTGATTTTTGTGAGCGTGTAGACCTGCGCCTGGTAAATAAGCAGGTAATGGAGAGCCTTATAAAATCAGGTTGCTTTGATGCCATGCCTGGATACAGGTCTCAATTCTTTGAAGGCATTGACTCATTGTTGCAAGTTGGAGCCAAATCAAACAAAGACCGCCGCATGGGACAGTTGAGCCTTTTTGGTACACAGGAGAAAGCATCAAATTCAAATTCTCATCATCAATTACCTGAGACTGAAAAATGGTCTGAGAAGCAGCTACTTAAGGCAGAAAAGGAGGCATTGGGACTCTATGTCAGTTCTCATCCCTTAAAAAGGTACAAAGAGGCAATAGAACAATATTCAGATGCATCTACCGGAGACCTACCGGAGAAACCTGAAGACGCTGACGTCTTGATAGGTGGGATAATTGACAGTATTAACCGTACAACCACAAAAAAAGGCAAACCGATTGCATATTTTACAATCGAAGACCTGGAAGGAATGGTGAAGTGCGTAATATTTGATAGAAAATTGAAGTCTCTCGATAACCTCCTTCATCCCGATGAAGTGGTTTTTATTAAGGGAAAAATCAGTTTTAGAGATACCGAACCATCTATCAGGGTAACAGAAATAATCACTCCGGAAGATATGGAAAAAATAATAGAGAACAAATCTCCCAGGAATGCTATAATACGGCTCGAATATTCGCAAATTAACGATGAAACTCTCTCTCGTTTAAAGGAAATTCTGTCAGCAAATAAAGGACCTTCTCCAGTATTCATAAAGTTTGAAATACCGGGTGAGAAGGCAGTAACGATCAAGACATCCGACAGGTTTTCTGTCTCTTTAAACGAAAATGTACTTAATGGGGTAAAGAATCTTGTTGGAGAAAGTAACCTGGTCTCACAAAGCGTATGAATGTTTGTCTCAGGTATTAGCAGCAAAAAAGTTATATGTTTACAGTCAGGTGGATTCGACACTCGTCCTAAATCCAGCCTGCTTTTAATCACACGTTTTAACATAATTTTAAAATCCCGGAAAAATTTAATTTAAGGAAGGTATTGGTAAAAATGAAAAAGGAGTTGACTTACGCATTAATCACGCCGTATAGCTTATTAAAGAGCAGAACTGGAGGCATAATCAGCAGGCTCCTCTCTTTATCTGACCTGGAACTTGTGGGCGCCAGAATGTACACTCCCAGTGACAAGTTCCTGGATGAGTATTGCGCAACTATTGAGAAGCAGAGAATGAAGCCTTTGTGGAAAAAGGCGATGATACAATATATCAATGATAAGCTCAGAAAAAATAACAAGCTTGGAATACCCAATCGCACCATGCTCCTTCTTTTTGAAGGTGAGAACGCCGTTGATATCCTCCATAATAATGTGATAGGGTCAGCATCTGACCCTTTAAGAGGAAATACCATCAGAGGCACATATGGCGACAGCATACTTGATGGTAACGGAAAGGTTGAATATTTTGAACCTGCAGTCCTTACTTCTGCAGATAAAGCCACAAATATCAGCCAGCTTAAGTTATTCGCAAAATATTCTTTAAGTGACGGTGGGATACTGGAAAACGTTGTAGACTTTGGTAAAAACAAAAAACCTGAAACGTCACTCATAATCCTGAAGCCTTTTGAAAAACATGACCCTCGTTCAGGAAATATAATAGATATGATTGCAAGGACAGGTTTCTATATGGTCGGAGTCAAGCTTCTTGACTTGAGCGCTAAACAGGCTCAAGAATTTTATGGGCCTGTGAAAGATTTCTTCAATAGCAGCTTCGATGATAAATTTAAACCAAAACTGGTTGAAAATTTGAGAGCGTCATTAGACCAGAAGGACTTTTCTTTTGAACTGACAGATGAAATCTTAAGCAAAATGGCAGACCAGATGAAAAAGCCCACAGTAGAAGGCGAATTCGGCAACATACTGCAATACATGACAGGCACCGCACCTTCAGCCTTTGCTGAAACCAAAAAGACTGGAGATGGGAAACACACTATATGCCTTGCTATATTGTACCAGGGCATAAATACTATCAAGACTATCCGGGAACTTCTGGGCGCCACTGATCCAAAAAAAGCAAAGTACTCCAGTATAAGGAGGTTTTATGGGCTGGATATTCTGAGAAATGCCGTACACGCATCTGATTCTCCTGAAAGTGTAATAAGGGAAAGGAAGATAATCGGTTTCAATAAGAACGAAAAAACCTGTGATGTCAGAGAGATAATAAATCGATATATTAAAAATAGCGGATCTTCACGAAAACGATAATAACACACGGGTCATGTTAGATATTCAGAAATTAGAGGTCGGGTCGTTGGGAGCTTGTTGCTACATAATTTCTTCTGAGCGTTCAGAAGCGGTTATTATAGACCCTGGTGGAGATACGGAAAAGATTCTGGACTATCTTGAGAAAAAAAAACTGCGTCCGATTATTATAATTAACACTCATGGTCATGGTGACCACATAGGTGGAAATAAAGAGCTAAAGGAGAAGTTCCCGGACATTCAAATCTATATTCATGGCGACGATGCAGAGATGCTGACAGATCCGTTTAAGAACCTTTCTCTTCTGGGCGGTAAAAGATATTCATCTCCACCGGCAGACCGAATCTTAAATCACGACGATAAGATTATGTTTGATGAGTATGTCTTAATGGTCTTGCACCTCCCCGGCCATACCCGCGGAGGAATAGGGATATATGTTGATTCCTCAGGCAATGGAGACGCACCAATATTATTCTCAGGCGATACTCTTTTTGCAGGAAGCTATGGCAGGACTGATTTGCCGGGCGGCAGTCATAACTGTCTTCTCCAATCAATTAAGCAATGCATTTTTAAGCTGGATGAAAATACAATTATACACCCCGGGCACGGCTCATCAACAACCGTGAAAGCCGAAATAGAAAGATTTAGCCTCCATTAAATTTATGCATAGGAAATTCAATGTTGATAACACTTCGACTCCGCTCAGTGTGACGTCATCCTGAGCGGAGTCGAAGGATAGTCTTTTGTCACGATAGCAACCTAACTTGTAAACAAAAAGGCTCATAAATATAATATAGATCAGATATCTTGCCTGACCGCAGACAACACCGAGGCGGGACGTCTCGGCTATTTTAATGTAGGATAGTTCGAAAAAACCAAAGAGGAAAAAACTTCAATGATAGACAAAAAAGAGAACATAAAGGATGTCCTCATCGAAGAGGAAATGAAGGAATCTTACTTGACCTTTGCGATGAGTGTGATCATGAGCAGGGCATTGCCAGATGTGCGTGATGGTTTAAAGCCGTCACAAAGAAGGATACTCGTTGCGATGAATGATCTTGGCCTTGGACCTGCAGCAAAGTTCAGGAAGTGTGCAAAGATCTGTGGCGACACAACGGGAAATTATCATCCACATGGTGAACAGGTGGTATATCCAACACTTGTGCGCATGGCGCAGGACTTCAGTTTCAGGTACACTCTTGTAAAGGGTCAGGGCAACTTTGGATCAATTGATGGCGACCCCCCTGCCGCAATGAGATATACAGAGGCGAAAATGACCCATGCATCCACTGAGATGATGGATGATATTAAGCAGAATACGGTTAATTTTATCCCGAATTATGATGAAACTCGGCTGGAACCGGTTGTACTCCCTTCAAAGTTTCCAAATCTTTTATGCAATGGCGGTTCCGGTATCGCTGTAGGAATGGCTACCAGCATACCACCGCATAATGTAAATGAGGTATGTGACGGCATAATTAAAGTTATTGATAATCCTGATGTGACCATAGATGAACTAATGACCATAATAAAAGGACCTGATTTTCCAACAGGCGCTTTAATATGCGGAGTTAGAGGCATACAAGACGGCTACAAAACCGGCAGAGGCACGATATCTGTGAGGGCAAAGGCACATATAGAAACAGCACAAAACGGCAGAAAAAGCATAGTTGTAACTGAAATACCCTATCAGCTCAATAGAGACAGAATAATAGAAAGAATAGCTGAATTAGTAAAAAGTGAAGTCTTAAAGGGCATAACTGATGTCAGGAATGAAAGCGACAGAGAGGGAAGCAGGATTGTAATTGTTGTGAAAAAGAATGATGACGAAAATGTTGTCTTAAATCAACTATACAAACATACAAAACTGCAAGACTCTTTCAGCATCATTATGATAGCGCTTTCAAACGGCCGGCCTCAAACATTAAACCTGAAACAGTTAATTACAGCTTATATCGACCATCGAAAAGTAGTGATTCGGCGCCGGACGCAGTTCCTGTTAGGCCGTGCCGAAGAAAGAGCACATATCCTGGAGGGGTTAAGGATCGCCCTTGCAAACATTGACGAAGTTATAAAACTGATAAAATCATCCAAAACCGTTGAAGATGCAAGAAATTCATTGATATCCAAATTCTCTTTATCAGACGTACAGGCCAATGCGATTCTTGAGATGAGACTGCAAAGGCTGACAAACCTGGAACAATCCAAGATCGAGGAAGAGTATAAAAAGGTCTGTGACAGTATCAATGAATATAAGGCCATCCTTGCAGATGAAAATCTGGTCTTAGACATTATTCGTGAAGACGTTCATGAAATAAAAGAGAAATATGGAGATGAAAGGAAAACAGAAATTGTAGGTGATGTCAGCGATTTCGATATGGAAGATCTCATTTCTGAGGAAGATGTAATCGTTATAATCACACATGAGGGATACACAAAAAGGCTACCTTTAAGTACTTATCGGCAACAGCACAGAGGAGGCAAGGGCGTAACCGGAGCAGGAATGAAGGAAGGTGATTTTGTTGAGAACCTCTTCATCGCATCAACGCACGATTACATACTGTTCTTTACGGATCTGGGCAAGGTGTACTGGTTAAAGGTATACGATATTCCCCACTTTGGCCGTGTAGCCAAGGGACGGGCAATAGTTAACCTGCTGAATCTGGAAAAAGACGAAAACGTTACATCTATGATTCCTATTCGAAAGTTTGACGATAGACAATTAGTAATGGCAACTAAGGAAGGAATAATAAAGAAGACCATCCTCAGCGCTTTTGGCCGCCCTCAGAAAGGCGGTATAATCGCAATTCGCATTGACAGTGGCGACAGGCTTATAGGAGTTAAATTAGCACATGGTGGACAGGAAATTATGCTTGGGACAGCAAATGGAAAAGCCATCAGATTTCCAGAGGATGATGTACGATGCATGGGACGTGCAACCCGCGGTGTCAAAGGTATAACATTAAAAGGTGATGACACTGTTAAGGGCATTGTTATAGTTGACAAAAATGCTACGCTTCTAACAGTCTGTGGAAATGGATTCGGAAAAAGAACTGATTATAGCGAATATTCAGTTCAGCGCAGGAGCGGCCAGGGAGTTATTAATATAAAAACATCTGATAGAAATGGTAAGGTTGTCGCTTTGATAAACGTAAGTGATGAAGACGAAATCATGATGATGACTGCAAATGGCATGGTAATCCGTGCCGCTATTAAAACCATAAGATCCATTGGCCGTAATACTCAAGGTGTGAAGCTTATTTCACTGAAACAAGGTGATAAGTTAGTGTCCGTTGCACCGGTTGTAAGCGAGGGCAAAGGAGATACCGCAGAATCTGAAAAAGATGAAACAGAAGCAGAACCACAACAGCCTGAACAAACTGAATAACGTTGCCATGAGACACACCCTTGGTTCCCACGCTCTGCGTGGGAACCCTTATGGTGATGCTCCGGCATCCCATCAAATACAACATCCTGTTACAGACAGTATTTTAAGGTACAGGTGCACCAGTATATATCGTAAAATTCTTAACTATTTCTGCCTATTATGCTTTGAAAAATAATACTTATCAGGAAATCATCCTGGCAATCATAGAATAAATATAAAATGAAATGTTAGAGGTACAAAGAAATAATGATTGACCATTTTAAAACTATTACTCAATCAGCTAAAGAATTATCAAGAAACCCATTAGGTATAATTGCATTATTTATTGTATTGGTTTATGGTTTTGCATGTTTATTATTTGGATTCTCTGCAGATAGTCTGGATCCAAGTGAAAGAACACCACTTATATGGTTTGTTGTTCTGTTCCCGGTTTTAGTATTAATACTTTTTGGTTGGCTGGTATCCAAGCATCACGATAAATTATATTCCCCAAAAGATTACCGTGATGATAAGTCTTTTTTACAGACACTTCGTCAGGGCTCCCTTGAAAAAGTTAAAAGTGCAGAAGAGAGTGAAAAGAATATTAAAGACTTAATGAAGTACGGAGAAGGCTTCCAAAACATTAACGAACAAGAAGAGCGAATTAAAAAAGATTTAGAAAAACGAGAACTTAATTATTCTGGAAGTACTAATGAAGTCTTGATTCGTCATTTAGCAGCTTCTCAGGTTTTATATTGGTTTGAGATAACATATAACACCATATTTGGTAGCCAAATTGAATTATTAAAACAATTAAACGTGACACATTCAGGTGTCACTTATGAGGTTGCATCAAATTTCTATGATGCTGTGAAAAACCAATATCCAGATCAACTATCCACATGGTCTTTAGAAAAGTACTTACAATACCTCCTTGATGAAAGACTCATTGAGAAAAGAGAAAATAAACTGTTTATTACACAAACTGGTATAGAGTTCCTTACTTTACTAACTAAGTCTGGTCATCCAGAGTTAAAACCATTATAAAGCCTCTAACAAGGCAATTCATCTAGGATAATGAGGAACTAAACCACTCTGGACTGAAAGTCCAGAGGTTCAAAAGCACGGACTAAATGTCCTATTATTCCAGCAAAAAATGTATTATAAGAAAAGAATGGAGTGTCTTCTGCGTATATTTTTAATTAACTCACTATTCACAAATTCTTAAAAAACAATAGCTTAAAGCCTTGCACTGAAAGTGCATAGTTTTAAACTAGCGTACTGATACAATAAAATGGACGATAAGATTATTAAAGTACTTTATGTCGAAGACGAAATGGACCACGCAATTCTTATCAGAGAATTAATCGAAGAGATCAAGAACGTCCATTATGAACTGACACATGTCCAAGATCTCAATGAAGCATTGCTGGAGCTTGATAATGATAATTATGATATTATCCTGCTGGATCTGTCCTTGCCTGGCGAACATGGAGTAGATACAGTCACCAGGGTTTGTGAGCAGGCGCCGGATATACCGGTTGTGGTAATATCTGGTACAGATGATGAAACAATGGCCATTAAGGCGTTGCAAAAAGGCGCCGAAGAGTATCTGGTCAAGGGAAAAGTTACGAGCCATGCGCTCTCACGCATTTTACGATATGCCATCATGCGGCATAAAGGGAGGGCAGAATTACACTCCCTCTCACTCGTAGATGACCTTACGGGTTTGTACAACAGAAAAGGTTTCATGCTTTTCGCCCAACAACAGTTAAGTATAGCCGTACGAACAAAGCGTGGAATGATACTCTTTTTTATCCATCTTGAGGGCCTTAATGAGATCAGCGAGAAATCCGGCCGTCAATATGAAGACCTGGCTAAAATCGAAACGGCCAATATTCTAAAAGAAGTCTTTCGGGAATCTGATATTATAGCTCGACATGGCAGAGATGAGTTTACGGCTATTGCAATAGATTCATACGATGCTAATAATGAAGTTATAATTACCCGTTTGCAGGATGAATTAAAAAGCCGTAATAAACAGGAAAACCGCCGATATAAATTATCGCTGTGTATAGGAACAGCATATTACGATACAGAGGAATTATGCACCATCGAAGAATTGATAAATCGTGCAAAAGAGTCGATGATTGAACAAAAGAATAACAAATTTGAATCTTAAATCATTTCGTAATTTCCAGCAAAACTTTCATGCGTCAAATTAATACAGAAGAAATAACAGACACGGTTGAAAAGATTTGTATAGATGCTAATTATAACCTGGGAGAAGATCTCGTAGTCTCATTACAAAATGCCCTGAATAAAGAGGCATCTCCTTTGGGCAAGGAAGTATTAGCACAGATACTGGAAAATGCAGAAATCGGCAGGAACGAACAAGTCCCCGTTTGCCAGGACACAGGTTTTGCAGTGGTATTCGTTGAAATTGGCCAGAAAGTCATAATTGAAGGACAAGGCTTGCAGGAAGCCATCAACGAAGGCGTCAGACGTGGTTACAAAAATGGTTATTTACGTAAGTCAATTGTAAAGAATCCATTAGACAGGGTAAATACCGGTGACAATACACCGGCAGTTGTTCACACGGATATTGTTCCCGGTGACAAGTTAAAGATTACGTTTATAGCAAAGGGTGGTGGATGCGAGAACATGAGCCGCACTGCAATGCTTACACCTGCACAGGGACGTGATGGTGTGATAGATTTTGTGGTAAACACTGTAATGACTGCCGGAGCAAATCCGTGTCCGCCAATAATTGTTGGCGTTGGACTCGGTGGAACTTTTGAATACGCAACATTATTGTCCAAAAAGGCAATCCTGAGACCAGTAGGCAGTCACAATAAAGACAGCAATACAGCTAATCTGGAAGGTGAATTACTGGAAAAGATCAACAAACTCGGAATAGGCCCGCAGGGATTTGGAGGAAAGGTAACGGCGTTAGCAGTGCAAGTGGAAACTTATCCCTGTCATATTGCCAGTCTTCCGGTTGCAGTGAATATAGAGTGTCATTCACACAGGCACAAAACCGTTGTGATCTAACTAATATCTATTTATGACAGAATACATTAATCTTAAAACACCGCTAAGTGATTCTGATGTCGAAAAGCTCGAGGTTGGCGACAAGGTCAGAATTAGCGGGATATTATACACTGCAAGAGATGCCGCTCACAAAAGGCTTGTAGAAATGATTGAATCAGGTAAAGACCTGCCTTTCGACTTGAAAGGGCAATTGATTTATTACGTTGGCCCTGCACCTGCTAAACCTGGACACGAGATTGGCTCTGCAGGCCCTACAACAAGCTACAGGATGGACACATATACTCCAATGTTTATTAAGATGGGGCTTAAGGGAGCAATCGGGAAAGGAGGCAGATCTGAAGAAGTAATAGAAGCAATGAAGGAATACAAGGCCGTCTACCTTGCTGCAGTCGGTGGTGCGGCAGCACTGATAGCAAAGAGGATAAAGAAAGTCAGGATTATAGCTTTTGAAGACCTTGGGCCTGAAGCTATTCGCGAACTGGAGGTAGAAAACTTTCCGGCAATAGTAGTAAACGATACAAAAGGCAATGATCTATACAAAATAGGCTCAGACAAATACAAGGTACCGTTTTAAATTTTATTTCGCTTTAGAGGTATTACGAAGACTGAAAACTGAGCCCAGACTCTGGATTCCTTGCGAAAAGTCCTCGGCGTTGTTTGTCCGGGGAAGCAAGGTTTCTCCTCCCTTTCGGGAGGATTCCAGATTCTTACAAAACTTTTTCCAGTTCTGATGCGGCGTATCCAACTATTGCAGAGCAGTATTTCCTCCTTTCAGGGGTTTTAAATTTTCCTTTTTCCCACCACGTACATTTCAGGCCATAACAATCCTGTAAGCAAATTTCTCTCTATTTCTTAAAGGAGTTACAAACTAAGTTATGATTCATTTATTAACGAGGCTTTTCCCCGTATGGGCGATCATTTTATCTGTAACGGCATTTCTCTTTCCGGATTTCTTCTCAGGGCTGAGGCCGACCATTATCCCTTTATTGTCAGTCGTAATGTTCTGCATGGGAATGACTCTGAAATGGTCGGATTTCAAGGAAATTGTCAAATCTCCCAGAATTATTTTAATTAGTGTCTTGCTTCAATATTTTGTGATGCCCTTGTCAGCATTCCTGATCTCAAAATCTTTTGGCCTTCCACCGGAGTACATTGCAGGTATGGTGCTTGTGGGAAGCAGTGCGGGAGGTACTGCTTCTAACGTAATCTGCTACCTGGCGAGAGGTAATGTTGCATTATCAATTACGTTAACGGTAGCATCCACGCTCATTGCGGTATTCGCAATGCCTGCTCTTTCTCTACTCTACTTACATCAGATTGTACACGTCCCATTCTTAAAAATGCTTTTCAGCATATTACAGATGGTTCTTATACCGGTACTTGCAGGGACAACCATAAATACCTTTCTGGGATCAAAAACAGAAAAGGTAAGTCCTTTTTTACCATTTATTTCTACCATTGCCATAGTCTTGATTATCGCCATTATTATAGGCCTTAATCAAACAAAATTGAAAGAGGTCGGGTTTATTATCATCTGCGCTGTAATGCTGCATAACCTGAGTGGCCTCTTAATCGGTTTCTGGTTTCCGAAGTTCCTGGGATATGATGATCGTACCTGCCGTACTCTCAGTATTGAAGTCGGCATGCAGAATTCAGGATTGAGTGTGGCATTGGCCGTCAAACATTTTTCTATAGTCGCAGCAATACCTGGTGCAATATTCAGTATCTGGCATAATTTATCCGGATCATTTCTGGCCGGATACTGGAGTTTCAAAAAGAACAGTTGAAATCCGGTAATATTTTGTTTTAATATCAATAAGGTTAAAAATCAATTTATTATCTTATTTCGTAAGGTATTCTCGAACAGATGACAGATACATTCTCTCCAAAAAACGCAAATACAATCCTCTATTGCAGGAAATGGCAGGAAACAGTTGATTTCTACAAACATTGTTTGGGACTGCCAATCACCCATAATTCAGATTGGTTTATAGAATTTAAATTAACGGAAACGGCCCACATAAGTATTGCTGATGAAAGTCGGGCGTCTATTAAGAGTTGTGGGGGTGCAGGTGTGACATTGGCGCTGCAGGTTGAAAGCGCCGCAGAGACATGGCAACATCTGTGCGACAGAGGTCTGGAATTAGACCCTGTAAGAGAACATTCCTGGGGAGCTCACGTTTTCTATTTCTCTGATCCTGAGGGACATCGGATTGAAGTCTGGTCTCCAAAATAGGAACTAATTGAGAACCAAATCATCACAACGTTGTTATTGTTTCTCTATCCATTCTCTCACCCTTTTTATCTCCAGGCTCTCCCCCAGTACTACGATTACCGTTTCACCTGTGATTATAGATGTATTCTCTGGATTGTATATAATATCTCCTTCTTTTTCTTTCATCGCAACGATGAGTACTCTGGTACCTGTCAACAAATCTGCTTCTGCCAGGGTCTGACCGATGAATTTTGAACCTTCGGGTATTGTAATCTCTTCAATCCTGTAGGTCTTTCCATTTTGTGACCGCAGCATCTTGTCGAGAAAGCTTACGGCTGCAGGCCTGATCAGTTCTGATACCATCCTCAGACCACCAATAGAGTCTGGCATTACTACCGAATCAGCACCAGCCATTTTAAGTTTTTTAATCGTGTTCTCATCCACTCCCTTTGACACTATCCTTAAATTCGGATTCAGTTGCTTTGCCGTCAAGGTAACAAACAGATTATCCTTGTCTTCCGGAAGGATAGTGATGAGTCCATGAGCCTCACGGATTCCGGCGTTTGTCAGGGTCTCATCATTAGTTGCATCGTCGTTGATATATAGTACTTTCTCCACTGCGCTCAGCTTTTCAAGTTTTTTAAAATCCGTATCGACTACAACAAAATCTCTCTTAGACTGTATCAATTCCTTTACAACTATGCTACCGATATCGCCAATACCACATACGATAAAATGATTCTTAAGTGCTGATATTTCTTTAAGCATTTTCCTCCTCCCGAAAACATTCGTCAACTCACCTTCTACTATAAATCCTGTAACAGTGCTCACCACAAAAACAATACTTCCCATTCCAAATAGAATGATAAAGATGGTAAGTATTCTGGCATACGGATTACCAGACAGGTCCTGTATCTCCCCGAATCCGACAGTTGTAAGCGTAATAATGGTCATATAAATCGAATCAAGAAGAGACCATTCAGGACCACCAAGCAGCTTATATCCTGTTGTGCCTGCAGCAATAACAATAGAAGTAAAAATCAGGCCTTTAATGAGTCGATTCTTGGAACGCATAATATCATTTTGTTAATTAATAGAGTATCAACTCTTCCAGTGGGTTTTTACCGGATTTTATTAACTCTACCACTTTCTTAACCCTCAATATCCTTTCAGGACTTGCCGGATGACTGCGGAGGAAACTCTTTGACCGGCTCCTGGGGATTTCCAGCGCAAAACGCTTCCAGAGAGTTGCCCCCTTTTCAATATCATAACCCGCACTATGCGCATAGATGAGTCCAATATAGTCCGCCTCTCTCTCGTTCTTCCTGCTGTATGGTGCGTACAATGCCTGAGTTGCCCACGGCGCAAAAGGGCCCGTAAGGCCACCCAAAGTCCCGCACAATGCAGCCATACTTATATTTTTAGGTAGATGCTTTGAGGTAAGATGGGCCAATTCATGTCCCATTATAATAGCAAGTTCGTCATCATCCTCTACAAAGTGTACCATACCTGACGTAAATTGAATACCTGTGAATTTCGCATACGCATTAATCTTACCGGTCTGCTTAAGACGAATTCGTACGTATGGTATTTCCTTCGGTTTTACGTTAAAAGAGAGTCTTGTACCACTCCTTTCTACAATAACTGTAGAGGTGTTGACGGCCTTAAAAGCAACTTGTCTGCTGTCATTAATTTCTTTACCATCTATCTCTTTTATGATATCGCCCTGCCTGATGCCTGCCAGTTCAGCTATTTGACCGTCCATTATTCCAATGGCAACACACCCCTCCTCTGTTGTAAGCTTATAAAACCTGGCAATATCTTCTGTATTATCTACGATTAATGCACCTATCACCGCACGTTTCTTAAATACTCCATCCGGTAAGATGCTCAGGACATTGACTCCAACCTTCCATACCCGGACTGAATCATTGATATATATTTCTGTAGCCAGCGTCTCAATTTCTTCTTCAAGTTTTTTTAATTCATCTTTAGAAAGCGGAGGGCCGGTGTTGGTACTGACACAGCCATTTACCAGTAAAAATGCTACGAAGATAATAGATAGTATAATTTTGACTAATATGGTTTTGTTCCCTTGTTTATACATATGAATAACCAATCAGTTTTAATCGAAACAAACACCTTGCCTGCTGACTATGAAGAATGGATTTAATAGATTTTCTTTGTTATATCCCAATGGTTCTCTGGTTTGTGTATCCATTACCCTGCCTTCAGCCTGTTCTACAATTGCCTGTCCGGCTGCGGTGTCCCACTCCATTGTGGGGCCAAATCTCGGATAAACATCGGCCTTGCCTTCAGCTACGAGACAGAGTTTCAGCGAACTGCCGGAAGACATAAACTCAACATTCCCATACTTTTCATTTAATCGTTTTACAAACCCTGTAAATTCCTCTGATGTATGTGAGCGGCTGCCAATAACGGTAAGCGAACTCTTGTTGTTATTGGCTAATGGTAGTTTTTGTGATTTATCTAACAACTCTTTTATTGATAAATTATCAGTTAGGTTTTCGCTGTTTTCCAATTTATATGTACCAAGGTTTATGGCGGCAAAGTAGAAAACATCCTTCACTGGAATGTAGATAATGCCGAGAACCGGTTTGTGTTTATAGATGAGTGCGATATTTACGGTAAACTCTCCATTTCGCTTGACAAACTCCTTTGTCCCATCAAGAGGGTCAACAAGCCAGAAATATTCCCATTTCTTTCTTTCATCATAGGGAATGTCTCTTCCTTCTTCACTTAAAACAGGTACTGTGGAGTTGTTAACAGTGATAGTTTGTTCCAGAACGCCTGCGATAATCTCGTGCGACCTTTTGTCTGCTAAAGTCAGAGGGGATTTATCATCTTTCTGCTCAACCGCAAAGTCTGAACCGTATACATCAAGGATTGCTTCTCCTGCTCGCTTTGCAGCAAGGAGAGTAGTAAGAATAAGTTCTTCGTATTGAATTTCCATTATCCGATTATCATAAATAATAATTAATTTTCAACAAAATAATAATCATGCTCTATTTACTTGTTGGCAACGAATTGTTATGATTAGTATTCATTCACAGTACAAAGAAAATTATCGTATTCAGTCAAATAAAAATGAATAAAAAACTAAGAAGTGTCTGTCCGCACGACTGCCCTGATACATGCGGAATAATTTCGTACGTAAAAGACGGTAAGCTGGTTAAGGTCAAGGGAGACCCGGATCATATTCTCACCAGAGGTTTTCTGTGTCAAAAAGTGATGAACTATCCGGAAAGGGTTTACAGCCCGGACAGAGTTTTATATCCTCTTAAAAGGGTTGGTGTGAAAGGGGCAGGTAAATTTAAGAAAATATCCTGGGATGAGGCAATAGAGACAATCACATCGCAATTTAAGAACATCATTTCCAGATATGACAGTGACTCTATCCTGCCATTCAGCGGTTCAGGTACATTGGGACTGGTTAATGGGAACGTGGCTGGCAAGCGTTTTTTTAACCGCCTGGGTGCTTCCAGGCTTGACAGAACCATTTGTTCCAAAGGTGGAAGAATTGGTTATAAGTACACATTAGGGGCATCCTTTGGCGCTGACCCATTAGCAATACCACAATCAAAAATGGTAATCTCATGGGGAACAAATCCATATTATACCAACATCCATCAGATTCCACTCATAAAGAAAGCTAAGAAAAACGGCGCTTTATATGTAGTCATAAACCCTGACAGGGTTAAATCTGTTGAAATGGCAGACCTCTTCATTCAACCTGCTCCGGGAAGCGACGCTGCACTGGCACTTGGCGTTATGAATGTAATCATTAATGAATCGTTGTATGATGATGAATTTGTAAATAATCATACAGTGGGATTTGAAGCATTGTCAGAGAGAGTTCAAGAGTACCCGTTGGATAGGGTTGAAGCTATAACCGGCGTTGATAAAGAAACCATCAGGAAGTTTGCCACTATCTATGCTGAAGGTAAGCCATCGTTTATTTACGCAGGTTCCGGTATGCAGCATCATACAAACGGGGGTATGATGATACGCACAATTTCGTGTCTTCCAGGCCTGGTTGGTGCATGGGAGTATCCCGGCGGGGGAATGTTTTACCCTACGAGTGAAGCGTTTCCGATTATGTGGGACATACTAGAGCGAAATGAGCTCTGTATAAACTCCCCACGAACAATTAATATGAACCGGTTGGGACAGACACTCTTAAATGAAGATCCCGGAGTTTATGGTCTATATGTTTACAACTCTAATCCTGCTGCCGTACTCTTTAATCAACGAAAGGTTATTGAGGGTCTGCAAAGGGAAGATTTGTTTACCGTGGTGCATGATCAGATGCTTACAGATACCGCACGTTATGCAGATATAGTGCTGCCTGCCACAACAGAATTTGAGCATACAGACCTTCACCACTCATACTTCCATCTGTCACTCCAGTTGAATGAACCGGTAATTGAACCGTTGGGAGAAAGCAGGCCTAATATTGATACATTTAATGCATTAGCAAAGGCAATGGATTTCAGTAATAGTTGTTTTGAAGATACGGCTATTGACATAATCAACGAGGCACTGGAGATTGACAACCGGTATTTAAAAGGTATAACGCTGGAACGTTTGCAAAAAGAGGGAGCGATTCGTTTGAATATCCCTGATGAATTTCATATGCCGTATAATGACCTTAAATTCCGTACTCCTTCCGGAAAGATAGAATTCTATTCTGAAAAAATGAAACTGGATGGTTATGACCCTCTTCCTGCTCATGTACCTGTCGCGGAAGGGCCTTTAACTTCACCGGAATTGTATAAACAACATCCAATCTATCTGCTTACTCCCTCAGCAAAATCATTTCTGAATTCTAATTTCGCAAATATTCGTAATTCAAGTGATGAAGATGAGAGACCAATTCTGGAATTGAACGTAAGCGATGCGGAGGAACGCAGTATAAAAACAGGAGACATGGTCAGGGTGTTTAACGAACGCGGAGAATTTAAAGTCTGGGCCTCTGTGTGCGACGATGTTAAAGTGGGTGTGGCGGTCAATAAGGGTATCTGGTGGAACAGCCTGAGTCCAGGCGGCTGCAACAGTAACCAGACAACGCCGGACAGACTGGCAGATATGGGTGGAGGATCCACTTACAATACTAATTTAGTACAAATAGAAAGGGTGAATGATGATAAAATTTAAGAAGTTTTCACCACCAACAGAAGGTGAAGCTATAACGGTTAAAGATGGAAAACTTATAGTGCCTGATAACCCCGTCATACCGTTTATTATGGGAGACGGTATTGGCTCTGACATAATGAAAGCTACCAGGATGGTTGTTGACGCTGCAGTGAAAAAGGCATATTCAGGAAAGAAAAAGATTGCATGGTATGAGGTCTATGCCGGTGAACTGGCGGATGAAAAGTTTGGCGAACTTATTCCGGAAGACACAGTAGAGGCAATCAAGTATTATCATGTTGCCCTGAAGGGCCCTCTGACCACACCTGTCGGAAAGGGATTCAGATCTCTTAACGTTACTCTTAGAATAGTGTTGGATCTGTATGCGTGTGTACGGCCCATCCGCTATTTCCAGGGAGCTCCGAGTCCTGTTAAACATCCGGAGAAAGTGGATATGGTCATATTCAGGGAGAACACCGAAGATGTGTATTCCGGAATTGAGTGGCAGCAGGGAAGCAAGGAGGCAAAGCAGGTAATAGATTTTCTCAATTCAAACATGGGTACCAAAATTAGTGATGACTCAGGAATTGGAATCAAGAACATCTCAATCGGATGTACTAAAAGGCTGGTAAGGATGGCTCTGGATTATGCAGTATCACATAACAGGAAGAGTGTAACATTCGTCCATAAAGGCAACATAATGAAGTTTACCGAGGGCGCTTTCAGAAACTGGGGATACGAAGTTGCCAGAGAAGAGTACGGAGATTATACAATTACCGAAGATGAGCTATACGAGAAATATTCCGGAACACAGCCTGATGGTAAGATTGTTGTAAAAGACAGGATAGCAGACGCCATGTTGCAATTGGTACTGACCAGACCTGAAGAATATGATATACTTGCAATGCCAAATCTGAACGGAGACTATTTTTCAGATGCTATTGTGGCTCAGGTAGGTGGTTTGGGACTTGCGCCTTCTTCAAATATGGCTAAGGACACATTCGTCTTTGAGGCGTCCCATGGCACTGCGCCAAAATATGCAAATCAGAACAAGGTGAACCCGGGTTCCCTGATTCTGACTGCAGCAATGATGCTGGACACAATAGGATTCAAAGAAGCTGATGCCCTTATCACGAAAGGTGTCTCCGGGGCCATAGAGAAGAAAACTGTTACCTATGACCTTGAAAGACTTATGGAAGGCGCTACCACAGTGTCTACCTCAGAATTCGGTGAGAGGGTTATTGAGAATATGTAACTATCAGCAAATTAACCTAAATTGGTGGATTCGTACTTTTTAAGAAAACTTTAAAGAGGGAGGATTAAAATGGATATATATAAATACGCAATGCAAATGGAAGTGGATGGCAGACATTTCTACCTTGATCTGGCTGAGAAAACAAATAACAAAGGGCTTAAGAATATACTGACTATGATGGCAGACTCTGAAGCAAAACATTATAATGTAATTTTGAGCATGCAAAGAAATGATAAAACAGAATTTTCGCCGGATACAGAGGTATTAACAAAAGTAAAAAATGTTTTCATGAGGATGAAAGAAGAGAAAGACATTGATGTTGATGTCTCACAGGTAGAATTCTATAAGAAGGCACGAGAAGTTGAGGCAGATAGTGAAAAATTTTATCTTGAAAGAGCTGACGAAGAGAAAGATCCGCATAGAAAGGAAATATTTCTAAAGCTGGCAGAGGAAGAAAGAAATCATTGTGTTCTACTGGAAAATATAATCGGTTTTGTTTCACAACCTGATGATTGGCTTGAAAATGCTGAGTGGTATCATTTAGATGAAAAAGATTGAACTATGCTTGAGATTAAACACCATATTCCTGATGTTGATTCCTATCTCAGGTTGCGGAAGAACACAGGCCTGAGTCCCCGCTCCCGTAAAGCTGCCGAACTGGGACTTCCTAATACTCTTTTTGCAGTAACCGTATACGATGATCAAAAAGTAATAGGCATGGGGCGTGTTATAGGTGATGGCGGTTGCAATTATGAAGTAGTGGATGTTGCGATTGAACCGGAATATCAGGGAAAGGGACTTGGACGCTCTTTAATGGAAGCAATCACGACATATCTGGATAAGAACGCTCCTGAAGGTTCTTACATTTCAATGATTGCGGATGTGCCGGCTTTCTATCAAAAGTTTGGTTTCAAATTATGTCCAAACAGCGAGGGTATGTATATCAGGAAGTAAACCTCCTCTTCATCTATCAGTTATGAATAATTCAATTCAGACAATACCTTTTACAAATTTAGTACTAGCCTTCATCCCGGTTATCGTTGTTATTGTAATTATCTGGAAATGGGGGCTTGGTTACAAAAGGTCAATTTACGCCGTTTTTCGGATGCTTATCCAGCTTCTGCTGATAGGGTATTTCCTTACATATATTTTCGAATCGGATAGTTCCCTGATCGTTATTGCCGTTCTGGCTGTTATGCTTTTTACATCAAGCTGGATTGCTTTGCATACAAAAACAATCCCTCGAAGGGTTTTATATCTGAAATCCTTTGGGGCTATTTCGATAGGTGGAGGCATAATCTTATTATTGATAACGCAGGGTGTCCTAAATCTGCACCCATGGTATCTGCCAAGTTATACTATCCCTCTTGCAGGGATGATTTTCGCTAACGCGATGAATAGCGTCAGCCTTGCAGTAGAAAGATTAGAGGCAGAGATTAACAGGAACGTTCCATATGAACAGGCACGTATTATAGCACTTCGCACTTCTCTTATCCCTATTACAAACTCCCTGCTGGTAGTAGGACTGGTTTCCCTGCCAGGAATGATGACCGGACAAATTCTATCCGGAGTATCTCCGTTTATAGCCGCAAGATACCAGATCATGGTGATGTGTATGATATTTGGTTCGGCGGGTATCTCATCAGCCTGCTTTCTGGCTTTGGTCAGGTCTAATTTCACAACAAAAGAAAAAAACATATAATTTAGCCACGGATCTTCACAGATAAACACTGATGTTAAAGACGAAAGGTGGTTTTCTCGCAAAGACGCTAAGAACTCAAAGGGAAACTGTGGTCAAAAGCAAAAGACGGGTTTCTTGTTTGTTTCTTAACTTTAGGCAATTTAAACTTTAGATCACTTTAGTCACTTACTTTAAATGGATAAAAGATTTCCAAATGATTTAGAGTGTATCGCTGAAACTATTCTTTCAAAAGTTAACATAAATATTTCTAATAGATTTATTGTTGGTATCGCAGGTGGTCCCGGGTCAGGAAAATCCACTTTTGCAGTAAAATTGAAAGAGTTAATTAATTCTAAAGCGAAGAGTGATCTGACGCAGATATTTCCTATGGATGGTTTTCACAGGAAAAATATTGAACTTGAGAGATCAGGCCTTCTCTCTGTAAAGGGCGCTCCGGAAACATTTGATGTGGAAGCTTATCTTTCTATGCTTAATAGAATTAAACTGGGTGAAAACTTAAAGGCCCCAATATATTCCCGCGAGACCCATGATGTTATTGATAATGCCTTGTCTATCGAACCACATCATAAAATAATAATTACAGAAGGAAATTATCTGTTTGCTGATATGGAAGGATGGTGTGATATTAAGGATACTATTGACCTAAAAATATTCCTCGAAGTAGAGAGGGATGTCTGCGAGAAAAGGCTGCTTGAGAGGCATATGAGCGGAGGAAAGACAGAGGCGGAAGCTCTTGAGAAGATCAAAAGGGTTGACATGAAAAACTTTGTTTTGATTGCACAAACAAGTAAATATGCAGACGAGGTATTGACCGGATAGAGAATAATCAGTATTAGTAGATAATATGCCGATTACACCCTGACACACACAATCCTCTACTATAATATGCCGATGAATGTAGAATAAATATAAAAGTAAATATTACCGAAGGGCGCAGCCCTTCGGCAACGACGAAGCTTAACCTCGCCATTATATGCAAGTCAAATTAATGCTTGTATTCTTCAGGTATGATATATTATCATACTCAGAAGGTATGAAATGAATAGAAATAAAGTTGCTATTACAATTAATCAAAATACCCTTGATCGAGTGGACAGACTTGTAAGTCAACACATTTTTCCCAGTCGAAGCAGGGCTTTTGAGGAAGCTTTAGAGGAAAAGTTAAAAAGACTTGATAAAAGCCGATTAGCCAGAGAATGTGCCAAGTTAGATCCAGCTTTTGAAAAGTCTTTAGCTGAAGAAGGTCTTTCCAGGGAAATAGACGAATGGCCAGAATACTAAGAGGAGATGTCCGATGGGCAGATTTAAACCCGGTTTGCGGGAGAGAACAAGCAGGACTACGCCCTGTCCTTATAATCAGCCAGGACATCTTTAACCAAAGATCAGAAACAGTCATTGCAGTTGCGATTACAAGCCAGGCACAGCATGCAGGCTTTCCATTGACTTTTGAAATTAAATCAACTCGTATACCAAAGCAATCCTGGGTGAAAATAAGCCAAATCAGGACACTTTCAATAGAACGTATTGGTAAAAAAATCGGTTCTATTTCTTCAGAGGAATTAGAAATAATTATAGAAGGTTTAAACGAAATAATCAGCAGATAATAACAAAATGGACATGACCCGTTATAAGTTAAGTTTACTTACTATTCTGAAAGCTACGTTTTCATCAGCGATAATTTTATGGTGCAATTAATTCCTCTCTGGATATAACATCTGCAAAATAGGAAACAGCAGCAAGTATGTCGTCTTTTGTAATGTGTGTATAAAGCTCCTAATAGTTCTTCAATAGTCATTCCTTCAGCCATTTTCCTCAATATGAGTTCAACAGTAATTCTCGTACCTTTTATAACCGGTTTCCCCAGCATTATATCAGGACTAGAGACAATCCTTTTTGTATATTCCACAACCTACCCCCCCCCCCTCGAAATATATTGAATATGCTTTTAACTTGAAGCAGCAAAATTTGTATGTTTTTCCGTTAATTGAAACGTATAATAAAATCCTTGAAAATATCATATAATGAAGGATATCATAGTCAAACTGAAATTGCAGGACCAAGTGAATATGCTGATAAGGTGATTGTAAAATCATAATTATTCTGTTTACAATCCAAATCCATAGGTGAAACGTAAATTATGATCTACGGTAAGATAGAGAATTTCAAAGAATATGTGCGCCTTAATAAGTACTTTGTAGACGTAATTAAGTTTTTAGACTCAGAGCCAATTTCTAAACGTCCTGAAGGAAGATATGAAATCAATAATGATGGCGCTTATGTAGTCATCGAAGGATACCAGGCCCGGGAGGCTTCAGATTGTTTTATAGAGTGTCATAAGAAATATATAGATGTTCAATTTATGATTGATGGCACGGAATCAATGGGCGTCTGTCACAAGTCAGGGTGCGAGGAGTTTCCCTATGATGCAGGAAAGGATTTTCAGAAATTAGAAGGAGATGTTGACTTTCTTGCATTTAAAGAAGGAAGCTTTATGGTATTCTTTCCGGAGGATGCTCATATGCCCGGGGTTAAATATGGCGAATCTCCGGGATTTGTGAAGAAGGCGGTCTTTAAGATTCCAGTATAACTAAGTATCTGTCAGGAAAGACACAAACAATGAAACCAACAGTAAGATTAGCCACAGCCCGGACACCGGACGGGGGAGAGATGGAGCTTTTTCGGCATGACCGTGATTTCTCGATCAAGATCAACGGTCTGGATTTGATGAACAGTCTCCAGCATGAGTCGGAACTGGAACTCGCGCGGTTGGGATGTGCGCATCTGACCGGCAGCAAGGCGCCAACCATACTCATCGGTGGCCTGGGTTTGGGCTATACCCTACGCCAGGTACTTGACATGACCAGCCCCCATGCCAAAGTGGTGGTAAGTGAACTGATGAGTGCTGTAGTCGAATGGAATCGTGAGTTTCTCGGGGAGATCAACGGCCGGTCACTGGAGGACGAACGAGTTGAGATCAAGATGGGAGATCTGGTAACGCTTATCTCACGTTCCAATAACAGATTCGATGCGATCCTGCTGGATATCGATAATGGTCCCAGCGCGATAGCCAATTCAGGGAACCAGCGTCTGTACGGTTATGAAGGAATCCAGGCATGTCGCCATGCACTGCACGAACAGGGGAGTCTGGCTGTGTGGGCAACTGAGCCGAGTAAAGAATACGAGCGGCTCTTGATGAGCTGCGGCTTTCATGTGCGGCGTTACCGGGTCCCCGCCTACAAGGGGAGTAAGGGGACCAAATCACAGTCACGTTTTGTTTGGGTCGCGTCGGAGGACGACACTATCCTGCCCCCCGGTGGAGGCGAGCCGCGCCTGCCGCTCCAAAGCGGGTCGAAGGGAAGTCGCAGACGGCCGCGGAGGAGACGCTAGTCGTGGATATGCCGACGAGGTAATAAAGTGAGATAAGAAATTATTAAAGCGATACAATACACTAAAAGAGGATGGGTAGTCATGGAAGGACTTACCTTTTCTGACCTTCAAGATGTGATACCAGTTTCCCTGCTTTCAAGGTCTGACCCTGGAAGCGGTCCTAGAAACATATCTCCTATATTTCCTATATCTGCTATATCTGTAGTTGTCTAGATACTAACTCCTTCTTTGCCCAACCAATGTATCCAATTACTTCAGTAAATGTTTTACGAGTATCTATAGAAATGTCATTCCAATAAAACTCTATTAAATCAAAAAACGGCTTGGTACATTCCTCTTTGAATTTGAAAGACTTCGACTGTTTTCTCGAAAGATAGAGTACTACAGCACTAATAAAATCACTACTTGGAATACGCATTTCATGTTTGTGTGCCAAGGATGCACAACGAATATAGTTATAACAATATTTCTGGTCATAATCTTTTCTACTTCGTGTAAAACACTTTGCGTAAGCATAAAAGGTTGCTGCTATTGATAGGTAGTCGCCCTCTCTACTTTTTTCTGCATTTACAAGAGTTGTACCCATAATATTCCATATATCGGGGTTGGTCATATCCGACAACAATGCTTGCGCAAATAAACTGCTTCTTTCCGCAAAACGTTTAATCATTTCAACAACAGTGTAAGGAAATATAACAGCAACATCTTCATCGTGTTTTAAAGCAAGTTGATGAACCTTTTCTCTACCCCGAGCAATATGGCCACCTAGCTCTTTTAGGAACTCATGTTCGATACTATTAGATTCATATTTAACCCCAGCAAAATAGGCCCAATGTAACTTTGCCTCACCCATTCCAATGTCAGTAAGTTCTGCAAAGCGATCAGACAGTATAGATACTTCAGATTGCATACCTGGATTACTATAATAGTAACATGAAAATATAGCTTCCCCAATATCCTTTGAATTACGAAGAACAGTATACCTATCAGCCTCCAATGCATACTTAATATAATGAAACATCAGTTCTATATTCTTATTTTTAGGAATAAGAGAAAACGTGCGTAATGAATTGGCATAAAAGGATGAGTTGGATTTGGGGTATAATTTTATAGATCTCTTTAAGGCACTGAGGACAGATGTGCCAAATATAGGTCTATTATTATAAACCCGCGTGGATGCTCGATATTCTCTCGCTGTGAGCAAGTTGTTTGCTATGCGCGGCCTTGCATAAAGACGAATGAGTGTGGCAGAGTACTTGGATAACCATAGAGAAACGGTACGTTTATCCTTTAATGACGGATTTATTTTAAGTTCTGGTTTATTCAATACTAAATAATTTGTGAAGAGAGTATGATCTATCAATGTAACTTTAGACTCTATTAACTCCCAAAACTGTAATAATGCTATATCCTCTACATCTTTGAATTGAAACACGATGTAAAGACTAGACGCGAACTCCATTTGTAATTGTATTATCTGAGGAGGAAGGAGTTTACCGTGGCGTATGGAAAACTGCTTTTCGTATTGTATGAGGAGTTCAAGGTTCTTAGTTCGAAGAAAACCTCTTAATAAATTATTTAGATAACTGTATTGCAGTTGAGGGGAATTAATGACTATAGAAGAGTCGAATGCTTCAATAAGAGTACGTACCATCTCAACATAATCGAGTTCATCCTCTGAAGTGCTATAAAGGGGCATAATTCGTAGCAATGCACTAAGACACCAACTACATTCTATAGTATTTTGGCATTCTTGTGCAATATTAATGATAGTATTCTGGAAATCCTCTTGTGTAAACTTGCGAGAAGATGCAATAGGCGTTGAAAGAAAAGGCCATAGCTTAGAAATAGGGTTTGCAACATGACTGCTCCTATACTCAAGAGATACTTGTTTTAAGGTGGCCGCAATGGGGTCTGGTAGAAATAAATAGTTGCAGACATTGCGGAGATAAATATCAACAAAAAACAGTCCCCAGAACTCTCCTCCGTTTAGTGCAAGAAATTCAAGATTCTTACGAACTGAATTTTCTTTCAGAATGTCAGTATATTGGTAGAAAAAACATTTCACAAATCGGCTAACCAAAACCTTATGGATGTGTATCGATTTGCCATCAATTAAAAATGATTCACTTGAAAGAGTGGAAAGAAATGTGTTGACTTCTTGTGAAGTTATAGGCTTACACAGAGCAATTTTGCAAAGAGGCAATAATACAACCCTTAGCTGTATCGGAATTTCCTCTTCACTTTGTAGTAGCGTTAGTGCAAAGAAAGGGCGGAATACAATCATATTCCATGAAAATTGCAGAATATCATGAAGTAATTCCTCCTTAAGTTCTAATTGGATAGAGGGATCATATTTGAAAACGATGTCTTTAAAATCATTTTCACTGCATTGGAAGTCAGAGGGATAACATTCTTCTAAAAGGGAGACTTCGTCATCGGATGCACAAGTAGCAGTAAAAAATTTTTTGACACGGGACTGAAGAAACTTATAAGCTAGTGAGTCATCACTTAATGAAGCAATTTCCCTGATAAGTTGATTACCAGATATTAAACTAATTAAAGGAACTGCATTTTTATATCGAGGGTCAGCCTCAGTTAGTTCAGGCATTAACTCTTGCTCTATATATTTTGTTTCCTCAACTGGATCACCAAAAACAGATTTCCTAGAGAAAAAAATAAGTTCTTGCCTCGGTGTATTTAGCGGTAAACATTTTTGCACACAATTCAAAACATCGTTATGTAACTTTCCCCGCTTTCCTCTTAGTTTCGTTTTGCTTATCGTTGAATGAGCAATAAAGGAACCATTGGGGCCAGTTCCATAGATATCTTGTCCCTTATCTTTACCGGAAATCTGTCCAAGACGCGGATTATAATTTATAGATTTTAGGTAATAGAAGCACAATACTTGGAAATCTTGCCAAGTAAGCAAATTCATAGTAAAATGAAATTGATTGTATACGGTTTCGCTCATTTAATGTACATGCGCAACTCAACGTCTATGTTATTCTTTTATACACTTTTCACAGAATGGATAGTGTTGTGTTCTCAACTATACCATTCGTCTTTAATCTTAGTAAAATCAACCATTTTCCATTTTTCTTTCCATAAATCCCAATAAGGGATATCATTCGATGAAGGATGTAAATCGCATCCATCTATCATTACAATCGAAGGCAACACAATTGCATCACCTATTAATATTCCTTCTCCTGCTTTAAATACTGGCAATGTATCAATCAGGGTACCTAGTGTATCAGGTAATAACCGCTTTACATAATTTTGATCATCTGGATTTGTCAAGCGCATTGCAATAAAATTATTGCATTGAGAAAATATTGTTTCAGATATTTCAGACGGTCTTTGGCTTGCAAGAAGCAATGTAACACCATACTTACGCCCTTCCTTGGCAATTCTTTCAATTGAATTTTTTGAGGCTTTGTATCTGGCTAAGTCACTTCTGGGTACATATTTATGAGCTTCTTCATAAACTAATAATAATGGCACATCGTTGTTAATTTTTTCATCAGGATTTGTTCTAGTGCGCAATCGCTTGTAATAGTAGCCATATTCGAATAATAGCCTTGAAATTAATGACACTGTAATACTTAAAACTTCAAATGGGACACCACTCAAATCGATTATAGTAACATTTGTTTTTTTATCATCCTGATATCCTATAAACTGCTTCAAAGTATCTTCGAAAGAAATCGATTTAGACTTGCTTCCAAATAAGAAATTAAGTCTATCCTGATTCTTTTTAGCTTGAAATCTTGATACAAATTTATCCAGAGTTCCGTCCGCATAAACACCTTTTGAAATTCCAACCTTTTCTTTACTTGATCTCTGTGTAGGATTGAATTCAAATTGAGCAGAAAAATACTTTTTAATCTTATCTTCTTCACTTGCAAAATCTTTAGCCCCATCTTTAAATTGAATTTCATTCGGACTTTCGGATGTGCGAGTTTCATTCTTAATATTCATTAAGCAATTAAGAACTTCATCAATATCAAATTTAATCGGACTGTCAAAAAATATTTTTTTCATAGTTTCATTATGAACCTTTTTGTTTTCTGTAATTACTGTACGTAAAACAGATGCTTGATTGTAGTTATTAAAGTCACCAGATTCTAAAAAGATCTCTTCTAATTCTTCACTATTTAACAACCAGTACGGCAATACTAAATCCTCTACTGTAATAATATTTGTTTTTGGGAATGCAGAGCGATATTCTGAATGAATATCAAAAATTACTATATGTGAATTATTCAATTCATAATCACCGTTTTTCTCCAAAACAGCATTTTGAATTATTTTTGTTAAAGTATGTGATTTTCCTGAACCCGTTGAACCTATAACGGCAATATGTTTGTTAAAGAATTTATTTCCATCTACTGGGACTTTTATATCTCGGTTTGAAGATAGCGATGAAAAAATAAATTTGTCTTCTTTTTCAATGGATTCCTCATAAATTTTGGATATTTCATCATTTTCAGCTGGCTCAACTTTTTTAGGTGGAATGGCGATTGAATCTCCACCCCTTTGAAATTTGCCATCTTTTATAATTCCCAATGGATTGGCTTCAATAATATATTTCCTTCTCCCTTCTTCACTCACTTCAATTGAAAAGTTCTCAATTATAGCAATGAGTATGGCATTTTCATTATCTGCAATTCTTAAATAAGAACCAACTTTCAACTCTTCATCAGCAATTTTAAAATCATCTAATTTATCTACGGATATTTTCACTTTGTTCGGATAGACCGCAATAACCTCTGCATTCATTTTCTCATTTTGCTCAGCCATCTTAGATAATCTCCTTAATATCAGTTAATTCATTAATCTGAATTTTGACATGCTTTAATTCATTGCTTGAATTATCATAAAAAGGTGAAGACAAGAAAAATTGATACACCTCTTTAGTTGCAGAAATATCACTTAACACCAAGTCGATATAATCTAATTCATTCAGTATCTTAATTTTAATTACGTTATTATGACTTGCTTGTTTAACTAACGAATTATGACTGAATGATGCTCCTTGAAAATCATATCCATCAATAAAACTAAAATCCTCATTTTGCAATTCAACTTTTATCTCAATTAGTTTTTCTTTCGGTAAATTGTGAAGATAAACATATGGGCAAAATGGCTCAGTAGTTCTTTTTGTCAACTTTGACCATTTTCTTGAAATTGTAAATAGCAATTCTTTTAATTCGTTTTGTTTGAAACTGTCCGGAACTTCGAACAAAAAGAAGCGTTCAAAGGGTGAAGTGTTCAAACTTGAGAAATATTTTTTTCTAAGTGCTCTAAAGTGCTTTTCCTTACCTTTTAATTTTAACAGCCATAAATCAAAAAGAAGTTCTTTCTTGTTTATCTTATTTAAAAAATCACCTTTAGAAATTACCCGGTCTGACACATTGCTTTTTATTGCAATATCTTTAATTGTTTGTAAAGCGTTGCTATAATAAAAATGATCAGCCTCAAATTTGTCACAGGAAAATTCGGCCTGAAGAATTTTAATAATTTTGTTGAGCTGTGCATCATAAGTCCTCGCTTTAATATCGATATCAAGCAAATCGAGAAACTCAGCCAAGTCATTATCACTGAGACCTAAGACAATGTGATGCTCGTAATTAATTCCATCTCTTCTATAAGATAAAAATTTAGTTTTTAAGAAATCTATAGTTATTGGAGATGGCAATTTAGATTGCCCAGATTTATAATGGCCATAAATTTTGTATTTGATCTTAGGCTTTCTACCTTCTTTAACTTCTTTGTAGTGAGAAAGCATTAGTCGAATAGGTTTTGCAATAACTGAATGATTATATGCTGTTTTTGAATAATATTTACATTGAATGGCAGTTTCTTTGGATGCAGAATTAATATCAATGTCTTCAATTCCTTCAACAGTTATAGTGTCAGAATTATTTTGAAGAGCAAGCAACATTTCTATTGAACAATCGAATTGATAAAAATACCCTAATATTGTATCTATAGCACTTCTATCTCGCATTTGTTATTTTGACCTTTTTAGGTAGCGGTTACACTCAGGATCGCAAAGCGTCCAACTGGATCACATTTTTACAAATCATCATTGCGCCCTCTAAGTGCTTGGCTAATGATCTGCATTTGTTCCTTGAACCTTTCAAGTTTTTCAGACATTCTTTTAAATCCCTCTTTAGATTCATCCGAGAACAATGGCTTGTTAAGAGCCTCAAGAATACTAGCAGTGTTAGGTCGTTGACTGGTAATTGATAACACCTCAGCCTCTGACTTTAGCTCTTCTTTAGTAACATGTACTTCTAGCAGCTTCAGCGCATCTGATAGTTTTCTTGTTAATATAATCGATTTCTTACCTACCCTGTTTCGAAATTCTGACTTTAGCTGATCATTTAAGAAATAGTTTCCTGAGAATTCTGAACCAAAATCAGAGTCTCTGGAAACGATGATAAACTTTCCTTTGAGTTCTTTTGCACACTGAATGATCCATTCCCAATTCAGTGCATCACCTATAGAAGTATCCCTATTTTTTCTAGGTGGATACCCAAGAATAAAACGACGCCAAGCTCTTTTCTTAATTTGTTGTCTCACTGGCATATCTCTTGTCAGTACATGGTTTGACTTACTATTAAAAATATTATCGAGTACTTTGAACACGCGATCATTCTTACCAGGATTTCTGACAAGATTCAGGACTTGTTTTTCAAGCTGATGCTTCTTTTTCTTTATGTCCTTTTGATGAATTTTTAGGGCTTCACTTAGCTGAGTGTCAGATATAACAGCAGGAAGATTGCTATTTACGTTTAACACTGAATCTCTAAGTATGTTAGTTATTTCTCCCTGGCGATTCTTAAGAAACTCCATCTCCACTTGGTATGTACATATAATTCTACCTTTTACGCTATCTAACTTCTCTATCATAGATAAAGTTGCTTCTGTTTTAGCCCTGTAAAAATCTAAAAATATATTTGTATCAATAAACGCATAAGATTGTATTGGTTTGCGCTTGGCTTGTGATTTAGATTTGGTTGCCACAATTATTACCTATCATTCCTAACAGTTAAAATACAGATACCATTTATTTCGAGTAACATAATTTATATTATACTATGATACGTCAGTGGAAAAGTTCATATTTTTACATCCTTGTAAAAATAAACTTAATTTATGAAAAGTATATCCATCATCTGATGGTATATCGATTTGGTAGGTCGTAAGTTACTAGCGATATAATACTTTAGTAAATACTAAAATCAAGAGGAAAAATGATTTGAAACTTTGCGTACTTGGCGCCTTCGCGTGAGAATTCTTTTTCCCGTTATCTGCGTTTTATCTGAGTCCTATTCATTTTACCAAACCCAGTTCTTTTCTGAGCTTGAGGTCTTTTACGCTGTTTTTATTCCAGTAATCCACCATGACGGCATGTGTGCGTCGTGCTTTTGGAGATTTTCTATAACCATTAATTCTTAATTTTTCACTTGTTTGTTACAAGTTTTTGAATAGAATTATAGATTATGACCAAACTATTAAAAAAAGCATTTAACCAAGCTTCCAAACTAGCTGACTCTTCTCAAGACGCCATTGCTGCCATTATATTGGAAGAATTAGAAGATGAAAAGAAGTGGGAAACATCTTTTACCAATTCTCAGGAACCTCTTTCTAAACTTGCAACAAAAGTTCGTAATGAGATTAAACAAGGAGAAACGCTTCCCTTTGATCCTGCATCTAAGACAAAATGATATCCCGCACTACGAAAGAGTTTTGGAATCTTTTTGATGCACTTCCCAAAGACGTCCAGAACCAAGCTGTAAAAGCCTATGAAGCATTGAATAACAACCCTAACCATCCTAGCCTTCATTTCAAATCCATTCACAGCACAGAACCTCTTTATTCTGTTCGTATCAGTCGTGGTTATCGGGCACTTGGGCTAAAGGAGGGTAATACTATTACCTGGTTCTGGATTGGCTCGCATTCGGAATATGAAAAATTAATCTCCAGGTTTTAGTTGAAACAAACAGGGGCCACATCCCGCCACTTGACACAATTCCCTCATGTAACTCTTTAACCAAGACATATGTGTTTTCAAATCGTAAATCACAACATTTTATCTCTAACTTACTGCATCTATAATTCTTCTCTGCGCTCTCTGCGGTGAATTTCTTAATGAATCACTTTATCAAACCCAGTTCTTTTCTGAGCTTGAGGTCTTTTACGCTGTTTTTATTCCAGTAATCCACCATGACGGCATGTGTGCGTGTTGCCTTTGTTGTCAGTACTTTTGCATCCTCTCCCGAGCCACTCGGACAGGTCTCGCTCCAGGATAGAATATCATGAGGGAAATTCCGGTTGAAACGGATAGAAAGAGTTCTGCCAAGGGATGGGTACTTCACCGTATACTGAGAGACACCCCCCCTATCTCCTTCCTGCGTGTTTGTCAATTCTGCAACGGCCTTTTCCGCTCTTAAGTCAATCATGCGCAATGTAGTGAAAAAACTCCCGGGAATCATTTCGATTTTCCCTAATGGAAGGGTTTTGGGATCAATTCGTATGCGCGTCCATATTTCATCCTCCAGGTGCACGGACGGTATGTTTACAGTCTTGTCTCCTTCCTTTTCAAAATACGAATATTGCTCTACTTTATAGTGATCTCCCTCAAGATTATACTGTAGATAGACATGGCCGCACCAGTCCTGCCTTGTAGTTGATACTTTTAATGTCTTGCTGAATTGATGTTGTTCTGAAGGAATCGGCGTAAATACGGATTTCATCATGGAGTAGTCATAAATACCCGTATCAAATCTCTTGATAAGGTTGAGCTTTAAGACGGGTATGCTCTTTTCACGGGATGCCTCGAAATCTGCCTTTACCTGTATGTCGGGAAGAAACGGCTCTGTAACAAATATTAAGACTACATGACCTGAATGAATCTCGCCATATCGGCCCTGTTCGAGTTCGAAGCACGTTATTTCAGCGCCGTAATTATACCAATATGAATGGAAATCCTTTTCTTCAGGTAATGATAAAGCTACGGACGTATAATTTAAAAACACTACGAAAAGTGTTGTCAATAGTATTATGCATTTTAACTTGATGTATAGGGATTTCAATGTTGATAACACTTCGACTCCGCTCAGTGTGACATCATCCCTAGCATTTAGTGTTGCGTCATCCTGAGCGGAGTCGAAGGATAATCTTTTGTCGCGATAGCCACCTAACATAAATTTCATAATTATTTCTCCATCATATGCCAATAAAACGACATGGTCAAGCTGAAACTGTCAAATGAAATATGTGATTAATAGCCCCGAAAGGTCTTGGATCACCTTCTAAATATATAATAAAATATTTAACAAGTTGCAGTAAATCAGGTATACTTCTTGTAGTTTAGGAAGTTTTTATACCATGTAAATGGAATTATAAATAGCAATAAAGTCACATATTGTGTATATAAAACACGAAATCAGAATATCCCTGCCCGACCGATTGCAGACTGTGTCATAATAACAAGGACAAAAGAATTAGAAGGCTTAGTAAACATGAAATGTCTTTGGTATAATATACCTCAAGAAAGGAGGTATATGAATGGCATATAGATATAGTAATCGTAAACAAATGGCTTTGTTGCC
>JAIQZU010000078.1 GCA_021776915.1 Candidatus Scalindua sp. | reverse complement strand
AATACTCATTCACCGGAATCCGTTGAGGGAAATAATTAGAGGGTATTTTGTAGCAATGGATAAAAAAGAACCGCGCCTGGTTCCGTATTCAATAGTTTACAATATAGGTTTTGTACTGGGAGTTTTGAGAGCATTATGCAGCGGGTACTATTTAAAATAAATTGAACGGAAACAGTATCTGGTTATTTCATAATGAAGATTGTGAAATATTCTCACCAATTGGGGATGGGAGGCACGGAGAAATGTCTGCAGTATTTTCTGGAATACCATCATAATGCAGGATACAAATGTATGTATTTGTGTAGAAATTCAGCCCTTAACATATTTTCAAAATACATGAGCATATCCAGGGTATATTTTGTTGCAGAGTGGCTGATGGAAATCATGAAGAGACTTCCAATGCCACCGAATATCAGACTTTTCTTATCAATTGCTAAATGCTGGCTATATCTGAAGCTATCATTGGATTGGCGTTTGGTGGACAAGATTTTCGTGGAAACAATTACAGCATGTAATCTCCGTTGCCCGTATTGCCCTAATTCCCTGTACGACCGCGGACTCATAAAAAACACACAGAAAATGCGGCAGGAATTGTTCCGCAAGATTATCGATGAGTTGGCAGAACTTGGATGGTGTGGAGAATTAATGCCCCATTCTTACGGAGAACCTTTGCTGGATGACCGCTTGATAGAATTCGTTAGATACGCCAGGAGCAAAATCAGTGGTTTAATAATCAATCTGCATACGAACGGGGAACTTTTGAATGTTGCTTTGTATAAAGAGTTAATCGATGCAGGAGTGAATAAGTTTACCGTCACGCAGCATTTACCTGAACCATCAGAAGGTGTGATGAAAGTGCTGGAGTATAGAGAGAAATATGGAGCAGGCAATATTACATTTTCATATGACAGACTTCATGTCATTACCAATCGTGTCGGACTGGTTCCAGTCAAAAACGCGTCAAGAGAAGTTGTCTGTAGTAGAACAAGGTGGCCATTCTATATGATAGGAATTGACTATGCCGGCAATGTGCTTATCTGCTGCCATGATTATTTGCATGAGGTGGATGTGGGAAATGTAAGTGAAAGCAAGCTGATAGACATATGGAATAGTCCCGGATACAGAAAAATAAGGAGAGACATTGCAATAGGCAAGTTTTCCCTGAGCATATGTAAACGATGTAAATCGGGCGAGATTGCATCCTCTATTTGATATTTTTCTATGCATGTTGAGGTAATATTACAGGTGGAGGTGGATTTTCACTACTCTATTGCCCTGTAGAAAAGCAGCCTGAATTAAGAAAGGCATTTAGCAGACTGAGAAAGCTTCCATTTGCTTTTGAAAGGGATGGAACAAAGGCCATACTAAATGATAGACGCTAAAGCCGGAAAATATAGAAAGCTGTATTCAATAATATAAAAATATGTTTGACATTTTGTAAAAAATGATAAAAGACAAAATTACTATCTGTAGCACCTGCGTAAAGTCCTCGGCACTTTTTGTCCGGGGAAAGTCCTCGGCACTTTTTGTCCGGGGAAAGTCCTCGGCACTTTTTGTCCGGGGAAAGTCCTCGGCGCTTTTTGTCCGGGGAAAGTCCTCGGCGCTTTTTGTCCGGGGAAAGTCCTCGGCGCTTTTTGTCCGGGGAAATCTGCGACCTAATTAATAAATGAACTGTACGAGCAAGCCTAAGATCATAAACATAATGCCTCACGAGCCGGCTTATCACTATCTTCCAGATGAGAAACCGGATTTCTGGTGGGAAAAGGAGGATGGCAGCTGGTTGGGATTCTGGACACGAGAGTGGCCTGATTTGTTAGGAGAAGCGGTTTTAAAACAGACAGATCAATATGAATGGGAGGTATGGCAACCGGATTATAAAGCCGATAAAGTTTATTCCAGACGTCTGAAAACCGGTGTCGTCCATAAGTTGTTCCCAGCCCAAGATAAAGTATACTATTCGGGTGTGATCTCTGAAAAGGGAATAAATTCCGAAGCATTAATTACACATCTTTCAGCTCTCAGGGGAAAACGTATAATCCTTCAGCTTCATGGATTTCCATCCCCGCTTAACCTGGAGCTGATTCGCATCTTTGGCCCCACAAAGGAATTTCCAATTTTTCTACTTTCTCATGGTACAAAAGCGGCTCCTATAAAGGAGTTCTTTGGTTTTCACCGCCCACTCACTTATCTCAAACTCTTAATGGAACAGATGAATTATTCCAGCATTTTACAATACGCTGATGTGATTGGAGGGCAAAACCTGGCTTCGTTAGATAACATTCAAATGATCTATCGCGGGCGTATCGAAAGATTAAATATGGGTTGTGATTTTGATTTCTGGATTCCTGTCCCGTCAGACGAGATAAAAAGAGATGTGCGTAAGAAACTATGTATTCCGGACAACCGTACTGTCTTTCTGGTTGCAAGTTTTTTTGTAACGTTAAAACAACTCGATAAACTGATAAATGTTTTTAAAAATATTTCAAAAAGGGATGACTTTTCTTTAATTATTGTGGGGTGTGGTGAAAAATCTTATAGCGATTTTCTACACTCTCTTGCCAGAGAATTAGTTGTACAAAACAAGGCGGTCTTTCACCCTTATGTGACAGGAGAGAAGCTGCGCAGCCTTTACTGGGCTTCTGATGTATATTTGTCTGCTTCAAAAAGTGAAGGCTGTTCTGTATCGGCAATCAAGGCTATGGCTTGCGGCTTACCAGTATTAACATCACCGGTAGGAGGCACAGGAGATATGATGAAGAAACATGGTGTTGGAAAATTTATACCAATAAAAAATTATAATAAGTGGGCCTCTGTTATCTCAGAGATTCTAGACAAAGAGATGCCAAAGACTCTTGATCTGAGGTTGGCACGTGATGCCTATGATTGGCCCAATGTAGTAAAACGATTTATAAAAATATTTGATGATTTGTGCAGGAAGTATTATGGAGAAGCGCCTAAAGTATAAAGTGAGCTAAAGTTAATGTTTGTGCCTGTGGCACGATTAATTTTAATAAAATAATACGCGCTGAAAGCGCCTCCGAAACTTTAGGCACTTCAAACTTTAGTTCACTTTAGGCACTTTTACCTAAACATGGAAATCCCTCATATAATCAAATTACAAGACCATGAATTCTACCTTATATCTTGATAAGAAAATTGTTGTTTTCGATAGTGATGACTGGGGCATGCTGGGGATGCGTGATCCGGGCTCATTTGAGAGGCTAAAGGCTAAAGGTTATAGTCAATTAGGACAGAGTAATTGGGACTATTATTCTCTTGAAACGAAAGAGGACCTTGAAGCTCTTTACAGCGTGTTAAGCAAACATGGAGATGCTTATGGACTTCCACCTATCTTTACATGCAACTTTATTGTTGCCAATCCGGATTTTGAGAAGATCATAAATACTGGATTCAAAGAGTTTCATACCATGGACCTTTCCCAGGGTTTCCCAGGCTTGTGGCAAAATAGGGATAAATTGTTAAATATGTATAAGGCTGGGATTGACAGAGGATTGATTTATCCCGGTTATCATGGACTATGTCATTTTAATTATGAAGCGTGGCTTGCGGCATTGCGTAAAGGAGAACCTGATCTTCTGGATTGTATAAAGGAACATATTCGATATATTCCTTCCATGAGAGACAGGGATTTTTCTTATGATTATATAGCAGATACTGATCCGTTTGTTTTTTTATCATTAAAAGAACAAGAGGAGAGAATAAAGAATGGAATAAGTACGTTCAAAAAAATGTTTGGTCTGCTTCCGGTTGTTACTACCGCTCCAAAATGCGCATGGAATTCCGATACAGAAAGGATATGGCACAAATACGGTATCAAGTATATTGGTGCAGGGAACAGACGTCTGGGTATGGTACCTGATAATAGACTGGGTGAAAGAAATCAATGGGATATGATTTATCTTACCCGAAATGTAAATTTTGAACCTGTACGCAAGAACGCCTGTCAGGATGCTATTATTGAGATTGATTTCCTGTTCAAAGCTCAACAGCCGGCTATTCTTGAGACACACAGTATCAACTTTCACAGCTCGATAAAGAACTTCAGGAAGAAATCTCTGGAGAGCCTTGATCAACTGCTTTATCTAATCGAAACAAAGTATCCTGATGTTGTATACTTGACTTGCCAACAGTTGGGAGAAATACTGGAGCAGGGTTTTTGCTATCTCAGGAACGGGGAATGCATGGATGCCAGAACACATCGGATAAATCTACCTTATCTTGCAAAATTCCATTTCAATAAAAAGAAAGCAGCGTTAAAGAGATATTTCAAGACAAGATAGAAACAATAGAAATCATGTTGGACGGAAGACGCTGATTGCCCGAGTAAAGTCCTCGGCGCTTTCCAGTCCGGGGAACGTCCTCGGCGCTTTCCAGTCCGGGGATAACTGCCCACCTGAACGACATGTCGGGTAGGCAACCAGGATTTGGTTTTAGTACAGTTGCTCTTGCGAAGTAATATTAATTATGCTATGTTATTTGAAATGAAAGCATCTGTACGCTTAACTGTTATATAGCCAAACAGTAACCTTTCTCCTCTAATAGAATTTTGCTGTGACTTCGTATGAAAAAGACCATCCTCGCTTCACTGATTATCTCAATAATTCTGATAATAATTTTTATCTATGATAAAGTCATGGTTCCGCATGTGGGTTTTGGCGCTGCCCCCATATTCGCCATTTTTGTTCTTGTATGCTTGTTCCTGTTTTCTTTCATTTCACTTATTCTTTACCAAAAAAACAAAAGGCAAGCCATTGCGAATATGTGGTTATCCGTTGCATCTTTATTCCTGACTTATCTGATTGTGGACCTGGGCATGGGATTCTTTTTTATTCCACGGCTATCGTCATTACTTATTCCAGATCAATTCGTTCATCACAAGATACCTCCAAATACCTATATAAAGATTGAAAATAGTGAATTTAACTACATTCAAAGATCTAACAATGTTGGGTTGAGAGGTCCCGATATTCAGTTGACAGAGAAACCGGGCGCCTACCGTATCTTAATGCTCGGCGACTCATTTACTATGGGTGAAGGTGTAAATGACGATCTCACATTTTCTGCTCTTCTTGAAGAATCTTTAAATGGCAAGAATGGCACCATCAATGGCAAAAACTTTGAAGTCTTAAACGCTGGAGTTGACAGTTACTGCCCGATATTGTCCTTTATTCAATTAACAAAGATAGCCCCCACACTTGAACCGGACCTGGTCGTACTTAATCTCGACATGACAGATTTGATTCAGGAAATAGCATATAGAAATGTAGCGACATTTGGACCCGACGGAGATATTACAGGAGTTGTTGGACGGAAGTATTTCAGTCCAAATACTTTAGTAAGGAAATTGGCCGATAATTATCTGTATATGACTAGACTGATTATTGCCTATCTCGACAAATGGACCCATGAATCAAACAAAATTACTATTAGAAACACCGTTATCCTGGCTAATCGAGAAATTCTTGCACATACTTTATCTGGAGATAAAACAGACAGAGGAGAACAATGGCAGAACATATTTAACAGCATCATGAAGATAAAGAGATATTGCGACGATGATAATATAAATTTTCTACTGACAATCTATCCAATTGGTCATCAAGTAAATGAAAGGGAATGGGTTACAGGAAGGAGTCTTTTCATTCCTGAGGGTTCTTTGATTTCAGATAAGAGTGTTCATGTTATTGAAGACTTTGCTGTAGCCAACAACATAGAATTGCTAAATGTATTTCCAGCATTTCGCTCCTATAAGGGAGCTGCTCCCTTATACTTCAGCTACAACATGCATTGGACTGCTACGGGGCACAAGATGATGGCTCGAGAACTTGAAAGATTTATTGAAGCAACTTACCTGCACGATTCTAATTGAGTAGTCCCTGCGGAGAAAGAGAATCATGGTTATAGACAATAAGGATATAGTGACGAGAACACAAACTTACCCAAAAGTTACGATCATTATTCTTCACTTGAAGGACATACAATGCCTTGTTGATTGCATTAATTCACTTAATAAGATAACTTATAACGAGTTTGATATTCTGGTCGTCAACAATGGGCCTGAGAATTCAGATTTGTCAAATGCACTATCTTCCATATCCCAACATATTATAAAAATTATAAATACCGCAGATAATATCGGTTTTGCTCGAGGAAACAACATCGGTATAAGACAAGCGCTTAAAGATGGAGCAGAGTATATACTATTATTGAATGATGATACTGAGGTTGCCCCTGATTTCTTAACTAACTTGATAGAGGTGTCAGAAAAACAACAAGATGCAGGAATGTTAGGGCCAAAAATCTATAACTTTAATGAACCTGATAAGGTATGGTTTGCAGGGGCACGTTTTGATCAAGAAACCTGTAAGGTTATAACAACGGGATCTGAGCAGACCTACAAGCGTGAAGGCAATAATCTTGTGGAATCAGACTATGTCACAGGATGTGCTTTGCTGATCAAGAAAGAAGCATTAGAAAAGATTGGATTGCTGGATGAGAGGTTTTTTCTATACTGGGAAGATGTTGATTGGGGACTCAGATGTAGGAAGGCAGGGATCAAGAATTTAATAGTAACACATTCACATATATGGCATAAAGCATCTGCGTCAAGTGGCGGTATTGATTCACTGATTAGGATTTACCATAAGACGCTCGGCCATCTTTTATTGGCCAGGATATATACACCACATGCCTTATGTAAATTACAACGAAATATTTTTCGTGATATTGCCTGGGTCTTGTTTAAATCATCTGATCCACACAGGATAAAAAAGGCAAGGGCTTTTTTTGTTGCAATGATTGATTACCATACAGGCAAAACCGGCAAAGGGCCGGATTGGTTAATGACAAACACGTAGAGCGATATAGCCACCCGCCTGTGCCTATTCGGGCAGGTGTAACTAAAGAAGTTCAAATGTCAAGGATAAGCTTTCAGTGTAAGTGTTTTTGACATTACTTTATATTACTGAATTACACATCACAGAAATTTCTATTGCACTAAACATCCTAATTGCCTTATAATTAATAAGATAAAAAGGAGGTGAATATGCCATCTACAAGTATGCGGCGTAAAGCAAAACTGACAGTAACGATAAGCGGCGATGTGGTTAAGGAAATAGACGAATTTGCAAAAGAGAAAGGGATCCCGAGAAGTCAGGCAATTGAAGAAATGCTGCGTGACTGGCTGTTGAAATCTAAAAAGAGAGAAATTGAAAAAGATATCGAGGCTTACTATCTGTCTTTAACAGAAAAGGAGAAGAAGGAAGACCGGGAATGGACAAAGATAACAGCAGAAAGTGTAAAAAGGACATGGAATGATTGAATATCCAAAAAGGGGCGAAATATATTTAGTTAATCTGCCTTTAAAGCCAAAGGATATTAAGAATCGTCCTGCCTTGATAGTTTCTTTAGATGTTCGAAATAAATTAGCCAATGATGTAATTGTCGTTCCTTTGTCTACAACCTTAAGACCTACCCCTACTCATGTTTTACTTCCGGAGGGTGAAGGAGGCTTATTAAAGGCATCAATGACAAAATGTGAGCAGGTAACAACGATAGATAAATCCTTGCTTACCAGAAGCCCTTTTGCTGGCAGGATAAGTGACGAAAAGATGAAAGAAATAGAAAAGGCAATTATGATAGCCATATGGGTAATATAAAAGCGAACTATTAGCCTTTCTAAGAAATCATTATTAAATGTCTGGTAATTTTAAAATTTGCTACAAAGTAGGGGCGTACCTGCCCCAATAGGTCCGGGCAGGTACGCCCCTACCAAGCTTGTACTCTTATGAACGGAAAGACAAACTTTATATACGAGCAATATTGGCATGATCGTATCAGGAAATCATTGGATGACGACATGCCGGGAGGAATACCTAACGAGATTTTTGTCACTGCTTCTGCCGCCTTGCAAGGAGGGGATCGGGTTCTCGATATAGGCAGTGGAGACGGCTCTCTCTCTTTATACATTAAAGATAAATTTAGAAGGTTTTGTGGTGCAGAGATTTCAGAAAAAGCTGCCCGCGTTGCTCAGAAACACGGAAATCTTCTGTCCTTAATGGATTTAAATGTATCACTATCTTATAAAGATAACATATTTGACGCCGTAACATGCCTGGAGGTAATCGAACATTTATTTGATCCATATCACCTGATCTCTGAAATGTATCGTGTACTCAGGCCTGGCGGACAATTAGTACTGACAACACCAAATATAAGGAATTTCAGGAATCTTTATACATTGATTTTCAAAGGAATGTTTCCTCATACAACCCCCGATACTTTTGTATGGGGAGGTGGACACCTGCATTATTTCACAAGAAAAGACATAAATACTCTGCTGAATAAAGCTGGTTTTAATAAAATATCATTTTCCATTAATCAGGAGCAGCTTCTTTTATCTAAGAAAAGGAACTTAATCCATTTCTTAATCGGTGAAAAAAAGTTTGGAGAATGGTTTTGTGGCAGCATAACTGTTGACGCGAAGAAGGGATGAATTGTTTTATTATAAATGAGGAATTCGTATAAAAAGTATATACCCTTGTGCATCAGGAATATTGTAAGAAAGTTTATAAATATTTCCGGTTTCCATTATGCAAGAAAGACGTTGTCCATGTATAACGAGGGGCAAAACCATGGAGTGTGTAAACGTCCTGTTTTGGATAATTATAAGGAGTATGAGAGTCTGTTTGAAAAAGCAGAAGAAAACTTCATGGAGATAGTTGCACCATTCAGGTCGGAATTTAGATGGCAAATAGGCAGGGTTTATAATGGCACTTTTGAATCTGTAGACGTTGAAACATATTATTCGGTTATAAGGAAATATAGACCCCGGCTGATAATAGAGATTGGTTCCGGCCATTCAACCTGGTTCGCCCTTGATGCTATGAAGAAGAATGGGCGTGGAAGTATAATCAGCATTTCACTGGAACCACGCAGGGCGCTGCCTGAATGTGTTAAATTTATACAATCTAAAGTTGAAGATGTAGATGCCGGTATTTTTAACCGTTTAAAGAGAAATGACATTCTATTTATAGATTCAAGTCATACTACTGAAGAAGCGATGTATCATATTAAAGAGATTTTGCCTGTTCTCAAACCCGGCGTGATAATTCAGCATCATGATATACTCTACCCTTATAATCATTATCATCAGGATGACCAAACGATTTTTGGTGAACCGGATGTAGTATTAGATTTTTATTTGAAGAACAGAGATGATTATAAAATAATCACCAGTACCTCTTATGTACCATATAGGAATTTGGAATTAGTGAAGAAATTAGTTAAATCATTTAACTGGGATCTGACAAGATGTCCCGGATCTCTATGGACCAGAAAGAGTTAAATAAAGATTACCCAGAAACTGAATAAAATATTTACCAAAAGAGAGGAGTTCGTATAACTATAATGCATAACAAAACCTATCTAACCTTACAGGAAATCCGTGATACACATGCGTGGAAACGGGATTACGAAAGATACCTGCCATTAAGCAGATTTGTATTTCGCCCGGCCGGTTTTTTACTGACATGGCTGGCAGTTCGTATAGGGTTAACATCAGAAATGGTATCCTGGCTGTCAGGGTTGGTGGCCTTAATTGGATGCTTTTGTTTGATAATTGGCCAGGAACGACTACTCCTCATCGGAATAGGTTTATTGTGCTTTTTTAATCTTCTTGATTGTGTGGATGGAAGTATTGCACGCTCAATGAATACAGAGAATCCATATGGAAAATTTCTTGATATTATTATGGCATGGGTAGATATGGGATTCTGGGCTCTGATTGGGATTATGGCATTTCGCCACCCTGGAGTATTGCGTTTTTCAGATCCATTGGGTAACGGTCCAATTTTCTGGCTGGCAGTTGGAGGTTTGACCTGTTATTTTTCTAATTTGATTACATATTTTGAAAAGTGTTTTGATGGTTGTATTAGAGACGAGTGGGATAGTATCAAAACAGAAAACGAATCCAGTTCAAAAGTTAAATCTAAAAGTGAAGAAACAAAAAGCCTTTCTCCTGATACGTTCAGGTTTAAAACTATAATGAGCGTTGTACGTAGGATTAACCACAACTTACGGGTCAGGGAGACTCATTACTTTCTTCTGATTCTGTCTTATTTTTGTCAGCTTGTCGATCTATTATTAATTGTTTTTCTGCTTTATTATGTCATGCATACCATAATTCTGGTCATAATTTACAGTATCCGCGGAAGGCAGCTTCTTCGTTCCAGGTATAAGCGTTGATTTTTGTTATCCATCGAGAACATTTAATAAAATTAGTATGCCGGTTACGATATCCTTGTTCAAGAAGCTAATATACTTAGAAAATGATGCAAGAATATCTTTCGGAATACTGAGTATTTTTACCATAATAAAAATATGGAAAAACCAGATGAAGCGTGCAGTATAAATACTGCGTCAAACACGGCCGGTCTTAATCCGTCTTATATCGGGCAAAGGGACTGTATATTAGGCCTGGTACCTGACACGGTTCATAAAGTATTAGATATCGGTTGTAGTGTCGGAGCGCTTGGGGAACAGATCAAGAAATTGCATAATGCTATAGTTGTTGGAATTGAGTCACATGAACAAATGGCTGAAATTGCTCAAAAGAAATTAGACAGAGTAGTTATAGGAGACGTAGAGAATATTTGCCTGGAGGATCATTTAACACAAAGTTATTTTGATTGTATCATCTTTGCGGATGTATTGGAACACTTAAGAAATCCCTGGTATGTATTAGAAAATATTATTCCTTATTTGCATAATAAAGGAGTAATCATTGCAAGTATTCCTAATGTGAGACATTATACAACAATAATGTCACTTGCGTTTATGGGTTATTGGCCATATAGGGATAGAGGGATACACGATCGAACACACCTGAGATTTTTTACTTTGAGAAATATTAAAGAGATGTTTGCGGGTGCAGGCATGGAAATTGTTAGAATAGAAAGGACTTACCGGATTATAGAAACTGAACCTGAGGGTATATTCAAATATCTGAGATTTTTCAACAGGCTTTCTAAATATTCGTCAATACCTTTTCTTAAAGATTTTCTTACTTTTCAATATTTAATTATTGCTAAGAAGAACTGAGGTTATGGAAGATAGAGACCAACCTTTAGCATTTGTATATATACTGCTCTGGAATGGCAGTAAATGGATCAAGAATTGTCTTCAATCAATACTGCAGGACCCATATCCAAATTTTAAGGTTTTCGTAATAGATAATGCT
>JAIQZU010000077.1 GCA_021776915.1 Candidatus Scalindua sp. | reverse complement strand
CTCCTATTGAAATGTCTAAATCAAAAACAGCCAGGCTCTGGTCCGGTTTTACATTTCCCCATGGATATTCTCTTCCGTCTGTGCCCCTAGAGGCTTTTTCCCATTCTTTTTCTTCTGGTAGTCTTTTTCCCGCCCAATTCGCATAAGCGACAGCGTCGCTCCAGTTTACACCAACCACAGGTTGATCTTGGTTGTTAAATTTTCTATCTTTCCAGAAAGCCGGTTCAGCATAATTAGTTTCTGCTATAAACTTTTTGTATTGATTATTAGTTATTGGATACTTATCAATGTAAAATGCGTCTACATTTACAGAATCCTTTTCAATTCCCATTAAGAAAGTCCCTTCGGGGACATATATCATCACCGAGCCGTCTTTTTCGTTAGTGATTTCTTTTTTTTGAGTTTGATTACTCATTTTTTCAACATCTATTGATGTCCTGTCTTAAGTGATTTAGAAATTACGACTAAAACAATTTATATATAATGCTGTCTTGCTGCAATCAGATTCATGACACTATAAATGGACTTTGCCTTGAATATAATTAGTTTTCCTTACAATAATGATCGCAAAGCAGTGGGTTTGTCTGATTCTGATGTGAGGTTTAGTCAGATAAAATCTCGTTTACTTAGGTCAAATTTACAGTTATTAACGTAGTTTGTCAAGGACAAAGAGAGGAAGATGAATACTGGTATGAATATTTGAAGTGGAGAGAAAACTGTTTTGTATATTGGTTACTTCCGGTACAGAAGAATCAACTAACTGATTGAATAGCAATCCGGATTGATTTTTTCAGACCTCTTCTGATAATAACAATATCTACTTCGTCACCAACTTCATGCTTGTCGAGAATTCTGATAAGGTCTGAACTTTTTCTTACCTGAGAACCGTCACATTCAACTATTATGTCTCCTATTTCTATTTGTCCGTTGGGCAGACGTTTTACTTCCCTCAATCCTGCTTCTTCTGCTGAACCTCCTTTGTATACTTCAAGAATTCCCACACCTTCTATACCCAATCTGGACATGATGTGTTCCGGGATAAGTGAAATGCCAAGTCCCGGACGCCCAACCTTCCCATAATTAATCAGTTTGGTGACAACACGATTTACTGTATCCACAGGTACCGCAAAACCAACCCCTGAATATGTTCCACTGGGACTTATAATGGCAGTGTTTACACCAATCAGCCTGCCGAATGAATCCAGAAGCGGCCCCCCGGAATTTCCCGGATTAATGGCAGCGTCTGTCTGAATTACATCATGAATATATCTGTTGGTCATAGACTGGATCGTCCTGCCCAGAGCGCTGATAATGCCGGTGGTCAATGTGGAATCCAGCCCGAAAGGATTTCCGATGGCCAGTACCTTTTGCCCTACCCGCAAATCGTTAGAGCTTCCGATCATCAGAGGTGGAATATTAAGATTCATAGTATTAATTTGCAATACTGCCAGGTCGTGGTCGGGATCAGCTCCCACTATTGAGGCTTCGTAGCTTTTTCCGTCTTGGAGCTTTACTTCGATTTCATCAGCCTCGTAGATAACATGAAAATTTGTTACTACATGGCCCTTATTATCCCACAAGAAACCTGAGCCGGTTCCTTGTGGGATCTCCATAACATTAAAGGAAAAGAAATTCCTTTGAAATCTTTTGTTTGTTATATAAGTGACAGATGGAGCGGCCTGTTCAAAGATTTGCATATTGGCTCTCTCGTCGGCTCCTAAATCACCTATTGGTTGTGTTACCGGACGCATTCCAGTTTTAAGCCGTATGAATCTTGAAGGCTTTATGCCAAGGAAGTCGGCAACTATCCATACGATTATTATAATAATCAGAATCCTGGCCAGTTTTACCAGTTTCGGGTTTGTATAAGAACTATTTTGCATAAATTTATAGTATAGAAATTTTCATCTGTGTAAATCCCTGTCCGACGGATAGTTTGGCGGGTGCGTCCTATTCATTTTGTTTCCGTAGAATTATATATCTTATACAGAAAATACCTCTTTTCGTACAGTGATTTTCTCGATATAGTCCTCTTTAGGTTTGTATCCGGTGCCGGTTACTTGAGGAACATTGATAAACCCATCCCTGCTGACGGTTACGGGCGGCTCGATGATGTCTTCTTTGAAGTATCGTTTACTTGCCGATACATCACCAGGCAGACTGAAACCGGGGAGTGTTGACATCGCTATATTATGCGACCGTCCAATACCTGCCTCCAGCATGCCCCCACACCATACGGGTATCTTGTGTTTATAACAGTAATCGTGAATTCTGATGGCTTCGTTGAAGCCTCCCACACGTCCAAGCTTCATGTTGATGATTCTGCCGCTTTTCATTTCAATAGCCTTGCGTACTTTGTCAAAGGACGTAATAGGTTCATCAAGACAGATGGCGGTGCTAATCTGTTTTTGTAAATGGGAGTGATCAACAATATCATCATAACCCAGTGGCTGTTCAATCATCAGTAGATTAAATTCATCGAAGCTTTTTAGCAGATTTATATCAGCGAGAGTATAAGCCGAGTTAGCATCCACAGAGAGAGGAATATCAGGATAAGCTTGACGGATCAGCCTGAGAATATCATAATCCCAACCAGGCTTAATCTTAATCTTTATCCGTCGGTAGCCGGCATCTACTTCAGTCTTAATCTTTTCCAACAGTTGTTCTGGGGTATCCTGTATTCCGATAGATACACCACAGGGAATCTTATCGAGGGTTCCGCCCAATAGTTTGTAGAGGGGCATGTTTTTGACTCTGGCAGTTAAGTCCCAACAGGCATTTTCTATTGATGCACGTGCCATCTGGTGGCCTCGAATAGGTTTGAACCACTGACCAACCTCAGAAGGAACAGTCCATGTTTGCCCAATTACGATTGGCGCTAATATCTCTTTTATGATAATCCAGGCAGTATCAATAGTCTCGTGAGAGAAAAATGGTTTTTCTCCGGTTGTACACTCGCCATAACCAACGGCTCCGTCACAAAAAACCTTTGTTAAAAGTATACGGCGCCTTTCAGTCCTGCCGAAGCTGGTTTCAAAGAAGTGTACAAGCGGCAGGTTGATTTCCCGTATTTCCAGTCGTTCAATTTTTATGTCACTCTCCAGAAAAGATAAAAACTATTTTTGGCAATATTTACAAAAGTATATCAACCCATGTTTAAATAAGGAAGACTTTTTGTCTCTTTAATGGTATAGATAATATATCATCCGTTTAATAACCAAAACTATCAAGAAGCAAGACCCAGTAATCATATTTTTAATACTTCCAATCTTAATCTTTATGGTATTATATCAATCAGAAGGCGGCTGCTTATACTTAGTGTCAGGTCTGTTCATAACCACGCAGGATTAGACGAATAGCTGTCAATTGAGAATTCAGTTTTAGAATGTTATCAGATAATTTAAACTCAGTACTGCATGATACTGTGTCGGTTTTATCAATTCATTGAACCCATGTAACTTAATCTGGAGGTTTTAAATGCCATTATCTCATCATCCCTTAATCAAAGAATTTCCTGAACATAAAGAGCAGATTCACGAATTGAAAATGACGAATAATCATTTTTCAGATTTAATGAAACAATATGAAGAGCTTGATAAGCACGTTTTCCGAATTGAAAGCGATGAGGAGCCTACCGGTGACGATTATCTTAGAGATTTAAAGAAAGAACGTTTAAAGCTTAAAGATGAACTCTATAGTATTATCAAAGAAGCATAAGTCATAATTTATTGTGAGGCAAAAGTGTATGAAGAGGTTAATTTCCTGTATTCTTTTTTTCTTACTGGTTATTAGCTATGCAAATGCTGATTCCGTCAAAAGCTCTACCAGACGCTATCCAAAGTCAAAATCCGGGATTATTAAGTACAATATTTCCGGAACTATAACAGGAACTGAAGTCGTTTATTATGAAGATTGGGGAAGGCGCGAGGCAATATATACAGAAACAACCATAGACTTGAGGGGAGTGATAGTGGATAGAAATACCTTAACTATTCTGCAAGACGATGGCCTATGGATAAATAACATCGATCTTAACACAAGAACAGGAATAAGGATGAAGAATCCACGATATAAAGAGTATATTGGGAAATCAAGGGCAGAATTAGAAAATACTAAAAAAAAGAGATTAAAAGATGCAGGTGCAAGGAGATCTGAGATCGAAATGGTTATTGGTAAGCCCTGCTTTGTCTGGACAGTACAATATAACGGCAATGAAATCTATTTATGGAATGGAATTATCCTGAAGAAAGTAACAGGAAGTGGGTACTCGGAGACAACCACAGTTGCAACGGAAATAACCGAAAATGTTAACATACCTGAGGAAAAATTTACAATCCCCCCGGACATTCAAATGAAGACCTTGAATACGTCTGCATTTCGTTGAAACTAACGACTTCTTCTATCTTTAGTAAAGAGGGAAACATGGGGATTTGTATGGTTTGGTTCGACGTTCCAGGACATAATAGATTCGACGTGTATTACCATCTTGCTCAACCTGCAAAGAATTAATGTAATACCCGGCATCAAAATAATGGAGAAGAGCATTCTGGACAAGTTCACGCCACTGGCGTGCGATTTCAATGTTGGAGACTTTCATTCCTTCAATATCATCCGGTATCTCCAGAAACAGCACATCATCTGTCAGTGTCAAATCTGATCCAATTGGGACGAGCAATCCCTGTTCGTTTCGTTCTGTTTTATTTATGTTCAGGCCTTTTTCTGGCTGTATCTTCGTAACCTCTTGATTTTGTCCATCCATAATAGCTTTGACTTTATCGCTGGCAAGCCACCATTCAGCAAGTAGACGATCAGTGCCCAGGCTGCTGTGCAGTTTACTGGAAGTTTCTTCTCCGTACAGGTTTATATCGTAACTGCAGGCAATGACTCCTAACTTGTTTATGTTCAGGTGTGCGTTCCTGGATTGCAGGGGGTCAAATGCCCATGTTATGAGATCTATGTTGCGGCTCATGGCTTCTTCCCGTTGGGCTGTTTTTAACTTGAAACCGATATTTTGGTCACGATATTCCGGCAGTACTGCCATCATGTGTGAATGTTGTGAAGGCCGTCCATAATGAATTGCAGGAACACCGAATAGAAAGCCTATCATCGTCTCTCCATCAAAGGCACCCATTGCAAATCCACCATGTTTACACAATATCCGCATAAATCTTGAGGGTATTATGTCATCCTTATTAAATTTCCATACCGCTTCCTGCAGTCCTTCACAGGGTTCTAATTCTTTGGGTGTCCTTAATTGCTTGAACGTAATAGACATTTGTTATTCGTAGTTTGTTAATTAAGGAATTTAGGTATTAAGGGATTTTTCAATCGTAATTCGTGTGTCACAATCCTGATCTTTCTTCTTGTCTCTGGCCTCTTGCTTCTATCTATCCTCAAGTTCTACTATTGTGACTTCTAAACGGAATAGGATATTGTCTCAATATTTGCCATAGTCCTGAGGCCTGCCGGAGCTTTAATTACGGACGGTATGGCATTGGCTGTAATTGCACAGGTTGCAATGTCGCCATTGATACCATCTTTTATGGTCATGTCAATATCTGGCGTTCCCTCAATAATAATGCGATCACGTGGGTCGGATTCCCCTATGGCTGCCTTGAAAACCAGAGTAATCACTTCTTTGTTTTCTACATAACCACGTCCAATCTGACTGACCCCTCTTACTTTGCCAGGTTCTATTGTGAGATCTGTAGTAGTTACCTTATCTGTGGCAATGATAGGATTAATTATATCTTCTGTCTTTTCCAATTTCCAGCCAATCTTGTGGCCAATCATATGTATAGATTCGGTTAAGCCTACATGCCGCAAAGTGCCTTCTTTTACTTTGTCGTTGAATTGTTCTACCGTGAGACCGGCGCCAATTTTTTTCTGGAAGGGTACTCTTCTGAATTGTGCGTTTTGGATGCGCTCTACAGTTACTTTCTTAACATTACGGCAAATACCGGTCATTGCCAATGGGAGGAAGTCCATAAGGAATCCCGGGTTTATGCCTGTAGCTAACACAGAAACATCATTCATTTTAGCCGCTACATCAATCTCATCGGCTGTTTCCGGGCTGGTTAACCATGGATGAGAGAGTTCCTCACAGGTTGAAACTATATTAATTCCGAACGATACAATCTCAATTACTTGTGATTTGATATTCTCAAGGCTTGATGTGGTTGTCAACACTACAATATCAGCATCTACTTTACTTAGTAGTGTCTTTGGTTGATCGGTGACGCACACACCGTAAGGCACAGGTGATCCTGCCAATTCACCAATATCAAGGCCGAGTTTCGTTGGATCAGAATCTATAGCGCCAACAATCTGAATGCCATCTCTTTCAAGCAGATATTGAGTGATTTTCTTCCCGATAGGCCCAAGCCCATATTGTACTACCCTGATCTTGTTATCCATTAAATTATAGAAATTATGAGGTATTTTTATTATATTGGAATACTTGTTATTAACAGAAAGAAAGTACGGAGTAAAAACATAGCTTAATTATCCACAGTCCTGAAAGCGGTAGGAGTGTCATTAAATCATGCGAAGCAGCAAATCGGCGGGGAGCACACTGTGCTAACCGCCTTAAGAAAAATACATCGCCGGATAGACAAAGTCAAGCTCATTATTCAAAAGAAAGACAAGGATTTCTATAATAAGTATTGTCATTTGTTTAAGCAATTGAAAGAACCGAGACAACGATTTATAGATAAGATAAATCTGGTTCTTGATAATGGTACTGTTAAACCAATTAAATTTATACTGGTTCAACATAATTTAGTGCTCGGTCCCGGCAAAGGCGCCTTGAAGTTTATCAAACATGTCCGTCTTCCCAAAGATGCAGGCAAGATGTCGTTACAAGGGGTAAGGGATAGAGTGGAAAAACTGATTCTTGAAGAGGTTGAGGCTTCTGCAACTGCTATGAGTTTGCACCATGCCCTTTACAATGTAAAGTTGGGTGGCGCAAGTAATGCTATTGTGCTTATGGATATAGAGGAGATCGGGAGGAAAATTAAGATAATACCAATCCACTTAACCATAAATGAGACGGCAAGACTCTCAAGAGAAATTGGAAACAGACTGGTTAAATACCGCATTATGGGTCCGGATGGTTTCTGGCCCGAACCTGATGGCGTCACTACTGATGAACAGATAATAAACTGGGTGGAGGACGAAGCGCTGAAAACGCTGCTTCTAAAACATCTGCTGGCACCTAAGGATAAGAAACTGTTTGATACTCTTAGCATAGTTCGTGACCAGATAGAAGGAAAAAGAGAGGTAGGTGGAGGGGATAATGATGCAATGGAGATATTGGAAACACCTTATCATGATGCTGCATTAATATGGCTGAAGGAATGGAGAGCAATAAGACGGGGAGAAACGGCAATGAAGGAACTGGCCTCTAAAAGATCAAAAGTTGGAAAACATTACAGGCAACAGATATTAAGAACTGCTTTGAAGTATTGGATAAGACCATCTGTAGTTAAAGATATGATAGCTGTTAAACGACTTCTTACCGTGACGCACCTTCCGTTCAGGGACTATAGGCCTAATGGGCAGATTGTGGTTATGGATACAGGAATTGCACCTGTAATTATGCAGAAACATTTGTCCAGATTAAATGAACTTTCCGGTGAGGATGTTGTCGTCGTCAGTGTATTATCAAAACGTCTTGGAGGGAGTTCTCCAAAGAGAATTGAGCAGCTTTGCCGGATATATGTGGAAGCTGCATACAACCTGGGAGCGAAGGTCGTGCTTTTCTGTAATACTATGGATGCCAACGCCAGGGCCACACTCGAAAAAGAGTTTTCCATACCTATTCTCGGTCCCATTATGCCCGCCGTTGAAGCCATGTTTAGGCTTGAGAATGAGAAAGGGGTGGCGATAAAGAATGTCGGGCTTGTTGCGACAAAGGCTACGATAGAAAGCGGCGCTTACATAAATGAAATACGAAGTCAGAATAAAGAGGCTAGGATATTCAGTATAGCTGCGCCGCTTTTTGCCACTATGGTTGACATGTGTGAGTTTGACAAGAGTAGGTCTCATGTGGTGAGCCAAAGGGATATGTCTATTATCGAAGCTAATCTTAGGCCTCTTATGGAAGAAAACATCGATGTTCTTATTTTGGGATGTACCCATTACGGTGTATTTGAACAGGCGATACATGGGATATGGAAAAGCTGTACAGGTAGAGAGATTCGCATTGTAGACTCTTCCAGAGAACTTTCCAGTTATATACTGGCTTATCTCAGACGGAATAAGATATTGTCTTTAAGAATGGAGGAGAAAGGAAAAATCTCCTACGTAGCCAGCGAAGAAGATGCTACAAGATTTGAACGAAAGGTTTTAGAGATTACAGGGTGTAACGTTAATGTGGTGCCAATAGATATTGGTGAAGTGGTTGGCAGATTAAGCGAAGAAGACAGACTATTCCAGGAAACAGTAGCCAAGGAAAGTAGGGAGGACATCAGCTTGAGGGCCGGTATCATCGATTCTAATCTATCTGCCGAGGCCAAAGTTGCTATTGCGGAAAGATTATATGGAGTTAAAGATAAAAGTGTTAACCAGTTTAACTGTGAGATATTATCACCGGAATTGAAAGATGAGCATATAAAAGAAATAACCGGGTTAACCACGCAAAACGAAGAGTTGTTAAATATCCTTTCTCACATCAAAAATGTCACGTCTCAATAAAAGCAGGAAAACCTTCCTGCCATTTTGTAAGAATCTTCGAGAGTGCCAGAATTTTATTATTGACAGATATATAGCCAGATAATATATTGGGTGAACATATGTTCACCCCAGTTAGAAAAAGGCTACGCCTTGTAACATGGTAAAAAACATATAACCCTGATTGCCTGCCCGACGGATAGCAGGCGGGTCGTCAGGTGGGATTAAGGCCCAAATTTTCTAACGGGATTTACCTGATATATGAAAACTGAACTTACAAAAAAACAGCAGAACTTCCTGTCATTCTTGACGAAGTATATCCGGGAAAAGGGTTACCCCCCAACTATTCGGGAGATTGTATACCACTTGAAACTGGCAAGTACCAACAGTGTAAAGAAGTATCTGGATATACTTGAGCGTAAGGGATACATAAGGAGGATACCAAACAGCCCAAGGGCAATCGAATTGTGTGTGGAAACGCCCGAAAACCATGCAAGGCTGATACCCGTAGCCGGAAAGGTCAGGGCCGGAGCGCCTCATCTTGCAGTTGAGGATATTACGGCGCATCTGGCCATAGATGCATCAGTGGCTCGTTGGGATAATACTTTCTTTCTCAAAGTAGAAGGAGACAGCATGATAGACGCCCATATCCAGGACGGTGACTTCGTATTAGTTAAATCTCAACAAACTGCAGAAAATGGTGACATAGTAGTTGCTATTATAAATGACGAGGCGACCGTTAAGAGGTTTTTCAGACGACGCAATAACATTTGCCTGGAGCCGGCCAATCGAACCATGAAGCCCATAATTATCAAAGAAAGCCAGGCCCATGAGATGATTATAGTCGGGAAGGTTATGACGGTGTTGAGGCAGATTGAATAACTATTCAAAGACTTTATCTTTAATTTAAGTTCGAAATCCGAATATCGAAATCCGAAACAAATTCGAAGGACCAAAATGGGAAATTTAAAACAGTATGACTTGGAAGATCGTACCCTGGAATTTGCGAGAAGAGTGAGGGCACTTGTGAAGAAGTTGCCTAGGACAATAGGTAATATTGAAGATGGGAAACAGGTTGTTAGATCCTCTGGTTCAGTAGGCGCGAACTACATTGAAGCAAATGAATCATTGAGTAAGAAAGATTTCGTAATGAGAATAAAAATATGTCGTAAAGAAGCAAAAGAGAGCCGATACTGGTTAAGATTAATAGACATAAGTGGAAATGGCGAGTATGAAGAAGAAAGAAAAGCGTTAATACAGGAAGCTACAGAGCTTATGAATATTTTTGGCTCTATATTGCGTAAGAGTGAATAAAGTTTCGAACATTTGATATTCGAGTTTTACATTTGTTTCGCATTTCGTGCTTCGTACTTCGGATTTCTGACAGTGGTACCAGGTTTTTCCATGGTAAACGAATATGATTACAGAGATAGGCGAACCCATAAAGGTAGGCGTAGTTTTTGGTGCTAATTGTATTGGCGGGAAGAAGATAAAACCTGTATGGTTTATCTGGAAAGAAAAACAATACCGCATTAAAGAGGTAACGTATACATGGACAAATAAAGAGGGAAGCGCCTCTGTCCATTATTTCTCCGTTACAGATGGTCAGAACCTGTACGAAATTGCCTACAACACCGAGACCATGGTATGGATGCTTATGGCGGTGGAAGTGGAAGGATGATAAGAAATTACGATTTACAATTTATAAAGTTTTTAAGGAAATATGCTAATGGACATAAATAGATGCTTTGTCAAATTTGTTCAGTTCAATGATAGAACTATTCAAACGATTATTAATAAAACTGTTAAATTTTCAACAGTCTATGAATTCAATGATCTAAATGAACAAAATCCAATAGTAACTTCTCCCCATAAGCGCCATACTGTTATTGATAAATTAAAAGAATATCTCTCTGATGCCAATAAAAGGGAGAACGTGATTGATAAAATCAAAGAAAACGTTTTATGCAATGATGAAAATATTCCTAAATGCAATCAAATAAATCAATATCTCCAAACTATTGCTTCCGCATTAAGAAATTCAAATTGGGATATTCTTGAGTGGTTTAGTTGGTCAACACTTATTGCGCATATTTCATATATAGAAACAGGTATTTTCTGTTTATCTGGGGCAGAGGTATTTAAAGATGATGCAGCACAACTCATGTTTGCACATTATGCTGAAAATCTGCAAGGGTTAGCGTTGGTATATACTCTCGGTATTAATGCAACTTCACCAAAGAAAATAACTTATGATGAGGAATCGCCAGAGGGGTTGAAAGAGGGGTTGAAGGATGATGAATATATTAAATTGATCAAAGGCGAATTTGTTGACTTTTTTTGCAGCAAATCTAAAAATTGGAGATATGAAAACGAGTACCGGTTTTTTTCGACTCCAGGATTGCAAACCGCAAGCAGCATAGAATTAACCTTAAAAAGTATTTTTTATACTGACAGATTTGATCGTGAAGCAGAAGCGCCTAAGCTCAAGCTGCTTAGAAGCATCAATGGAAAATATTATGAAAATCAACTGCTTATTGAACGACTTGTAGGAAGATGTAAAAAAAAGGAATTTCTTGTTGACACGAAAGAAGATGGTGAGCATGAACAATATGAAGTGCTAAAGTATATGGCGCAAAAGTTGAGTTGAGGAGGAATAGTCTTTTTGGACCGATATAAATATTAAGATAAAAATACCAGAAAAGTGTTTAATAACAGAACAATAATGCACGTAGACATGAATGCCTTTTTTGCCTCTGTAGAGCAGCAGTCTAAACCTTCGCTCAGGGATAAGCCTGTGGCTGTTATTGGCGCGCAGCAGAGGACGGTTATTACTACGGCTTCATATGAGGCCAGGGCTTATGGTGTTAAGGTTGGCATGACGGTGCCGGAGGCAAAGAAACTCTGTCCCGATATAATATTTGTCGCAGGTAATAACAAAAAATATACAGATACCTGCACACGTCTTGTCAGGCTTTATGCAGATTATACGCCGCTGGTGGAGGTGTATTCAGTTGATGAGGCATTTCTCGATATAACTGGATCTCTTTATATTTTTGGCGAGCCGGAAGATATTGCCATGCAGATTAAGAGGAGAATTCGGAGGGGTTTTGGGCTTACCTGTTCCATTGGTGTGGGACCTAACAAGCTGCTGGCAAAACTGGCCGGTGGTATGCAGAAACCGGACGGGTTTACGATAATACATCCCGGGGCTGTTTCTGAAATCCTTGAAAAATTGCCGGTAAGTGAGCTTTGTGGAATAGGTTCACGGCTTGAGAGGCACCTTGAAGCTATGGGTGTTAAGACGTGTGGTGAGTTGGGAAGATTTCCGGTAAAGGAGCTGGAGAATAAATTTGGTATTGTTGGTAAAAGACTTCATCAGATGGGACTGGGGGTAGACGAAAGCCCTGTTATCCCGGTTGAGGATACGCCGGATGCAAAATCTGTCGGTCATAGTATGACTCTTGAGAAGAATGTAAGTAACGGTGAAGATATGGATAGATATATATTACAGCTCTCTGAAATGGTGGGGAGGAGATTACGACGTGGCCACTATTCCGGCAGGACAATAGCCCTGACCTTGAGGTATTCGGACTTTCATACCTTTACAAGGAGATGCACTATCAAAGAGTATATAAATGACGGATTTGACATATATCTTGCAGCCCTCGATATATTAAGAGTGATAAGGCTAAAATATGCGGTACGATTACTGGGTGTAAGTATCTCAAATCTGGTAACGAATTACTGCCAGATACCTCTTTTCAAGAAGGACAGGGATAGGGTAGCTATCGTGCAGGTTATGGATGAAATAAATGACAGGTACGGCGAATTCAGTATAACACAGGCAAGGCTTCTTAACCGATATCAACATAAGGGTGTTATCGCCCCTGCGTGGAGACCAGCAGGTATCAGGAAAGTGAATTATTAATGATAAGACCCAATTATTTGTCTGTTGCGACTTTAGTTGAGTTTTGTATGGTTAGATATGATAAAAATTATCAGGTTGTCCGAGATTTCAAATACTTAACAGGAACATTTAAAAAAGGGATTTACAAATAAACAGCTACTAATACTCTTTACTCGGACAACCTAAGGTTTTTGTTATTGTTAATTTAATGCATAGGAAATTCAATAATATTGATAACACTTCGACTCCGCTCAGTGTGACATCATTCCGAGCGGAGTCGAGGAATTTTGTCGTGATAAGCGACCTGATTTATAAATCGCTCAATTTAAGCCGTAAAACCGCTTTTCTAAAGAGTTTAATTCCGATGAAGACTTTTCGCTTACAGAGTATGCACTCGGTGAGACTCTTTCGTTCATTAAGCCGCATTTCTCGCATATACGGTTATATGGCCCCTTACTGAGAAATTGTTTTCCACATTTTAAACAAGCTCTCTTTTTCTTTAATCCGACCTTTGTGGTACTGAAACCTTTAGAGACCTCTCTCGGTTTCGTCTTTATCCTATTTGGTTTTAAATAGCTGGAATTACCTTTCATTATTAACTACCTCCTTAACCTTAAATACAGAAATATTACTAATAAAGTTCCCGCCTTTTTAATGTTAGCTAATTCTTTTGGCTACCATAAGTTACGTATGAAGATTTAGCTTGACTTTTATGTTAATTTGTGTAATTTTGCAGCCTTGCTGGGGGGGCTGGATTGCCCACATCACAATAGCAATAAGTGGATGTGGGCAATCTTCTTGTTACCCGGGAGGGATTGAGGATTGGACAATGATATTGCCATAAAAACGGAGAATTTGACAAAGGCGTACAGAAGCTTTTGGGGACGCAAAAAGATATTAGCGCTGGATAAACTGAATATAGATATTAAAAGAGGCGAAATCTTTGGATTGCTTGGCCCAAATGGTTCCGGAAAGACAACTACTTTAAAACTCCTTTTAGGGCTGGTTTTTCCAACGGAAGGCAGGGCATTAGTATTAGGAAAGACAACAAATGATGTGGCTGTAAAGAACAGGATCGGCTTCTTACCGGAAGAATCCTGTTTTTACAGGTTTTTAAATGCAGACGAGATACTGGACTTTTACGGTCAGCTATTCAGGATATCCGGAAAAGAGAGAAAGACAAGAATAGACCGGCTCGTTGAACAAGTGGGACTTGGGTTTGCAAGGAAAAGACCCTTGAGGCAATATTCCAAGGGAATGTTACGCAGGATTGGTATTGCACAGGCATTGATCAATGATCCTGACCTGATTATTCTTGATGAACCAACCAGCGGGCTTGACCCTATCGGCACCAGAGAGACAAAGGACATAATTGTTTCTTTAAAAGAGCAGGGGAAAACGGTTCTTTTGTGTTCACATCTTTTATCTGATGTACAGGATATTTGTGATAGAGTAGCAATACTTGATAAGGGTAAGCTCCAAATCTCAGGTACCATTGATGAATTGCTTTCCAGTAAAGATGTTGTTGAGATGCTAATCCGTAACCTGTCGGATGAGGCAATTACTGAAGTTGAGACGTTTGTAAGGGAAAAGCATGGCGAAGTCATTTCAGTCAAAAATTCTTCCGATACTCTTGAGGGTTTATTTTTAAAGATCTATGCAGCAAATATTGGTAATAGCAAAACAGACATTTAAGGAAGCGGTTAGAAATAAGATAATGTTTGTCTTTATTATCCTTGGTTTAATTACCATTTGCTGTTCCGTTTTCATGCCGGTTGTTGGTGATGGCATAGAGAAAATAAAAATCGTTGAATCTATGTGCTTTCGTTCTATTACCTTTTTTGGTACACTGGCAGCGATTTTACTTTCCGCATCCTCTATCCCAACCGATATAGCAAATAGGGTGCTTTGTACTGTAACCACAAAGCCCGTTCAGCGAACCAACATTATATTTGGGAAAATTATCGGTTTTACATACATAATTGGGGTGTTACTGGTAATAATGGGTGGCGCCGGTTATGCATTGATCAAATTCACAGCATTGAAACAAAGCGTTCAAGGTAATAACAAGCTTCTGGCAAGGGAAAAATTTGATCCTTATACTTCACAGGTGACAGGAGAGTCGGCCAAAAAGATTGGAGATGTTTCCTGGATAGAAGGTGGAGGAAAAGGAACTTCAGTATGGAAGTTTAAGGGGTTGCATTCTAAAAACAGAAAAGATGACCTCGATATCGAGGCAGATTTCCTTATAGAAAGTAAAAAGAGATTTACCGGGAAAATTCCAGTAAATATTAAGGTTGTTAATCCTTACACAGTGAAGGTGCTGACTGAATCGATAGAAGTATCACGCAACAAGCCGGGTTTGTTAAAATTAGGCGGTGAATTTCTTGAGGGAAGCGAGGAATTAACGATTGTAGTATCACCGGAGAATCCCGGAGATTTCATTGGTATAAGTTCAGACAGCTTAAAGGTTTTCTTTGGAAACAAAAGTTTTGAATATAATTTCCTGAAGGGATTAACGATAATCTCATCTCAATTCCTGCTTATGGTAATAATAGCAGTATTAGGGTCTACGTTTCTTTCTCTTCCTGTTAATATTCTCTTCTGTTTATTTATTTTCTTTTGTGGTAGTATAACCGACTTCATGCGTGATTTATCAACAGTTATCAATGTTTTTGAAACGCACGAACATGTGTACGGAATTTCCACTGTATTGAAAGAAACGAACGCTTTTATGGTTTTCCTGGATTATGTTATAAGGAAACCTATACTTCTATTAAGTTATATATTACCTGATTTGAAAAATTTCAGTGTTGGAAAATATTTTATAGATGGTATAAATATTCCATATAAAACAGTATTTATGAGTTTTGGTTATGCTGCTTTGTATACTTTCTTTTGTTTACCAATATCGTTTGTAGTTTTTAAGAGAAGAGAAATGGCTTGAGATATTTGGTATGAAAAAGTACTCATTACCAAGATCAATAATAATAGTACCATTAGTAGTAATATTTATAATTTCTGCGCTGATTTTTCTGCAATACAGAATTAACAATTTAAGGGAGGCGTCTGATTCAGGTTACACGTATCTTGATCCGTTAGAAGCTATACCGATAACACTTCTCGGCAGCTTCAGGGGTATTGTGGTTGATCTTTTATGGATTCGGGGTATTGCAAGACATGAGGAAAAAAAGTACTATGAACTTCTTGCAATAAATAATCTGATTGCAAAATTACAGCCGCATTTTCCTGCCGTATGGATATTTCAGGCATGGAATATGTGCTATAATATTGCCTACGAGTGGGAATCACCGGAAAACAGATGGAAATGGATCACAGCAGGACTGAACTTTGCAGAAAAAGGCGCTTCAAAAAATCCAACAAACGGTGACTTACTCTTTGAGATTAGTTATATATACTTTCATAAATTTGACTCAAAAAGTTCTAAGTATGCCGATTATTACAGAGAACGGCTAAAGGAAGAAACCGGCAAGGATAATTATGAACAAGCGCTTTACTGGGCAAAAAGGTCTTTATATTATAATTCAGAGTCTCGCAAAAGGATTGTAATCGAAAGGACAGTGTGCCATATTTTGTGGCATGCATCTCTGCAGGCGGAAAAAGATGGTAAGTTGAAAGAAGCCTGGGAGTATGCAGCAAAATCTGTTGATGAATGGGAGGCTTATCTGGAAAAGCATCCTGAAGACCCTGGTGGAATAGCGAGAAGTTTTTTAGAGAAGATTAATGAAAAAAAATTACAACTTGAACAAAAAATTTAGAAAGGTGAAAGAATGGTAAAAGGATTTTTTCGGAGTAGTTTTTTATACAAAGTAGTTTTGGCGCTTTTTATTGTGGCTTTCATATCGCAGGGGGCGGTATATGCGACGTCTTCGAAGGGTCATTCGCAGAAGGCCCAGCTTCAAAAAGTAGAAGCAAAAACAAAACATGTTGAAACAGATCAGAGAGCAGCATCCTTAAAAGATAAGTCAATACCCGGACTCTGGTGGCTTGCTCCGCTCGGTGCGGTTTGTGCACTGTTCTTTGTTCGCAAATTCTATAAAGAAGTGATGGGTTACCCCGAGGGTGACAAAAAGATGATTGAGATTGCCGGGCATGTTCGAGAGGGGGCTTTTGCCTATTTGAAGCAGCAGTACAAGGTTGTCGCAATATTTTTTATATTTGTATTTATAGCGCTTTTAATACTCTCTTTTGGGTTAAAGATTCAATCCGGATTTGTGCCATTTGCCTTTCTGACAAGCGGATTTTTGTCAGGGCTTGCAGGATTCCTGGGAATGAAGATGGCAACAAATGCAAGCGCAAGGACAACAGAAGGGGCAAAGAAGTCATTGGATCAGGGTTTGAAGATAGCCTTTAGAAGTGGTGCAGTAATGGGTTTGATTGTTGTCGGACTGGGTCTTTTAGATGTATCTGTATGGTTCTTTGTGCTACGAAAGTTTACAGATATTTCCCTTACTGAGATGGCCGTAATACTTCCCTGTTTTGGTATGGGCGCAAGTTTCCAGGCTCTATTTGCAAGGGTGGGAGGAGGTATTTTCACAAAGGCTGCAGATGTGGGTGCAGACCTGGTCGGAAAGGTTGAAGCTGGTATCCCCGAAGATGATCCCAGGAACCCCGCAACCATTGCTGATAATGTTGGTGATAATGTTGGTGACGTGGCCGGTATGGGCGCTGACTTGTATGAATCATATTATGCCTCAATACTTGCCAGTGCTGCATTAGGTATTGCTTGTGGATTAGGCGTTGCAGGTCTTGTATTGCCGATGTGCATTGCAGGTATTGGAACCATTCTGTCTATCTTAGGTATCCGGCTTGTAAAAACCAAAGAAGGGGCGTCGCAAAAGGAACTCTTGAAATCTTTAGGAAAGGGTGTAAACGTCAGCTCGGTTTTAATAGTGATACTGTCTGCAGTTGTTATAAAGTTCCTGCTTCCCGGACATTTTGGAATCTGGGGTTCGATAGTTACTGGCCTAATTGCCGGTATAATAATAGGGAAAGGAACTGAATACTTTACATCCGCCGATCACGGCCCGACAAAAGGCATTGCCGAACAGGCGAAGACAGGTTCCGCTACATTGATTATAGATGGTGTTGCTACAGGTATGTTATCAACCATAATTCCTGTAACCACCATTGCTGTTGCCATTATGTTAAGTTTTATGTTTGCCGGTGGATTTTCAAGTACAGCTTTGGGTCTTTATGGTATCGCTATTGCCGCAGTAGGTATGTTGTCAACGCTTGGAATTACACTGGCAACCGATGCTTACGGCCCTATTGCGGATAATGCCGGTGGTAATGCAGAGATGAGCGAGCAGGAGCCAATAGTCAGAGAAAGGACAGACGCCCTTGACTCTCTTGGAAACACGACAGCCGCTACGGGTAAAGGTTTTGCAATCGGATCTGCCGCCTTGACGGCTATGGCATTATTAGCAGTATTTGTAGAAGAGGTTAAGATAGGTTTGGAAAGGACAGGAGTTCATGCTGTTCAAATAGCCGGCCGTACAGTGGAAACGACAGCACTTCAAATAGCTGACTTAATGGATTATTACAATATTACACTGATGAACCCTAAAGTCCTTGTGGGTATTTTTATTGGTTCTATGGTGTCATTTATATTCTGTGCTTTGACTATGAAGGCTGTCGGCAGGGCAGCTGGAAAGATGGTAGAAGAAGTAAGAAGGCAGTTTAGAGAAATAACGGGTATAATGGACGGGACAGGTAAGCCTGATTACGCAGCGTGTGTATCCATAAGCACAAAGGGCGCTCAGAGAGAAATGCTGCTTCCATCATTCCTGGCAATATTTATTCCTATAGTTGTCGGCCTGATTTTAGGTGTTTCCGGAAGTATGGGATTGCTGGTCGGCGGACTATCAACAGGATTTCTCCTGGCTATTTTCATGGCTAATGCAGGTGGCGCCTGGGACAATGCAAAAAAATATATAGAAACAGGACAGCATGGTGGTAAGGGTTCTGACGCTCATAAAGCAGCTGTCGTTGGTGATACTGTGGGAGATCCTTTCAAGGACACATCCGGCCCATCGCTGAACATTCTTATTAAGTTAATGTCAATTGTTTCAGTTGTCTTTGCCGGGCTTATAGTGAAGTTTTCACCAAAAATTGGAGCTTTATTACATCTTAATTAAATACATGGGAAATTTAATTTTGATAACACTTCGACTCCGCTCAGTGCGACGTCATCCTGAGCGGAGTCGAAGGATAGTTTTTTGACTGTAGCAGGTTATTATGTCAAAAATGAATGAAGAATTAAACAAGGGTGGTTTTTCGGTCTGTCCTAACTCAAGCTGTGAATATAATCATCACATGAAAGGGGCGAATTTTTGCACGCTTTGCGGTACCTTGCTGTATCAGAGATGTGAAGATTGTTTGGATACAAATCCAAAATATGCAAAGTTTTGCCACTATTGTGGTACGAGCCTGCTGGAGCTTAGGTCAATAGAGGGACAATACGAAGACGTAGAAGATACAGAGAGTTAAGCGCCGGTTGCCCGATATTGAGTATTGAGTAAGGTGGGACGGTACTATACGTTGGACAGATTGCGTCATAATTAAAAGAAGTTTTATTTGTGACACAACCAACATGTAGCTCTGGTGGGCAAGCCCGAACCAGCGGTGAAAGTCTTTATAAAAAAGTCGGCCCAGGGTGTTAAATTTTCGGAGGTGTCATCAATACGTTAGATTCAAAAGAAATTGCGGTTGCGTGTGCGAAAATCGCTGATGAAAAGAAGGCGCAGAATATAATTATACTTGATATCAGCAAGCTTACGTCTGTTACAAGATATTTCGTAATTTGTACAGGAATCAATGAACGGCAACTTTATACCATAGCCGATGAAATAGAAAAAGAGTTGAAGAAGCTTTCAATCAAGAAATATGGAATAGAAGGATACCGGGAAGCAAAATGGATACTCATTGACTACGGCGATGTCATAGTGCATCTCTTTGACAAAGAAATGCGGAGCTATTATGACCTGGAGCTACTCTGGGGAGACGCCCCCAGAGTCAAATGGTAAGTTGACTTATTGCGAACATATTCCAATTTACAAATTCTGGTTTTCAAGATTTAACCCTATCTCACCCTCATATTCCATTTCTATTTCACCGCATAAACTTCTTGAAAAGCACATAGAATATTGATAGCATCCATCAAGCATGGATATACTTTCTAAAATCAAACGATTGGCAATAGCACGAAAGCTTGTTTTTACGAGAAAGACAAGAGATGGTGATGTTTTCTATATTCTTGTGTCTTCAAAGATATCCGATTGAGGGGATTGAATTATGGAAACTAAATGGCAAACATGTCCAATGTGTGATAGCTCTGAAATTAAACGGATAAAAAGGACTCTTACTTTCAATACTAAGAACGGCAAAGTAAAAGTGCCGAATCTTGTCTTTGATGAATGCAGTTCTTGCAAAGAACAGTTTTTTGATGAAGAAGCTAATAGCAAAATTGATACGTATATTAGTAGTTCTGTAAAGAAACAACACATTTCTTTCCGGTAAGTTCTCAATAAGTTAAGGAATACTTATAAATTATTGACCACCCCATTCCCCCTCCTTGCGAAGGAGGGGATTAAGGGGAGGTATTCTTCAACTTATTGAGAACTTACTCTTTACATTCAGATCATAATTACAAATCAACAGGTTTAACACTAGACTTCATGCATAAAAGCAATATAACATAATCCAACAGTTAAGTCATAAGCAGACCCCAGAACTAAAAAGATTTAAGTAAATTTTTATTTCTTTGAAAAAAATAAAAAAGAAAGAGAGGGTGAAATGAAAGTAAAGAAAAGTATTTTTACGGTATTGGTGATTGTTATTTTTTTTGTATTTTACACCTGCACACAAGTTCAAGCGCAAATGACCAAAAATGAATTTGGAGACCTTATGGAGAAGGTTGAAAAAAAACTTCCAAAAAAACCTCCGTGGAACTGGAATATAGAAGGTTGGGGTTATTTCCCAGAATCAGAAGGGGTCGCTTTAGTTGTTATGGATATACACAAATGGTCAGCTCTTGGATTTTTGAATCCTCTATTTGAGAATCTTAATAAGGCAGATATCATAGATTCTTGTATAGTGGAACAAATCAATGTGGATAAAAAAAAGTTTAAACAACGCAAAGATAACAATTTATTTCTTTTCTTAGGTAATTCAAATCTTAAATTAATTAGTGGCGAAAAAAAATCACTGAAGAAAAAATCAGAATATCTGATAAAAACTATTAGAAAATACCTAAAAGATGGAACACATGTTGAACAGCTACCGGAGTTATATTATGACCTTATGAGAAATTCCGAAGATAGAACAAAGTATTATGTAAAAATATTGGGAAGGAAGGAAACATGGGATAATGGCAAGATTTGTATACCAATTATTGGAACAGGACACCTTGGTGGTACAGAGGATACAGTAAGTATGATAAAATTCTTAGAGGATGCAAGAATTTCTTATATATTTCTTTTTAACGAAAAGATTTATATTGCTTCTAAACAGTTGCTGAAATCTCTGAAAGAAAGTTGTTTAAGAAATTAGGCGTAACAATAATAGGCAGAAACCAGTTTTGGTTTCTGCCTATTTTTATTTACAAACCCAAACCCTACAGCGGATTAAAATCAAGTGCGCCGTTGGGCCCGTCAATCCTGTCCCTCATCTCAAGCTGTTCAAAAGAGTTTATCTGCTCCTGGCTTATCTGTCCGCCTTCAGTCGGTGGTGGCAAGTCCTCAAACCTGTTTTCAATACGAACTATGTCATCTGCGAATTGGTTTTGTTCTTCAAATGGGTCTATTAGTTCATCTGCTACTGTCGGCGGTAGCTCTACCTCATACCCCACTTGCCCTTTTTTGATAAGCTCTTCAATACCTCCTTCAAGTTTTGTTATATCGCTACGCAAGTTCTCGGGTATTGCAAGCTCTTTGTGATGTCCATCTTCATCTACTCTTGGACTTCTAAAGTCGGGAATCACGCCTATGTTCATAAGATAAAACACCAAAGCGCCAAACAAAAAGATTCCAAAAAGTAGAAAAGTTGTGTTTAATATTTGTTTTATTGTTTTGTCTATCATAATAATTTTATTATATCACTAACACTCCTCAAGGTCGCGCCTCTTCCGAGAGGAACGACCTTTTCCGCATTAGAATTCTTCAAACTTTGGGCTTATCTTGCCTGTGGTAAGAGGTATATTTACCGTTCGTATTGTGCCATCAACTCCATCTCCACGCACTGTTATAATATAGCTCCCAGTAATTGGTGTCGGGCTTGTAATACTCATCGTTGAGCCGATACTGTATTCACTTAATGAAAGTACGCTGTCAGAGAAGTTATATATAATGCCTGCAACAAAAGGATTTATAGTCGCTGAAAGTGTTATGTCGTCTGTATATCCATTTGTTGGATTTACTGTAATAGTAGTATTGGTAGATGTGTACGGAGCGCCCCTTATTGTATCAAGCTGTATAGAGTTTGAGTTTGAGAGTTCAAAAGACGCGAGCTCTACCTGCACGGTAGTGGTAGCGTATTTATTAGTATTGCTAAATGAACTACAAGCTAATACAAACTCGCTTTCTGCGATAATGTTTGATATTACTTCTGTCTTATTACTTCCTATTTCTTTGTCTCCGCTCCAGTCTCCTGCGACTTCTCCTATCGGCTCGCCTACTTCATTTATAACTCCAGCGAGCGTTTCGCCAACATGCGTCCAGACATCTCATCCAGAGTCGGCCCTGTACTGGCTGACTTTATTAAATATGCTATGAACATACTTAACTATATATGCGGGAGTTTTCTCCGTGAGGTTTGGTATGCGGGCGAGTATTGCGTCTCCCCATTTGTCAATATCGGCATTTGCCGGCTTTATAAATGCGCTATCGGCGAGCTTGCCTCCTTTATTTTCTCAAAGCCCTACGCCGTACTGTGATTGAATTGTAGCAAGGGAACTAGTAAAGTAATAAGGCAACTTATTATTAAGATTCCTTGTGGGACCGCCCCCAACAAGAGAATATGAATCAAGATGTACATACCATTTTGCTGGTTTATTAAAAGCATCGCCACTTGAATCAACCTCTGTAAGCAAACCCTCATCAGTAAGAATTATATCCGCATAAGGACCTAAAAAAAGAAAAAGGGCACTCGCCTCCATATATATAGGAGATGATAGGAAATTGCTTTTTTAAGATTTTGTAAATGTAGTAGAGAATTATTAATAAAATTCAAATGTTTTTTTGAAAATTATGCCCTGAGTTGATCTGCATTAGTAAAAAAGTGGAGTAGTAATGGAGAAAAAGAAGAGGTATAGGTAAGACATTTTGGCCTCTTTTTGAGTGCAGGAATTACAGGGAGAGTACAAAACCCAAGCCTTTCTCTTTTTATATTTTTTCCTGAGTTTCCTGAATTTCTTAGCTATTATAATCTTCTGTAAGCTTCCAATTCCAGAGTATTTCCTGCTATGGCAGAAAGCTGTCTGCCTTCTTGAGCTTTTGAGGAAGATATTTTTCAATTACATAGTTTAATCCATGCTTTGCCAGCGCCTGTTGTTCTGCCCTTACACCCATTTTTAATAGCTGATTAATTGCTTTCTGCCATTCCTTAGACTGTTTTATAAACGGGTCGTTTTTTAATGCATCTTTTGCTCTCTTAATATCTACGTCTTTTAATGGATGGGTAGGGAGTTTGTAGTCAATGATATCCTGTGGTGTTATGCCAAGGTATCGTGCATTTGGTACACAGAAATACTGGTTAATGTGTGCCGCATTTCCTGATCCCACCTTAAGTGTCCTGTATATGTTGCTGATACCATAAGGGTCTCCATCAACAAAGACATAAACAGGGATCTTTTTCCCCTCTGACAAACGCCTGATAAATCTTCTGCATGCCCTGGTTGGCACTCCTCCCATAGAAATTAATATACAATTTGCTTTTTTCCAGTAGTTGTGTTTTACAAGCCGCTGGAACATCCCGGCAGTCTCTATTACCAGTACAAACTTTGCGTTGGTTTCAAATTTTAAATGTTCGGTTGAGATCGGAATAGAGTATGCGCCTGAGCCGAATTTAGTGCAGTCGATTTTGAGCTGCTTGCCGGTTTCCTGATCTTTATCTATTACTACTAACTTCCCGGCGACATCTCCTCCCTTCTCTTCCGGGATAAAACCCAATTGTTCTCTATTGACTTCAAACATTGCTTCAACATCATCTATTACGGTATCTGATTCAGGTTGTTCTTCAAAACGAGCATCGTCCCAATTCTTGGATACATAATAAGCTTCTCTTTTTGTGGCTATATCATCTTTTTCAATGAGTTCCTTGGAAAGGGACATCACTCTCAGTGTCTGGGCAAATGTCTTTACGGTATTCACCGTTAAAGTACGGGCTTTTTTCTGCCCGATAAGTTCTAAAAAACCTCTCTTTGGAATGTATTTGACATTGCTTAGTGCACGAATCGGAAAATACATACTGGGTTTTTGTTTTTTGGTGATCTTGTTGTGAATGGTGGAAGCAGATTCTTCTATTTTCTTTAATGTTTTTGTCATGATCTACTCCTTTCAAGGATATCAGTCAGGTTGTTAACTATTTTAAGTTCCTGCTTTTCGTTTAAATCCAATATTTCCTTTAATGCTATTCCTATGTGTGGAATGTATTTCTTTATGTAAGATTTTTTCTTGAATTCGTCAGCCGCCTTCTTTTTTCTCTTAATAAATGTAGATAGGTGTCGTCCACATTCTTGTAAGGCTAATTTGACTTCTTTTTCAATTTCAGGATAATGTGCTATTGCCTCCTTGCTTTCCGATGTAAAAGGAACCCAGACAGATGCGAGGTGTACCATAAGGAGCACTGGTCCTGATGGTAGCGCACCGGAAGATTGTTGAAGTCCATAATTTCTCCATGAAGTGTTTATTGCTGATTCGGTAATAACACATGCTGACTGCTGGTATAACAGGGGGACTCTATTGGCGAATCTCAGCAATCTAATTAAGCCTTCCTCCGGCAAGACTCCTCCGTATGCCAGCCCAACTTCAATTTGAAAAGGGTTGCCTCTGTATACTGATGGAGGCCGTGTATTTGATGTAAAGAAATCTGCATTGATCTGTTTTTTGAGGCCCTTTATAATGGATTCCTCGCCAATTGGAGAGATGCAATCTGTAGGGGGGTTCATGATCTTTGTTAATTTGATTGCTTTGAAAAGGGCATCAGCTTCCTGGACTGCGATTCTTGAAGGTCGGGATTTTCCATGTAAACCGGCTTTTTCACAAATCTCATTTGCGACTCTTGTGCTTACCCTTGAGAAATCATTAGTGAGGCAAGCGCGGAGATTTTTTGATTTTGTGTCATGAAGCATCTTTATCAGTATTCCCAGTTCAATTCCATAGGGGTGGGGCTTTATTTCTTTCGGCTCAACCGGTAACTCTTTTGACGCTCTGGGATACCTTGTTTCCTTGTCTTCGGGGTTGATGTATGTTATATCAGCGTGTGGATTGGCGATGGATGTTTGTTCGATATATCCGTCTACAGACTGCCGGCCTTTCTGGCACCTGGCTTCCAGCTCAATAACGACTTTTGTTCCTCTTTTGGAGTCGAAATCCACTATCTCGTCTTTGATAATGCGCGGTTCATTCTTTTGTGTGTCTACGACGAGGCTGTAATGATGCGCTGGTTGTTTCGGTGATATCCTTGAGGTTATCAGTATAGGTTTACCGGTTGTCAGCTGGCCATACATGCCTGCTGCCGAGATGCCTATTCCCTGCTGTCCTCTTGACATCTTAAGTCTATGGAATTTTGAACCGTATAGTAATTTACCAAAGATTTTTGGTATATGTGATTTTAGAATACCTGGGCCATTGTCTTCAATGGTAACCCTGAATCTGTCTTCTGTATTCTTTACCTGATTTATCCTGACTTTAATATCCGGGAGAATTTTTGCTTCTTCACAGGCATCAAGTGAGTTGTCAATGCCTTCTTTAATAGTTGTAAGCAAGGCTTTTCTGGGGTTGTCGAATCCAAGTAAATGCCTGTTTTTTGTAAAAAATTCACTAACGGAAATCTCCCGTTGCTTTTTTGCAAGGTCATGTGCCGTAATCTTGTGTTCTGTTTCAGTCAGTTTTTTGCTTTTTTTTGAGGTTGTCATTTCTGATAATTTCTTTTAATTGGTAATTGTTTTTTTGTCTTTCATGATTGCCTTACAGTTACTGCAAAGAACTGCTCCTTTCTGATCTGTATCACTCAAGTTGTTTGACAAAAACATAACGCATTTGTTATTTGTACAATGGCGAAGCCCATATGTATGTCCCAGTTCATGAACGGCTTCAATAATTATCCTTTTTCTAAACAGGGTAAGTTCCTCCGGTAGATCGTAAAATTTTTGTCTAAGCCTTGTTAAGGAAATTACTGCCACTTTTTTCTTTATGTCTGCTTCTCCAAAAACGAATGTGCGCTCTGGTACATATAAATCTACGTCTGCAATTCCCAGTATCCTGTCATATCCTGTTAATCTTAATTTGTGTATTCGTTTTAGAATTCTTGTTGAATAATACTGTTTTTTCTGTTTGTGATATGCATAAGCTGGCTCTTCTAATTGTCTGCCAATGTCTATTTTTACATTAAACCTAATTTCAAGTTCTTTTTGTGTGTAATGTAATATTTCCTTGTCTATGGTTCCTATCGGGACGATACAAACTTTTTTGCTTATAGACTTATTTGATGCGTAGTTTGTTTTTGTGGCTGCATTTCCCATTAATAGTAACAGCGGTATTAGAATTGAAAGCTTTCTATAGCATTTTTGAACTGATATCATATCTTGACAAAAGCAACCGTCATTTATTACGCGGCTTGCAAGTAAAAAAATAGAGGTTTCTATCAACGGTTGATAAAATCACATATAGTATTGCGGTTTGCTTGCTTTTTGAATTTGTAGGGTGGTGAAAAAACTGAAAAGCGTATTGGCAGGAGAGAGAGGGATCAATATTGATATATTATCTGTAGTTCTTTTGGCGCTAGATTTCAAACTTATGATTCACCGTTTAAATTGCTGTTTAAACCGGTGCCATGCGTTTTGATTATCTCAAGTGCTTGGAGTTTTGTAAAGCCTTCTTTGCAGAGAGAGGCATAAAAATTATGCATAAGCTTTGCCATTGTTTTCTGCAAGTCTATACACTGCGGCAGTATTCCATTAAGGAACCGCAAGCCTTGTTCTACCTCAATCTGTGCCATTAAATGTTTTAAGTTGTCGTCTGCTTTGTCTTCCACTTGTTTTATGTAAACATTCTTACGAGTAAAAAATAGACCATCGTGATCAACGTAATCAGACTAAACTGTATCCCTAAATGTCTAAATCCTTGTATAACTAAGCGCATAATTTTCCTCCTACCATATATTGTAGAAATTTGTATGTACTATACAACATTTGTGCAAAATGTCAAGTATTTTTTAGAATATTTTTGTTTGGAAAAAAATAACAAATGCAAAAGTGATAAATTCTAACTATTTGGCTTGGCTTCAGGGTTAGAGAGGTGGTTTACGCTTTTAATAATAAATTTTAGCAGTTTATTGCATTTTGTTTTGCATCTTTTTAAACAGAAAAAAAGAAATAATTATATCAATGTTTAGTATGTTGGTAAAAATGGTCATCGTCTTCCATGGCAGGTACTTACAAGAATTAATTGAGATTATTATTGCATTTTTTATTTTTTATTGACAATTTTTTAATTTAGTATATACTTGAAAATCTTGTTCATTGAAAATTGACAACATAAAAGCGTAGGGTGTATAACTTATAAGTTGCTTTAGTAGTTATCGTTATGATAGGTGCTAAGAAAGTAGCGAATGGTTAAAAGCTTAAGTGAGTTCTTAAAATTTTTGAAGGGTTTGATCTTGGCTCAGAACGAACGCTGGCGGCGTGGATTAGGCATGCAAGTCGAACGAGGGTATATCCTTCGGGATATAAACCGAGTGGCACAAGGGTGAGTAATGCATAGATTACCTACCTTTAGGATAAGGGCAACTTTGTGAAAACGGAGCTAATACTTAATAATACAAAAGAAAATAATTTTCTTTTGTCAAAGGGAGGGTAGCAATACCTTTCGCCTAGAGAGGGGTTTATGTCCTATCAGCTTGTTGGTGGGGTAATAGCCTACCAAGGCGAAGACGGGTAGCCGGTTTAAGAGGATGGTCGGCCACACTGGGACTGAGACACTGCCCAGACTTCTACGGAAGGCTGCAGTCGAGAATCTTTCGCAATGCCCGAAAGGGTGACGAAGCGACGCCGCGTGGGTGAAGAAGGCCTTCGGGTTGTAAAGCCCTGTCAGGAGTTATGAAATGTAAGTTCGTTAATACCGTTCTTATTTGACAAAGGCTCCAAAGGAAGCCACGGCTAACTCTGTGCCAGCAGCCGCGGTAATACAGAGGTGGCGAGCGTTGTTCGGAATTATTGGGCGTAAAGAGCACGTAGGTGGGTTTGCAAGTCAGATGTGAAAGCCTTCTGTTCAACGGAAGAATTGCATCTGAAACTGCTGATCTTGAGTATAGGAGGGGAGAATGGAACTTCTGGTGGAGCGGTGAAATGCGTAGATATCAGAAGGAACGCCGGCGGCGAAAGCGATTCTCTGGCCTATTACTGACACTCAGTGTGCGAAAGCTAGGGGAGCAAACGGGATTAGATACCCCGGTAGTCCTAGCCGTAAACGATGGGCACTAAGTAGAGGGAATTACCGATGTTCTCTCTGCCGTAGCTAACGCATTAAGTGCCCCGCCTGGGGAGTACGGCCGCAAGGCTAAAACTCAAAAGAATTGACGGGGGCTCGCACAAGCGGTGGAGCATGTGGCTTAATTCGATGCAACGCGAAAAACCTTACCGGGGCTTGACATGATAGAAGTAGGAACCTGAAAGGGTAACGAACGGTATCCAGTCCGTAGCTATTACAGGTGTTGCATGGCTGTCGTCAGCTCGTGTCGTGAGACGTTGGGTTAAGTCCCCTAACGAGCGAAACCCTTGTTTTTAGTTGCCAGCGGGTTATGCCGGGCACTCTAGAAAGACTGCCGTCGTCAAGACGGAGGAAGGTGGGGATGACGTCAAGTCATCATGGCCCTTATGCCCCGGGCTGCACACGTGCTACAATGGTCGGTACAAACGGAAGCGAAGCCGAGAGGTGAAGCGAATCCTAAAAAGCCGATCTCAGTTCGGATTGGAGGCTGAAATTCGCCTCCATGAAGTTGGAATCGCTAGTAATCGCGGATCAGCAATGCCGCGGTGAATATGTTCCCGAGCCTTGTACACACCGCCCGTCAAGCCACCCAAGCAGGATGCACCCGAAAACATTATATCTAACCAGGTTTACCTGGAGGAAAGTGTTGAAGGAGTGTTTTGTGAGGAGGACTAAGTCGTAACAAGGTAGTCGTAGGAGAACCTGCGGCTGGATCACCTCCTTTCTATGGAGTTAATCAAAGTCGGTACATCCG
>JAIQZU010000076.1 GCA_021776915.1 Candidatus Scalindua sp. | reverse complement strand
TTTTTAACTTATCTATAAGTTTCATAATAGTCTCCTTGATTTACTAGTATTTAAACTTTTCGGTCATTTAGTCTTTATATAGTAGTAAATAATAGAAAATTTTAAATAATAAAAATCATATCTAAAACTAATAAAATTAATGGATGTAATGAATCTATTTATGCAATAACAGATTTCTCCCCAAAAACATATTCATTAAACCCATTGCCATGAAAAGTAGATTCGAGATTAGATGTGGTAATCTTATAAGAGCCGTCGGATTGTTTTTCTATGTCTATTGATGATTCCTTATTATTGTCTATTATATTAAAATCAACTATATTGTTTCCATTTTCATCTTTTAGGTTTAAATTGTTTTTAGTTTGGGTATTTGATGATTTGAATTTAGCAGATTCTAAATCTCCAAGTTGATTGAATAGAAATGTCCCTCCTTTTATGTCTTTGAAGTTTAGGTTGTTTTTTGTTTTTATGGATTTTAGATTGTTTGCTGTTAATTGATTTGTTGAATCTGGAAGATTTTTTAATTCAATACCACTTCCTTCAGATATAGTATTCCCATCTTGATTTAAAGTGTTTACGGAATCAGCTGTATATCCATCTTTTTTTGTTTCTAATCCAGTTACATCTTCCATATCACCCTTATTGAGTTTAACCTGACCAGCTGTAACTTTGTTATTACTTATTTCAACCTCTCCTTGAACAGTAATATCTTTACCAGATGCAGATTTTAAAGTTATTGGAGAATCAACAATGCCAGAAAATGACTCTCCACTATATAGGGCATTTTGCATAGATTTTTGGAGCTCTGATGTAGCTGTGGTTGTATCTGTTGGTGGTCCAGGTACTTTTTGTTCAGCAGAATTAACAATAAGAATAATAGTTATAAACACCATAAAGAATATATAAAATACCTTTTTCATTTTTATAAATGGTACTTAAATAAGTACTATTTATAATCTTTTTGATACATAATCTATCCAATTTAATGTATCTTTTTGATTTGGTTTTATTTCATTGCTTTTTTTAAAAAATTCATATGATTTTTCATATTCTTTTTTATCAAAAAATGCAGCCCCTAAATTATATAAAATATTTGGACTGTCTGGATGAAATTCCAATCCTTTATTATATAATTTGATAGCCTCATCAGTATTTTTTATGCTATAATTAGCAACACCTAAATTATTGAAGAATTCACTACTTTTATTTTCTTTATCATCTTTATATTGTTTTAATTTTGCAATTACTATATCAGCATTCTTATAAGCATCAATTTTTTCTGCCCAATTTCCAAGTGCTTCATAATCAACATTCCCACCATCAGATTCTTCCCCATAAGCATTCCCAAATAAAGCATCATCAATTGTTTTTCCAAATGTCGCCCCTATTTTTTTTAATTTGCTAGTAAGACTATTTTTTTCCATCTCCTCTTTACTTATAGTCTGCACATAAGCAGGTCTATTAAGGTTATTATTAGAATAAACATCTGCAATTCCTTCTAGTTTTGGTAAATCTGCATCTAATGGCATTTTAATGTCTCCTTACGTATTCCTTGATTTACAAGTATTTAAATGTTTCGTTTTTCCTCACTATTAAGGGGTGAAAATGTATTATAAAAAAATTAAAAATCTTGTATATCTTGTTACTCCTGTCCAAAAGGCGTTAACTTGAATTGTTCTGCAGCATGATATGAGCTTCGGACCAGCGGGCCTGATTCCACATGTCTGAAGCCCATCTTATCTCCCTCATATTTCAGGTGTCTGAATTCATCGGGATGGTAGAAACGTTTTATTGTCAGGAACCCTTTACCGGGGCAAAGGTACTGTCCGATAGTAAGTATGTCACATCCAACGTCTCTCATATCTTTCATCACGTCTATTATCTCATCATGTTTCTCTCCCATGCCGAGGATGAGGCCGGACTTGGTAGTTAGTTCAGGATCAATCTCTTTTGCTCTCTCTAATAAACTAAGCGAACGTTCGTAGTCGGCACCCGGTCTTACGTTCGGATACAGTCTCGGTACTGTCTCAAGATTGTGATTGAGTATGTGTGGGCTTTCATTCAGAACTATTTCGAGGGCATTCTCTGAACCTTTGAAATCGGGTATTAATACTTCTATTGTGCATGCAGGATCTTGGGTGCGGATGGCTTTTATTGTCTTTGCGTAGTGGCCTGCACCACCGTCAGGGAGGTCGTCCCTGGTGACAGACGTAATAACAACATGCCTCAGGCCTAACTGTTTAACTACCTGTGCAATCTTTTCGGGTTCTCCCTCCTCCAATGCTGATGGAACTCCTTTAGCAACTGCACAAAAATTACATCTCCGTGTGCAGGCATCTCCTAGTATTAAAAATGTCGCCGTACCCTGCCCGAAGCATTCTCCAATGTTTGGACAGACAGCCTCTTCACATACCGTGTGCAGGTTGGCAGTTCTTAACAGGCTTTTCATCCTGTGGTATGCTTCGCCACCCGGCAGTTTAACCCTGAGCCAATCGGGACGTTTTGTTTGCATCTTTTTACTCCAATGTTTCTTCCGGATTTATACGTAAGTTCGTGTATAGGAATTTCAAAGTCGGCGGGTAAGAAACCCGCCCTACAAAAATATTAAATTATTACGCGTAGGTCGGGTTTCTTGCCCGACACTTGTTATCAGAAAGAATGAAGACATAAAAATTTCGCCGAAGGCCTAACTTGTCAATAAGAAGAGGAAAGCCTCCCCTTCCCCGGACAAAAAGCGCCGAGGACTTTAATCCCCTCCTTGGCAAGGAGGGGAAATGGGGTGGTAAAAAAAATTAAAAAGTTTTCCTCTTCTTATTGAGAACTTAACAAGAAAATTTTAGTAGCAAATTTTCAGAACTGAATTATTATGTAGTGTCAGTATAGGTTCAAAATCTCGCTTTTTTCAAATGATAAATTACTATAAAAAGAAAGCATGAAAGAATCCAATAAAAATACATTACGGCAAGCCTTTATTGTGTACAAAAGACTTGTTCTTTTTGTTGAATTGAGCGAAAGAAATATGAACATATCATAGTGCGGCATAGCCGCAACCAAGTTTGAAGTGAACTAAAGTGCCTAAAGTTAATAGATTTGTTTTTTACCACGCTGAGCGGGGTTTTACCATAACGTTAGCTCGCTTTAAGCTTTTTATGACACGATAAGAAACTTTTAAAAAAGAAGGTTTTTTCAGAGTGATATCATATAACACACTATATTGTGTGTTATAGTAGATAATATACTATATATAGCACTTTCGTTTATGAGATAAGATTTTTAGTATTATTTTCTGCTATCAAATATTCATTGTCAGGTTGTTGCCAGTAAATATTATATGGCTTGACACTTTTACATAAATTGTTAGAATTTTTAAGTAACAGGTATTTTTTTAAGGTACAGTTTAATCATGGGAAAGATTGTTGCAATTTGTATAAGCAAGAAAAAGGGTGTTCAGAAAAAGGATATAAAACGGTGTAAGTTAATTGAGAACCATGGGTTAGAAGGCGATGCCCATGCCGGTTCCTGGCATCGCCAGATTAGCCTGCTCTCAAAAGAGGCTAGATTAGTCATGGAAAATAAGGGGGCGAAGCTTAACGATGGCGACTTTGGAGAAAACCTGCTGACGGAAGGTATTGATTTTGCTAACATTAAGGTAGGCAACAAGTTGCGACTAGGGAAGGATGCTTTGGTAAGGATTACACAGATTGGCAAGGAGTGTCACGATAAATGCAATATTTATTACCAGGTGGGTGATTGTATTATGCCCAGGGAAGGCATATTTGCTGAAGTTTTACAGGGCGGCGAAATAAAAATAGATGATGAAATTGAGTTTTTAAATGATAAAAGCGGCAGTTCTAACAATTAGCGACAAAGGCTCCAGGGGCGAAAGAGAAGACAAGAGCGGTGAGGTGATCAAAGAGAAGTTGGGTCACATTAAAGCTGAAGTTGTTGCATATGAGATAGTGCCTGATGAGCGGGAAATTATCTCCCAAACCATTAGGAGTTTTGCAGATAGGGCGAATTTGATTTTGACCACCGGGGGCACGGGAGTAAGTCCCAGGGATGTAACACCAGAAGCTACCAGAGACGTGATAGAAAGGGAATTACCCGGTTTTTCAGAAGCCATGAGATCTGAAAGTTTCAAGGTCACACCAAGATCTATTGGGTCACGAGCCGTGTCAGGGATGTACAAAGATACGCTGATTATTAACCTTCCAGGAAGCCCTAAAGGAGTTTCAGAATGTTTAGGGGTTGTACTGGAAGCAATTCCACATGTTCTGGAGGTAGCAAGGGGAAAAGTCTCAGATTGTGGCAAGGATGTAAACCCACATAGTTGAATTGAGCGATTATAGAGCCGCAACCTTGAGGTTGCGAAACTTAACATCGCTCCGTCAATGCTGAGAAGCGCAGGCTAAAGCCTTCACCTACAACAGCATACAATATAAGACGTTAAATTTATAAGGCAAAAAATGACGTTTCAGGAAATAATACTTAATCTCCAGAAATATTGGGCGGATGAAGGATGCGTAATAATGCAGCCGTATGATATTGAAATTGGTGCAGGTACCTTCAATCCATCAACTTTCCTAAAGGTTCTTGGAGGAAATCCATGGAAATGCGCTTATGTTGAACCATCGAGGAGGCCAACAGATGGGCGATATGGCGAGAATCCAAACAGATTGCAGCATTATTATCAGTTTCAGGTAATCATAAAGCCATCTCCGGAGAACTCCAAGTCTTTGTATTTAAATAGCTTGAGATCTCTCGGAGTCGATTTGGTTAAACATGATGTGCGTTTTGTAGAAGACGATTGGGAATCACCAACCTTGGGTGCTACCGGGTTGGGCTGGGAAGTATGGCTTGACGGTATGGAGATAACCCAGTTTACGTATTTCCAACAGGTTGGCGGGATTGAACTGGATGTTATTTCGCTTGAGCTGACCTATGGTCTTGAAAGAATCGCTATGTTTATCCAGGAAAAAGAATCCGTATACGATTTGAAATGGGTGAATGGGTGTACTTATGGAGAGGTGCACAAATTAGATGAAGTGCAATTTTCGAGATATAATTTTGAGGTTGCGGATATTCCCATGCTTCTCAAGCAATTTGACATGTATGAGCAGGAATGCAAGAAGCTATTAGAAGACGGGATCGTCATCCCCGCATACGATTATGTATTAAAATGTTCACATACATTTAATATGTTGGATGCCAGAAAATCAATAGGCGTTGCACAGCGTACGAGATATATAGGGAGAGTGAGGAGCCTGGCCAAAGGCTGTGCTGAAGGTTACTTAAGATTAATAGAAGAAGCAAATAACTAATACAACCTTTAATTTTGTATTCGCCTCATATTCAGAATGCCTCAATTCACTATTTAACAAACAAGGTGTTTCATGGTGAAGATAAAATCATTTTTTGGGGCTTATTAGGTGTGTGGGCCAGTCATGGCATTTAACTTTGCAACAATACTCTCGAATTGAGCATTACTGGAAAACTCAATTGTGATTTTCCCCTTTCCATTTCTCTCCATAATAGAGACCTTTGTTCCAACGGCCCTTCTTAGTCCGTCTTCCAGATCCAGAATTTGTGGCGATTTGATTAATTTAGGGGTCAGTTTAATGCCCATAGGTGATTTTGCAGGATCGGCAAAGGCTTTACTGCCAGAAACGATTTGTTCTACTTCGCGAACAGAGAGATCGTCTTTTGCAATTCTTTCGCTAAGGGTTATTTGTTTTTTTGGGTCTTTCAGGGATAAAAGGGAGCGTGCATGGCCCATCGAGATTGTTCCACGTGAAACAAAATCCTGAACTTCCTCCGGCAGATCCAGCAAACGGAGTGTATTTGCTATGGTAGACCTGTCCTGGCCGACCTTTTTTGCGATTTGTTCTTGTGTTAGGCTGAAATTGTCTTTTAACTCTGAAAAAGCAGTGGCTTTTTCGATTGGGTTCAGGTCTTCTCTCTGTATGTTTTCTACCAATGCAAGCTCTATGGTCTTTAAACTATCAACGCTTTTTACGATTACAGGCAATTCCTTTATTCCTAATTGTTTTGACGCTCTCCAGCGTCTTTCTCCTGCTATTATTTTATACCCTTTGCTTGTTGGGCGAACAATTATTGGCTGTAAAACTCCATGTTCTCGTATAGAATTTACCAATGATTCCATTTGTGGTTCTGAAAATTTCTTGCGTGGTTGAGCTTCATTTGGTTGGATATCTGCCACGTTAATTCGCAAGATTTTTTCGCTGGATTCGACGCCAATTGCTTCTCCCAGTAAGGATTCTAAACCGCGCCCAAGTTTTTCTTTGTTTGCCATTAGATTATTTAAAAATTTTAAGCTTTTAAAGTTTTATTTGAAAATTAATTAGATATTACGTAGCAGATTATGTTTTAATATTCAAGAAAAATATTTAAGAGGCTAGGGGGAAAAATTTAATATTTTATTATGAAGATTCTTGTCCCGATAGTTATTAACAATTTTAAGGAAATTGTCAGACAACCGTTCTATTATGTTATTCTTTTTTCAGGTTGTTTAATAATGCTGATGTCATTAACTTTTACATTCTTCGCATTTGGAGAAGAGACAAAGATGATACGAGATATGGGGATTTCTACTATAACTATTAGCGGCCTCCTGACAGGGTGCCTGTCTTCCTCTGTTTTAATCGCAAATGAATTTGAAGAACAAGCTGTATTGGCCGTGCTATGTAAGCCAATAGGAAGGATTCATTATATTCTGGGAAAATATATGGGAATTATCCTGGCGGCTATAGTGTTAATACTTTCTCAGGGTCTGGTTCTGGAAATAGCACTGATAATCAATAAATATACCAAGGTTTCAAGCGGCTTATTCCATGTTTCCGGCCTGATAGATTATGTTTGTTTGCTGGGAATATATTTTTCCTTGTTACAGGTTTTAATCCTTACTGCAATATCTCTTGTTTTGTCGCTGTATCTTAATACGGTAGCAAATTTAACTATTTGTTTGTTTTTTTTTATTTTTTGCCATACTTTCAGTTGTATCCTACCACTTTACAGTCACGAGCCAGGCATTGCAAGCATAGTTATACCAATATGTTATGCGCTATTTCCAAACTTTCAAAATCTAAATTTGATGTCTATAAATGAAACGGTTAACAACTCGATAATATTCTGGCAGAAAGACACTGTGATACAATATATAGTATATAATACTATCTATGCTGCTATATATTGCATGGCTATTGTATGGTTGGCGGTTGCTCTCTTTAAAAGAAGGGAAATTGCCTGATAAGTTATTTTTTCCAGGAATATTTGTTCGCATTAATTGACATTTATTTAGTATTTGTTTAAATATAGATTGGTTTTTTATTTTCAGTAAACAATTAAGTCTAAGTGCAGGAAGGTGAATTATAATGACAGCAGAAAAGATGGAATTTAAGACGGAAATCAAACAGGTCCTTGATTTAGTGGTACACTCTCTTTATTCCCACAAAGAGATTTTTCTCAGAGAGCTTATCTCCAATGCCTCGGATGCCATTGACAAGGCACATTATGAGTCATTAACAAACAAAGAAATTCTTGAAGGGGAAAAGGATTGGAAGATTAAGATTACAGCAGACAAAGATGCTGGTGTACTGACAATCAGTGATAATGGAATCGGCTTGACTAAAGATGAAGCAATTAAGGAACTCGGAACTATTGCTCACTCGGGGACAAAGGAATTTATTACGGCTTTGCAGAGCAAGGAGGTAAAAGACAATCCCGAACTGATTGGTCAGTTTGGAGTCGGATTTTATGCAACATTTATGGTTGCAGATAAGGTCACGGTAGTTTCTAGAAAGTCTGGTGTTGGTGATAAAAAAGGCGTTAAGTGGGAGTCCGCCGCGGATGGTTCTTTCACAGTGGAGGATGTGGAAAAAGAAAAGAAAGGTACTGACATAATTCTCCATCTCAAGGAAGAGGAAAAGAAATATCTCGATGAGTGGGAGATAAAGAGTACCGTCAAGAAGTATTCTGATTTTATCGAGCATCCTGTCGTAATGGATATTGAACGGGAGCAGGAAAGTAAACTGGATAAAACTCAGAAGGTTAAAGTCAAGGAAGAAGAGACCCTGAATTCCAGAAAGGCGATCTGGCTTAAGAATAAATCAGACATAACCGATACCGAGTATAATGAATTTTACAAACACATTTCTCATGATTTCACGGAGCCGGCAAAGGTGGTTCATTACAAGGCAGAGGGGGCTTCAGAGTTTACCTCACTTCTTTACATCCCTTCAATGAGGCCTGCTGATATTTACTACAAGGAGTACAAGATCGGACCTACTCTTTATGTTAAAAGGGTAAAAATAATTGATCATTGCGAAGAGTTAATACCGCCGTATCTGCGTTTTGTAAAGGGGGTGGTGGACTCTTCAGATTTACCATTAAATGTTTCAAGAGAGATACTGCAGAACAACCGGCAGATTGAAGTTATAAAGAATAGTATCACAAAAAAAGTGCTTGGTACTTTGAGTGATATGAAGGAGAAAGAGTTTGATAAATACATTAGTTTTTATAACGAATTCGGCAGAGTACTGAAGGAAGGTGTTCATATGGATTTCTCCAGAAGGGAAACCATTGGAGAACTCCTTCTCTTTCCTTCCACAAAAACTGAAAAGGATAAATACAGAACCATTCCGGAATACGTTGACAACATGAAGGAGGGTCAGGAAGATATATATTATATTACGGGTACATCACTGGATGAAGCATTGAAATCACCATACCTTGAAGCATTTAAAGAAAAGGACTATGAAGTCCTGATAATGTTGGAAGATATTGATGATGTTATCATGAGCAGTTTTGAGTACAAGGGGAAGAAGTTCAAATCTGCCATTAAGGGTGATGTTACTCTGGATAAATCTGAGAAGGATGAAAAGGAGAAGGCAGGGAAAAAGTATAAAAAACTCCTTGATCTCATAAATGACCGTCTTGATGAAGTAAAAGAAGTCAGACTTTCTGGGAGACTGAAAGATTCTGTATGCTGTCTTGTTGGTGATGAGGGAGAGATGGATCCACAGATGGAGAAGCTCTTGAAATCTATGGGCCAGGACGTACCTGAAAGAAAAAGGATTCTGGAAATCAATCCATCACATCCGATCTTTGAAGCCATGAACAGGATATTTGAAGAAGACAGGAAGAGCAAAGTCCTGGAAGATTATACAGACCTCCTTTATGACCAGGCACTTTTACTGGAAGGCTCAAAACCAAAAGACTCTGCCGCCTTTGCAAAGGCGATTTCGAAACTTATGGTGGAAAACGTTCAACATGTAAAGGCCTGAGTGTAGAAAAAAAAATTGCCTGTCATCCCAGTGGGGCTATAGAGGAAATACTGAACCCTGAAGGTATTTCAAGTGTCTCAGTGAGCATGTCAAACGCTACGACATAAATCTGTTAGTACCTGATTTATTCACTTATTTTAAACCTATTATCTAAGTCTGATATACACTGTTCTACTTGCAGGACTCCTTTTATCGTGTCTGCAATAAAAATTAAAGGGAGAAGGCTACCATATCCAAGTAGCAATACCAAAGACAGGGAAGAGTAGTCACTATACCTTTGAATAATAATGGCTATAGCGAATGTTAGAAGTATCATAAAGAATTCCTGGAACTGATGAATTATATAAAGAACCTTGCTAAGTATTCCAAGCCTGCTTTTCAGCGTGTCGACTTTTGTTTTGTTCCCACTTGCGGGCGGGGTAAACATCTCTCTCTTTTTGAGGAATTTTTCAAGATAGATTTGTGGAGCAAGGCGGAGCCCAATTCTAATAATTGGCATTGAAACAGCGGCGAGCATGCCTAAAGAGATAAGTATAGTTTCTGATACTACATCTTGGCCGAGCAAACTAAGTGTAAGGCTTGCGAAAAATAAAGCGGGTATTGTTAGGTGGTTTATCTCGTCTAAATATATTCCACGTAGTGAGAACCGCCTTCTAAATCGCGCGACCTCTCCATCTGCCTTGTCAAACAATATGTTCAAATAAAGAAGTGCCAATCCAATTATTATATGTATAAAACCTCCGATATATATAAATACACATCCAGCCAATCCTGCCAATATTGACAACATGGTAATCTGGTTTGGTGATATTTTGGTTTTAAGAAATAGTATTGTCAGATAAATTGATGGCCCTCTCTGTAGCGACCTATAGAACCACGGCCACTCGCGATTCTCTACTTTTTCTCGTTGTGTTATGTAACGTAATTCTTTGACAGTTGTCATTTTTTCCTTTGAAAATGAATAAGAATAATGGGGTTAACTATTTTGTGCTATTTTTGTATAGATACTATTTAGTAAACGATGAAGGAAAATGATCAACCCTTTTTATAACGTTTAATAGTATTGAAGGCTTTATTGATTTCAAGTGTAAGTTCCCTGGCCTTTTTCTGAAGTTCTTCACTCAAGTGTGTAACTTTGTCAGGGTGGGACTTAGCCATTCTCTCCTTATATGCTTTCTGCACCTCTTCCCATGGGGCGTCCGTGTTGATATGCAACAGCCTGTGCGCTTCATCTAAACTCATTTCACTATAAGGTTTAGTCTTTATATTTGCTTGTGACCGTCCTTTTGAATAATAATTTCCCGGACTCTTTTGTTTTTTGAATTTGTTCCATATATAGTACAAAAACCCGGAAGCAATAAGGTCATCAAAAACAAGTGGATGTAAATCAAGAGGACTTACGATATATAGGATTAATATTATTATTAATATATAATATGTAAATTTTGTCATTGAATGTTTTGTCTTTGTATTTGTTTTAGAATTGCATGTTTTTGTAACTTATCAATTGATTCTCCTTTTGATTAAAAAAGGGTATTTTCATGATGAGTGTGTGACTGTTTTTTGGAGTATGGCAGGATAGAAACGGTTAAAGATTACGTGGTTGCCAGAAATGTTCTACGGGAAATACTTATAAATGTCTTTTCTGTGAAGAAATCTTACAAAAATGATACTATCGTCTGTATGATCTATTCCGATACGATAATTACTTACTTTAATCCTGAAATATGAATCATAACCCTTAAGCTTTCGGAGGTTCTTTATTTTTGTAATCTTAGTTGCGTCCTTAACTTCCTGAATTATGAGACCAAGACGTTTTAATATTTTTCTATCTTTGATTCTTTTTAGATCTTTTGCAAAGCTTTCTTCGAAGAGGATTTTCATTATTTTCCTTCGAGTAATTTTATAATTTGATCCTCTTCAACAAATTTATTCTTTCTACCTTTTTCAATTGCTTTACCAAGACATACTTCCTCTATGGCTTCTGTAACCAGTTCATACATTTCTTCTCTATTTTCATGTAACATCTCAATCAAACTGTCTTTTACTATTGATTTAAGCTTGTCGTCTTCTATTTTTGTCTTCATTTCAATATCTCCTACTTTTATCTTGTGTTGTGAATTGATTATAACAAAATAACAGTTCCATACAACGGTAAATGCTGAATAAGATGGATAAGAACTTTCGCTCATATTGGCAATCGCACATTGGTGTCACCTTGACTCTTTCAAAGATTATGCTGTTATATCAAAGAAAAGCCCATCGCCTTGTTCAATATGATTTAACCAGGTTAAGAATTCATCGTGAGTAATATTTTTCATCTTTATATCCTTAATTTCCCCGTCTTCATTAACGATCACTATATCAATATAAACCTCTTCTCCATTTTGATAGACACAGAATCTGTATGGAGAATTATTTTTTTCCAGAACAGTATGAGCAAGTTCAGCGGCTTCGGCCAATTGCTGAAAATGATTTCTGGCCTCGTCCCTATGTTTGTGCTCTCGCTGGCCCTTTTTTTCATTTGGGTTAAGAGGAGTTTTCTGTGGGTTCACGCGAACAATTTTATTTATCCTTAGTTCGTCATTCATTTCCAATAGATTTCTTAGGGGGTCCTGAAATTCAGCTATGATAAAATTGTATTAAAATACTTTTGAATAAGGCCATCTAAAAACTTGTAATAACCCGAACTTCTGGAGGCCTTTTCATTGCAATACAATAAAGTATTATTGCCGGAATCAAGGATAATTGGTATTTCCAGAAAACCAAGTTGTTTTTTAAGTCTTTGTTTGACCCATTGCCGGGCATCATCGTCTATTGACGAAGAGATCAGAAGCGGAAAACTCGCAGTAATACAATGCATGGTTTTTGGAAAGACATTATTGTTTTTTATTGAGTAACTCAGTGTGACCCTGGAGTACGCTTCAATGAACTCCTTTGTTACTCTCTCTGCAACACCCATAATCGCGAAAATGTTTACTTGTGTTGTCTTAAACCAGGAGATTTTAAACTGCTGGCCTGAAGCTACAATGGAGTCAAAGTGATCAAACTTTTCATCTTTAAATTTGAAGCCATCCTGTTTCAGCTTCTCACAAATAGCTGAAATGTATGTATTTTGGTTCAGGCTCATAGTTTATTTCCTTTCGTTAAAAGCATAACTTCTTTTTCATTCAAATCAAGATTTGTTTTTAACAACATAATTCTTCAAAAAAGTCCTCAAAGGCAATGAGCAATTCTTTCTTATTCATGTTTTTATTTTTGTTTGTAAGAAGTGAGGAAAGTTGCTTCTTCGTATTTATTAAAATAAACCTATTATCATAAATTAACCGTGCCACATCCTGGAGTTCCAGATATATTTCCAGTGGGTCCTCGCTCGGGCTGCTAATGGTACAGCGATTTTCCATCCATTGCCAATTGCACACCAGATTCAGTTTCTCTTTAATAAATTTGTTTAGTATAGTTTGAAACCAGACGCGATGATACTTTCTATCAAAAATTATATAGGCAGGCTTACCCCAATGACCTTCGCATGACGACCATGTTGATATTCCAATAGAAGAAACAGCCTTCGCTAAACGGGCTATGAAGGGTTCTAAATCGTATACACGAACTTTAGGCAGATGCTCAATCTCCTTAAATTGATTAAACTTGCCGTACCAGTCCCTCTCCCAATTTAAACGAAACAGGTCAATGGGAATTTCATTCGTAAATACTTCGTTCAAATATTGAATATTATTAATATCGAATAGTTGAATGTTTATATCATCAAAGTATGCATGACGGTACCTGACAGTACCTTCTTTGTCATCCTCATTTATAGAATCTTGATGTGGTTTATTATAAATATTTTTATAATTAATATTTTGCAGTATTTCCAGAAACTCACAATCATCTATATGTGATTCATTACTTAACCGTACTTTCCCGGAACTACTGTCAATCTCCAACAAAAACCCTCGTGCGGAAAAGATTTCATAAAAACGGTCGGGTTGTTTGCTTTTGCCGTTAGTTATTTCTTCAATGAATTTTTCTACAATTGAGTTTTTCATTATTTTTTATTTGATGGTGAGAGTTCTGAGTTTCTCAATAAATAAATCATTTTCTTCCTTCTTACCAATTGTTACCCTGACATAATCAGACAGGCCGGGAATGGTGTGAAGATTGCGAATGCGCACACCTGATTCTGCCAATTGTTGAAAAACGACTGGTGGGTTATTTACCTTAAATAGAATAAAATTACCATGAGAAGGGATAAAAGAAATTCCCATTTCTTTGAACTGATTTGCGAGACGCCCTCTTTCCGAAACAATAATATCCGCAAGGCCTTTAAGATGAGTCTGGATAAGGTCAAAATGTTTTGCGATAACCAGTTGAAGATAACTTAAATGATAGGGTGCCGTAAAAGTGCTCTCCATAGCACTAATAATGTCAGGGTGGCCAATGCCATACCCCAGACGGATCCCAGCCATGCAAGACTTTGATGCGGTGCGGGCAATAAAGAGGTTGGGATTATCTTTTAAAAGATGAGCCCATGTTCTTTTAGAGAAATCAACATATGCTTCATCCACAAACACTAACGAGTTTTTAGAAAGGGCTGTCTCTATAACACCCTCTTCCGGAAAAGTACCGGTTGGATTGTTCGGGGCTACAATAAAGATAATATGATGGTCTGATTTGTTGATATGAGCTTTTGTTGCAACTTCATCAGCAGCGAGCTGTATTCCTGTTACTTTAGTCTGGTTAAATCTGGCAGCGTGTGAAAACATCGGATAAGTAGGCTCAAAGACCAGGGCTCTTCGCTCATGCCCTCCTGCAATCAGGTAAGCGCCCTGTATGAGCTGATCACAGCCCATTGTAAGTATCAGGTTTTCCGGAAAAAATCCTATTGCCTTCGCAAAAGCCTCTTTGGCCTTTACGTACATCGAGGGTTGTGGATAACGATTCCACTTACACTCTTTAAGCCTTTCCAGCAAGGTCGCTTTAACATCGTCCGGCAGATCAAAAGGAGTTTCATTTTGATCCAGTTTTGCTTTGTGTGGAAGTTCTGAGACTGTAAACGGATGTGAAAAAGAAATGTCCTCTCTTAACAATCCCTTGACCATGTTTTTAGATTTCATTTGTTTAGAAAACTCACTTCACCATACCTGCCAACCTGCCCACACCTGACGGCACATTCTGGCGACAATCGTTCGGGAGAGACAGGGGCGGGAGTTTTCCCAGGGTACTGTGATATTCAATAAAAACGATCTAGAATTATATGAAATATACCCTTTAGGAGTAAATAATAAACTATAAATAAATTATGTTTTCTCTTGCTTTCATAAGTAGTGTTTGATATATTTCTCTAATTATTAGTATTAGTAATCTTTCAGTTGTATTGTAAATGACATATAAATTATACATTTCATAATTGATAGGCGACAGGGGTTAGAACCTTGTTGCCTTTTTTTATTGTTTTACCTTTTTTATATTAGAGGGGGGTGATTTTCAGTATGCCGACTGGAACGGTCAAGTGGTTTAACGACAAGAAGGGCTTTGGCTTTATTTCTCAGGATGAAGGGGACGATGTCTTTGTGCATCATACCTCAATACAGGGTGAGGGTTTTAAAACTCTTGCGGAAGGGGATAAAGTAGAGTTTGAACTCGTTGAAGACCAAAAGGGATTTAAGGCCTCAAATGTTGTCAAATTATAAATATATATTATAAAGTACGCTTATATATTTTACTGTAGAAGTTGTCGAGAGAGGGTTGCATATAAAAATATAGGGTAATTGTAAAATATTATTATAATGAAGACGTGAAAGCCTCCAATATCTATAAAATGGTATTGGAGGCTTTTTTTATATCCTTTACTTTTGTCGGGGTTTGAGTTGGAGTTGCGGAAGCTTATTAGTTCCGTAATGGGCTATATACAAAAAGACGTATTCCCGGATATAAATCCTTAAATCCCATCCCCCATGATGACTTCGTTCAAATTCTCCAAGAACCTGTTCGGCATCCTCAATACCAAGCCCTTCCCTTACAGTAAAATAATAATCGAGAGCCAAATCCCATTCAGGATTTTTGTTGTAAGTTATCCCAAACTTTTCTGCATTCTTCAGGACAGGGGAATACTTGCTAAGATCGAAAGTTCCAAAACCGATGGAATGCACGTGTTCTTTATTATCCTCTAAAAATCGTATAGTAATTTTTGCATCTTCTAATGTCTCACCGGGAAAACCGAAAAATCCCATCACATGGTTCCATACACCATGCCTGGATGAGGCCTCCAGACTTCGCTTAATTACTTCTGTAGTAGTTGCCTTGCCCATCAATTTGAGGACCCGTTCACTTCCTGATTCAAAACCCATATGCAGGAATTTACACCCGGACTTTTCGGCATCTTCCCACACTATATCGTCCAGTAAACTTTCTTCAAAACGCAAATGTGTTGACCAGGCAATCTGCAAATCATCCTCAATTAACCTGCGGGTCAATTTCTTAAACAACGCCGGTGGATATGATTCATCGGGGAAATGAAAATGGGTCGCCTGATACTTATCCCTCAGGTGTCGGATATCCTCAATAATCTGTCCAATATTTTTTGCTCTGTAACCTGCGGTATAACCTTCGCCGTGATCACAAAACTCACACCTTCCCCAATAACACCCACGGGTGGAAAGGTAAGGTAGAATTCTATCTGGCAGAAAATATTTTTCAAGAGGGAGACCGTCAAAATCAGGTGGAGGCAAAGTTGACATATCCTCTGCGGAAGTAATCGTAGAGGTATGAATCCCTGTTGAATCTTTGAATATGAGATTGGGAATAGTGGAAAAGTTCCGGTCAGTACCTATAGCATCTACTAACTGTAACAATGCCGTTTCTCCCTCATACATTATAGCCGTATCAAAAAGTGAAAACAGGTTGTGAGCCTGCGGTAATACGTCACGTAGTCGAGTTACCGTATTTCCGCCTATGGTAATATGAGTACCTGGAAACCCCTCTCTTATCATAGCGCAGAAGGTCATAGAGGAAAAAAGCTGCTGCTTCAAGACAATAGAGATTCCGATTATGTCGGGTTTTTCTGCCTCAATAGCAGATTTGAGTATGTGATTGAACACATCCCGGTACACATTTACCTGAATGTCTTCGACAGCTTTAAGAATTTCTGAAGACATAAACAATTTATAGGTTAAATCTGTTTCCATGGGAGGTATGCAGATTCTTGCAGAAGCATAAGCAAGGGATATGGTGTCAGCCACTTCACGAAAAACATTCATGGCCCATTCCAGTTTATCTACATTATAAAATTCCTGTGACCGTACAATAGCCTTGGCAGACTCTGCTTTTTCGGTAAGTCTGGTAATATTGAAATGGGTGTGTTTACGTGGGATCCTTTCAAGTATCAGGCTGAGACCATCCTCACTGAAGAACCAGTCATACATTTCCAGGTTCATATCCTTCTGGATAACACAATGTCCTGCCTTCCTTAAAAACGCGGTAAGAGTTGGCAGGCTCAAATAAGGTTCGGATGGATACCAGTCAGGAGGAAATATCAGCATTACCTTCTTTGGCTGCCCTGACGGTTGTGGGTCCGGGTATTTTTGTGGTCGAGCCTTTTTTTCCTTTGTGTAGTCAATCGCCATATAAATTCCAGATATTCATTTATACAATTGCCGGCCTCTTATTTCTAGCTTCTTACTCCTTGTCTCTTTGACTCTTGCCTCCTGCTTCTTTTGCGTTTGCTGTGTTGCTTTCTGGTACGAGGCCTTGTGTTTTTACAAGTAAATCGACAATGATTTTGGATTCATGGTGCGTAAACCAGTCTTTTTTTAATTCCTCCCTGGCCAGCAAACGCATATCAGCAACGGTTTCCTCCCAACCTCTTTTTGATTTACGTTCTAGAAATATCCTGCCGGCATCATGGCATATCAAACATTTGTCAACTATTTTTTGAGCTGCAACGTCGTCACGCATAATTGCCCCTCTTTCGGTAAGATATTCTATTATGACAGGGAGATCTTCGTCAAGAAACAGTTCTGGTGCGTTATTCCTCATCCTTGTTACAGTTTCCTTCCATTCTTTTGCTGTTTTATCTGCCAAAAGAATTCTGTTCACAGAATGACACATTGTACACCTGTCGATAAAGAGCAATCGAGCATCAGCATATTTTTTCTTCTTAGAAAAAGATCCTATTACTTCCTTTCTGGTGCCAATGATTTCCGCAATTATCAGTTCTCCTTCCTCCGGCGTAATCCACAAGGGGCTCTTTTGAATCATTCTGTTTACACATATCTTCCACTCTTCTTCAGTCTTAGGATCAGCAAAAATCCTATCCAGTGGATGGCATTTTGAACATTTTTGTTCGTATAAATATTTCCAACTTTCGTATGGAAAAGGTTTTTCCACTTCCTGTGACTGGGCATATGTTTGTGAAAATAGTACATGTATTGTGAGCACTATTACAAGTGTGCAAAAGATTCTCATACAAATTCCTCCGTTTCTGTCAATTTTATAAAAAAATATGGGCCGGTAAGGATTTGTTTTTTGAACGATCATCTTAATTTTCAGGCCTATATTTATATTAAACTGTTCCATTCTGACATTGGTTGTTTCTTTACGTGACATTATTATGAATCAAACCGAACACCGAAATAACATGACATTCTGTATCTACAGTTTTTATTGCATGTTATAAAATTTTTTTGTTTAACAAGATACATTGGAATTGTTTTTGCGATTTCACTAATAGAGGTACTGATAATAACGGGCATCTTCTGTGGTTATAAATTTTATCATTTAATGAAGTTGAAAGGGGTTGATTTCAATAATGGAGTATACGACAGGATTGTTTGACATTGCAGCTATATGGGCAATTATTCTTTCTGGTATTGTTGGAGCCTCGGGACGATTTTTCAAGTATAGTGGTTTAACAGGTTTTGCAATTGGGCTTTTTGCGGGTATATTTCTAATTTCAATGACTCCAATGAGAGCAATAAATACCTACACAGGTGTCCGTATTAATCCGGAAAAATCCTTTGTGATCCAACCGTTAAGCGCCTTTCTTGGGAACATCTTCGAGACTATAAAGCCGGGATAATTTAATATTATGTACATGAATACCGGCTACACATCATAAACATAAACATTTTATTTTTTGCTAAATACCTTCTAATAGATGAAGAAAGAATGTCCCGAAATTTGAATATATTATTTATTCATGTATTCATACTCTTCATAAAGGGATTCTTCTTCGTTGCTTATTCTTTTGTTAAGGGCAGTGATAAGGTTTTCAAAATCTTCAGGAAGTTCCTTACCTGAAAATTCCTCAGAGTATTTATCAAAAAATTCTCGTACAACCGCTGAAACATCCTCCATATCCATTTCAAATAAATCTAATATGTTTTTTAAATCTTTATTATGTTCTGCTTCTTTGCGAAGAGCAGGATAAAGTTGATCGTCTTCCATTTCGAGATGTGCAAGCAAACTCGTTTGTACAGACACGAGTTTGTCTTGTCCTTCTTTTGAAAGAATGCCGAGTTTTTTGACTTCGTTGAGAGCAGCAACGATTTCTGAATGTTCATTCTTAAGTTCTTCAATCAGTATAGTCATTTTCCCCTCATTTCCTTATTAGTTTAATGTCGTTTTGCTTTGACAATATAAACCTGAATCTTACATTTGGTTTAGAACCTATTCTTCCTCTGCATTTTCAAATAAAAGGATAACCCTTAATCTTTTTTAAAGCAAGAGTTGATTTATGTTATAATGATATCGGTACTGTCAGACCGGTGCTACAGACATAATTAAATGTTAAACGTAGGGGCGGCCGGCCGTCCCCGGACAAATTGCGCCGAGGACTTTTCGCCCCTGCAAAGATTAAAAAGGTTCGATGGTGCTGAGGAAGGTCAACCGATTATTGTCTGTCGGGTGGGTGATTGTCAATTTTCTGGCATGCAGAAATAATCGATCGGCCATTGCAAATGCGTCCTTATGGCCATAAAGTTCATCGCCGAGAATGGGGTGTCCCAATGCCTGCATATGTACGCGTAGCTGGTGTGTGCGTCCCGTAACTGGTGTCAACTCAAGGCTGCAACTGTTTTCATACCGCACAAGAATTCGCCAGAAAGTTTGAGCCGCCTTACCATGTTGGTGATCGATGATCTGCAGTGGACGCCGCTCCAGATCGCAGCGCAACGGTACATTCACCTCACCGGATTCTTCCTCCGGGTGGCCATACACTCTTGCGATATAAGTCTTTTCGGTTTCACGATCCTGAAACTGGCGACTTAGCTCACGGTGTGATTCCGGGTTTCGTGCAATAACCATGAGACCCGAAGTAGAAAAATCCAGGCGGTGAACGATAAGTGCTTCCGGGAAACGCTGCTGAACACGGTGAATGAGACAATCCTGTTTTTCCGGCGTCTTGCCGGGTACTGACAACATATTTGCCGGTTTATCAACAATGATGATCTGATCATCGTTATAAATATACTCAACGTCACCCAATGATGGAGGTAACTGCTTATGTATTATATGAGACAAAGAAGGCATTGTTATTCTTAAGACGAAGTAATAGAAACAGTAATTTTAAACTGTCGGCTTAAAAATAACAAATGATATTTCAATACATGTCTTGATGAAAGTATGGAGGGGATAATCCTATAAAGTTGGATGGATTGGTATGAGGATAGAGGAGAAGACTTTACCTGAACGATTTTATCTATGTTGAGCGATTTTCATAGCCGCAGGCTTGAACGACTACAAAGGAACGCCAGATAAAATCGCTCAACATAGGTTATAGATAAACATACAGTTGGTACGCAACTAAAGATAGTTACTCAGGAGCCGGGTACAAATAGCCAGCTTGTTTAGCCTTAGCCGGCGGTCTTTCGGGTGTGAGCTTTTTACCTCTGACTTCTAGTTTTACAGGCCTGTCAAACTAAATAAAACTATAGCAACCCAAACAACTAAGAATGCGGCTTTCATAAAAAATATACCCATAATACGCCCCCCTCAATTAAATAAAAATTCCCAATAAAGATATTCTTATCATGAAAATAATAATATATAAAGTTTACGGTAATTTTATTTAAACAAACACAACCGGCGCATTATCTTGTTTTTGCCTTTTTTTGTCTATTGGGAGGAGACACTATTTACAATTTTTTTCTGCCTTATTATAAAAAATAAATTGCCTTATATTACGTGTGGACAAGGGGTTGTAATTACTATCTTATAACCCTGTTCAGCCTCTTGTATACCTTTTACATGTGCGGCGTCCAAAGTTTTATAAATTGGAAAAGAGTAAGCTCTTTTGTTATAAATAAGAGAAAGCTATTAATAGGGCAGAGAAGCAGATGCAAAATCAAAATGAACTGGTTCAGGCTTTATCAAAGATGGATGGGAAGCCATATCCTGCTTATAAAGCTATAAAGGGCAGTTATCAATATCAGGATTTTGAGCTTTCGATTGACCACGTTCAGGGCGACCCGTTTGCCATACCCAGTAAGGTAAGGGTCATAATCCCCATACGTACAGCCGGATTCCCAGAGGATACATATCATAATGACTGCAGGAAAGTTGCTTTGTGTGATTTCCTGGCAAGACGGTTTTATCATTCCATTAAAAAGCACAATACACAAAGGGAAGGTTCGGGTAAGAGCGGCGTTATAGAAATTGACCGTCCGGGACAGGAGGTGCTCAAAACCTCCTCTATGGTCAAAAAAAGCGGTTGTATCGAGGCGCGTTTCCTGGTTGGTCTCCCGGCCTTCGGTCGCAGGATTGCCGGCAGGATAGCCGCCAACATATTTTCAGAAGTTATTCCTCACGTTGTAAACGATTCATTATATTTCCGGGAACTTCCTGAAGATGAATTGTACCGTCATATTGAGACCGTTGAAGATGCTGAATTTATCAGGGAAAAATTATCTGAATCAGGTTGGATAGCATTCGTAGCGGATAATGCCGTTCTGCCCAGGGCCAGTGGAGTTGATCCCCTGCCGCTCAGATCAGAACGACTGGTACCTTTTGAAAGCTGCCAATCGATGAGAGTCAGCATCGAATTACCCAACCATGGTTCGATAACTGGAATGGGTATTCCAAAAGGTGTGACATTGATTGTGGGCGGTGGGTATCACGGAAAATCTACACTCTTAAATGCATTGGAGTTTGGGATCTATAATCATATCCCGGATGATGGCCGTGAGTTTGTAGTAATCAATGCTGATGCTGTCAAGATAAGGGCGGAGGACGGACGCAGTATTCAGAATCTGAATATAGACCCCTTTATCTCTAATCTGCCGTTTGATCAGGCTACCACTACATTTTCTACTGCTAATGCCAGCGGGAGTACCTCTCAGGCAGCCAATATACTGGAGGCATTGGAGGTAGGTGCGAGTACTCTTTTACTGGATGAGGATACGCTGGCAACAAATTTCATGATTAGTGATCCGCGGATGAAGGCCCTGATCGCAAAAGAGAAGGAACCCATTACTCCATTTGTGGAACACGTACGCAGACTCTATGAAGAAAAGGGTATATCAACCGTAATCGTAATGGGAGGCAGTGGCGACTATTTCAGCCTGGCAGATGTGGTTATCGGCATGATTGAATATGTTCCACATGATTTAACCGCCCAGGCGCATCAGATAGTTAAGGATAATCCTTCTCCTCAGGACTTTGATATTGTGTCCCCTTCAGACATTCAGCGTATTCCTGCATCAGGTGTATTGAATGCTTCAAAGGGGAAACGGCCTATTGATATCAAGATAGAGGATCTCTTGTATATGCGCTTTGGAGTACACAAGGTGCAGGTTGCGGCAGTGGAACAGCTCGTGCATCCCAGTCAGTTAAGGGCGATAGGATACGCCATTCATTATGCTAATCGATATATAGATGGCAACAGAAGTATAAAAGAAATTTGCCAGTTAACATTAGCTGATATTCGACAGAATGGCCTTGACTGCTTAAGTGACCGGGAAGCAAGGGGTGATTTTGCTGAATTCAGGAGTTATGAATTAGCCGCGACCATTAACCGTTTTCGTGCTTTAAGGATAGAGCAGAGGTGTTGAGTTTTTCAATCCTATTCCTCAACTGTCATTTTGGCGGTGTTTGCCAACAGATACTTTTACAAATAGGCTAACATTTTAAGATCATCTTTGAAACTATTAAGAAAATGTTGAACCCACCAGAAAAACCAAAAAGAAAGATAGGGTTTATATCAACTAACATATTGTGATACACTAACTTACAGCTACAATACACATTTTTCATAATAAATTCAAGCTAGATGAGTCTATTGGAGTAATACCTGTTTAAATGTTGCTTTGCTGGTTTTTTTCTGTGTTAGCTTGCTTTAAAACTTTCTTTTTACAGGAACAATAATAAGCTTGAATATGTAATCTGGTTATATACAATGATTACTAGTTTGTAATCATTGCTATTTACAAAAGTTTATTTGATTTGGGTGCTTGTACGGTGTCTGCAGTTGATGAAACCGGCTTTGTCATAGAGGAACAGTGATTCTATTATATACAGTGATAATTGATAGAGACACAATATAATTTTAACCATTTATTAGGAAGGGGGGGCTGGATTGGGGCACAATGTTTGTAGATGAGAATAAATTAATATTTAACTATTTATAGGAAGGAGAGGTACATGAAAAGAATAACATTGAAGTATGCTATGGTTACATTGTCAGTATTCGCTACGGTGTCGGTCATTGTGGACGCGGTACATGCTAAGGAAATGAAAATGCAGGAATCCAGCTATGCACCTGTAATGATCACCAAAACATTCGAGGCAGTCCGTGAAATGGATGTGGCGGAGAAACCAGAAGTGATGAGTAAACACATGGAACTGCTTAGAAAAATGTATGATCTTTCAGGGAAAACTGACCTGAACGCCACTATGTCAGGTGGCAAACCGTTGCTGGTCGGGCCTACAGCAAAGTTAAGGAACGGTATGACCTGGGAAAGCTTAGGTTCACTGTCACCTGAGGAGATCAAGCAGAAGGGCGTATTTCCATATACTCCACTGCCGCACGTCAAGCATGCTACCGGTGGAATGGTCGTGGCTCCAATGCAATTGAAGACACATCCTGAACTTGTCCGCTTTGATGTGGATTTCGACTTACCGGAAGATTTTTTGCCGGAATTTCCTCCACCATTATTCCTGATCTCACGGCCTGATCTGGGAGATGTTTCCGGTGGAGAAGAGATCACAATCAACAATTACTACAAAAAGATGAACGGTATACTTACGCCGTTTCAGTTGGAAGGCTTGCGTCTTCTGGTCACACCGGTGGCGCAGCAACAGTTTAACATCTCGGAAGACCGTAAGGCGGACAAAGCACAGGATGCTGTCTCCTGTTTTAGTTGTCACACCAACGGACATACAAGCGGTGTCTTTCATCTCAATCCGGACAACCGGCCTCAGGAGACGCGTTTCCGTATCGATACAGTCAGCTTGCGTGGTGTGAATATCCAGCATTTTTTCGGCTCCAAACGTGCTTTGAGAACGTTGGAGGATTTCAGTGAGGTTGAAGCAAAAACAGCTTATTTTGACGGTGATCTCGTAATAGCGCTGAAAAAAGGTGCCCGTCGTTTCACGCGGGAGGAAATTGCGGCCATGGCAGCAATGCAGAATATGATTGCTTTTCCACCGGCCCCAAAGCTGGATATCCAGGGCCGCCTGAATCCGGATAAGGCCTCAGAATCTGAGTTGCGTGGCGAAAAGATTTTTTCGATGGCATGTGCCTCTTGCCATCCGGCTCCATATTATACGGACAACCTCGCGCATGATCTCCAGGTAGAACGCTTCTACGATGGACGTGCCGAGGGTCTGATAAAGACCTTTGCCCTGCGAGGAATCAAAGACTCTCCTCCATACATGCACGATGGGAGGTGTCTGACACTGGAAGATACAGTTGAGTTTTTCAACCTGATTCAAGGGCTTAAACTGTCGGCACATCAGAAAACTGATCTGGTCGCTTTCATGAGAACTCTATAGGATTCGAAATGTGGGTGAAATTAATAACCTCTTTCTATCCTTGCCTTAAATAAAACTACGGCACAATACAATTTAGGAGAAGAAACCATGAAAGACGAAAAGAAGAAGTTGACTAACAATGCTGGTGCTCCCGTATCTGACAATCAGAATGTGATGACTGCGGGCCCACGCGGTCCTCAGTTGCTGCAGGATGCCTGGTTCCTGGAGAAACTCGCCAACTTTGATCGAGAGGTCATACCTGAGAGGCGCATGCATGCCAAGGGATCAGGTGTGCGTATGGAACTTTTACAGTTACTCACGACATTACTCGCTACACCAAGGCAAAGCTTTTCTCTGAGATTGGAAAAAAGACAGAACTTTTTACACGTTTCTCAACGGTGGCCGGTGAACGCGGAGCGGCAGACGCTGAGCGCGATATCCGTGGATTTGCCATAAAATTCTATACCGAGGATGGTAACTGGGATCTGGTGGGTAACAACACGCCAGTCTTTTTTCTGCGTGATCCACTCAAGTTCCCCGATCTTAATCACGCAGTGAAGCGCGACCCCCGTACAAACATGCGAAGTTCCCACAATAACTGGGACTTCTGGACGTCGCTGCCGGAAGCGCTGCACCAGATCACAATAACCATGAGTGAACGCGGCATTCCATACTCCTATCGCCATATGAACGGTTATGGCAGCCACACTTTCAGTCTTATCAATGATAAAAACGAACGTGTCTGGGTTAAGTTTCATCTTAAGACACAACAGGGAATTAAATGTTTAACCGACCAGGAAGCTGAAGCAATAATAGCGAAGGACAGAGAAAATCATCAGCGTGATTTACTGGGAAGCATTGATAACGGTGAATATCCTAAATGGAATATGAAAATCCAGGTAATGCCTGAAGACGAATCAAAAAAATGTAATTTAAATCCATTCGATTTGACTAAAGTATGGCCACACAAAGATTGTCCAATGATTGATGTAGGAGTTTTAGAGCTTAACCGCAACTCTGAGAACTACTTCGCTGAGGTCGAACAATCTGCTTTCAACCCGGCTAGCATCGTGCCCGGTATAGGTTTCTCTCCCGATAAGATGTTACAGGGTCGACTGTTTGCGTACGGGGATGCCCAGCGTTATCGGCTTGGTGTGAACCATCACCTGATTCCGGTCAACGCATCGCGCTGTCCCTTCCACAGTTACCACCGCGACGGTGCCATGCGAGTCGATGGCAATCATGGAAGCACGCTCGGCTATGAACCTAACAGCTACGGTGAATGGGAACAGCAGCCGGAATTTTCAGAACCACCTCTAGGTTTAGACGGGACTGCCGATCATTGGGACCATCGTGAAGACGACGATTACTACACCCAGCCCGGCTTACTTTTCCGATTGATGACGTCTGAGCAACAGAAGGTGCTCTTCGAAAACACCGCTCGTGCTATGGGCGATGCTCCAGAGGAGATTAAGCTCCGCCATATCAGTAACTGTATGAAGGCCGACCCGGCTTATGGAAAGGGTGTGGCTGATGCTTTGGGCATTTCTCCCGGACAATGAACACAGATAGACATAAAGCAGGGAGCTAACGTATCTGTTCATGGATGGTGCTGAACAGATACGTTAAGTATTTTCACCTATAATTTGCAACCGTACAAAACTAGCCTGAAACACTATCGTTCATTCTGTTTAAATTATTCGCTCAAATCCCCTTTTCAGGCCAAAAATATTCCCTTAAGCATGAATAATTCTTTTTATATTGAAACACTACTGCTCTAAAGTGTTTCAACATCAAGCCTCTTGTTTGTCGTTTTACTAATACCAAAGCGACAAAAGCATACTAAATACAAAATACCACCAGAATTTACTTTCTACACCACAATACACGAAATATAGTAAGAGCAAGCCGATATTTCGTAATTTACGATATTTCGAAAATCGCTTCCATTTGTCATCAAAGAATTTAGGAATTTTTAATTCCTTAATTCTTCAATCATAAATCTTTTTTCTAACATATCCCTTCGTATTCACACCACCTGCATTTTTGATCTCTCGACTTTTTAAAGGCTCCATCCTTATGTGCCGTGAAGAAATTGTCCAGGGTGGAGTCTAATTCGACATCTTCTGTTGTATCAACTGCTTCGGATTTATTTGGTACAAGGAAATATAGAATAACCTCATCTACCTTCTTGCCATAAATAGTTTCCAGCGCTCTGGAGTAGAGCTGCATCTGCAGTTGATAGTACTGTACCTTCTCTGGTATTTCATCAATGGTAATATCATTTGCCTTGTAGTCAATAATTTTTAATAAACCTTCATTGTTAAAATAGAAAAGGTCTATCTGTCCCCTTATAAGATTGTGTCTGTAGTTAAATATAAATGATGTTTCCCGTTTATGAAGTTTACTTGAAACAACTTCCTTACCAATATCGCTATTGTAGAAAGAGTTTACCCAGTTCGCAACAAGGTCAATGCTATTCTGGTTTGTATCCAGTCCAAAGACGCTTAGCTCTTTTTTAATATATTCTTTGAGTTTGTCTTCAGAAAAATGGTAGTTCTTAAAGACCCTGTGTACGATATTTCCCAGCTCGTGTCCGGGCAGCTCATCGTCTTTCAGATTGCCTTCATCTTCACCTTCGGCATAATCCGGCTCAATCCAACATCGTTCATTTATACCCTGTAAACCCAGAATAGAATTAAAATAGTATAACTGTGGGCAAAAGTGAAACTTGAGTATCTCTGTGACGGAGTATACATAGTGACTGTTATCAACATCTACTGTGTGCGTGATTGTTGATAATATATTTTTGCCTGTATCAGCTATCCTTTTCGCCGGTGAAGGTGTCTTAATTTTATCACATGTTGCTATCTCTTTTTTGTGTTGAGTCAGCAGTTTAATTCTTTTGCCCTCTTTTGGAGGTTTGTTTTCATTTTTTATGCGTGTATGTCTTATCTCGACCGTTTGTGATGAATTCCGGCCGTGCTTATTGTCATCGAGTTTTATGATTTCCGGGTTACCCTCGGGATCCGGGTTCAGGCCGAGAGTTGAAGAGAGATAACCGTACCAATTACCACTGTCTTTCTCTCCTTTGGCCCTGTTCCTGTTTATGCCACCAGAGATTATCAGATGTTCCTGTGCCCTCGTCATTGCTACAAAGAGCAGGCGTCTTGACTCCCTTAATTCTTTTTCTTTTGATTCATCATTTATCCGTTCATAGCTCCGGGGCCTTTCCTCTTCATTAGTCGATGGGTTCAGTATCTTAAAACTGATTCCATGGTTCCTTGAATACACAAAATAATCAGACGGTCTTATATTGTCTCTATCAACATCGGCGACAATAACGACAGGGAATTCCAACCCTTTAGCGGAATGGGTCGTAATCAATTTAACAACGTCATCTTCCTCGGATTCTACCGGTGCTTCGGATTCCCTGATCTCCCTGAACTTATAACCTTCTACAATCTCAATAAAATCTCTCAATGTCAGTGGTTCAAAGTCTTCCTGGTTTTTACATAATTCGACAATCTTCAGGAGGTTTGCATACCTCTTCTTCCCATTGGAGAAAAGAAGCATCTTTGATTGAAATTCTGTTTTCTTGAGAATGAAAGAAATCAAGTTCCATAATGAGGTTCTGGGCTTGATGCCTTGTACCTCATTCAGGAATTGTGTAAATTGAATAATCCTGTCCCGTGATTGTGTTTCTATTTCTTTTATGGAGCCAACTTCTCCCAGGGCCTGATAGAGAAGTCTGGTTTCATCACTGCTGTGAGCGTGGTCTGCCAGCCGGAAAAGGGCGTCATCGTCTATTCCGACAAACGGAGATTTTAAGACGGAGGCCAGGTTTATCTCATCAAGGGGCGATTCGATGACCTTCAGGAGGTTGATCAGGTCGGTAATCTCTGTAGTATTAAAGAATCCCCTTCCGCTGACGACATAGTAAGGGACATCAAGATGTGACAGACTGTGTTCATATAGTTTTATGTCTGTTGTACTCCGAAACAGGATGGCAAAGTCCCTATAAGATATATTTCGCTCCCGTTCTCTTTTGTTTGTAATTTTGATCTCACCTTTATCTACAATCTCCTTTATTCTTTTTGCTATCTCCATTGACTCCCATTTCCTGGCCTCGGTCTTATCCTTTCCCTCTGCCACGATTATTTCAATTGAGGGAACCGGCTTGTCTGAAAATTCTGCTCCCGTTTTTAACTGTGTACTGTCTTGGTTGGTTAAGTTGTCTGACCACAATCTGTCAAATATATGGTTTATAAAATCTAGTACCTGAGGCCGGCTTCTGAAGTTCTCATTCAGGCTTATTAAAGATTCCCGGTCTGATTCTTTTTGTATATCCTGGAATATTTCAACCTCTGCATCCCTGAAACCATAAATGGATTGCTTCTCATCACCCACAATGAATAAATTATCCTTGCCTCTTATGAGGTCAATTATGGTCTTTTGCAGTCTGCTTATGTCCTGAAATTCATCAACCAGTATGTACAGGAACTTTTGTTGTATTTCATTTGCTATGTACTTTTTATTTCTCAGCAATTCTATCGTTTTGGTCTCAAGGTCTGTAAAGTCGATGAGGCTCTCAGCCCTTTTCCGTTCCGAGTAGGCAATATCGAAATTCATGAGAAAATCCCTTAACACCATCTTGATCCTTGTCGAGTAATCCTCTGCGAGTAATCCTGTAAGGGTTTTAAGTTCTTCGCGCAAGGCACCCAATGGTGGTTTTACATCATTTGATACGGTCAGGTTTATGACAGAGTGAATGCCTTTGACTCTGTTTAATAATGCAAGTATGAGATCGTCTTTTTGAGGAGGGCTTTCTTTTTCTGTGTACAGTTTGTTTATATCATTTTGCAGGTCTGAGGCGTTCCAACGTTCCAAAACGTAATCTACTTTTTCTCTGGTTTTCTCTGCCAGTTTCTTTTCTGAGCGGATTTTATCAATTTCATTTATCAACTTCCCTGCATCGTTATAAGAACTAGCGATGTCCTGAGACAAATCGTTCTGGTTTACTGTTTCTGAGATAGGTACGCATGCATTCCTGATCTTTTCATATAGCATGATGAGGTTTTCCTTGAATGACTTTAACCTGCTTTTCCTTGAGTCTGTTTGTTTCCAGAATATGTCATTCAGGAATGTATCCAGGCCTTTTTCCTCTGCCCACCTTCGAAGTGTGTCCCGCAATGTCTGCTCTTTAACCCTACCGGCTTCGAGTTCGTCCATGACGCGGAATTGTGGGTCGATGCATGCCTCTATTGCGTTTTCTCTAAGTAATCGAGAACAGAAACTGTGGATGGTAGATAGATAGGCAAACTCTATCTCTTGTCGCTCCTTCTCCATTCCTTTCTCTTCGAACAATCTTGCTGCCCTTATCTTCATCTCGTTTGCCGCCTTCTCAGTGAAAGTAAGGGTGAGGATCTCGTTGATTGATACGTTGTGTTCGGTTACAAGATTCGCAAATCGTTCTACAAGTACGCGTGTCTTTCCCGAACCGGGCCCGGCGACAACACAGAGATCCCTGTCCGTAATCGTAACGCCTTTTATTTGAGAATCTGTAAGTTGGTTAGTCATAGAATCTTTAAGTTGACAATTGACAGTAGACAATTGTTTACAACTGAATTATCCATACGAACAGTCATGCAAGCTGGACTGCTTATTTGTCTTTTGTTTTTTGCATTGAGTATATAGTACATGTTTAATCGCCTTTTGCTTACTGCCAACTGTCAATTGTTAACTGCATGCCGTCTATTGCTTACTGTCTTTCCTTGTGTACTTTTCAGGATTTTCAATCATGTGATTTAAAAGCTTTCCAATCTCTTTTGATTTGTTAAGTAAATCATTATTTGTTTGTTCGTTTATATATTCACAGTGTAATGCAAAATCGATCCAAACCTGCGTTTCACTGTTTTCCATATCTGCATCAGATATCTTGCTCACAAAATGTGCCTGGTATTGACGCTTTCTATATCCTTCCGCAATATTTGAACAAACAGAACGAGAAGACCTTCTAATCTGGCTTGTTAACGAATAATCCTCATTTTTTGGAGAAGTTTTAGTAAGTTGAAAAATTTCCATAGATAAACTAAATGCTTTTTTATAAACAATCAAATCTTTAAAGCCATTCATAATATCACCTCTTGTTTACTGTTAACGCTCTTTTGTTTTTTTGCCTACTGCAAACTGTCTATTGCCTACTTTCCTTACCTAAGTCTCCACTTATCAATACGGCAGACGTTTGCAAAATCGCAACTTCCCTCACCGCAAAAATCAATATTTGCCGGATCAAGTTCAATCCTTCCTTTCCGGATTTCCCTTGAGAATTTGAGAATATGGCTCTCTGCATTTTTCAGCAGCTTGTTAAATTCTTTGTTATCAACGGAAAGTGATTTCCTTGCCGGTGTTATATTGAGCTTAAGTTTGTCGATTAGTTCCTGATTATATATTCCCGTCTTTTTAGAAGTCTTCAGTGCGTAGAATTCGGCAGCGACGGGGACAACTCCAAACAGATTCCGCAATGCAAGTACGTAGATAGGCAGTTGCAGGTCCAGACCCTCTTCAAGTTCCGTTAACCTGAATTCTGTCTGTCCGTATTTGTAGTCAATAATTATGCCAACCTTTTCTCCATCAACTTCTGAAATATCAACCCTGTCAATCTTGCCGGAGATATCAATACCATCTTTTTCTACATCTCCGATTTTCAGGGTTTCAATCTCTTTCTCTTCTTTGCCTTCATCCCCGAATTTTGCTTCGAACATGGAGGGTTTGAATGTTGGCAGATTAGATTTCTTTTCCATGGCTTCAAATGCCAGAAGCGTATTAAGCATCTCATTTCTGGCCTTCAATTCTTCAAAACCTGTAACCATTCCTCTGGTCTTCTGTTTGAAAACGTTATCAAATATTTCTGTGATGTTTTTAGTCTCTCCGGTATCTCTGAAATACTCCTCAAGTACTTTGTGAATGATGGTTCCCTGCATTAATAGATCCATGGATCTGGGAATGGCCTGCCTGAGTTTGAGTATTGACCTGCCGAAATATTTATAAGGGCACTGGGCATAGTCTTTCAACTTTGTGGGTGAAAGCCTTGTGGTTGTTTCACTGATCTTCTTTACTATCTTTTTATCAGAAAGTTTAAGCTTCAGGTTATTGTAGGAATCTATCAGTGTCGTTAATGTGCAGAGCTCTTCCCTGATCGAAGACTTGTTTTCTTCACTGTTATTATATAACCAGAGTGCGATTGCCTTTTCGTATTGCTCCTTTTTAGATACATAGGGAGTATTAAGGTGATAATAGACGAAGTTCTTTGAGTCGGTTGAAGTGATGATCTCTTCCGGTTCGGGAATTATCTTTGAAAGGTTTCTCCGGATTGTAATTCCTTGAACTGTTTCTTTCGGGAATAACTTCTGCGTGTCAGAGAGAAAAAAAGAGGGCAGTGTTGGATTACCATTGCTGTTCGCTGACGGATAGGATAAATAGAGCTTCTCCTTCGCGCGTGTAACGGCTATGTAAAACAGGTATCTCTCTTCGTTCATCTGCTCGCTGGCTTCTCTCAGGACAATCTTTCCCGTGGCATTAAGTTTCTTCCTATAATAATCCTTCAGGAACAGATCTTCCCGTACCTGTCTGGGAAATTCTTTTTCTAGCAGGCCTCCCACAAAGACGACTGGCATTTCCCACTGTCTGGCTTCCAGGACATTGATAACGTTAACAACCTCTTTCCTCCTGTCTGTTTCCTTGTACGATGATAAGGCCACCTGTGTTCCCAGGATGTGGTTGAACTCCCTGAATGTAAGGTTTCCTGTATTGCCGGAAAGATCACCAAGGTTGGTGTTGTTAAGGATTGTCATGAATTCTTTCAGGGCGCCTGCATCTGTCTTCATCAATCCTGAGATCTCCTGATTATGATTTACTTCATCAATAGATTTCAGAGGCGGCGTAAACGATGGTTTGTAAAACAGGTTTACTATTTCAGCATAACATTTGCAATAATGTTTGAATGTATGCCTGCCTTCCAGGTTGGCGAAAATCTTCTTCAGTTTTTTCAGGAAATCATTAATGGATTTTAATTCGCTGGTAAGTTTCAGCCATCTGTTGCAGTCGTTAACAGTGCCTCTTCTTAAGTATTCCTGTTCCAGTCTGTTAATAAGGTTTCC
>JAIQZU010000075.1 GCA_021776915.1 Candidatus Scalindua sp. | reverse complement strand
ATTGTTGAAAGGGCTGTAGTTTTGGCGGAAGATGATGTTATTCGTATCGATGACCTGCCGGATGAAATTCAATATAGGAAGAAAGGTATATTTAATAAACAGATTGCAGCACCTGAAAAAACTAAATCTATTAATGAAATGGAAAAAGATGTGATTTGCAAAACACTGCTTGAGTGTTCGTGGAATCAGAGTATGGCTGCACGTTTATTAGGGCTTAGTCGTGACAATTTAAGATATCGTATAAAGAAATATAAGATAGAGAAATCTGCTAACAATCAATAATTAGCAAGAATCTTACAATAGTCTAATGAAAGATATGGATTAAAAGAATTATGATGAAAAAGCATATATATTAATCATCTCCTAATTTAGAATTAACAACAGAACTTCACAGATTAATTAATCTATGTAAAATTTTGAATGTGACTCCAGTACTTTCTGCAGATGGCCAATTTCCTGGTAACGGTCAGAAGGGCTCTTTTTCAAACATTTCAGTACTATTTGGTCTAACCATCTTGGTATCTCCGGATTTTCTTTACTCAGGGATTTTGGTGGTTCATTTATGTGCTGATATGCAATATCTCCTTCATGAAAAGGTAAATGTCCAACAAGCAATTCATAAAGTGTGATTCCCAGTGAATAAATATCGCTTCTTTCATCTATTTCTTCATCCACTCCTCTGATTTGTTCCGGTGACTTATAAAAAGGCATTTCGGCAGTCTGCTTTGTATTATTTGACTGTGGGGCTTTAGTGATGTGTGCCAGCCCAAAAGCAGAAATTTTTACAGTGTTATCTACAGTCAACCTTATATTGTCTGGTCTTATGTCTCTATGAATGACCCCATGCTTATGAGCACTTTTAATCGCATCACAGGTATCTATAGCAATTTTTAAAACTTCTGTCAAACTAAATGACCTTTTCTTTTCGATAGACCGGAGACTTTCACCATCGATATGTTCCATAACTATATAGAGAAGTATGTCGATATTGACGTCATATACTTTGATTATACCATTATGCTGTGATTCGCTGAGATGCTGTGTCTCCATAATAAAACGATCAATTGCCACAGGGTTATACCTGAAGTCCTCCTTGATTATAGTAATAACGACTTTACGTTTGAGTAATTTGTCTACAGCTTTGTAAAAAACCCAAATGTTTCCCTCGCCTATCTTTTCAATATTTTCGAATTTTTGATTTATATTTGTCATTAAAGCTTCACTTGCTGCTGAGCTTGTTAAAACAGATATCTTTTTCAGACGTTCTGGCACATCCTTATACTGTAAATCTATAGAAAGGATTTTGCCATAAAAGAACTTTGCTTTATTGTGTAAATTCTTTTTCTCACAGGCAATTGCAATTTTGTATAAATATTGCAGTTTTTCATTATCTGGTATATATAGAGAAAGAATATTGTTGAAATTATCAAAAGCAATATCATTGTAACCTTTGGCGAGAAAATTTAAACCTACCTGTAGAAGCGCTTCGACTTTCTTGCCGGAGTTTGACTTAGATACTTTTTGAAGAAGTGAAATGGCACGCTCTTCGTTAGTACCAGCATTAATATAAAGCATTGCTAAATCAAAACGAGTTTTGTTTACATCATCAGGTTCAGTAGAGAAAATCTTTACGTCCTTTTTGATTGCTTCTGAAACATTGTCATGAAGTTCGATAGAACTCAATCTTTTTTCATATTCCGGGACTTTTTTACTAATATTCAGTTTTAGTACTTCCTGTAGTTTGTCCCTGTATCTTGTGTTTTCAGGCCTGAGCCTTATCAGCTTTTCGATCTTCGATATGCAGAATTCCAGTAGGTTACTGAGTAGCGAATTCTTAATTATCTTAAGAAGTACCTGTTCCATTTTCTTCTGGTAATTAACAATATCTGGTTTAGTTTTTAGAAGATGATCAAGCGTCTCCTCAGCTTGCGCAAGTTTATTTTCTTCAAAATAAAGATTTACAAGGTAGTTAATAAGATCGTTAGCCGCATTTTTGTAGTCAGGCATTCTTTCTATTGATGAGATAATATATGTCTTTTTGGAGGGGTCTAATTTGATTACTTGATTATATTGAATAATCGCTTCTGAATATTTGCCTGATTCCAGATAAATATTTCCTAAGAGGTAGAAGGGCTTAGCATCATTAGAGTATCTCTCCTGATGTTTAATCAGGAGTGGAATAGCCTGGGTATTTTGTCCCAAAAGGTAATAAAGATGTTCAAGCGTAACAAGAAGGGATTGCCTGTTGTGTTCATCTTCTTTGACTTTACGTTCAAATTCAGGAATCAATGAATCTTCTTTTCCTCTATTTTTGTACAAATTATGTAGTAGCTCATAAGATCTTTCAACAAAAGGATATTGGTTAATAATATCTAATAATCCGTTCAATATCGACTTAAAGCGTTGAGGACATTCTTTGGTCATTTCTTCGTATTCAAGAAGTGCCTTTGTGTAATTATCATTTTTTAAATGTATTTTTGCTAAGAAAATATATTTGTCTGAGAAATGCTTACCAAGGGATTTCAGGCTGTTTAGTATTTTCTGAGCTTCTGGATAATTACCATTTTTATAATAAATTTCACCTAAAATCATGTGGTGACGCATGTGTTCTATGCCCAGATTAATACTTTGTTTTAGAATATCCGGAGCAGGTTCCAATTCGTAGATTTTTCTGCAGACTTTATAAGCTTTTTGTATATTCTTTTCTTTGTAGTATTTAACCGCAAGGTTATTTAATGATATAAGCTCATTAATATTTGTATGATAACGATTTGACTTTAACATAATAGTGTTTCTGAGATTATCCTCTTGGGTTTTGCGCAGTGTGTAGAGAGTTTCGACTGGAGTCAGCTTAATATTTTCGGCAATTATAAGGCATTATATAGTGGCATTATTGAAAGTGTTTTATTATATTTAAACAACCTTAATGTGTAAAGTAACTTTGCTTATGTAAAGACAAAAGGATTTTTAGCTATATTTTGCATTTCAAATATATGGTTTAGTATCTTTTCGTCCGTTAACCTGATTCGCTGACTCATTTTTTCAAGTATCCTGAATGCTAAACTGGGATCTTTGCTGATTTTTTTCAGGAAATTCTTCTGGTTTATTTCAAGAAGCTTAACATCTCCTGAAGCCATTGCTGTGGCAGAACGCGGGTAGTTGTCAAACAGTGACATCTCTCCGAAGAAATCTCCTTCATCCAGAGTTGCAAGTATGGTTTCTACCGGACCCTTTTCCTTCATTATCTTAACCTTTCCTGATATGATGATATACATTTCCTTGCCAGCCGAGTTTTCTTTGAAGATAATGCTTCCATCTTTGTAATCCTTTCCTAAAGAACTTTCTTCATCCTTCATTTTATTGTCTCCATATAGTCTTAAACCGAATAAAAATGATGCTAAATATGTTAATTAGAAATGTTAGTAACAGCCTGGGGTCAATTGCTCGTACAAAAATATCTGTATATCGTTCATTGCCCGTAAACATATCCCACAATACTGTACTGCATTTGTAACCTGATTCAGGATGTTTTTGTTCATTTCTTAATAGTCTTAATAGTGACTCACGAATGATTGGAGTCTTATTAACCGTATCTGTAACTGCGAACATTAAGCTCCCAAAAAAGTTGTCCCTGTTTATTGCTTTACACGTTGGATAATAATGTTTATGAAAATCTGTATCACTTATACCATAGAGGATAGCAGTATTTGCCGCAGCCTTTGCAGTCATATAAGCAGAACCAATTCCATCTTTGTATAAACGTGCTGAACTCGCATCTCCAATCATTACGATTCTATCTGCAAAAGGATGCCTGGCGGCACCCACATTTATTTTCGGTACACAACGACAGAAAGCATCGGGAGTACTCCATGAATCAGGGAATTTATTCTTGACCAAAGGATTGCTTAGAAAGTCTACTACAGATTGTTTGGTTATGTCCTTGCCGAGCATACTAACAGTTACATAAGAGCCTTTTGGCGTTATGGCTGCAAATTTTACATCGGGTTGGTTGATAAGGAAAATATGTATGGCATTACCAAACCTTGTCAATACATTTGTTTTGCCTAGGTGTATTTCTGACTGGAATGCCTTGATTACAGAAGGGTGTGTGTATCCGATTCCAAGCCCTTCAAACATCTTTGCGGTTGTAGCATTTATTCCACAGCCACCTACCACAAGATCGGCATCAAATAGTTTCTCCCCCTTTGAAAATATTTCAGGTTTGTCATTATTTAGTTCTATTTTGTCAATTCTTATGTTTACAACTTTAGCTCCTTCCTTTTTAGCACAATCGATTAGGAAGTCATCGAAGCTTATTTTCTTATGTGTGTCATCTCCGTTTGTTTCTGAAGCTGATTTATTAACTGGGCCTCCACCTCTATAAACAGTGGCAATTCCCCTTTGTAGACTGGGACTGTTTAGAAGTACGTCTCCACTAATTGTTTGGAAATTGTAGGTATCAATTGCACGTTGAAGTATAGGTGGTTTTAGAATAATCCCCTCTATTGCCAATAATTGTACAAGAGACTCTGAAACAACTCCCGCACACATATTACAGCTAGAAGGTCCTTCATTTAAAAAGCTTTTTTGTTCGAAAATAGTCAGATCAATGTCTTTGCCAATTTGCTTTGCCAATTTGAGGGCAAAAATGCTGAAGAATGAGCCTGCAGGGCCGCCACCTAAGACTGCAATCCTGGCCCCGTTTTTCAGTTCAAGATTTGAGTTTTCCTTCAATTTACTCATGATTTAAAAGCTGTACATAAACGGAAAAGCTTCTTTATTCATAAACAGGCAACTGTGTCTCTAAGGCATCTCTTAATCGAGGATACTGTTTGTCCTTATCTGACACAATTGGAGCTTTGACAGGCCAATTAATTCCAATATCAGGGTCAGACCATAATACACCATATTCATCTTCAGGATTATATAAGTCTGTCGCCTTATACAAAACATCTGCAGTTTCACTGATAACGCAGAAGCCATGAGCAAAACCTTCAGGTATGAAAATCTGACGTTTGTTTTGATCGGAGAGATATTGTCCCACCCATTGGCCAAATGTAGGGGATCCTTGCCGTATATCAATGGCAACATCAAAGATCTCTCCTGTAATAACATAAATCAATTTCCCCTGAGGATGTTTATGTTGATAGTGAAGACCTCTCAGTGTCCCTTGTGTTGAATGTGAATAGTTGTCCTGTATAAAGGTATGATCTATGCCCGCTTCGGCATATTTCTTCTGATGGAATGTTTCCAGGAAAAAACCACGGGAATCTTTAAATACTTTTGGTTCAACCAGTAATACACCGGGTAGTTTTGTTTTAATATTCTTTATAGACATTTTCTATGTCCTCATCCTTATATAAATATTTCTTTTCCTGCAAACCACATTAAGATTTTTATTGATTATACGTCCATGACAATTTTACCCATAGTGTTCCTTGACCCATGACTGGTATTCACCGCTCTTAACGCGGTCTATCCAATCTGAGTTGTCAAGGTACCATTGAATGGTTTTCTTGATACCTGACTCAAAGGTTTCTTCTGGCGACCAACCTAGAGAAGATTTTAATTTGCCGAAATCTATTGCATACCTTCTATCATGGCCGGGTCTGTCCGTAACAAACGTAATCAATTCATTTCTTGGTTGATTGTCTGGCAATCTCTGGTGTTCATCTAATATATCACATATCATCTTCACCAGTTTTATATTTTCCAGTTCATTACTGCCGCCGATATTGTATGTTTCACCACGTACTCCATTTTTCATAATCATCCAGATGGCACTGCAGTGGTCACTAACATAAAGCCAGTCCCTGACATTCAGGCCATCTCCATAAACAGGCAATGGTTCTCCCTCAAATGCGTTGAGAATCATGAGGGGTATCATCTTCTCAGGAAACTGATAAGGCCCGTAATTGTTGGAGCAATTGGATATAGTAACTGGCATGCCATAAGTTTTATGATATGCCCTCACCAGGTGATCAGAGGCAGCCTTGGATGAAGCATAAGGGCTATTGGGTTTATAGGGTGTGTCTTCAGTGAAATAACCTTTTTTGCCCAGACTGCCAAAAACCTCATCCGTACTTATGTGATGGAAAAGTTGGATGTTGTTAATGTGGTTTCTTGCAACTTCTAAAAGATTAAAGGTACCAACTATGTTCGTTTGAATAAAAGTGTCAGGTCTGACAATAGATCTGTCTACATGAGACTCCGCTGCAAAATGACATACGCTGTCAATCTGGTAACTTTCAAATATGTTTGCAACCTCATCCTTATCGCATATATCAATCTTGTCAAATAGATATCTACCGGGATAGTTGCTTTCGATTCCACTCAAGTTTTCAGGATTGCCGGCGTATGTCAGTTTGTCTATGTTGATAACTCTTCCTGAGAAATCTGAATCCTCAAGGAGATAGCGGATAAAGTTTGCTCCGATAAAACCACATCCACCGGTAACTAATAAGTTTTTGAACATCTGCTCCACCTTTCGGCTTTGTCTATTAAAAAGGAGGATTTAAAGAATAATCATTTAAATTCTCCGCCATTTGCTTTCTTTACGAAATACATTTTGCTACCTCAGTTTGAACAAGACATGATTATTCCTTACCGTCTTCTTCTTGCCAGAATCTATTTACGTTAGGTAATCATTGATTTTCCATGATTACTTTCTATGTTGAAATAATATCTATTAACGAGGGATCATCAAATCCCAGTCCTAGATTCGCAGCAGTCTTAATATACTTTGGTTCTCTCCCTGCCTCTTTAAGAGATGGCATATTTACCTCTTTCCTTTTTTTCTCGATAAAGTCAGCCCCGATACGATCAAGTGCAACCGGATCCGTGCTGATCAGAATTCCTCTGAAATCCCAGGCCCATTGAGGCTTAAAGGCGGGACCGCCATGGTATTGAGCCTTCAGGGCATCGCAAACAACTAATCTCAATTTATCCTTTATGTATGGATGACTGTTAAGGTCGGCAACATAGGGGTTGCAATTTCCATCGTGATATTTGTTGGGATTATGTATGATTCCGTAGAAGTTTTTCATTCCTATTGATACCCCGGCAAGGTCATGATCTTTCAAGACGGGTATATTTACTATTGCAGTGCAGTGTGATGAGGCTATCTGGCTGAAACAACTTCCAACACTGCCGATAATCTGTGGTTGTGAATCGTAACCTCCGGAAGGAAGCGCATCTGTGCCAAAGCACCTGAAACCACTGTCATTTTTTCGAATACTAAATCCGGCATCTTCCAACTCTCTATTAAATCTTTCAAATATTATTATGTTATTATCTCTTACTCCGGCAGATTCAACACCGTTTATAACAGCTTCGACTATTTCCGTATGAGGTGAAAACCTCTTTCCAGCCAGACAATTAAGTTTTATGCCGACTATATCGTCTTTGTTAAAGAGGCTTCTCCATGCATCCAATGGTTTTTCTGAATTAGTAATTTTCATTAATGCGCTATCAATAGCCATATTGATTAAAGTGGAATCTGCTTTACCATTAACATTTACGAATCTTTTATCTTTTGCAAGTATTACCATGGATTTTAATGAAATATCCTCTCCTGCATAGAGTGTTCGGAGAATATTATTGTTAGATAACAGAAGAGTTGATGTACAAAGTCCTGTGCCTATAGTAGTGACTTCTTTAAGGAACTCCCTCCTTGATCTTTTGATAGACATGGTTTTAATTACGTTTTTGTAGTTGCGTGTCTTAAGATTTGTGAAATTGTAGAAAAGTTTAAACCTTGTTTGTTAGCTTTGCTTTATCAGTCGATTATATCGACTCTCTGCTTTTGTGTGTGTATGTACATACCGGTAAAGCCTTGTCATTATAGCAAAATCCGGCCTTGTGTCAATAAATTGCTGTTATAGATATGTTTCGACAGGAGTGTTGTTTTGGGTAAGTATTATTTTCTTTCAGTTTTCAGGAGGGTGAAAATATTATGGGATTGCCAGAACCTTATAGAGTGGAGTCGCATATTCCAAAACATGCTATACAAGCTGAAGAGAGTTTTTGGCAAATCCTTTTTTTTGCTGATCTATCCCAGGCTTTACTTCAAGCCGTACTTACATCTGCATAGTAATCCACTCTTATTGCCCTCTATCTCCCCTGATATACAACAAAACTGTGGAGATTGGTGGTTTGTACATTGAGCTAATCTAAATATTTACAGTTATTCTACCGATCAATGTTAAAGCAGGTTATTTTAGCACTACTCCCATACATTTTTTAATGGTATCTTCTTACCGCTCACTTCGGGTGAATGTGTAGCTTCATGCGAAGATTCTATCAGTGTCTCTTCAATCTCATCCACCTCATCTATGTTGGAGCCTCCATCATTCGTACTTAGCTGATTTCTCAACTCTTCTACTGTTTGTCTTGCTTCTATGAGATTTTTTGTATAACCGGCCCTATCTGTTTCAAGGACAAGCTTTGCTATTGTTACGGTTGTTAATTTTTTCTGGAGTTCATTAAATTCTGACGTCATCTCTTCACTTGACTCGGTAAGATCAGCAACCTGACCTTCTAATTCTTTGTTCGATTTGTCAGCAACCCTCAGTTTTCCAATTATCTCAGGCACCTTCATTATCTCACTTTTACCTGCCAGCATTTGCAGTTCCATGTGATGAACCCTTTTCTTTTGAGCTGTGTACTTTCCAATTGAAGTTATGGAAAGAGTAAAAAATATTATGGCTAAGACAACAAATAAAGCAGTAGTTATGGCAAATAACTTAGAATTTTCCTGGGCCATTGTTTCCTTCTCCTTTCAACGTGATATCAATAAATAATAAATGGAGTTTTAATCATAAATTCTGCGTTAATCTATCAAATAGCTAAATTTATGTCAAGTACGAATTTATTGATTAATTTGTTGTTTTAAGAACAAATCCTGATCTTTTCGCATTCAGATATTTATGATTGAATATGATAATCCTTCCTGTTTTAATTAGGAAACCTGGACGTCCTTAAAACTCTACCTTGATGTAATGTAGATATTTATAATAATTACGGAAGATGACGTTCTATTGTATTGTCATAATTATCCACTTAGGCAATAGAAAAAGTTAATTCCTCCTAAATTGAGCGATTTTGTAGCCGCAACCTTAAGGTTGCGTAACTTACGTGAACCCATCAAATGGTGAAAAACGAAGGCTAAAGCCTGCGGCTACAATGGCATGTAATATAAAATCGCTCAATTTAGGTTCCTGATAGTTTTAAATTCTCATGGATTTTAAAAAGAATTCTGTACCCTAAACACAGACTGTATACCATATTTATATGTCCATTCAATTAAAGCTGATACATTTCATTTTTATCGCTTTCTTTCTCCCTGTAATAGTAATATGCCCGAGATCTTCTATGGGATACGGCTATGGAAGGAATGATGACCCGATTATTACGGTTTTCAAATCGACCATTTTCTATGGAAAGAACAATGACTGGGCAAGGGTCAGGTCAGACACGGATACCATCGGTGACAGGTTTGATGATGTTCGGAATCTCTTTGACGTTAATCTCACAGCAAAACTTGACGCCGGGATATCTCAGCATGATTTCCAGGAAGTCATAAAGGTAATGGCGAACTTTGTATTTCTTGCTATACGGGAGAAATATTATTGGAACCTTACTGAAGGTCTCAGGATGTTTGCGAGGGCAAATGTCAGGCTCAGGCTTACAGAGGAGTATTATACTTTACTTCTATCCGGAAATGTCAGGAGATACGATAACCTTAATGGCACGAAATTCCATGATGAGATATTTAATAAGTTTTCTGAAGCCAGAAAGAGCCTGGGTAGTATAGGGTTTCTTGGGGCAGGGGCCGTCAGCCCGAGACCAGAAGAATTTGAAAGGATTACAAAGGAAATTGAACAAAAACTTCTTATAGTCTTTCCTTATTTTGAGAGTGGCAAAGAGATAACATATTGATAAATTTACCTAAAATAATTCGGGAATCAATTTTAATTTTATTGCTATTAGTTAATTCAACGATATTCGCTCTTGGCGATGATAACGAATCAGGCAAAAAAGGCGATGAGCACTTTTTTGATATAGATGCGGTGAAACTTGAAGAACCGGGGTTGTTAAGGCCGGAATTTCATGGCAATATCAGCTTAGGTGCGCCGTTTTCTGAAGGCCTGGACGAATCTGAAAAGGGTTCATCAAATGTTTTTAAGCAGACGGAAATAACCCTCTGGTCTGGAGTACAGATATTTAAGAATCTGTCGTTTGTAACAGAGCTTGAGATAGAGGAGGGCTTTGAAGAGTTTGTGATTGAGAGATTTGCACTGGATTGGAATATATTTAATGATAGATGTGTTTTCAGGATAGGCAAATTTTATTATCCCTTTGGTATTGAGAGACTGGTGGAAAATGCCGTAAATAATAAGCTTATAGACAGGCCAAATCCGTCTATAAAGATTATTCCAGGCACATATTCAGACGAAGGTATTGAGGTATACGGAAATATTCCTTTACTTTATAAAGCAAGACTGAAATATGAGTTTGCAGCAACTAACGGGCTTTCCAGTTACGAAGGAAAAGGGGAGCAGCACTTAGATGACAATAATGATAACATCTCCCTGGGAGGGCGGCTGGGTATTGAGCTATTGCCTGGGCTGGAAATTGGCGGTTCCTATTCTACCGGGAAATATGACGACGATGAAAAGCTAAGGATGGACTTTACAGGCGCAGATGCGTCATTCCGGAGAGGCGGTTTTGAGATACGGGGTGAATATATAAGGAGTAACGTTGAACGGTCAACATCTGCCGGTGGAAGTTTTGATCGTGATGGTTATTACATCCAGACCTCATATAAATACTCTCCTGAAATTAATTATATGAAATATGTTGAATTTGTAGGGAGATTCGATTCTGTTGATCCCGACGATCTTGTAACTGATGAGGGTGATGCTGACAGGATTGCAGTGGGTATTAATTATTCACCATCGCACCATTTCATACTCAAGCTGGAGTACGAGATGGAAAACGAGGCGACTGAGGACAAGGAAAATAAGGGGTTTATTCAAATGAATATCAGATGGTGATGACATGGAAACAGTAGTCATTTTAGGTGGTGGTCCATGCGGGCTCAGTGCAGCATGGGAACTTTCCGGGACAGGTAAAAATGTTGTAATAATTGAGGCGCAGTCCTCATTAGGCGGCCTGTGCAAGACAATAAGTTACAAGGGATTTAATTTTGACCTGGGCGGACATAGATTCATCTCTGAGAATGATGAGTTAATAAATAAGATAAAGGTACTAATGGGAGATGAGCTGTTAGTATCAGAAAGGATCAGTGCGATAAGATTAAATGGCCGGGAATTTCAGTATCCTCTCTCTGCCGGTGATATTCTGAGGCAAACAGATATAAGATTTTTGTCAGGATGTCTGATAGATTACGCATACCAGAGTATTTATAAAAGAATCAAACATTCTCCGGATACTTCGTTTGAAGATTGGGTAATTAATAGATTTGGAAAGAAATTGTATAATACTTTTTTTAAAGACTATACACGTAAACTATGGGGAATACCGCCGGACAAGTTATCGTCAGATTGGGCGGCGGAAAGGATTTCTCTCCTTAACCTCTGGGATGTTGTTTTGAGGTTATGCGGGTTTGGGGAAAACACTCCCAGGACTTACACTAGAAACTTCTTTTATCCAAAGCAGGGTATCGGCCAGATATTTGAATTTATCGCCAATGAAATTAAAGGAAATGGAGGCAGCATAATCCTTAATGCCGGATTTAAAAGGCTTCTGTTTGAGGGAGAAAGGGTAAAAGGAATAATTTATGACATCAATGGGAAAGATGAAGCAATTGACTGCGATTGGGTTATCTCAACTATACCAATAACTGATTTGCTTTGCAATCCGGATAGGGGGGAAGAATGGCAGGGTGTAAGCGAGGCCGTCCGCTCTCTCAGATACCGCAGTCTGAGGTTCCTTAACATTCTTATTGATAAACCGGAGATAGGCAAGAACACGTGGACATACATACCGGATGGGAAATATATTATGACGAGGATACAGGAGCCCGGAAAAAGGAGTCCATATAATGCTCCTGATGGTATGACTTCTTTAATATTGGAGATTCCATGTTTTTATAATGATGAGGTGTGGAATATGCCGGATGATTTATTATTTAAAAGGTGTATTAATGACCTTCTTGAATCAGGTATCGATGTTAATGATAAAGTGATCGATTATTTCTACACAAGAGAAAAACACGCCTACCCCATATACCATTTGGATTACAAACACCATCTTAAGGAACTGACTTCATTTTTGGACAGCAAAGAAAACATCCTCACTAGCGGAAGAAACGGCCTCTTTCGCTACATCTTTATGGACAGAGCGATGGAGATGGGTTTTGAAGCTGCGAAGATTGTACAGAACTCAAAATAGTGACATCGCTTTGGTGTCTGTCTGGTTTCAAAAATGACTTCGTAAACAAAAAACTGCATTTTTAATAGTGATTCATTTTGTATTCAACGCTTTATGTATCAAGTCATGGCCTGACACTATTCCTATTCCTTGTTGCTGATAAAGGCTTTTAAAGTGCATTCTGCTTTCAAGGTCTGACCCTGCAAAGCTCTGCCTTTCAAGGTCTGATCCTGCAAAGCTCTGCTGATCCATTGGCGATAATCGCTTACGAGTGTTGTGATACCAAGTGTGTCAAGCCATTTATCAGGCATGGTCAAGACAAGTCCTGTGAGAATTACAACAGGAAGAGTTCGGCCAGGCTTCAGTTTTAGTATTTCGATTGCTCACTTGACAGGATTCATAGTAATTTAATTAATTATCTTCACCTAACACATAAAATGAGGGGATTTTTTTGAGCGAAGCGAAACAAAAGTCCCTCTCGATTTTTTTGTTAGCGGCTAATTATAAGCGCCTATTTTTTTGTCTATAATATATACAATAAGAACTACAAATAGGGTGATATTATTTACAAATACACCCTATTTCACCTACCCGCATTTATACAAAGATTCATATCTGCAACTAAACTAATAATTTCACCCTTATCATTCCTTTTTGGACTAGTTCTAGCAATACAAACAGAGCAATCACTAGAGTTGTCACACCTTTCACAACCTGAGATCAACATATTATCGTACTTCTTTAGGAGGAAATAGAGAGGAAATAGGAGGAAATAGAGAGGAAATAGAGAGGAAATAGGAGGAAATAGAGAGGAAATAGAGAGGAAATAGAGAGGAAATAGAGAGGAAATAGAGAGGAAATAGAGAGGAAATAGAGAGGAAATAGAGAGGAAATAGAGAGGAAATAGAGAGGAAATAGAGAGGAAATAGGGTCAGGTCTTTAATCTTGATAGTTTGCCTTCTTTGTTCAGCAACCTACTTATTGTTGTATAATGTATTCCAAGATGGTCTGCAACCTCTCTCTGGCTATATCCATATTCGTATACTGCCTCCGCCATCCTTTTGTCTCTTCTTTGTTTTTCTTTAAATAATTCTCTAAGACTCGGCCTATCGGCATACCTTTGATTCCTTGGTATTTCAATTATATCTTTACTCTCCTTAATATATACAATTAGCCTATCAACAAAATCAACATCACCAAGAATACTCTGACCTTTCAATTTCTCCCACAACGTTTTCTCTCCTATTCCAGATCGGACAAAACTCCTGTACTCTTTCTCAGCATCCCTCCTTTTTTCTCCAAATTGTTCCAATATACAATCTGTTGTAAGACAGTTGTGTTGCTTCTCAAACCCAGCGGTAGCCTTATAACTACTCCATTTCCATTCTTTAGGAAGCTTAGCTGCTCTTGCTCTTACAGGGTTCAAAACAATATATCGACAAACTTCAAGAAGATGAGTCTCCTTCTGTATTAATATGGCTTTATATCTTCCCTGAAATACATGACCGGTCTTTTTGTTTCGCCTATTATACCTTTGTGTGTAAACACCGTTTAACTGTCTCATTCCTTTCGAGAGGTTACCATCTGGAGTTTCAATAAGTAGATGGTAATGATTGTTCATAAGACAATATGCGTGGCAAAGAAAATTATATTTCTCATTAACATTCTTTAATGTATCAAGAAATATCTTACGGTCCTCATCACCTGCAAATATAGATTTCCTTGCATTTCCTCTGGATGTTAAATGATATAAAGCGCCATCATATTCTATTCTTAATGGTCTGGTCATGTAGTATGTATATCATATAATTACTGCCATATCAACAATAAAGACCTGACCCTATTCTTTCTGTGTGACCCTATTCTTTCTGACCCTATTCTTTCCCTAGAGGATGCTGCTACAATAATCGCTCAATTTAGGTTTAACATAACGATGTAATTCTTGTCTCCATTGTAGGAGTAACATAAAAGATAAATTAAGTGATGTTTGTATTACCAAAAAATGTGCCACAAAAATAGATTGTTGTTTACCATCTTTCCTGGTAAATGCTGTGTTGTCTTAATAGATTATAATATAAGATGTTATGTAAAGTGTTAAGTGGTTTTTAAATTGTGTTAGATAATTGGAGAAGGTATTTTTCAGACAAATAGTGTGTCATGACACGATAGCGTTCTTGCTCACATATGTGTTGTGGCACACTATTGAAATGGGGTGTGTGAGTATTATTTGTGAATTATGATTAGTGATTTTTTTAATGTAGATACTGTTTCAAGCTGTTAGTCTGACGGATCGTTGCTAGCGGTAGCTTGTTAACAGCGAAAGGGGGTTTTTTCGTCAGCAAAAGCCAAGCTTAGCCTGCTCTCCACTCTATAATATTTAAAAAAATATTAGTACTTTGATATTTCTTTATGTATGCCTATTTGACTTGATGATTGTCTTAAGTTTAGTATAATTTTTTGACTCAATAAACTTAAATATGACCTGGGTTGAGCTCTGGAAAATGTTAAAAGAATACAATAAATTAATGAATTCACAAAGTAATACCATAATAATCCTGGCTGCCCTTGTAGTTATATGTCTAGTCAGCCGATTGTTGTTTATAGGGGAATATCTTGAAGGGTGGGATAGTATTGATTTTGCCCTGGGTCTGCGTGATTATGATATTGCGTATTATCAGCCTCATTTCCCGGGATATCCTGTGTATATGTTCCTGTGCTGGTTGGTTCATCTTTCTACCGACAATGATACAATCGCATTAATAGTACCCGGCGCCGTACTGGGCAGTGCGGTATTGGCGCCACTATTTTATCTGGCAAAGAGGATGTTTTCTGAAAAGGTCGCTTTACTTACGGCCTTCATTTATATTGTCAATCCCTTATGCTGGTTACAATCAGTAAAAGCATTATCGGATGCAGTTGGTTTGTTCTTTGTAATACTATCCGCCCAGTTGCTGTTTTATGCATCTACATCCAGCGCGTATAAATTGAGGTATTTGATTTCGGGTAGTGTGATCCTGGGAATATGTCTGGGTGTAAGGCTCAGCTATTTTCCATTTATTATCCTTTGGCTTTATGTGTTGTATGCGTTATCGAAATCTAACGGTAGGAAGAGAGTGATAGGTTATGGAGTGTTTGGATTCGTCGCCGGAATATCTATCTGGTTGATTCCCCTTGCGTGTTATACGGGATTTAAGTCACTCATGGTAAATGGATTCAGCTTTGCGTTTGGGCATTTTGGTGATTGGGGAGGATCGGTAGTAACATCGCAGAATATACTATCGAGGTTCTCGGATTTCATGTGGTGCATGTTCTGTAATGGACTTGGATTCTGGTGTTATGACACGTCTCTCTTTCGTGTCCTGCCATCTATTATAATGGGGCTTGGTATATTATTTTTTCTAAGACACGCAAAGTTTGATTTCAAAACAAGATTCATAACGTTTTATATGGCGCCATACTTCCTGTGGATTTTCTTTGGTCAGAATCTGGAAAAGCCGCGCCACGTATTACCATTGATTCCGTTTATCATAATCTTTGTCTCTGCAGGTCTGGCAAGGCTGAGAGATTCTAAACACACATACTCAAGTCCAGGATTTAGCAGGTATAAATATTTCTCACCGTACAATTTATTTATTGGCATTTTAATCATGAGTATGAGTATCATATCTATAAGGCTTGTATATGCCCATAAAAGTGAGCCGGTAGCACAAATACAACTACTGGATTACGTAGAAAACAATTACAACGGTTCGTCAACACGCATTTATTGCTGGGAGACGAAGAGGTTTTTTGCGTACTATGCTCCTTTGTGGGATGCAAGGAGAGCCAGGAATATTGATGATATACAGTATGATATAGGGGCATCTTTGGTTACACCGGAAATAATACTATCTACTTCAAAGGTTGATGGAATTGATTCTATTGTGGGCAGTTCAGGCACAGTTGTTGAATTTAAAAATAATCGGTATATTAATAATCCATATCATAAGCTTACATTGTATAGATTGAGGGATTGAGGAAACTCTAAACTCAACAGAGTGCCTAAAGTTTGAAGTGAACTCCTGCCTGCCGGTAGGCAAGGAAAGTGCCTAGAATTAAATAAATTGTTTGCCACGCTTAGCGTGGTTTCCGCAACTTTAGCTCACTTCCTGCCCGAACTGCCTGGCAGGCGGGTAGGCACTTTAAACTTCAAACTTATTATGAGTAATTAAGGCGGACGGCTATGTCGCGCTAAGACTTGAGCGTTCTCAAATGAGTAACAACCACCAAAACAAAAGATGGTTTTCTATCTTTCACCCTGAAAAATTTCACCTGATGCTGTACTACTCCATTACGAGCTTCATTGTTATAGGCATCGTGAGTTTTCTGGTTGGTGAGGTTTTCTCAAGGATAGAGAAGAATGATTTGATAGAGAGGAGTGAGAAATATGCGGGATATATTGTAGGTCACATTAATCATGAGATGTACGAAGATTTTTTTACTCCTACAATTGGTAAGTATGGTTACATCGACCTTGAGAATAATCAGGACCAATTTGAAAGACTAGACAAGGTTATCAAGAGCAACATATACGGTTTCAACTTAAAGAAGGTTTATCTTTTTGATATGAACAGCCAGATTATTTACAGTAATATTTCAGAGCATGTAGGCTATGTACTGGAGCGGGGCAGTAATATGCAGTTGGATTCAGCCATAAAAGGTGCTCCGGCTTCTGCACTTCAATATCCCGGGATGAAGGATTCAAAAGGTGTCAATGTTGAGGAATCTTTACTTGAGAGTTATTATCCTGTTTATGAATTTAACGAAGGGGCTATTAACAGGGAAAAACAGGTAGGTGTCCTGGAGATATATCAGAATATGAAGGATTTGGATATTCAGATAACAAAGGCACATAGAAAGGCTGTCATAATAACTGGTTCAAGTATGGGGCTAATGTTTCTTATACTGCTCATGATTATCAAGAAAGCATCCAGTGTTATATGTTTAAAGACAGACCAGCTTGTTGAGGCCAGGGATCATCTGGAGGAGAAGGTAGGGGAGAGGACACAGGAGATTAAGCAAACTTACGAAAGGCTGCAGGAGGCACAGAAGCGCCTGAACAGATCTGAAAAGCTGGCCGGGATAGGAACCCTGGCGGCAGGAGTTGCGCATGAGATAAACAATCCTCTAGCCTCCGTTGCAAGTTGTGCTGAGGGCCTCATTAACCGTATAGACAATGTAGATTTCAAGTCAAAGGATGATGAAGATGTTTTTCCTGATTACCTGAAGACAATCTGTGATGAGACTTATAGATGCAAGTCAATAATCTCCAAGTTATTGGATTTTTCAAGAAGACAAGTGCCTGTCCCTGGTAAGGTGGATATAAACAGTTTATTATCTGATGTCGTTACGTTGCTGAGGCGGCAGAAAGAACTAAACAAGTTGAGTATTGAGTTAAATTTCAGTTCTGAACCTCTCGTAATCTATGGAGATTTCAATCAACTCAAGCAGGTTTCCCTGAATATGATATTGAATGCTATTGATGCAATCGAGGATGGAGGGAAAATCAGAATATCTACAGGCAGAAGTGATGACGAAGCTCAAATAAAGTTTGAAGATTCAGGATGCGGTATTGCATCTGAGAATTTAGACAAGATTTTTGAACCATTCTTTTCTACTAAGGCTCCGGGTAAAGGTACCGGCCTGGGACTATCCATTTGTTATGGTATTATAGAAGAACACAAAGGCAAGATATTAGTTAGCAGTGACGGAGCAGGGGAGGGCACTGTATTTACAATTATTCTACCTGTTGCTGCAAAGGTACGAAGAGACGAAGCTTCATAATCTTAGTGCCCTGTTGACGTAGATTATTATAGAAATTCATTACATTATGAAAAATAAACAGAAGCTTCTTTTTGTGGATGATGACGAAACCTTCAGCAAGGTTATGAAAAAAGAATTATCCCGTATGGGCTACTCTGTCATTTGTGTCGGTAGTGGTGAGGCCGCTATCGAGGCATTAAAGAAGCGTAACTTTGATGTAATAATCCTGGATATAAAGATGCCGGGTATTGGCGGACTTAATACGCTGAAGAGTGTGAAGGAAACGGACCCTGAGGTGGAGGTAATAATGCTGACAGGACGGGCAACCATTGAAAGTGCCGTTGAATCAATGAAGATGGGAGCGTATGATTACATTACAAAGCCATGCAGGCTTAATGAATTAGATATACTTTTAAAGAAAGCTTATGAGAAGAGACTACTTTCTAAAGAAAATGTATCTTTAAGAAGATTGGCTACCAGTAGAGAACAGAATAAGACAATGATAAGCCGGAGCAACAAAATGAAACCTGTATTTAATCTTATAAACAAGGTTGCCGCAACAGATTCTACTGTGCTTATACAGGGTGAAAGTGGTACAGGGAAGGAGCTTGTTGCCAGAGACATCCATCAGAAAAGCAAACGTAACAGACATCCATTTGTTGCCGTTAACTGTGCCGCCCTTCAGGAGACCCTTCTCGAGAGCGAACTTTTTGGCCATGTTAAGGGCGCCTTTACAGGGGCCCATGAGAACCGTATGGGTCTGTTTGAGGTTGCAGACAGGGGGACATTATTCCTGGATGAAGTTGGTGATCTGCCAATAAGTATTCAGGCAAAACTGCTGAGGGTAATGGAGTCAGGAGAAATTCGCAGGCTGGGAGACAGCAAGTCAATCTTTATTGATACCAGAATTATAACGGCTACAAACAAGGACCTTGCATCCGAGGTTAAGAGGGGTGCTTTCCGTGAGGATTTCTTTTTCAGAATTAATATAGTTCACGTATACCTGCCGCCTCTGAGAGAAAGAAAAGAGGACATTCCTTTACTTATAGAACACTTTTTGCAGACACACAAAATTAATTTGAGTGAAAAGAAGGTTTGTCCGGATGCAATGGAGTGCATGACGAAATATAATTGGCCTGGTAATATCCGCGAACTTGAGAATTTGATGGAAAACCTGATGATTATTGTAGATGATGAAAAGATAGGTGTATGCAATTTGCCTGAAGGAATCAGAGGATATTCGGGTACGATTGATTATACTCCTGATGCTGATGCTTCTCTGTCAGATATTGAAAAAGAACACATAATAAATACCCTGGCGAAAATGAATGGTAATAAGACACGTGTTGCTGAAACTCTTGGCATATCTATAAAGACTCTGTATAACAAACTAAAATCTTACAAAATTCCTTATTAGTATGTCAGATTATTTCAATTGTCCAAATTGTGGATCAGAGGTGCCGATAAAGGCACTGTCATGTCCTGAATGTGGGTCAGACGAAGAAACCGGCTGGTCTGAGGATACGATGTATGATGGTCTTGACCTCCCTGCGTTTGAAGAGACAGGGGAAAATACTTCAAAATCTCTGTTTCAAAATAAATTTCTTCTGTACGTAGTGGCAATCATGACTATTCTGGCCTTTATATGGATGTTTGTAATGTAGACAACACCCTGTCATTTCAGGCCAATCAATGTCATTTCAGGATTTTTAAGTAAAAACAAGTTGAAGAATTCTAAAATCAGTCTTGCCGGCTATAGTATAGGATATTTTATTTCACCCCATGGGTTTGGTCATGCCGCACGGGCATCTGCTGTTATGGCGGCCATTCATGATATAAATCACTCAATAAGATTTGAGATATTTACAACAATTCCTGAGTGGTTTTTTCTACAATCACTTTCAGGGCCATTTACATATCACAGTTTTCTGACAGATATTGGCATGGTTCAGGAGACGCCTTTGCGTGAAGACCTGACGGAGACTCTTCGAGAATTAAATGATTTTCTGCCGTATGATGGATCTAAGATCGAGAGCTTATCAAGAGAAGTAAGCAGTGCAAAATGCCGGTTAATTATCTGCGATATATCACCGATGGGGATTGCCGTAGCACAGACGTCCAATATCCCTTCTGTATTAATTGAAAATTTTACATGGGACTGGATCTATGAAAATTATGTAAGTGATAATTTTCCCGTAAATCAACATATTCAATACTTGAGGGAGATCTTTAATTCTGTAAATTATCACATTCAGGCAGAACCGGTTTGCCAATATCGGAATGCAGACCTTACCACAGCTCCGATCAGCCGAAGAGTGAGGGTCTCTCCGCAACAAATGCGACAGAGGCTGGGCATCCCCGATGGAGTTAAGGTGGTGCTGATTACGATGGGAGGAATACCGGAAGAGTACAAGTTTTTAACGCAATTAAAACACCAGAATAATATCTATTTTATAATTCCAGGTGGTAGTCAATCCATGCAGGTTATTGATAATTTAGTATTATTACCCCATCACTCTGATTTTTTCCATCCGGATATTGTCAATGCTTGTGACGCCGTGGTCGGGAAGCTGGGTTATAGCACGCTTGCCGAGATCTATCATGCCGGTGTCCCTTACGGTTACATTCCTCGCTCAACTTTTAAGGAATCAGAAGTACTTGAGGCGTTTGTAAATCATCAAATGAACGGCTGCTCTATTTCTGAGTCGCAATTTCGAGATGGGAGTTGGACGTCTTTTCTTCCAGAAATCCTGTCGCTGCCTGGTATAAAGCGAAACGATCCAAATGGGGCTGCAGAAGCAGCACAGTTTGTTTGCAAAGTACTAAGCATTAAGCCACCTTAAACATTGTTTGTGAAATAAACGTAACTCTTGTGGTAGTATGCAAATATACCGGTTATCCTTTTGTGATACATAAAAGTACACCAGTGCGTTTAATATTTAGACAACAGGCTCATTTTTGTACCTGGAACAAATGGTCGCATTACGGCAAAATTTAAAATGCTAACCACCTAACTATCGGATAAATAGGCAGTTAGAATATTGTTGGAAAAATATTCGGGTTGCGTGTCTTAAATTAATTTTTGGCACATAAATAGCATTGCAAAGTATTACATAATAATTTATCATAATCTCGAGTTTGGTACTTTTGAAAAAATTTTATAAACTGTTGACAAGCTTTATTCGTAATAGCCATGGATGATATTAAGAACAAGGCTGCGCAATTTGATATACTTGATCACTCTCCAATTGGTCAATTTGTACTCAGGAATGATTTTGTAGTTATCTTCTGGAACAAATGCATGGAAACCTGGACAGGTATTTCGAAGGATCAAATTGTTGGAACAGACCTGATTACTCACTTTCCACACCTTGGTAGTGACAAGTATACAGAAAGCATAAGAAAAGCATTCCATTCCACCTTGCCCATCATATTTTCATCCCAGTTTAATCAGCATTTTATACCATCACCTCTGCCTGGAGGAAAATTTCGTATTCAAAACACATTTATTACCCGCATTCCTGCACAGGAAGAGGGAGAATTCTATGCCTTTTTTGCAATACAGGACGAGACAAATGTTACTTCTGCCCTTGAAAGTAATAAACGTGCCCTGAGTCAGCTTAAAGAGGAAATAGAAGTTCGTAAGCAGGTAGAAGAACAATTAGTACAGCTTGCACGTTATGACAATGTTACAGGGTTAGCTAACCGTACGCTCTTTCGAGAAATTCTTTTAAGGGCTCTGGCTAAGACTCGCAGGAACAAGAAGACTTTTGCTTTGATGTTTCTGGATCTGGATCATTTTAAGGATATCAATGATACCATGGGGCACAATGTAGGTGATTTATTACTTAAAAGTGTTGCAAGACGGCTAGAGAGCCGTGTACGTGATAATGATCTGGTGGCTCGTATGGGAGGTGATGAATTTGCAATTTTCCTTGACGATTGTAGTCCTGACGATGCCGCTCATATTGCAGTAAACATACTTGATATTCTTTCACCATTTCATTGGTTAGACGGCAAAGAGGTTTTTATAACCTCCAGTATCGGCATTGCAATGTGTCCGGAAGCAGGTGATGATCCTGAAAGTATATGCAAGTCTGCGGATACGGCAATGTATCATGCAAAAGAAATGGGAAGAAACAATTACCAGTTCTTTTCACCGGAATTACATGCTCAGACAATGCAGCGTATACATCTTGAAAGTGACATTCGGAGAGCTCTCGATTTAAAAGAGTTCAGTCTCTTCTACCAGCCCCAGGTAGATATGAATAGAAAAGTAGTTGGTATGGAGGCCCTGATTCGCTGGCAGCACAACAAATTAGGGATGGTAAATCCAGGGCAGTTTATTCCTATCGCAGAGAAGACAGGTATAATAGATCCTATCAGCGAATGGGTATTACATACTGCATGTTTAAAGGTTCGTGAGTGGCAGGAAAACCTGTACCTGGCAGACGACGCAACAATTGCAGTAAACATCTCCCTTCGACAGTTGAAACAGGAGTCATTCTGGGATATGTTACAGAAAATACTATCAGTGACAGGATTGGATCCTCGTAATTTAGAAATAGAACTTACCGAGAGTTCTATAATGGATGACCCTAAAACAACTATTGTCCTGCTTGAGAAAATACATGGGTTGGGTATAAGCATCTCAGTTGATGATTTTGGTACAGGATATTCGTCTTTGAATTACCTGAAGCGATTACCGATTGATGCCATAAAGATAGATATGTCTTTTGTGCAGGGTATAGGTAAAGACAATAATGATGAAGAAATTATTAAGGCTATAATCACGCTGGCTAACAGCCTGGGATTGAAGACCGTAGCAGAAGGTGTGGAAACAAATGAACAGTTCAGCTTTCTGAAAGAGCACAAGTGTGGTCTTATGCAGGGTTACTATTTCGGCCGTCCCTTACCTTCAGAAGACGCTACACAATTTCTGAAGGATATATTATCACCGGACAGGGTAGAAGTATCTCCGTGCTCAATCACGAATTAAATAAAAGCACAAATCAAATCCATTTATCACAACTCAGGTACCGCGGTAAGTCATTGCTTCCTTTATGCGGCTCAATGACATTTTGACCGCTGCCTCTCTGGGCAGCAGGTTTTCCTTCTTTGATCTTTCCAATGTCTCAAGAGTATTGGTGCGGATCTTTTCTTCAATAGTCTTCATAACCTGACTTTCAGTCCCTCCGTTAAATTCAACAGCCGCACAAATGACTCCGCCAGCATTGGCTATAAAGTCGGGGATATTCAAGATTCCCCTTTTGTGCATCAGTTGTTCAGCGGTTTCTGTGGCGGGTATGTTGGCTCCATGTATAACCAGCCTTGCCTTGAGTTGATCCACGTTGTTTTCTGTAAGTACATCCGGCCGCGCTGCCGGAATCCAGATATCACATTCTGTTCCAACTAGTTCATCGCTGTCCATTGCCTGCCCGCCGGGAAATGTTTGTACCGGAGAACCATCCTTCTTGTGATTGATAAGTGCGTCTATGTCCAGGCCGTCCTGGTTCTGGATTGCCCCTTTACTATCGGAAACAGCAACCAGTATTGCGCCCAGTTTGCCAATAAATTTAGCGGCATGCCTGCCAACTGCGCCAAACCCCTGCACGGCAAATTTGCTTCCTTTGATAGAAATTCCGGCTTCTGAGGCCGCAGCTTCAGCAGATACAGCTACTCCAAATCCTGTAGCTCCAATCTCGTCTAGCGGTATGCCTCCCAGTACCCTTGGGAGACCGGCAGCTCTGCCGATTTCATCCTTAACCCATGCCATACACTCTTCGTTTGTTCCCATATCAGGGCCGGGGATGTATTCTGTCAGCTCTCTTATCATACGGGCGAAAGTACGCACCAGTTTCTCCTTCTGCTCACGACTGCAGGCAGGGTCGGCGATAATTCCGGATTTGGCTCCTCCATATGGGAGGCCAGCCGCCGCATTCTTTAGTGTCATGGCACGAGAGAGTCGACAGACTTCATCTAAAGTTATATCCGGCGCCATGCGCACTCCTCCAATGGCTGGCCCACAGGCCATGTTGTCAACTACTACGAGGGCTTCCAGGCCTGCTTGTGGCTGTCGTAACAACAGTATTTTTCCTGGCCCGATGTTGTCGCCAATATTGTGGATTTTAATTTCCATTTCTTATTAGAACAGCTTTATCTGCTTTGGTTTCTTTCGTTTCTTCATTAATGCTTTGTATACAACGTATGCAGTAGAAACATCCTGTATAGCTAAACCTGTTGAATCAAATAAAGTGATTTCTTTGTCTGATGTTCTGCCTTTTTTTCTGCCGGCAACAATTGCTCCAAGTTCTGCGTAGATGTCTTTTTTCTTTAGTTTGCCCCTGGAAATTGGAACATTGATTTCTCCTGAGTGAGAGGCCTGCTGCCATTCATCAATTACAATCTTACAGGATATAGTCAAGGCAGTCTCCAGTTCCTGCTTTCCTTCAGCATCAGCGCCAATACCATTAATGTGCGTACCCTGATCGATCCATGATTTCCTGATAATTGGTTTTCTTGCAGTTGTGGCTGTGGTAACAATATCTGCGCCAGAGCAGGCTTTCTTGCCGTCAGGCTCAGGAATGAAAGTGACTTCTGGATATTCCCTGGACATCTCCCTGCAGAATTTAATAATGGACATTTCGGGACGTGCGTGTACGCGGACTTCTTCCAGTTTTCTGGTAAGCATGATATGGTGTAATTGAGTGCGGGCTTGAGCGCCCGCACCGATCAAGGCCATAACTTTGCTGTTTTTTCTAGATAAGTACTTAGTTGCTACACCGCCTGCTGCACCGGTACGCATATTTGTAATGTGTGTGCCATCTAATACGGCAATGTTAAACCCGTTCTTCGGGTCTGTTAAGAGGATAGTAGCCATTACGGTTGGCAGGCCGAATTTCTTTTGATTGTCAGGATGGACATTAACTGATTTAATTCCGGCAATGTTCATGGCCGGAGCATTTATATAAGCAGACATTGAACGCAGGTCGCCATCTTTGAATGTCAGGTATAACTTTGGAGGCAGGCAAACCATGCCCTGTCCAAAAGCCTTGAATGCAGACTCAACCGTCTTCAAAGAGAGCGGATATGTCAGTACAGATTGCACCTCTTTTGCCGTAATTAAATATGTCATATCAAAACTGGATGAACAGTAATCGTTATTTTTATCAGAGTGAACATTCTAACAAAGCGGCTCAAGATTTCAATGATTTTCAGATTTTATCACATAATTTTATATTTCTAACAAAATAACTAAAACAAATAAAAAGAAATCTAAGGAAATTATTAAGCTTATGAGTATAATTTACGATATGGTCGTTTCGATGCGTTCGCTTCCCGCCTGCCAGGTTTCTTTCAGGCGTAGAGTCGGCAATGTAAACTGCCAGGGCTTAATTTATTTGTAAAAACAGGCAAATATAAGGAGGAATAGCAAAAATGGATGTAAAAGAACTTATTATTAAGGCTGCAGAAGAAGAAGAGAAGTCTTATAGATTTTATATGGAAGCGATAGATATTACAAAAGACTCAGCATCAAAGGTGTGGTTAAAAGAACTTGCCGATGAAGAGGTAAAACACAAGGAAATGCTGCAAAATTTTGATACTTCAAAAGTAACAAAATTTGAACCTGATGAGACACAAGACCTTCACATTACGGAATACCTGATTGACAAGGATGTTACGGACATAAAGGACTTTCAGGATGTGTTGATTGTTGCTATGAAGAAGGAGCAGCAGGCGTATAACTTTTATGTCAGCATGTCCCAATCATCAGATAATGAAGATATGAAAAATTTATGCAGGATTCTGGCACAGGAAGAATTGAAACACAAACACAAGATAGAGTTGTATTATGACGATATTATCTTCAAAGAGAATTAAATTTGTTTAGTCTCCATGTTCTTTTAGAAAGAAGCTGCTTATTTTTGTTCATGTGGTTAGCTGCGGTTTATCGGGTATCACCAGAAACTTAAAAGATTAAGCTGATTATATAATGTGTTTATGTTATCTTAATTGATTAAACCACCTATTGACTATGCTAATTAGCTGTGGTAATTTGAAAATAACTTAAGGGCGAAAAATATGTATAAAGTGCTCAGGATAATTTTTTTGATTTTGTTGATGATTACACCAATCTTTCAGCCCATCGAAGTTCTTTCAGGGACTCCCATGAGGCATAATTATGTCGGTGTAGAAATGTGCAAACTGTGCCACAAGAAAAAAGAATTGGGTGACCAGTACGATATTTGGACCAACACCGCCCATTCTAAGGCTTTTTACACATTGGGTACCCCTGAGGCCAGAGAGATTGCCTCCGGTCTGGGGATAAGAGATCCTCAACAGAGCGGAAAGTGTCTGCGCTGCCATGCCACTTGTTACGAGTTTACCGAGGAAAAAGTAAGCGAAGACTTGAGGGTTGAGGACGGGGTGCAGTGTGAATCGTGTCATGGTCCCGGGGAAGAATATATGTATTTGGAGATTATGGAGAATATTGATAAGGCCAGGGAGAATGGGTTAACAATGTCTACCGAAGAGACATGCCGGAAGTGTCATAATCCTGAAAGCCCCACCTGGAATCCTGAGAGGGATTCAACACCTGATGGAGGAAAGGTGGATTTTTATTACCCTCTACGCAAGATGATGATAGAACATCATAAACCTGTTAAAGAGATAAAGAAATGAAAGAATTATGGCAGATTTTTGTGTTAATATTGACTTTGGGGGCTGTCTCATGCGGTATCTATCAGAAAACCTCTGTAGTGCCTCCCTTAACCATACCTGGGGCAGAATATACAAAGATAAGCCAATGCAAACCCTGCCACAAAGAGCAATCTGAGTTTTTTGAAAATACTACACATGCCCGTATTTCTGCTAAGGATATGGAAAAGGAAGGCTTGGGTTGCGGTATATGCCATGGGCCTGGAAGCCTGCATATGGAGAATGAGTATGAACCAGATCTAATCATCAATCCGAATAAGAATCCAGAAATATGTTTTCGCTGCCACTTGGACAAGAAAGCGGAATTCAGGTTGCAATATCACCATCCTGTGCTCGAGGGAATAGTAAGTTGTGCAGACTGCCACAACCCTATGGGGCAGATGCATGCGCGTCCATGGTCACTAACCTCTCAGTTGGATATTAACGAGATATGTTTCAAATGCCATCCTGAGCAAAGGGGGCCATTTGTATTCGAGCACGAAGCGATGAGAGAAGGCTGTTCTATCTGTCATAAGGTACATGGTTCTGTGAATGACAAACTCCTTATTGCAAGGGATTCTAATCTTTGTCTCCGGTGCCACTTTCAAACCCAAACAGATCCCAGCAGATTCTGGATAGGAGACTCTGATCACGACAACCGTATGCCGAGAGGATCCTGTTTCAGCGCTGCATGCCATACCGCCGTGCACGGCTCAAATTTTGATGATCACTTAAGGTATTAGGGGAATTCCAATGTATAAATACCTTGCAACTATATTCGGAGGAATAATCCTTGCCTCTCTTGGATTTTTACATACGTCTATAGTGTCAGCGGAACAGCCTCCCGCTTACTTTTCTACATCTTTTTATGGAGGGGATATCGCCAGGAGCAGGGACAAGGAGAAATTCCGTGAGGACTGGCAGTTAAGGGACGATTCATTTATTGGAGGACTTGAGCATTTAAAGCTGCGTTATCCCTTAAAAGATGGCTGGCTGATTAAGTCAGAGATAAAAACCCTGCCGGGTCAGAGAAACCACGATTTGAGATTAGAGGTGTTGAAGGAAGACCTCTTTTATGCCCGCCTTAATTATAAAAGATTTCCGCACTATTACGATAGCAGCGGAGGTGTGTATAAGAATTTTAACACGCCTTTTTTTGTAATACCTGAAGAACCCATAGCTGACAGGCAGAACTTCCTCCTGGAGCTTGGCCTGACACTTCCGGATCTTCCCATTTTTACATTCAGTTATGAAAAAAAGTTAAGAGACGGAGAGATCTCTTCTCTCACGTGGGGTGAAGCTACTGAAACTGTTAACCGCCATATTGTTCCTACAATTAAAGACGTTGATGACAACGCAAATATTATCAAGATAGGATCTGAATACAAACACGATATTGCTAATATAGAGGTAGAACAACGTTGGGAATTTACTGACGTAGAAACAACAAGGACAGAAAAAAACTTTACTAATGGACTCCCAAGTGCAGCTGATGCCACTGTTATTGATGAAAAAGCTACCTATTATGAATCTTCTCAAACTACGGTGAAGATAGATAAAACTATTAACAAAAAATTAAGTATCTCCGGAGGTTACAGGTATACCAAGGTAGACAATGACTCAGAGACAAGTATTCAAACCTTTAATTCTGCCGGGGCAATTAATCCGGGTGGATTCAGAAATAACTGGTTTGATTCAGATTCCGATAGTGATGTAAACTCGCATCTATGGAACTTCAATGTTCTGGCCAGCCCCATAAAAGATCTTACTGTCCAGGGCTCTTTCAGGTTAAAGAATGTTCACAGGGATAGTGTTTCGTCATATAAAAATGATAGAGCACCTGTTCAAGAACATGACATTACGGCAAGGACTAATAATACAACCTTTGGCGAGGCTATTAGAGTTACTTATAAAAGGATACCACGTATTGTCCCTTACTTTGAGGCCGGGTGGCAGCAGGACGATATCGAAGTAAAGGAAAAGGAAAGTATGACCGATTTCTTCCAGAGGGATACAGATATGGATTATGACAGACAGACATATACGGCAGGTCTGAGTTTTTATCCCTTCAAAAGGTTTAGTGGTTCCATCCAATATCGTAAGGAATTTGAGAAAAACGAATACGATGATGATCTTGACATTGAGGCCGGAAACATTTCCGGAGGCTACTCTGCATTTATTGAAGAGCAGGATATTGATACTGATATCTACACAATCAGACTGACGTCACATCCGGTAAGTGCAGTGTCAACTACATTCCGGTATGAATACCGGGGTCAGGAGATAGATTCAAAGATGGAAGGTCTGAGCAGTGAGCAGGCACATACTGATACGCAGACCTTCAGCGGCAGTGTGACAGTTACGCCCTTCAGCAATCTTTTCCTAACCAGCATGGTTATGCATCAGAACCTTGTGGCGAAGTCAAGGGCCAGATGGGATGCAAGGGCGCCGCTGCGGGCCTTTGAGGGCAGTTCTACCACCTTTGTGAATACAGCTATATTCGCTCTGAATGAAAAGACTGAGTTCTCCGCAGACTACCAGGCAACTCTGGCCGGCAACTATGATGAAAGTGTTACTGATTATGCACCGGATCCTATAGGTTTGCCACTGGAACACGACTATACACTGCAGACATTAACGCTGGGAGTGAAACATAAGATTAGAAAGAATATGACTTTGTGGAGTAAATATAGCTTATACGATTATGATGAATCCCATATCGCCGACATAGACGACTATACAGATCATCTATTTGCAGTAGGTGGAGAAATAAGATTCCGTTGATACCCTACACAATTATAGTCTTTTGAATGAATAATATTCTACACTACGACCTGATCATGATTAACATCATCCTGGCCTTTTCTATATCTTTTAAGGCATAAGTTTACTTCTTTGTGATTCCTGCCGGGACTACCATGACTGGACACGGAGACCGGCGTACAACACGCTCTGCTACACTTCCCAGAAGAAAGTGTTTCACCCCGGTTCTTCCATGAGTTGAAATCACTATCATGTCCACATTATGAGTTTTTGCAAAATTAATTATTTCCTGGTATGTAGCTTTCTTTGGTTTAATGACTACGGTATCTACGGGTAAAGCGGGAAAGTGTTTTTTAGCTATTTCCCGAATTTTCTCTGAAGCCTGTTTGTATATTTTCTCCAGCATTCCCTTTTTGTCAGCAATCGCCAAGCCGTACTCAAATTTAATATTTGCCGGCGGCACGACGTCAATCACCTTTAAAAGAGTGATCCTGCTCTTCTCTTTTCCCGCCAGCTTGAGTTGTCCCTTTGCATAATTAAATGCCGATTCAGCCGCTTCTGAAAAATCGGTTGTCACTAGAATATGTTTCATTACGTTTCTCCCTCCATTATATTAACAGTTAAGCCTTCCATTTATACTATAACAATAAATTCTTTGTCAAGCATGTTACTCGCGACAGAATGGAAACTGTTGAAAATGCTTAATATTTCATTAGAATATATGTCATATTTCTATATTAAAGACTAAATTGAGCGATCTCGTAGCCGCAACCTTGAGGTTGCGTAACTTACGCAAACCCATCAAGTGAGGAAAAACGCAGGCTAAAGCCAGCGGCTACAACGGCATGTAATATAAAATCGCTATGAGGTTAAAATAAAGTTATCCAACGAGGTCTGCATATGTTGATGTCAATTAGAGATTTACCATTGAACCGGTATTTGTACAAAACGATTAAAGTACCGAAAGAGTTAAAGAACGTTACCAGTTACAGGCCGGAAGATGAAGTAGATCCATCTGACGCCGGCATGAGTAAGAGGGGGGTGGAGTCCATCTGGTCGGCTGTAGAAGACCTCTACTGCACAGGGATTCATCCGGCAATTTCATTCTGTCTTCGTCGCCGCGGTAAAGTTGTGCTTAAACGGGCAATCGGGTATGCCAGAGGTAATGGCCCCGGTGATGGACCGGATATTGAAAAGATACCGGCTACACCTGATACGCCAATCTGTCTGTTTTCTGCTTCTAAAGCAGTTACTGCGATGCTTATACATCTGCTGGCAGAACGCGGCAAAATAAATATAATGGACCCTGTCAGCTATTATATCCCTGAGTTTGTTTCCTTTGGAAAAGAAGATATCACTATCTGTCACATCCTTTCACATCGCGGCGGCATTCCAAACATTCCTCGAAATATAGACCCGGAAATTGTGTTTGATCACGATGCATTCACGAAGTTGTTATTTAAATCTAAGCCTGTGTCACGTGGTGGGCGGCGGATGGCGTATCATGCAATAACCGGTGGTTTTATCCTGGGTGAAATTGTGCGCCGTGTTACGGGTAAGGATATCAGGGAGCTACTGGTCGAGACACTGAAAAGACCGCTCGGTTTCAGCTATTTTAATTATGGCACATGTGATGAAGATAACGACAAGGTTGCCGTCAATTATTATACAGGTTGCCCTGTGATTTTCCCATTTTCAATCTATGCTAAAAGAGCGCTCGGTTCTTCCTGGAAAGAGATTGTGCGTATTTCCAATGACGCGCGCTTCATGAAGGAGATTATTCCCTCTGCAAACATAGTATCCACTGCCGATGAGGTGTCGAGGTTTTTTCAACTGTTGCTGAATGGAGGAGAATTGGACGGTGTGCGTGTATTCGAGCCAATCACTATCCGCCGCGCAACTATGGAGGCAGGGAAGCCTGAGATAGACCGCACGGTAATGTTTCCCATGCGCTACAGCGCCGGTTTGATACTTGGAAGCAGTCCGTTTGGTATGTATGGGCCATTTACCCAACATGCATTTGGACATCTTGGATTCAGCAATATCTTGTGCTGGGCGGACTCTGATCGTGATATTTCAGTATCACTTCTCAATACCGGTAAAGCGTTATTGGGATTACATCTTGTACCATTTTTCCGATTGTTGGCACGCATTTCACTGTACTGTAGTGAAAAGTCCAGGGGGGAATAAGAAAAATACTCTTTTGTATTAATTAATGCAAGTATTATAATGTTGGAGTGAGACTTTGGTTCTGGCAGTAAGAACAGTGTGTGCATGCAGGCAAATAATCCTTAAAGAAAAAAATGATGAATAGTTACAATTTGATGTTTTATGGCAACGATTATAGAATAAAACTCTATACAATGTGATTGGCTGGTATTTTAAGGAAATAGAAATTTATTAAAAAGGAGGTTATGAATTATGCAGGATCTTTTAAAGAAAGCACTTAGTTTAGGACTTGGAGCGTTGTTGGTATCTAAAGATAAAATAGAGGATGTTGTGAACGAATTGGTTAAAAAGGGTGAGCTTGGTCAAGAGGAGGGCAGGAATCTGGTCAATGAGTTGATTGAAAAGGGAGAAGAGAGTTTGAATGAAGTAGAGGATAAGATTGAAAAGATTGTTAAGAGTGTTACGGAGAAATTGAATCTGCCCACCCGCAAAGAACTCAATGAAGTTAAATCTGAGATTGAGCAATTAAGAAAAAAGCTGAATAAGTAAATTAAAACAGGAGTTTCAATTTGTTTCTCGGAGATATCACACAAAAGATTCAAAATATAGACAGACTGCGCCATATACTTCAGGTTCTCGCTAAATACGGCTTTGGTTATATTATTGACCGCTTAAAGATAGACCAGAATATAGTAAGCAAGGGTCTTATCAGGTTCGGGCCTGTGAAGAAGCTTGATATTTTTGGTATGCCTGTGCCTGTCAGGGCTCGCAAAGTATTAGAGGAGCTTGGGCCTACATTCATTAAGTTAGGCCAGATTTTAAGTACCCGGCCGGACGTCATACCTTTGGAACTTTGTAAAGAATTTGAGAAACTGCAGGATGATGTTCCGTCTTTTGAATATAAAAAAGTAGAAGAAGTGATCAGGAATGAGCTTAAGAACCCTGTCGACACAATATTTAATAATTTTTCACGCACGCCTGTAGCGGCAGCCTCATTATCACAGGTGCATTTTGCCGAGTTGAAAACAGGCGAAAAGGGTGTTGTGAAAATTCAGCGGCCGGATATAAGAAAAGTTATTACTACAGATTTAAAGATTTTGGATGGGTTGGCTAAATCAATTGAGAAGCACATTGAGGAAGGCAAGATTTATAATCCTGTAGGAATTGTAAATGAATTTAAAGAAACGATCCTGAAAGAAATTGATTTCAATGCAGAAGCGACACATATTGTTAGATTTCAGTTGAATTTTAAAGATAGCAATACAGTATATGTTCCAAAGATATTTCACGATTTGTCAACCGGAAGGGTGCTGACTATAGAAAGGATAGAAGGAACAAAAATAACAGATATAGAAAGTATAGAGAAATCAGGTCTGGACAGGAAACAAATATCCGTAAATGTGGCCGATGCTGTATTGAAGCAGATATTTGTCGACGGTTTTTTCCATGCAGACCCGCATCCTGGTAATATATTTGTCATAGAAGACAATAAAATTGTTTTCCTGGACTATGGCATGATAGGGCGCATTGATGAAGCGACAAAAGACCAACTTGCTAATATCTTGACTGCCATTATTGAGCGAGACGTTCCGGAAATAAGTGATGCCTTTATGGCAATGGGTATAATAGATGAAGTGGATATTAGAAAACTGAATATAGGTTTTGCCGAACTTATGGATAGCTATCACGGGGTTCCTTTAAATGAGTTAAGGATAGGGCCGCTTCTGGTGGGCATAGTAAAGCTTGTTTCTCAGTACAAAATGAAAATACCGCCGGATTTGTTTCTTCTGGCAAAAACTATGCTGACTATCGAAAGTGTAAGTAGAAGCTTGAATCCTGAATTCAATATGACCGTCCAGGCAAAGCCTTTTGTAGAAAATTTGCTAAAATCGAGATATAGTCCTAAGAAGATCGCAAAGTAAATAAGGAAATTTGCAAAGGACTTGTATAGATTTAAAAGCACATTCCCAAAAGACCTGAACATAATTCTCAGTAAGATAAAAAAAGGGACTCTAAATATAGATTTTGAACACCATGGATTAGAGAACTTTATTTTGCATATGGATAAAGTAAGCAATCGGATTGCATTTAGTTTGATTATTGCGGCTTTGGTTATCGGCTCGTCCATAATAATGCAGACAGATAAAGGCCCTCTGTTTTTGGGGTTTCCAGTGCTGGGCATTATCGGTTTTCTTGTGGCAAGTATCCTGGGATTAGGGTTAGCCATAGCAATATTACGTTCAGGCAGGTTGTAAACAGTGAGCTAATTAAACTGGGGTTCAAATTCCAGGGTTGGGCGGCCGTCCTTCCAGTAGGGTGATATTGAGCGGAGCCTTTCGATTACCGGAGGGAGGTTTTCTATAACATAGTCTGCCTCTTCCATTGTGTTGTACCGGCTTAGGGAAAATCTTATGGAACCATGAGCCGCAGTAAATGGGACTCCCATTGCCCTCAAGACATGAGAGGGTTCTAATGAGCCGGAAGTGCAGGCGGAGCCTGAGGACGCCGCTATGCCAAGTTCGTTAAGGAGGAGGAGTATTCCCTCTCCCTCGATAAACTCAAAGCTTATATTAGTCGTATTTGGAAGCCTGTTCTTCTTGTCGCCGTTCAGTATGGTTCTTGGAACTCTTTTAAGGATTTCCTCTTCCAGCCTGTCTCTCATCTCTTTTACTACAGTGTTTTCCTCATCGATATGGGCTTGAGCAATCTCTGCGGCCTTTCCAAGTCCGATAATAGAAGTTACATTCTCAGTTCCTGCCCTTCGGTTTCTCTCCTGATGTCCACCCTTCAGAAATGGGCGAAATCTCGACCCACGTCTCAGATAGAGCGCCCCAACACCTTTCGGGGCATGGAGTTTGTGTCCCGAAATGGAAAGCATGTCTACTGCGCTGTCATTCATATTTATCGGGACCTTTCCTGCCGCCTGGACAGCATCGGTATGGAAAAGAACTCCCTTCTCCTTTGCCATCTGTGCCATCTTCTCTACGGGGAAGATGACGCCTGTTTCGTTGTTTGCAGTCATGACAGTAACCAGGGCAGTGTCTTCATTAAGATAACGACCATATTCATTCAGGTCAAGGTTGCCATATTTATCTACCTTAAGCTGTATCACTGCAATACCCTGTTTTTCAAGGTGTGGTACCAATGACATGATGGCCGGATGCTCAGCCCTGGTTGTAATGATCTCCTTCCTGTCCGGATAGGCCTGAAGCGCTGAAAAAACTGCTGTGCTGTCACTCTCTGTACCACAGCTTGTAAAAATTATCTCTGTTGAATATTTGGCGCCAATCAGCCTGGCAACCCTTTCCCTGGCTTCATCAATCTTTTTGCCTACCTGCCCGCCGAAGGTATGCATGCTTGATGGATTTCCGTACAGGCCGGTAAAATATGGCTTCATCTCTTCGAAAACTTCTTCATCCACCTTTGTAGTGGCGTTGTTATCCATGTATATAACTTTATTCACAGAAAAGACTCCTCTTTGTTTAACCTGATTGTATTGAGATTTCCATTTGATCTTTAGTGTAATAGAAACATACTAGCAATAGGATCAAATCCGAATACCGAATATCGAAATTAGAAACTAATTCGAATGTCGAATGACAGAAATTATAAACAGAGTTTTGGTCATTTGAATTTTTAATTTTGAAAATTGTTTCGGTTTTAGGAACTCGGATTTCGTGTTTAAGTGCCGTAGATATAGCCAACCAGTGGGGCGTTGTTATCCATGTATATAACATTCGTCACTGAAGGACTCCTTAATTATAATTAAGGGATTAATTGGTTCTTCAATTCCTAAATCCCTGAATTGGTTTTTACCTCAACTTTAGGCGCTTTATCAATCACTCTCTAAATGTACTACTATATCCGGAGCTACCATTTCTCTTAATTTGTCTTCAATGCTGGTTGTTGTATAGGCTGCGCTGGTACATGAGGCACACTGTCCTCTCAGAGCAATAAAGACCTCATTACCAACTATGTCTATAAGCTCGATGTCACCTCCGTCCTGCACCAGGTTGGGTCTTATCTCTTTATCTATGGTCTCGGTGATAAGAGTAATTTTCTGCAGGTTTGTCATAGCCGGTTTATGCCTGGGAGTCTCTTCTCTGACATGAAGATACTGTCCCTTTTCCTTCCACACTTTTTCTATTATATCCTCTATGGCCGGATGGCAAGACTGGCATCCTCCACCTGCCTTGGTATAGTTTGTCACCTCCTCTACGGTCTTCAAGCTGTTTTCCATGACGACCTTTTCGATAAATTTTTCGTGGATACCAAAACACTGGCAGACAAGGGGACCCTCATCTTCTTTAAGCTGTTCCAGATCAATGCCTCGGTAATTGGCTATAGCGGCCTCAAGGGCCTCTCTTCCCATTACAGAGCAGTGCATCTTCTCTTTAGGCAGTCCTCCCAGATAATCCGCTATATCCTGGTTAGTTATTTTTTCAGCCTCTTTTACCGTTTTTCCTATAATCATCTCGGTCAGAGCCGAAGAGGATGCTATAGCGCTGCCACACCCGAATGTCTGGAATTTAGCATCGATGATCTTCTCTGTCCCATCTTCGACCTTTAACATCAGTTTAAGAGCGTCTCCACAGGTTATTGAGCCGACATCGCCAACTGCATCGGCATTCTCAATAACCCCTACATTTTTAGGATGCAAGAAATACTCTTTTACTTTATCTGTATAATCCCACATAATCTTTCTCAAAAGAATAACATAACTTTGCTTTAATTTTAAGCTGAGTAAAACAAAAATGCAAGCTGATTGTGTCTAACAAACACAAGACTTTATTTTGTTATGAAGCATCTCAATTTACTGCAGATAATATAACCTAAATTGAGCGATTTCATATTACATGCCATTGTAGCCGCAGGCTTTAGCCTGCGTTTTTCACCATTTGATGGGTTCACGTAAGTTACGCAACCTCAAGGTTGCGGCTACAAAATCACTCAATTGAGGTATAAGATAAATAGAGGCCAAATCCGCATATTCTGGTCCAGTTGTAAGGTTAGTGTTATGACAAGTATCATAAATATAAAAACTTGCTTAAATGACTATAAATTTCTATTATGATATTGCCATAAAAAGTTAAAAGTGCCTACCCGCCTGCCAATCAGTTCGCCAGCCCGACTTGCATTCTGGCGGGGGCAGAAAGTTTGAAGTGAGCTAAAGTTGCCTGCCTGTGCGTCGCACGCAGACGGGTGGAAAAAATATTTTTTTAGCTTTAGGCACTTTAGTTCACTTTAGACACTTCAAACTTTGTTGCCTGCCCGAATAGGTTCAGGCGGGCGGCTATGCCGCACTATGAGTAAGAAAGGCTTTAATTTTAATGAAAAACAAAAATAAAAGGGAATATAAAACAGGCAGAGACGATATAGATAAGATTATTGCCGATTTAGCAGGGGATTGCCATTCTGGTGATAATGTTGACCTGATTGAGGAGATGCTGACAACTATTGCAAAATTGGGCGTCGAGAGTAACGATAGAGGTGATCTGAAATTGATTAATATGGCATTGAAGGAGCTGCGTTATGCATCAAAAATATTTACCCCGTACCGGAAAGAGAGAAAGGTTATAATTTTTGGTTCCGCGCGTTCCCGGGAAGATTCTGATGAATATAAGATGGCGGTAAAGCTGTCCAGGCTGATTGTTGAAAATGGTTTTAAGGTGATTACCGGTGGGGGACCGGGAATAATGGAGGCCGGTAATAAGGGGGCCGGACGTGAAGCCAGCTTCAGTCTAAATATCAAACTTCCTTTTGAACAAAAGCACAATCCATACATAGCCGGTGATAAAAAGGCTATCAGTTTCAAGTACTTTTTTAACAGGAAACTATTCTTTCTTAAAGAGTCCGATGCGACCGTACTCTTTCCGGGTGGTTTTGGCACCATGGATGAGGGTTTTGAAAATCTTACATTAGTCCAGACCGGCAAAAGCAAACCACGTCCGATTATCTTGATCGAACCACCTGATTCTCAATACTGGGGTCACTGGCTTGGTTTTGTAACAAGAGAATTGGCAGGAGGAGGTTTTATTTCGCGTAATGATATGAGTTTGTTTGTACATGTAAATTCTGTAGAGAAGGCGATTGATGAGATCCTGCAATTTTACAGGGTTTATCATTCAATTCGATACATTGGAGATAAAACTGTTGTCAGGCTCAACTCGCTTTTGAACAGTGAAAATATTGATGAACTTAATAAGAAATATGCCAATATCCTCCGTTCAGGAGAAATAAAACTGACTGAACCTCTGCCTGCCGAGCAGCAGGGTGGGGAGTTTTTAGAGTTACCGAGGCTGGTAATGGATTTTAATCGACGAGATTATGGTAAGCTTTATGAAATGTTAAGGTTTTTGAATACTTTGGGGAATTAATGAAGGCAATGTTGTTGAAAAAAGTTGGAAGTTTCTCAGAGAACAAGGCGCCTCTGGAATTGGCAAACATGCCTGATCCTGTACCCGGAGAGACCGAAATTCTGGTCAGGGTATCAGCATGTGGGGTATGTCATACCGAATTGGACGAAATCGAGGGAAGGACACCACCACCGAATCTGCCTGTAATCCCGGGACACCAGGTTATTGGCAGGGTTGAACAAACCGGTAACAATGCCAGTAACTTTACTATTGGCGACAGGGTTGGAATTGGCTGGATTCATTCATCATGCGGGAGGTGCGGGTTTTGCCTGGAAGGTAAGGAAAATTTATGCAATGAGTTTTGTGCTACCGGCAGAGATGTAAATGGGGGGTATGCACAATACATGACAGTACCGGAAGGGTTTGCTTTCAGAATTCCGGAGCTGTTTTCAGATTCAGAAGCAGCACCTCTTTTATGCGCCGGTGCGATTGGCTTCAGATCAATCAGGTTGACAGGTCTCAAGAACGGACAGAATCTTGGGCTTACAGGATTTGGGGCCTCGGCTCATCTCGTAGTGAAGATGGCCAGACATAGTTTTCCGAACTCCAAAATCTTCGTGTTTGCCAGGAGTGAAAATGAAAGGGTATTTGCCAGGGAGCTTGGCGCTGTATGGGCAGGCGCTACGGAAGAGGAACCTCCTGAAAAGATGGATTGTATCATTGATACCACTCCGGTGTGGAAACCGATAATAGATGCCTTGAAGAATCTCAGGCCGGGAGGAAGATTAGTAATCAATGCTATTCGCAAGGAAGAGATTGACAAAGAATATCTTTTGCAATTGGATTATCCCGCTCATCTCTGGATGGAGAAAGAGATAAAAACTGTGGCTAATGTGAGTCGTAGTGATATCAGCGAGTTTATGAAGCTTGCAGCGGCAATCCCCATAAAGCCAGAAGTACAGGAATTCAAACTGGAAGATGCAAACGAGGCGCTGGCAGAGCTAAAGGCAAAGAAGATTCGTGGCGCAAAAGTTCTAATGATAAGTTAGTGCTCGTTTGTCGCTGATTTAATGTATAGTAATTTCGATTTTGACAACACTTCGACTCCGCTCAGTGTGACGTTTTCCTAGGCGGAGTCGAAGGATAATCCGTAGAGGTACTTATGAAAATATATATCGGTACAGATCATGCAGGTTTTGAACTGAAAGAGGAGCTTAAGGGCTTCCTTGGTAACATGGGCTGTGAAGTAGAGGATAAGGGGGCGTATGAGTTTAATGAAGCTGATGATTATCCTGATTTCATCTGGCCGGTTGTTAAGGCAGTGGCTGAAGAAATAGCCAGAGGCCTGGACACAAGAGGGATAGTTATTGGGGGTTCCGGTCAGGGTGAGGCGATAGTTGCTAATAAGGTAGGGGGCATCAGAGCCGCGGTTGTTTATGATGAATACAGCGCCAGGATGTCTAGAGAGCATAACGATGCGAACATAATATCTTTAGGAACCAGAACATTAGGCATTGATAAGGCAAAGGCGCTAGTGAAGATCTGGCTGGAAACTCCGTTCAGTAATGAAGAGAGGCATAAAAGAAGGATTGAGAAGATTAAGAAGCTGGAGAATGATAATTTGTAAACCTATTTTACTATTTCATATGGCCATGCAGCCATGCTCCCTTCCATGAATTTTGTATCTTCAAACCCTGCGTTTCTTAATATACGATGAGCATGAGATGCCCTCAACCCCACCCCGCAGTATGTGACAATCTCCTTTGATCTGTCTAACTGATCCATTTCTGACCGAAGCTCGTTTAAGGGTATGTGAAGGCAACCTTCCAGGTGTCCGCTATCATATTCCGGTTTCGTACGAACGTCCAGCAGGATGAAATCATCCTTCCTGTCCATCTTTTCTTTGACCTCAAGAGGAGATATGCTGTTTGTTTTTCCCTCCAGTTTATTGCGTAGGACATTTGCCGCTGTAATAACAGGATCCATCGGGGACGAGTAGGGGGGGGCGTATGATAAATCATATTTTGACAGTTGCTCAATAGTTGCCTTTCCCGTTAAGGCAGAGGCGACGACGTCAATCCTTTTATCAACAACACCATCTCCGACAATTTCAGCGCCCAGTAAGAGCCCGCTTTCTTTTTCAGCTACCAGCTTTACGATAATCCTTTTAGAGCCGGGATAATAATGAGTCTTATCATTAGAAGGAACGATTATAGTTTCTGTTACAAATCCGTTCTTGTTGGCCTCATTCTCAGATAGTCCGGTCTTGGCAACAGTCCAGTCAAACACTTTGACAACAAACGTCCCCAGGATTCCCGGGAATGTATCATTACCTCCGGTAATATTAATCCCTGCAACCCGCCCATGTTTATTGGAGGTTGTTGCCAGTGGAATCCAGACAGGTTTTCCGGTAAGGAGATGAGCCGTTTCTACACAATCACCGACGGCGTATATATCAGGAATATTTGTTTCCAGCTTTTCGTTTACGCGTATTGCGCCAGTCCGGCCAATCTCAACCCCGGCCTTTTTTGCCAGTTGAACGTTGGGTCTTATGCTTGTTGCCAACAGGACAAATTCTGCGGGGAGAGTCTGTTTCTTTGTAACCACACTTGTAACATTACCATCCGTATCAGCCTTAAATTCCATTACCTCGTCCTCTTCAAGGATCTGAACCTCTTTTGTCTTTATATAATTTTGAACTAAAATTGCAATATCTTTATCAAAATTAGAAAGTATCTGGTCACGGCGTATAATCAGTCTGGTATTGATTCCATGTGCGATCAAACTCTCTGCCATCTCCAGGGCTATAAATCCACCGCCAACAATTAAGGCATCTTTTACCTTCTTTTGCCGGATGAGTGATTTGATCTGATTTGCACTTGGGATATTGTGTAACGTAAGAATGTTTCCGTGCTCAACGCCTTCAAATTCTGGAATGTTCGGACTTGCTCCAACCGCCAGGACAAGCCGGTCATAAGCTACAGTAATAGTTTGATCTGTTTTGAGATCTTTGACCTCTACATTCTTTGCTTTCAGATCGATTGACTCTGCACGATGTTCAGTCAGAACATCAATGTTAAGCATCTTCCTGAAATAATCAGGTTCTCTTACAATGAGGGAGTGGCTGTCTTTGATTATATCTGAAATGAAATAAGGTGTTCCGCAGGATGCATACGAGATTTGAGCCTCTTCCGTAATAAGCGTTATCTTTGCATCAGGGTCTTCCCTCCTGGCCTTTGCGGCAGTCTTTGTCCCGGATGCAACAGCGCCAATTATGACTATACGTTTTAGTTTCATTCTTTCTTCTCTCTCAGTCCCTCATCAAGAGATAAGGTGAGAATTATAGTATAGAAAATGCGTCTACATATGGTATCCTGAACGGGTATAGTACAAAATGCTTCACTATTAAACAAATATTATTTACACAAGCTTAATGGGGGCAACGAAATGAATGCCAAAGATACAGGCGGTATAAGTTTCTCTACCGTAGCAGAATTATATGATATGATCAAGAACGAGGATGATTTGCAAATAGTTGATGTAAGGGAAACATCTGAATACGGAAGTGAAAAGATTAAGGGTGCAACCTCAGCGCCACTGTCAAGGTTTAAAGAAAGTTCCAGGAGAATAGACAGAAATCGTCACTCATACATAATTTGCCAGTCAGGAAAAAGGGCAGAAAACTATGCAGAACAATTACTGGAAAATGGATATGAAAACGTTTCTGTTGTAAAGGGAGGCCTGAAGTCGTGGATCGATGCCGGTTATCCGGTTGAAAAGGGAGGAAGCAGGGTTTGGTCACTTGAGAGGCAGGTAAGGTTCACAGCAGGCTTATTAGTCCTTCTTGGAGTTATCTTATCATTTGTTTTCAACCCAATGTTTTTAATATTACCGGCTATAGTGGGGGCTGGGCTCATTTTTGCGGCAGTAACGGATACATGTGGTATGGCAATGGCCTTAGCCAGGATGCCATGGAATCAGAAATGTTAAGCAAGAATAAAATAGAATTTAAGATGTTTCATATTACTTATTCATTTTGTCTTTTATCTTTCGTTTCTTGTCTCTTTCCCTTGCGCTCTTCGCGTCTTCTTGTCCTCGGCGCCTTTTGTCCGGGGAGCGGTGAATAATCTATTTGTTTTTCTCTTTTAGTGTCACTTAGTGCCTTTTACTCGCCCTCGCTTGTCCTCGGCGCTTTCCAGTCCGGGGAGCGCTGTTTGTCCGGGGAGTGGCTTTGTGTGAAACCCGTCTTTCGCGTCTTTTTACCTATATTTTAGTCTTTCTCTGCGCTCTCTGCGTCTCAGCGGTGAATAGTCTTTTGTCTTGCAAAACACCCCTACTCTTTTATAATAACTGGCAATAAGCAATTGTTGCAATTCGTTTTACCACATTCTATATATCTTCAAAAAGATAGTTTTACTTGTTTACATAAGTAAGATTTTACATATACACTCTATATTCGAAGGCAAGCTATTGGCTCATCTTGCATTTCTGTTTAAAATCTACGATTATTATAAAGGAAAAGTAATTAGCTAAGGATTATGACACCTGAAGAACTTAAAAAACTTGAAAATAATCTCTGGCAGACGGCTGATACGTTGCGTGCTAACTCTGACTTGAAATCTTCCGAGTATTCTACTCCGGTACTTGGTTTGATATTCTTGCGATTTGCTGATAATAAGTACAGCCAGTTTGAGGATGCAATAAACAGGGAATATAAAAAACTTAAGGGAAGTAGGAGGGAAAAACCTCTTTCTGAAATAGCGATTGAGAAATGCGGCTTCTTCCTGTCGAAAAACGCACGATATGAATATCTTCTTAATCTGCCTGAAGAAGAGGATATTGCCAGGGCAATAAAAGATGCAATGGTTTCTATTGAAGAGTATAAGCCTGAATTAAAAGGCATACTTCCTCAGGATGAATATTTTCGTCTGGTAAGGAAACCGGAATACCGTGTTATTCCAAAACAGTTATTAAAAAACTTTGCTGATATACCCAGAGAAGCAACGGGTGATATGTTCGGACAGATTTATGAGTACTTTCTTGGTAAGTTCGCATTGGCAGAAGGGCAGGGTGGAGGAGAGTTCTTTACACCACGTTCTGTAGTACGCCTGATGGTAGAAATCATTGAACCTCATCACGGTACGGTCTTCGACCCTGCCTGTGGTTCAGGAGGAATGTTTGTTCAATCTGCTCATTTTGTAGAGCAAAGGACAAAATCGAAAAAGGCAGACACCAGTCTCTTTGTTTATGGTCAGGAAAAGACGCTGGAGACGGTCAAACTGGCCAAGATGAATATTGCCGTTAACGGACTTCGGGGTGACATACGGCAGTCTAATACTTACTATGAAGACCCTCACGATAGCTTTGACAGATTTGACTATGTACTTGCTAATCCTCCCTTTAATGTGGACGACGTTAATCTTGGAAAAGTGGAGCAGGACAGGAGATTTAACACCTACGGTATTCCCCGCAATAAGACAAAGACAAAAAAGAAAGGAGAAGATACCTGTCCTAACGGAAATTATCTCTGGATTAACCTCTTTGCCACCTCGTTAAAGAAGAAAAATGGACGGGCAGCGCTTGTTATGGCCAACTCTGCGAGTGACGCCCGGCATAGTGAAGCGGATATCCGAAGGAATCTCATAGAAAACAATCTGATTTACGGCATGCTGACCCTGCCCTCAAATATGTTCTATACCGTAACACTGCCTGCAACTCTCTGGTTTTTTGATAAAGCAAAAGCTGATGACAGGATTTTATTTATTGATGCCAGGAATATCTTTACCCAGATTGACCGGGCACATCGCAAATTCTCTGAGGAACAGGTACAGAATATCGCTGTTATCAGCCGGCTTCATAAAGGTAATAGAGAAAGTTATGTTGAACTTGTTCACAGCTATTTTCAAAATGGATTTTCACGACTGAAAGAGAACGGGTCTTCCATTAAAGATGTATCAAAAAAAGTTACAGGGTTTCTGGCAGAATACAAGGTAAAGAATATTCCTGATTTTTCACCTGTTATCGACAGTGCTAAGACATTGATGGAAGCATTTCAGAAATATGAAAAAAACTATTCTGCTGGCAATATTGATAAGTCAAATAAGGAGCAGATTAAACTTGCTCAGCAGGTAAAGCCGTTTTTTGAGAGTTTACATCAGTTGCTTAAAACCGTTGATAAAGAGGTTCGTCATATTGAAAAAGATGCTTCGGCTGACTCAGCATTTAATAAGAAAGACTTGAAAGTTTTGAAAACTGAATTGGAAGAACTGCACAGGGAAGTCAAGGAAACAGAGTATTTCTTTGCCCATATTAACTGGCTTCAGGATCGCTTTCCAGATGCCAGATATGACGATGTTACCGGTCTCTGTAAACTGGCTACAATTGATGAGGTAAAAGAGCAGGACTACTCTCTCAATCCCGGACGTTATGTAGGTGTTGTGATTGAAGAGGATGGCAAGACCGAGGAGGAGTTTATTGCTGAAATTGTGGGGCTGAATGATGATTTGGAGGTATTGAATAAAGAAGCAAGGAAGTTGGAAGCTGTGATCGGGAATAATATTGCTCAGATTGCGGGGGAAGAATGAGCGTCCTCTTTAAAGAATATAAATTAGGGGAACACTTAATACTCTTGACAGATTATCATGCTAACGGCTCATATGAAATTCTAAAAAAGCATGTCGAATTGAAGGATGATCCTGACTATGCAATTATGATAAGGACAACAAACTTTGAAAATAACGATTTTACTCAAAAACTCAAATACATTACAGAGAATGCCTACAACTTCCTAAAGAAATCAAAAGTACATGCTGGTGACATTTTAATGAATAAAATTGCTAATGCTGGTAGTGTTTATTACGTGCCGAAATTACGACAACCAGTTTCTTTGGCTATGAACCTGTTTTTGCTCAGAATTAATACCAAAACTGCAAATCAAAAATACGTGTATAAATATTTGAAATGTAATGAAAATTATATAAAAACATTTGCCACTGGTACAGCAGCAGTAACCATTACAAAAAATGCAGTAAGAAATTTAGATATTCTTCTCCCTCCTCTTTCCATCCAAAAGAAGATTGCTGCTATCCTTTCCGCATATGACGAACTAATTGAAAACAATAACCGACGTATTGCCATTCTGGAAAAGATGGCCGAGGAAATCTACCGCGAGTGGTTTGTACGCATGCGATTTCCTGGGCATGAGAAGGTGAAGGTGGTGAAAGGTGTGCCTGAAGGGTGGGAACTTAAAAGATTTCGAGATTTGATCTCATACTATATTGGAGGGGGCTGGGGAAACGACTATCAGAATATCGAATTTTATAAACCTGCCTATGTAATTAGAGGAACAGACATTCCAAAGTTAAATGACGGTATATTTAAGCATGAAATATTAAGATACCACAAAGCTTCTAATTTTAAGACTAGACAATTAATTAAAGATGATATTGTTTTTGAGGTGTCCGGTGGAAGTAAAGACCAACTATTAGGAAGGACATTATTAATTACCAAGGATCTATTAAAATTTTTTAATAGTAATGTTATTTGTGCAAGTTTTTGTAAATTAATTAGGCCTAATCAAAAAAACGTGAATCCTTTATTCTTAAAATATTTCTTTAAACTTTATTATGACACAGGTATGGTTGGTACATTTCAGACTCAATCAACAGGCATTAGCAATTATCATTTTGAAGATTTTTTAAATTTTCAAACTCTTAATGTGCCTGATATAACGACACAAAGCAAATTTGAAAATACTGTTCAACCTATAATCGAAGAAAAAGATGCTCTATCTTTAGAGAATAGTACTTTGAAACAATCCCGTGACCTGCTCCTCCCCCGTCTCATCAGTGGCAAACTGGACGTGGAAAAACTGGATATTACCTTTCCACCGGGAATGAGTAATGTCGATCCTACAGAAGGAAAGGAGGCGGACGCTGCCTAATTTCATCTCTGAAGACCAGATAGAAAAAGCTATTGTTGCAACCTTGACTGACAAACTAGGCTATACGACCATTAACTGTTTCACAGCGGATGTGGACAACTTGAATGACGGTTCTCATCGTCCCACAAAGCAGGAGATAGTCTTTCCTGAGGTACTGAGGGAAAAGGCTGTATCGCTAAATAAAGGAATACCGGAAAAGGTAATAAAGGACGCCCTTTCTCAGCTAACTAAACCCAGATACGCAATGTCACCGGTTCTGGCAAATCGTGAAGTGTATAATCTCATTCGTAACGGCATTCCGGTCGAATACGATGGTGATGACGGAAAGAGAGAGCACGAATCTGTTAAAGTGATTGACTTTAACAGCGCGAAAAACAATGATTATCTTGCCGTTACCCAGCTATGGATAAAGGGAGAACGCTATCCGCGAAGACCGGATATAATCATCTATATCAATGGGCTTCCGCTAGTCTTCATTGAGCTTAAAAACTCCAATGTAAAGGTTAGAAACGGTTATGATGATAATCTGACCAATTACAAAAAGGACATACCTCAACTGTTTCAATATAATGCCTTTTGTATCCTTTCCAATGCCATTGAAACTAAAGTGGGATCTTTCAGTGCAGGATGGGAACACTTTTTCAACTGGTTTCGTGTTACTGACGAAAAGGAGAAGATAGACCGTAAAAAATTAGAACGTGAAGGTACAAGTCTTGAAATAGCTGTTTCCGGTCTGCTTGCTAAGGACAGGCTGCTGGACTATATAGAAAACTTCATTATCTATCACAAAGAGACAACCAAGATTGTCGCGCAGAACCATCAGTTTATCGGCGTAAACAAGGCGATTGTCTCCTTTTCCGAGCGGAAAGAAAAAGAGGGAAAGCTTGGTGTTTTCTGGCATACACAGGGTTCTGGAAAGAGTTTTTCCATGATCTTTCTTTCCCGCAAGATTTTCAGGAAGTTTACCGGGAATTATACCTTCGTCATCATAACAGACCGTGACGATCTGGACGGTCAAATCTACCGCAATTTCCTTAACACTGATACGGTCAGGAAAAACGAGGCTGCTCAACCTAAGAACAGTACACAAATGAGAGAATTTCTTTCCAGGAATATGCGCTTTGTTTTTACCCTCATACATAAATTCCGTTATGACAAAGGCAAGGAGTATCCTCTCCTTTCTGATCGTGACGATATAATTGTCATCGTCGATGAAGCTCACCGCACTCAGTATAAGAGCCTTGCTGAAAATATGAGGAAAGGGCTTCCAAACGCTCAGTATTTTGCCTTTACGGGAACACCTCTTCTTGGTAAAGAGAGAAAGACAAACGCTTGGTTCGGTGATTATGTCAGTGAATATAACTTTTCGCAATCAACTGATGACGGAGCGACAGTACCGCTTTTTTATCAAAAACGGGTGCCTGAGGTTCTTATTCAGAACGAAAATCTGAGTGATGAATTTTATCAGATACTTGAGGATGAAAACCTTGATGAGAATCAGCAGGCAAAGCTTGAAAAGGAGTTTTCAACAGAGATAGAGGTGATTAAACGCGATGACAGGCTGGAAACGATTGCCAAAGATATTGTCTATCATTTCCCCCGCAGGGGTTATCTCGGAAAAGGGATGGTTGTCTCCGTAGACAAATACACTTCTGTAAAGATGCTTGAGAAGGTACAGCATCACTGGAAGGAAGAAATCAAAGGACTGGTCGGTCAGGTATCAAGGGCGTCTGCGGAAGCTGAAAAATCAAGACTACAGAAAGTGGTTGATTATATGCGTACTGTAGAGATGTCGCTTGTAATAAGTGAAGAGGCAGGGGAAGAAGAACGCTTTGATAAACAGGGTATTGATATTCGTCCACATCGGAAAAAGATCAATTCAATTGACAAAAACGGGCACGATATAGAGTACCGTTTCAAAGACCCTGCAGACAGACTGCAGCTTGTGTTCGTATGTGCCATGTGGATGACCGGCTTTGATGCTCCAACCGTTTCAACACTGTACCTCGACAAACCAATGAAAGATCATAACTTAATGCAGACTATTGCCAGAGCAAACCGTGTGTGTTCTTATAAAATAAATGATGTCAGTAAGAAGAATGGAGAGATTATTGACTACTATAATGTCTTCAGGAATATGAAGAAGGCCCTGGCTGTTTATGCCCTAGGAAGCGAAGAGGGAAAAGAGGAAGAGCCTGTACAGGAAAAATCTGTCCTATTTGACCTGCTTGATGATGCGCTTGAACAGGGGGCTGTATTCTGCCGGGAACATAAAATAGATCTGAAAGATATTCTTTCATCACGAGAGGTATTTAAGAATATTGAACAGTTTAATGGTTTTGCAAACAAGCTTCTTGAAAAAGATGAGTACAAGAAGCAGTTCTTTGTTTATGAGAACACTATATCCTCACTTTATGAGGCATGTAAGCCTGAGATTTTAACAGATAATGCCCGTCCATTGGTTTTTGTATTTCAGTACCTGCGTGGAGTAATTGACAGCATTGTAGGACAGGCAGATATTGATAAGGTTAAACAGAAAATATCAGACCTTCTCGATCAGAGTGTTGTAACGGACAATGAAGGAAGTCCTTTAAGGGAGCATCTGGCAGAATTTCAGGTTATTCAGAAAGGGATGACGTGGGATCTGAGCAAAATCAACTTTGATAAACTCAAGGAAGAGTTTAAGGAGAAGGAGTATAAGAATATTGAGATAGCTGATCTGCGTTCTTTCATAGAAAACAAGCTTGAAATGATGCTGCGGGACAACTCAACAAGAACTGATTATGCACAAAAACTACAGGAGATTATTGATAACTATAATGCAGGTGGTTCATCAACAGAGAACTATTTTGACGATCTTGTCAATTTTGCTGAAAACTTAAAGAATGAAGATGAACGCCATATTAGGGAAGGCTTATCAAAAGATGAACTTGAGATCTTTGATATCCTTAAAAAAGATAAAATAACTAAGGATGAGGAAAAGAAGGTAAAACTTGCAGCAAAAGATTTACTGCATAGATTGGTGGAAGAGCATCCAAGGGTCCTTGTTCAGGACTGGCACAAAGATAGCCAAAGCCAGAGAAAGGTAAGAAGTGCAATTGAGGATGTATTAGATAAAGATTTGCCAGAGAGTTATGACAGAGTCGAGTTTAAGAAGACGTGTGATCAAATATATGAGTTAGTGTATGAATATGCATCTAAGGGGTTGAAGTGGGCGGCGTAGAATAAGGTTTTATAATTATGAATCATCACGTTAAGAGTTTTTTGCAAATTCTGAATAGAGAGGGGTGCAAGATTTATGAATTTTGATATTTACTGTGATGAAAGCCGCCCGGATCTTCTTTCATCGAAGAATCCAACATCTAAATTTATGGTGATTGGCAGTCTCTGGTTGAAAACTGACAACCGGGTTGCATATAAAAATGGTATACATGATCTACGCAATAAATATCTGGTTGGCGGAGAGTTTAAATGGCAGAAGGCGTCACCTTCTAGGCTTCCTTTTTATTTAGAACTTGTTGACTGGTTTTATAAACAGGGAGATAGTCTAAGGTTTCGGTGTATTGCTGTTGAACATCAAAAAGTGAATCTTCTACACTATCATGACAGTGACCAGGAGCTAGGTTTTTACAAATTCTACTATCAGCTGCTCCATCATTGGATTCTGGATTTTAACGAATACGCTGTATTTTGTGATTTTAAAAGTAATCGTCAACGTGACAGGCTGCATGTTCTAAAGCGATGCTTAGAACTCTCGAATCTTTCTTCCTCAATTATAAAGGTTCAGGCCGTTCGTTCCAGAGAATCAGTTCTGACCCAATTGACGGATGTGCTGACAGGTGCAGCGGCAGCTCGATTAAATGGAACACTTATTGATGGTAGTGCGAAGTGGAATATAGCAGGAAGGCTGGAAGAACATCTTAATAAAAAAATAGGACACACATGGAAAAGTGAACAGAAATTTAATGTTTTTGTAATCGATTTAGAGGGAGGCTGGTAAAGTGCCATACTCTCTGTTGGCCCAATATGGGACCGAAGCAGAATACAGGCGGCACTTCGAGCGGGTTTATTGCAAAGGTCCAATTAAGACATTTGACGGAATAACAGTCAGGTTTCACAAAAGTATGTTTGATCACTGTTTCTTCGAATCATCACGTCGGGACACGAATAAAGATACATTTTCTATAAAACGAGCGGAGCGAATTGATTGGATCAAAAAAGCACTACAAGATCCGAGTAGCGAGAAGTATGTAGGTTGGGACAGGAAAAAGAAACGTTACAACAAAAAACGAAGAGTAGCTATAGTGATGGGAAATTATGTTGTTATTATACAGCTTACGGGTTCTGACAAGGCAAATTTTATAACTGCATATCTTGCTGATACAGGAGGAAGTAAGGGTCGGCCAGCAGCAATTGACCTGATACGTAGTGGCCCAAAATGGTTATAAAAAAACCGCCGATTAGCCAGGCTGGCTCGGCGGAGGCCTTTGTAGATTCTGCTGCCACTGGCAGAGAACATATCAATATTATATCTTTTGTCCGGTTTCGTCAAGGAAAATCTTCATAATGCAATTATCGGCAAATAGGTATAATTCTTTACTCTGACAAATTATTCGGGAAATTAGGGGGAAATTAGGGACAGCGGGGGAAATTAGGGACAGCGACCGTTAAAAAGGCAACCCTTGAGTCTGTCATAGACGGTCTGGTCTATGATCTCTATTTTTGCTCGTTCCAAAACTGAAGTTTGGGAACGAATCTTGAAATTGTTGAGGTGATATATGAGCGATGAGAAGCAGTCTTGTTGGAACTGTATGTTTCAGCAAATTGGCGGAGATACATTCCTGGGAATTTGTACTTATTTCAGTACTATTGGAAAAAGTAATAAAGATATTACTCCTACAGTTGTTGATAAGGGATGCAAGTTCTGGTCGAAAAAGCAAGGGCAATAGATAAAACATGACATGTGGTTAACAAGAGTCAAAACACTAAAGCATAGGGACGTCCTGACGTCAAACCTTGATTAGTGATTAAGGAAAGACACAAACTACGACATTAAATACCGCATCTGCCTGTGCGTCTGCCTGTAGGTTGCCTGACTGCGAGCGTTCTTGCTCAGGCAGGCACGCAGACAGGTGGGCAAGGCTCTATTTGGAGAGAATGAGGCTGAGCGGAAGTGTGCCGGGGTGAGATATAATCATTCGTGGATATGCAATTC
>JAIQZU010000074.1 GCA_021776915.1 Candidatus Scalindua sp. | reverse complement strand
AGGTCTGCAAAAATATTGCTCAATAAAATAGACTTTGTTGTTATTAATGTGCATAAACGTCATACAATAAAAGAGATTGAGAAGTGCAAAGAGAAAATGCTTGCCCTTGGATACGATGTACCCTTTTTTGTAATCAACCCTTATTCGGAAGATGAATATTTCAATCAAGCATTTATTGACAGAATTCAGGATATTCTGTTTAAAACATAAATTGGTAATTGCTGATTAAAATTGAATGGCCATCCAGGAATTGTCCCAAAAGAAATGGATTATCCCACCTTTGAATATAGAACTTCAGAAGGAGATTTCTAATTCACTTCGTATCTCTCCAGTATTATCACAACTGTTAATCAATAGAGGGCTTGCCGATGTGGAATCCGCCAGGACTTTTATACAATCAAGCCTGTCTTCACTTAGTGATCCAATGTTGTTGCCTGATATGGAAAAATCGAGCAAGAGGATTATTGATGCGCTAAGTAAAGGTGAAAAAGTTACGGTATATGGTGATTATGATGTAGATGGTATCTCTGCAACTGCATTGATGGTGCAGTGTCTCGAGACTCTTTCCAGATTGTATTGGGGCCAGAAGTCTATAATCGATTATTACATACCGGACAGATTAGAAGAAGGCTATGGCTTAAGCACAGGGGCAATCGAGACGATAAGCAAAACTGGCACAAAGGTTATTATTACCGTTGATTGTGGTGTCAATGCGTTTGAGGAGGCTGAATTTGCCAGGGAAAAAGGTATTGATCTCATAATTACTGATCATCACGAACCATGTGGCAAACTACCGGAGGCCGGACGGGCAGAGGGTTCTGGTGGTTGCGATAGTGCTTTTGGATTGATTAATCCGAAACTGGCTACTTCAAATTATCCATTCAGGGAGCTTTCCGGTGTTGGAGTTGCTTTTATGCTTGCCTGGGCACTGGGGCAAAACGCTTCAACCAGTACTGATCATTTGTCTGCGCGTGTTAGTCGGAAAGGTAACAAGAAAGTTGCAAATGAGTTTAAAGATTTTCTTATGAGTGCTATGGGATTGGCAGCATTAGGTACAATTGCTGATGTAGTTCCATTAAAGCAGGAAAACAGGATATTGGCAAAATATGGACTTAGTTCTCTACAGCATTCTGAGAATCCGGGAATTAATGCATTAAAAGAAGTTGCAGGGCTTAATGGTAAAAAGATTTATTCTTATCATGTCGGATTCTCTTTAGGGCCTAGAATCAATGCTGCGGGCAGAGTGGGGAACGCGAAAAAGGGAGTTGAGATGTTGACTGCAAAGTGTGAGGATACAGCAAAGGAGATTGCATTATATTTAGAAAGTGAAAACAAGAGAAGGCAGAAAATACAAAGCGATATACTGAAATCGGCAAGAAAGAAAGTATTAAATGATGTAGATTTCAACTCTGATATGGCAATTATAATATCCGATGACAACTGGCATCAAGGGGTGATAGGGGTTGTAGCTTCAAGGTTGGCATCTGAATTCCACAGGCCGGTCATTGTAGTTGCGATTGATGGCGAAGTAGGGCATGGCTCTGCGCGATCCATTCCTGGTTTTCATTTACACAATGCGTTGCTAAAATGTCAGGAGTATTCCACAGACAGGAAGTTGCTTATTTCATTCGGTGGCCATGCTCAAGCCGCCGGGTTAAGAATATTAAAAGAAGATATTCCGGAGTTTAAGAAGATATTTAATACTATCTCAAATGGACAGCTGGAAGATGAAGATTTAATTCCAGTGTTAAATATAGATATTGAAGTTAAGTTGTCATCAATTTCAAGATCTTTATTAGAAGAATTAAAATGTTTATTACCTCACGGAGAAGGCAACCCTGTTCCTGTCTTTGCCACCAGAGATGTAAGTATTGTTGGCCAGATACGTCGTTTTGGGGTTAATGGTAAGCACCTGGGTTTCTATGCGCGCCAGGGAGACGTTTCGTTCAAGGCAGTTGCATTTGGGATGGGAGATAAGATTGATGTCCTTAAGGAAAATAATGGAAATTGTTCTATATCTTATATACTAAGGTCTCCATTCCGGAAAGAAGCAGATAATTTGTCTAACTATAATAATGGGATGTATAAAGAAGATGTAGAGATTGAGGTAAAGGATATTTCTACTTGAAAACGAAATAACGTTCTATTAACATATCACACTAATCCAAAAAGAGGAAAACTTGAGCATACAAGGCATTGTATTAATACAACTATGGATTTTTGGTCTGGGACTCGTTGTCGGAAGCTTCTTAAATGTTTGTATTCATAGGATACCGGAGGGAATCTCAATAGTATGGCCGGCCTCTAAATGTGTTTATTGCAGTAAACGTATAGTATGGTATGATAATATCCCGGTTTTAAGCTATTTCTTTCTAAGGGGTAAATGCCGGCATTGTCAACATAAGATATCTGCTCAATATCCAATAGTAGAGTTCCTCACAGGTATTGTTTTTCTGCTTGTATTTCGTAGTGTGTTAATAGTAAGTGGTGGTCTTATTTGTGCTTATATCTTCTTCATAATATTTTGCTGTCTTCTTATTGTTGGTTCTTTCGTAGATTTAAGACTTCACATCATACCAAATGAAATCACGTATACGGGATTGATTTTGGCTCCTATCGCCAGTCTTTTGTGTACGGGGTTTCATAATTTGAACAGTGCATTAGGCTATTTTAATAATAGTACTAACCAATGGATAGATTCTTTTCTGGCATCATTGATAGGGATATTTGTTTCCGGGGGGTTGATATTTCTATGTGGTGTTTTTGGTAAGTTAGTATTTAGAAAAGATGCAATGGGATTTGGTGATGTGAAGCTCATGGGTATGATAGGTGGGTTTCTGGGATGGAAGCTTGGTATCGCAACTTTTTTTCTAGCCCCTTTTTTTGGGTTATTGTTTGGCCTGCCCAAGCTTATTTTAAAAAGAGGCAATGTGATTCCTTACGGTCCGTTTTTGTCACTGGCCGCTTTTATATGTTTATTATTTAAAGATTATTTTGTCGGGCTTATTGATAACTATTTAGATATTTATTTAACTCTTTTTCAACTTTTATAGTTTCAATCTTATAGAGAATGGAGGTGTTTATGGGGTTTAAATCTGGTTTTGTAAGGTGTCTCTTTTTGTCATTGATGGTTCTTTTCGTTGGATGTGCAGAACTGAAAAGTCTTCGTGAAGAAAGAATAGTAATGACTCAAAGAATAGGAGAGTTGCAACAGGAAAGAGATGATTTGAATAGTAGATATAATTTAAGCGAACAGGAAAAGGCAGGATTGATTGAAGAGCGGGACAGGTTAGAGAATGCAAGGCGTAGTATGGAGGAGCGGCTGAAGGGTTCTGGTGCATCTGTCAGGATCAAGGAAGGTAAGCTTTCAGTTATGCTTCCCTCGTCTATCTTATTTAATTCTGGCCAGACCAAACTGAAGAAGGCAGCAAAAAGCAGCCTGACGAAAGTATGTAATGAACTCAAAAAAGATTTCCCCAATGCCACTATTAGAATTGAGGGGCATACTGATAGTGATCCACTTAAGCGTACAAAAAAGGTTTATAATTCCAATTGGGAACTTTCTGCTTTGAGGGCATCAAATGTACTTCATCATCTGGTAGACAGTTGCCGTTTAGACCCTAAAAAGTTATATATTGCCGGTTTTGGAAAACATCAGCCTGTTGCAAGCAACAAAAGCAAGGAAGGTAAGAAGAAAAATCGACGCGTAGAGATTGTTATTCTGACAGACAGATGATTGCGATTATTGATTATGGAATGGGCAACTTAAGGAGTGTAGAAAAGGCATTCGAAAAAGTTGGCTTTGAATCGGTGGTAACGGATAAATCTGAAACAATAGAAAAAGCTGATAAGATTGTGTTGCCGGGTGTTGGAGCGTTTAAGGATGCTAAAGAGGGTCTGCAGGAAAGAAATTTAGTAGAACCAATAATAAATCACATCAAGAAACGCAAGTTGTTTTTGGGAATTTGCCTTGGTTTCCAATTGCTTTTTACCAGAAGTAATGAGGACGGTATACACGAAGGCCTGAACATAGTGCCTGGTGAGGTAGTAAGGTTTATACCTGAGAGGTTGTCCGGTGGAGACAACCAGAAATTAAAAATACCTCATATGGGGTGGAATACGATAGGAGCGAAGAAAGAGGTGCCTATCTTAAAAGGCTTACCGGATAATTCATATATGTACTTCGTACACTCTTATTATGTAATTCCTGACCGAGATGATGTTGTGGCTACTGAAACTGAGTACGGTGCTGCATTTGTATCAATGATATCAATCGATAATGTCTTTGCAATGCAGTTTCATCCCGAGAAGAGTCAACATTATGGTTTGATGATTCTCAAGAACTTTGGTGAATTATAGATATGTTAATAATACCTGCTATAGATTTAAAAGACGGAAAATGTGTCAGGCTGTCTATGGGGAAGAAGGAGCATGAGACGGTCTTCTCGGATAATCCTGTGCAAGTTGCTGAAGATTGGAAGTCGCAGGGGGCAGAATATATTCATGTTGTTGATCTTGACGGGGCATTTGAGGGTGAGCCCAGGAATATGCATATTATAAAGCAGATTAAGGAGAATGTTGACGTATGTATACAGGTCGGAGGGGGTATCAGACATAAGCAGGTCGTAGAGGAATTAATTGGTATGGGGATTGACAGGCTTATTATAGGGACGAGGGCGCTTGACTCACCAGAGTGGCTCTTTGAACTGTGTTCTGAATTTCCTGGGAAAATAGCTGTCGGGATTGATGCAGAGAATGGTATGGTTGCTGTTAAAGGATGGACGTCCGTTTCAGACAGTACGGCCATTGATTTTGCACGAGAAATAGAGAAGGCAAATCCTGCCGCCGTTATTTTTACAGATATTTCAAAAGATGGGATGCTGCAGGGGCCAAGCTTTTCAAGTATTTTAGAATTTACAAAGAGTGTTAACATACCGGTTATCGCTTCAGGGGGAGTGTCTTCTATTGAAGACGTAAAAAAACTATCTCTTTTTCCTCTTGAGGGGATGATTATCGGTAAAGCGCTCTATACGGGTAATATTTCGTTATCAGAGGCAATAAAAATAAGCAAGAGTGGACTCTCTATGGAGGCATAGAATGGGACAATATGAAACGAAAGATATCAGGAACGTGGCATTTGTTGGACATGGTGCGTCAGGAAAGACTTCGCTGGTTGAAGGTATACTTTTTAAGGCTGGAGCTACAAAGCGTTTAGGTAGTGTTGATGATGGCACTTCCATTTCAGATTTTGATGCGGAAGAAAAAGAGAGAAAAACTACCATCGATTCTTCAATTCTGCATTGCAGCTGGCAAGACAGGGAGATTAACATAATTGATACTCCCGGATATCCCGACTTTATAAGCGGTGCAATAGGTGCGTTAAATGCCGTGGAAACTGCAGTAATAGTAATTGCTGCGACAAGTGGGATTCAGGTCAACACTCAAAAGATGTGGGATATTGCAAGTGATGCAGGGTTGGCTCGAGTGGTTGTAATCACAAAGATGGATGGTGAGAATATTGACTTTCCTGCACTTCTGGATTCTATTCAAGACGCATTTGGTGAAGAGTGTCTACCCTTAATGTTGCCTGTAGGTCATGGCTCCGAATTTAAAGGAGTGGTCGATCTGTTTAACCTGCCGGATGTGGTGCCAGGTGAAGTGATTGGTGATGTTAATGAGTGCCGTGAGAAGTTTCTTGAAGGGATTGTTTGTGTATGTGATGAGACAATGGAAAAGTATTTGGATGGACAGGAGATAGAGGTTGGAAAACTTCAGGGATGCTTTACTACGGCAGTTGCTTCGGGTAGTGTTGTACCAGTCTTATGTTGCGACAATAAGAAGGGTTTGGGTGTCGAAGAGATTGTGGATGTAATTGCAAAGTCTACTCCCTCACCTGAAAAAGGTTTGACACGGACGTGCGTCAGTATAGAAGGGGAAGGGGAAGAAAAAGAGATAGAGGTCTCAAAGAGCGCTCCTTTCAGTGCGCAGGTGTTCAAATCAATAACGGATCCCTTTGTTGGTAAACTGAGTTTCTTTAGAATCTATTCAGGGGAGCTGAAAGGTCATCCGGAAGTTTATAACGTACGTACGGAAAAGAATGAAAAGATCGGGCACATGTTTAAGACTTTCGGAAAAGAACAGCAGGAAATAGATGGGGCCATACCTGGTGACATTGTTACGATATCAAAAATCGATGATATATCGGTCTCAGATACATTATGTGATCCTCACGTGAAAGTTAAGTTTAAGGGTATTAAATTTCCAAAACCTATGGCTTCTCTGGCTATTGAACCTAAAAGCCGAGGGGCGGAACAAAAGATAAGTGAAACGCTACACAGGCTGGTAGTTGAAGACAGTACATTTAAGGTTTCAAGAGACGTTCAAACGCATGAATTAGTTGTCACGGGTATGAGTAATCTGCACCTGGATGTAATCTTGAGTAGATTAAAGAGTCGTTATGACATTGAGGTAGAGTCGCGACAACCAAAGATTCCCCACAAAGAAACGATTACAACGAAAGCGAACGCGCAATATAAACATAAAAAGCAGACTGGAGGCAAAGGGCAGTATGGTGAGGTTTATTTGCGTATAGAGCCGTTAGAGAGGGGTGGCGGTTTTGAATACGTTAGTAAGATTGTTGGCGGAGCAATTCCATCTCAGTATATTCCGGCTGTGGAAAAGGGTTTAAGAGAAACAATAGCAAAGGGGATCCTGAGTAATAATCCGATAGTGGACGTGAAAGTAGAGCTATACGACGGTACTTTTCATAATGTTGATTCTTCGGAAGCTGCGTTTAAGATAGCGGCATCAAAGGCATTTCATCTGGCATTTAACGATGCAAAACCTGTCTTGCTGGAGCCGGTGGTTAACATAGAGGTAACAATCCCTTCTGAGTTTATGGGTGAAATAACAGGTAATCTTTCTTCCAGAAGAGGCCGGGTGCATGGTATGGATTCATTTGGAGATCTTCAGGTTTTAAAGGCCAGTATTCCCATGGATGAGGTTAAAAACTATGAGACAGAGCTAAAATCAATGACAGGCGGCAGGGGTTCGTATACGATGGAGCTTTCACATTACGATGTAGTTCCTTCACATCTTACTCAGGCAATAATAGCGCAAGCGAAGAAGGAAGCTGAAGCTGTGGATTAGGTCATTGGTAAATATTTTTTGTAATATTTTACAGAACTTTCTTGTTACTGTCCGATTTTCAGTTGCTCACGGGGTGTGGTTTTGGAGGCCAACCAGGTTTTGACCGACAAGTATGCAAAACTTAGCCACAGATCTACATATTGCATCATGTGTTATATCAGCTACAATAACTAGTATGCCGAAGAGTACGTAAAATACCTTTTCGGCTGGGATCATACCAGCCTGGATTCAGAGTAAAATTGATGGATTGACTTAAAGAAATGTAGTTTATAAAATGTTTAATTAAATTATATTCTGCAAAATTAAAAAATACTTGACATTAGTGCTGTAATTTATATATTGGCGACAAGACATTCGTAAGTCTTGTCCTGATTCTCAAGTAAGGTGGTGGTGGGGGGCGGATTAGGTAGTACATATTTTGTTTTTCAATTGAGATGTTAATTCCCTCCAAAATTATGTAGTTTTCTTCATATCAAAGTTCAATTGCCAGCTTATAAAATGTAAAGCCTTGGCTTTTTAGAGATAAATATGTAATATGTTTTTCTTTAAGAAGAAAGGGCAATTGCCTTATTAAATTTTGAATTAATAGTCGAGTTTTAATTATGGCACACGTACATTTCGCATTTCAAATAATATCTTTTGGAAACTTTTATACCATTGCCACGAAAGGAGGGGGGAAGAACGTACAAACTGTAGTGAAAAGTAGATGTTTCAGTGAGTATGTTGAATAAGGGATTTTCAGTATAGTTGTTTCTGTAGTTAGTTCTGTTGGTCTAAAATGATGTGTGCGTGCAATTTTGCTTATGCTGAAGAAGAACAAAGACGAGAGGAAACGCACAAGCTCTAGTGAAAAGGAGATGTTCTTTATTAAAATCAATTTCATGGAGGTGAAAGATATGCGAGCGTTTTTAATTGGATTAATGTTAATGTTAGTTGTTGCTTTTGTGGCAGGTGGTACACAGGCGATAGCTGGAGATCACCCAGAGGCGACTCTTACCCCTGAACAGTTCGAAAATATGAGGCAGGTATACTTCGACCGCTGTGCAGGTTGCCATGGAGTTTTGAGAAAAGGGGCCACTGGGCCAAATCTGACTCCGGCTAAGATGATACCCAAGGGACACAAGAAGCTCAGAGATATGTTATGGTATGGAACCGCCAAAGGTATGCCTGGCTGGGGACAAATGGGTGTTATGAGCGAAGAAGAGACAGATCTCATGGTGGCGTACATTCAGGTCGAACCTCCTATTCCACCACAATGGGATATGACATCCATTAAAGGTAGTTGGAAATTGATAATCCCACCGGATAAACGTCCTACAAAGCCGGAGCACAATCGTGACATAGATAATATGTTCTCCGTGGTTCTGCGAGATGCCGGCAAGATAGCGATTATTGACGGTGACACCAAAGAAGTAATAAGCACAGTTGATTCAGGCTATGCGGTACACATCACCAGAATGTCAGCATCAGGAAGATACGTGTATTCTATAGGCAGGGATGGCAAGGCTACTATGATAGACCTCTTTATGAAGATTCCTGCGACCGTAGCAGAGATCCGATGCTCACTTGACGCGCGATCCATTGATACGAGCAAGTTTAAAGGCTACGAAGACAAGTATGCCGTAGTCGGCGGTTACTGGCCACCTCAGTTTGTGATACTGGACGGCATGACTCTTGAGCCACTTAAAATCGTGAGCACACTGGGCTACACTTACGACACAGAAGAGTTTCACCCTGAGCCGCGCGTAGCCAGCATTGTATCGTCGCATATCGCACCTGAATGGGTCTTGAACATTAAAGAAACAGGACTGGTATGGCTCGTTAATTATGAAGACGTAAACAACCCTACCATTACAATGATTGAGGCCGAACGCTTCCTGCATGACGGAGGCTGGGATTCATCCAAGCGCTACTTCCTCGTGGCAGCGAACGCCAGGAACAAGATATCCATAATAGATACTAAGGAAAGGAAGCTCGTTGCAAATGTTGACACAGGCGGCACTAAACCGCATCCCGGAAGAGGTGCAAACTGGATTGATCCAGAGTTCGGTCCGGTCTGGGCAACGGGGCACATCGGCGATGATGTGATTTCAATTATAGGTACGGATCCGGTGGGTCATCCGGAGCATGCCTTTAAGATGGTCGCGAAAGTACAAGCGCTCAGTTCTGGTAACTTGTTCATTAAGACCCATCCGAAAAGCAAGTGGGTTTGGGTTGACCATCCCGTTAGTAAGAAAGAGAAAAACAGGACAACTCTTGGTATCTTTGACAAGGCAAATATTAAAGCCGGGATATTCAAGACCTTGAAAGTTGCAGACTATGGTAAGGCTGTACACATGGAGTACAATAAAGCAGGAGACGAGATTTGGGTAAGCATCTGGGGTAATTTAGGCGATGCTGATAAAGGCAAGGCAGGTGAGATAGTGGTGATAGACGACGCTACTATGACAATAAAGACAAGGATCCCGAACCTTCTCACGCCAACTGGTAAGTTTAATGTGTACAACACAGTGCATGACATATATTAGTAGGTTTTTCGGATTATTTAAGTAGGTTACAGGAAGGCACGGACAAACAAAGTTTGTCCGTGCCTGTTTTATTTCTTCCTGAATTGAGCAATTCTTAATTAAAGCTGTTCATTTTTGTAGTGATAGGTGGTATAATACTTTTACTAAACCCTGTTATTATAAATGCTATATTTAGTGGTATTGGTGACGATTTAGAATTATTCAATTTAGGTTCTTGTTACTCATCGTTGTGAAAGGCGCGGTATCGGATGATAAATTGTTCGAAGCTTTTACAAAGCACACAAACACTGAAAGAGATAAAAAGGTACTCAGCAGTCAAGGAGGAAGCTCCAAAATGGATGCTTCGCTTCTCTAAGACATCCTCCCCTATAGTGGTCTGGAATGTAACCAGGAAGTGTAATCTGAGTTGCGCCCACTGCTATATTAACGCAGTTGGGGAAGATTCAGAGGAAGATATGGGAGAGCTCACAACCAGAGAGGCGATGGACATGATTGAGGACTTAGTGTCTATAAAATCTCCCATGCTCGCTTTCTCAGGCGGCGAACCGTTGCTTCGAGACGATATATATGAGCTTAACGTGTACGCCATGAAGCTTGGACTCAGGACCATTCTATCGACCAACAGCACCCTTATAACCAGGGAAGTAGCGAAGAAAATTAAGAAAGCCGGCTTCGCTTATGTCGGAGTCAGCCTGGATGGCAGCGAAGAAGCCCACGATAAATTTCGTGGGGCCAAGGGGGCCTTTGAGAAGTCGCTTCAGGGGCTGAGGTATCTCATGGAGGAAGGGGTCAGGACAGGCGTGAGGTTTGCCATTACCAATCAGAACTACGACGAGCTGTCCAAGGTCCTGGAGATAACCAAGCGCGAAAAAATACCAAGATTCTCACTCTTCCAGCTCGTGTACGGCGGCAGAGGGAAGGAGATTATCGACTGGGACATCTTCAACGAGCAGCGAAGAGATGTGATGGACTATGTAATAAAGGAAGCAAGGGTGAGTAACGGCATGAACATTGTTACAGCCGATAATTATGCCGACGGCATTTATCTGCTTCAAAATGTTGCAGAGCACGAGCCGGAACGCGCTGCTGAGGTGGAAAGACTCCTTGCTATGCAGAGCGGCTGTCCGGCAGGGGACGGACTTGCGAACATTGACAATCGGGGGGACGTGCACCTCTGCCCTTACTGGCAGAGCCGGACAATGGGCAATATTCGGGAGAAGAAGTTCAGTGAAATCTGGTTTGACGAGGAAAACGAGTTTCTCGCCAAGATGAGGGACAAAACGCGCTATATCAAGGATAAGTGCGGGAGGTGTAAACTTAATCACCTTTGCATGGGATGCAGGGTCAGGGCAGAGGTTGCCAATGGCGATCCTTTCGGGGAAGACCCTGCGTGCTACCTGACGGAGGAGGAAATTTCCGGAGCAAAGGTTGGGTTACATGATAGAAGTTAGCAGGTTGCTGGTGTCGGAGAAGCTTGAAAACAAGGATCTTCGCCACAGGCGCCGTGAAGGCTCAGCTCCGGTTGTGGTATGGTGTACGACGAGGAAATGCAATCTAAACTGCATGCACTGCTATTCTGGCGGTAATGCAGCCACTGATGGCGAACTCTCGACCGATGAAGCAAAAAAAATGCTAGATGAATTAGCAGATTGTGGCTCCCCATTCATGATACTCTCTGGTGGTGAGCCTTTTTTACGGGCGGATGTTTTCGAACTGGGGAGCTATGCCAGGGAGATAGGTTTGCCGGTCATAGTGTCCTCCAACGGTACTGTAGTTACCCGGGAGATAGCGGCAAAGGCGGCAGATGCCGGCTTCGGATACGTTGGCATCAGCCTGGATGGCTTAGCCGAGACGAACAACTCCTTCAGGGGTAGTGGAGATGCTTACAGCAATGCCCTTCAGGGAATGCGGAACCTCCGCGACACCGGGATAAAGACAGGGTTGAGGTTCACCATAACCCGGCTCAACTGCCATGAACTCCCGCGGATTATGGATCTCCTGGTAGAGGAGGGTTTTCACCGTCTCTGCGTTTATCATCTTGAGTATGCCGGTCGCGGGCGGGAACTCATGAATAATGACTTGTCGCCTGATGAACGGCGGAGAGCCGTGGATAGCCTCTTCAGGAAAACCGTTGAGATAAATCGCCACAACCACGATCTCGAGGTCCTCACAGTCGGAAACTACGCTGACGCCGCCTACATATACATGAAAGTTTTGAAGGAAGACCCGCAAAAAGCCAGGGCAGCATACGAGCACTTTCTCCGCAACGGCGGTGAAGGTTGCGGTGAAAAGCTCGCCTACATAGACGAAAAGGGTAATGTGTTCGCCAGTCAGCACATGAAGACCGAACTGGGGAACATCAGGGAGAGGACCCTTAAAGATATCTGGAGCAGTGATAACGAGTTCCTGTGGAAGCTCAGGCACAGGGAAAGTCTGCTCCACGGCAAGTGTGCAGAATGCAGGTTTCTGGAAATCTGCAGGGGCGGCTCAAGGGCCAGGGCTCTAGCTGTTTATGATGATTTCGGCGCCACTGATCCGAGCTGCTACTTGACCGAAGAAGAAATCCTTAAACCGGTGCATGAGGAGGCGTTGCATGATTAACTTCAGCCGGTTGCTCAAGGTAAGGGAGACAGCCCTTGATGTTGAAAAACACCACAATAAAAGGGCTGATGAGGTGCCAAAGCACCTTATCAGATACTCAAATGTCAAAGCTCCCATGGTGAGTTGGAATATTACCAGGAAGTGCAACTTCTCCTGCGATATATGCCACCTCGACTCTGCTCTTGAGGCAGAGAGTGACGAGTTGACTACGCAGGAGGCTTTAGAGTTTATTGACCAGATGGCGTCAATGAAGGTGCCTATGATTTCTGTCTATGGGGGAGAGCCCTTAACCAGGGATGATTTTTTCATACTTGCAGGCCACGCCCATAAGAAGGGACTGAGGGTTATCTTATCCAGTAATGCCGCCCTTGTAACAGAGAAAACCGCCAGAGAAATTGCGGAGTCTGGTATCTCATATGTGGGTATTGATATGGACGGATTTTCTCAGATTGGCGGCGCCATGGACGTTATTGCAGGATTAGAAATGGCTTTGCCTGCTATGGAGCGCCTCAGAGACGCAGGGGTGGGGTGTGGTGTGAGGATTACTATTGGAAGTTTCAACCTGACTGAAATGCCGTCCATAATTAAGGCTATAGAAAACGCAGAACTCAAGAGATTTGCGGTTTGCCAGCACTTTGATGGCAGAGACTGGAAGGTTGTGAAGGAAGAAAGGCGGGGAATCATTGACTTTCTAATTGATTATGCGATGAAGAATCCGGAGATGGAGGTTGTTACCGAACAATTATATGACGACGGCGTTTACCTGTTGCAACGTTTTGCAGAGCGTGAACCGGAGCTTGCTGCTGAGATGAAAAAACTTCTTGAAAGGCAGGGAGGATGTCCGGCAGGGGACAGGATTGTTAACGTGGACTACCGTGGCAATGTACACCTATGTCCCTACTGGAAGAGCCGGACAATAGGCAATATACGGGAGCAGAGGTTTGGCGACATATGTTTTGACAAGGAAAACGAGGTTCTCGCCAGGATGAGTGATAAAACTCAATATCTCAAAGGCAGGTGTGGGAGATGTAGGTATAATCACCTTTGCAGGGGATGCGGAGCCAGGGCAGAGGAAATGTGCGGCGACCCATTCGGGGCGGATCCTGCGTGCTACCTGACCGAGGAGGAAATTACAGAGGCTGTTCCAATCACAAGCAATACATGATAGGCAGGCGCTGAAATATGGATAAGCGCAATACGCTTCATTCCTTCAGTTAATGAGAAATAAACAATCCGAAAAAAGAGTTCACGATTAGTTCACATCCAGAGTCCCCACTTACTATTTTTCAGGTTTCCTTCACGTATCAAGCGTAAATTAGATTATAAATCTGAGGTGTTATAGGCTGTATTGCCATTATTAGTATAAGGATCAGAATACCTGCCTCTCTTTCGAGAGGATTCCAGAATTGGAATCCTCTCGAAAGAGAGGCAGGTCATGTTTATGTAAAGCATGATAGCTGAATGATAAAATGGAAAAAGTCATCTCTTCAAAAAACACGTATATCAGGCTGCTGGGTTATTTAAAACCGTACTGGTATAAGTCTGTAATTATTCTCATACTAGCGGCGCTCAGTACATATATAGCAGTTTTACCAATACAAATATTAGGCATTGCGGTGGATGAAATCAAGATCGCCGATAAATATTTGAAAAATACCCAGACTGACCGGGATGATATACTGCCGGACAAAACGGATGCTTATGAGCAAAAGAGCGCTATTCCGCTTTCAAAACCTTTATTAACAGCCTCTCAGTATATCCATACCCATTGGTTTAAGAGTTATAACGCTACCATCATTACGCTGCTCTTTCTTGCAGTGAGTTTTATTTTTATGAATGCCACAAGCGGTAGTATTATGGTGGTTCATGGTTTTATTTCCTCAGAACTGGGTCAAAGGCTCACTTATGATCTGCGAAATCAACTTTATGGCCATATTCAGCAACTCCCTCTTGCCTACTTTGAAAATAATAAAACCGGCAATATTATGAGCCGTCTCATGAATGACGTTAATTCGCTCGAGCAGGCAATTGTTGGCCCAATTATTACATTTATTACCGACATGTTCAAATTTGGCTGGATAATCTATTTTTGCGTAAGGCTCGACTGGCAGCTTACCGGTATAGCGCTGATTGTCTGTCCCTTTATCTCCATTTGCACTTATAACTTTGGCAAAAGGATCAGAAGAAACTTTCGCTCTTTGAGGGATAAGACAGCAGAACTTAATTCCCTGATTCAGGATAATATCTCAGGTATTAAAGTTATTGCGGGATTTGCAAAAGAAACTGAAGAATTGGAACGTTTTAAGAAGAGGAACTACGAAAACTACAATCTGAACATCCGGATATTACGGCTGGCTTCTACCTTACGGCCCGTTATCGACTTTATCACTGAAATTGGGGCGGTGGTCGTAATCTGCTTAGGCGGATATAAGGTTATGCAGGGACAGCTTTCCGTTGGCACCTTTGTGATATTCTTCCCTTATCTCCAGATGATGTACGGCCCTATTACAGGTTTAACCCGTTTTTACAACCAGGTACAACGCGCCATTGTTTCAACCGAACGAGTCTTTGAGGTGCTTGACACACCAAGCGATATAAAAGATAGACCTGACGCCGTTGATTTGCCACTAGTAAATGGAGTCGTGGAATTCAGGCATGTCAACTTCATGTATAACCAGGGCACTGAAGTCCTGACCGATATCAACATAACTGCCAGACCTGGTCAGATGATTGCGCTGGTTGGTCCCAGTGGTAGTGGTAAGACCACCCTCACAAAACTGATCCCCAGATTTTACGACCCCACAAAAGGGGATATCTACATTGACGGTTATGATATCAAGCATGTCAAACTCCATTCCCTCCGCAAGCAAATGGCCATGGTGCTCCAGGATACCTTTCTTTTCAATGACACCATAAAGTCAAACATTGCTTATGCCCGATCTGATGCGCCTGATAAAGAAATTAAAAGCGCCGCCATTGCTGCAAATGCGCATGATTTTATCGCAACGCTGCCGAATGGATATGACTCTATGATAGGAGAACGCGGTGTAAAACTCTCCGGAGGCCAGAAACAACGTATTGCTATTGCCCGTGCCATTCTTGCCAATCCACGCATCCTCATCCTGGATGAAGCTACCTCATCTGTGGATACAGAGACAGAACAACTCATTCAGAAGGCCATCTACAGGCTTGTGGAAAACCGCACCACATTCGTTATTGCGCATCGGTTGTCAACCATATTGCACGCGGATTTAATCGTAGTGCTCGATAAGGGGCGAATCGCTGAAACAGGGCTCCACCATGAACTTCTTGCAAATGGAGGACTGTATAAAAAACTATTTGAGATGCAGTTCAGTACTCAGGAAAAGACGAAACCGGAAATTCCTGGAACGGAGATTGAAAAGACAGAAGCATCTGTTACGCAAGAACAAATTATTGATTTGAATGATTCGACACAGCACACCAAATGGTCATAAAAGACAAACATGCTATTGCGTAGCCTGATGATAACTCAAAACGGTTTTAGTATATCGACCTTTGTCCTGAATCTGTAAAGTCTAATTTTGCTTTTGCTTTTTTGTTAAAACTTTCATGGCATGCGTCACACGATTTTACCAGATTATTAAATTCCAGATTCGAATTATCAGTGTCTTGTTTTTTACTGCACAAAATTAATTTATTTATGGCGCTGTTAAATTTGTTACTTAATACCGTAAACTCATATGAAACATCATTATTTTCAATCATATATAGTTCTACACAATTAAAGCCGATACCTTCTTTGAGTTCTTCTGCCCACATATCCATTTGAACCCAGTCATTTTTTTCCACCGCCCTTGCCAGCCTCCTCATCATTATAGATGCCTTCTTCATGGCCCCTGCCAAACCTCCCTGCCTGGGTGCGTTTGTCTGTACCGCTTCAACACTTTCAATATTTACCTCCTCAGACTTATTACAGGAAGCAGTGACTATGGATATCCCGGTGATTATGATAAAAATTATAAGTGAATATTTCATTTTCAGCCTTTTTTTCCACATTGTTATTTAGCCCTATACCAGGCAACGATGTTTACCATCGTTGATTTCCATCCGCCTCCTCTATCTTCTCCATCGCTTCCATTGCCTCACGCCGGACACCGTTGTCATCATCCTCCAGCGCCTCAATTAAGGGTCCAATTGCACGGGTATCTTTTATCTCTCCCAACGCCCATGCTGCACACCACCGGACAGTACTGTTATTATCCTTCAGCGCTGCAATCAAGTGTTCAACAGCGCGGGCGTCCTTTATTTCTCCCAGCGCCCCTGCTGTATCCCGCCGGACAGCGTCATCATCATCCTTCAGTGCTGCAATCAATGGTTCAACAGCGCGGGTATCATTTAACTTCCCCAGCGCCCTTGCAGCGGCATTACGCGCGCTGCTGTCAACATCCTTCAGTGTGGTAATCAAGGGTCCAACTGCGCGGGCATCCCTTATCTTTCCCAGCGCTGCAGCAGCATACCGCCGGACTCTACTGTCATTGTCCTTCAGTGCAGCAATCAAGGGATCAACTGCAGGTGCGCCTATTTCCCCCAGTGCCCCTGCCGCACTCCCCCGGACAGTACTGTTATTATCCTTCAGTGCAGCAATCAAAGGTTTCGCTGCGCTGGCATCCTTTATCTCTCCCAGCGCCTCAGCTGCGCTCGACCGTACACTTCTGTCATTATCCAGCAATGCGGCAATCAGGGGTTCAACTGTGCGGGCATCCTTTATCTCCCCCATCTGCTCTACCGCCATCTGCCGTACACTACTGTCTTCATCCTTAAGCCATTGGATTAACGTGCCAACTTTATCCGTGTCCACGTCATCCGTTTCATTTGTTTTGCCACATCCGGAGAAAGATATACAAGAAAGAATGAGCAGCGCAGTCATCGCGGCCTTAACAAGGTTTAATGCAGCAGTATTGATATTCTTCATGAGGAAATTATTCAACCGTAATCGTCCCTATCATCCCCAGATCAACATGAGACTCACAGTAATAAGGAAACGTGCCGGTTGAGTTAAAAGTATAGGTAAAGCTCTGCTTCGCTACTCCCTTTGTTAGAGTGCCTGAGTCCCATAGGCCATCAGGTACTCCCTCCCTTCCGTCTTTCGTTTCAATTACTGTCCCACTTGCTACTTCGTGATCCCTTGCGATCAAAATCCATTTCACACTGTCACCTTGCTTAATCGTTAACGAAGAGGGATCAAACTCATAATCACCCGTCATCTTAACAATGTGTGTTGTTGCCCCGGATGATGGGGCTATTGAGGAATCACTATTCGCTTGATCTGCAATACTACACCCATAAAAAGAGAATATTATTGTTAAAACAACTATATTAAATACAGTCACGATCTTTTTCATCATATCCTCCTTAATTTTAGTATTCTAACAATTAAAGTAAGATTCAGAGTTTATACATTCTGAACCTAAGCACGTCATTAAAATAATAACTGGCGATATTAGGGATCGAACCTATGGCTTTTGTTTAGAGGTTGATTTATAGAGTCTATAATTTCTTTGTTTTGATTTCAAGTGTTTTAAATATAATATAAAATAAAATTAAAAAAATACTTGACATTAGAGCAATAATTTATATAGTGTCTGCAAGTTGAGCGTAAGTCTTTGTCTGATTTTCTTTACTATGTGGTGGGAGGGGAGGAAATCAGGTTATTTTATCTATTTGCTTTTCAGTAGATAAGTAAGAGTATAAATCCTCTCCAAAACTTTTTCATATCAAATTCATTTGTCAGCGATTAGATTGAAAGCCGTGGCTTACTGAAGAGTTGAGTATCTTTGACACTCTTTGTGAACACAGGGTGTTTGCCTTATTTAAATTTTGAATTTAAAGTCGAGTTTTGATTATGGCACACGTTGATTTATCCAGTGACGAAAATTACGAACCCGAATCGCTTCTGACACATCCAAAGACAGCAACCAGAAGAGCTCTTTTCTGGTCAGCCTGGTTAATTTTCTGGGGGATGGTTTCCATGTGGGCATTCGCAACTGTCCGGTATTTAATCCCCAGAGTTTCCTATGAACCTTCAAATATATTCAAAGCAGGCAGGCCTGAAGACTATCCTATGGGTTCTGTAACACTTATAAGTTCACGCAAGGTATGGATTATTAGAGAAAAAGAGGGTATTTACGCGCTCATAGCAGCATGTACACATTTGTCGTGTCAGCCTAGATGGCTTGAGGAGCAACAAATATTTAAATGCGCTTGTCACGGAGGGCAGTTTTATAAAAATGGGGTTAATTTTGCAGGACCTCCGCCCAGGCCTTTGGATCGCGTTCATATCTCAATGAGTGATGACGGACGCTTGATTGTAGATAAAGACAATAAAGTCGGCATTGATTTTGTTTTGCAGGTTTGACATAAACAAAAAAATGGCATGTAGTTATGTAATCTACGTTGTTTGTTTTGATGGGCGGGGTAAAATAGAAGTTTAATCGATATGAGGCGTAAATAGGGCTTATTATGGAAAGACAGAACAAAGAAGAAGACAAGAAATTTGATATAAAGGAAACTCAGGCTTGGAAGGCTGTATTCGGGGACCTCTTATTTGGTGAATTCAAACCTTTGTCTCCATTTAACAGCCTCATGCGTGGAATTGCGAAGATCATGCAGTTGCACCCATATAACATGAGTGTGGGCGGCAAGAGGATTATATTGTATACATTTTGCCTTGGAGGTTTAAGTGTATTCTTCTTCACATTGCTTGCATGTACAGGTGCGTTTCTAATGATTTATTATAACCCCGATGTAAATTCGGCTTATGCAAATATCGAAGACATGCGATACATTGTGCCGTTTGGCGTTCTGATAAGAAATATGCATAGGTGGACGGCCCACCTGATGGTGTTGTTTGTTGCCCTTCACATGTTGCGTGTATTCTTGACAGCCGCATATAAACCCCCGAGGGAGTTGAACTGGATTGTAGGGGTGATTCTCCTGGTGATGACTTTGCTTGCAAGTTTCACAGGGTATCTGCTTCCTTGGGATCAGTTGGCCTACTGGGGTGTTACTATAGGGACCAGTATGGGAGAAAATGCGCCTTTATTAGGGGCAAAGGGGCCATTTGCAATATTAGAGCATGGAAAAGATGTAAATTCTATTCTGGTGGGCGGTACGTCGGTTGGACAGCCTACTTTGTTAAGGTTTTATCTTTTGCATGCAATAGCAATACCTCTTGGAATTGCCGGGTTAATGGGATTCCATTTCTGGCGCATAAGAAGGGCTGGAGGGGTTTCAGGGCCGCTTTAAATTACACAGTATGAGACTTGTACATTATATATACTTTCTTACAGGAAAAAAGAATGGCTGAATTAGAAAAAGAATCAAAAGGAAATGGCGAAGTTATAGTTCGCATGTCAGAAAAGGAGTGGGAAAACGTTAAGAATATTAACGTAAAAAGCGACTACAAGGAAGGCTTCGAGACTCTGACTCCTAAAGAGCAGGACTATACCGTTAAACATCTCCGTGATTCTGTTGGAATAGAATTTCTTGCCGGACTGATATTTACTTTCATAATAATGGTGTGGTCTCTTTTTATGAATGCGCCATTAAAAGAACTGGCAAATCCTGCTGACACACCCATTGATGAGAGAGCGCCATGGTACTTCATAGGGCTGCAGGAACTGCTTATATTTTTTGATCCATGGCTGGCAGGTGTTGTCCTTCCCAGTATATTGCTTGTAGGTTTACTAATACTTCCTTTTATCGATCCACATAAAGAAACCGGTATTGGCAGATATACCTTTCGGGACAGGCCGGTAGCGGTGTCGGCTTTTGGTTTTGGTTTTGCCATGTGGTATATACTTATTATTATCGGACAGTTTTTCAGGGGCCCGGCCAGGATGTTTTACTGGCCATGGGAAGATAAGGCTGTTTTGAAGGAGCTGCCTGTAGTAGAAATGGTGACTTTTCCTATTGCCGTTGGGATTGCGTTTTTTATTATATATTTTGGTGTTTGTGTAATCCTGCCGAAGTATATTTTTGAAAATTTCTATAAAACCCTGGGAATCATAAGGTATTATATCTTTATGAGCTTATGTGCAATTATGTTATTAATACCTATTAAAATTTTCTTGAGATATGTATTTGATGTTAAATATATACTGTCTCTTCAAATTTTTAACACAATCTTAAACTTTTAAAATAATATGGGTCCTTACGTAAAATTAATCTGGCTGCTTACGATATCTGTCCTGCTCCTGGGTGTTTCTCTGGTATGGTTCTGTAAAGAGTTTAATCCAGAGTGGAAACAGTGTCAGAGGGCCGAAATAGAGGATAATGAATCCTTAAAGGGTAAGAAGCTGGAGATAAAGCAGATATTGCTAAAGGGCGAGGGCCTTTGGAGTCATCAGGAGAGTGGCCAGCGTGTAGACAGGTGTATGACGTGTCATATTGATGAAGATAAGTTGGTAAAATTGCATCCGAAAGACCTTCCTATCCCTTTTGACGTATATGGATGTACAGTATGTCATGGTGGAAATGGCAGGGCTCTTGAGTCGGAGCCTGCGCATGAGCATATGTATGCGGATAGGGAGGCGATGGAGGAGGGCCGTTATTCTGCCGATGAGTTTATAAAGATGTGGAAGCGGCTACGGGATTTGAATCCGGAAGAGGAAATAAGGTTGCGAAGGGAGAGTTTCCTTGGCCCTACAGGGCAGTATCAACTTTATGTAGGAAACGATGAATGTGTTGGATGCCACAAGGAAAACGACATGCATCCGGATCACGTCAAAAGATGGAGCAATACAAAATTTAAGACTTTTGAGAGAATACAGAAAGAACCGGATTATCAAGCAGGTGATGAGAATTATAAGAAGCAGTGTTATAAATGCCACACCACCGGTTACCGGGAAGATAAGGGGATCTACGCATCGGAAGGCGTAGGCTGTGAAGCATGTCATGGTCCTGGAGAGGTGTACTCTTACCTGATGCAGGGCTTTCGAGATGAAGAATACGATATTGCACAGGGGCAAAAACTGGCCAAGGCTTCCTTTGACTTTAGTATATGCGGCGACTGCCATATCCCAAAAAGGCACGAAATGCGTAAAGCGTATTTTGAAAAGCAGGCACAAAAGAAATAACCATCATTTCTAATATCTCCGGCTTGCCCTTTTTACAAAGTCACCAAAGGCCTAATTTAATGCATAGGAATTTCAATGTTGTAACAAAATGTAGGGGCGTATAATTATACGCCCCTACGCAACGACAAAAAGTTGCCGAAGGCCTGACTTGATGCATGGGAATTTCAATGTTGATAACACTTCGACTCCGCTCAGTGTGACGTCATCCTGAGCGGAGTCGAAGGATAGTCTTTTGTCGCGATAGCGACCTGACTTGATGTATTTGAGGAATTTCAAAGGTTTTGTTACTGTGGGTGGAAAGTCCTCGGCGTCTTTTGTCCGGGGATTAAGCGATAGCGAAACCACCTTTAATTGTGATCTATTATTGGTGGATTTGGCCTTCGTCCTTAATCCACATCCTTCTGGATTCCTTGCGGAAGCAAGGATTTGTTCCTCTCTTTCGAGAGGATTCCAGCCGTGTCAAAAGCTGCCGTAGGCCTGATTAATTAAAAGTCAGTAGCGCCACTTTTCCTCACTAGCTTTAGCGTTGGATGTATCAGGTATACATGAGAATGCGAACATAATACGGTGCTTGTAAGTTAGTGCCAGCTATAGAGAGTCTATAAATTAAAGCAGGGTGCAATATATTGTACGCTGTAAGTGTTGTAGTTATAAACAGTAATAAATTATTTTAAAAATTACTATTTATATATTGACAAATTAATGAAAAGTTGTAAAATGCCGTCATCTTTCTGTAGAAAATTGTACTTTAGCATGTAATAGCATTAGAACAGAATGAGAATGTAGGGGGGCGTAGAATATATGCCCTTACGCTGTAGCATAATTTCATTCACCCTGTACCGACTTTATGGCATCGCAATTGCACAATCAGTAGGGGCGTAGAATATATGCCCGTACAAGGTTATTTTTTTGCTTGTCATTAGTTTTAAGGTTCTCTGTAGATGCTGTTTACAGCAATATATGTAATATTGGTAATATGGAAGTAATGATCAGAATCTGTTAATTTTTCATACATTTTTTTCATTTTTTTTGGGGGAGGTTAGGTATGTTGAGAATTAGAAATTATTTTATTGCGTTTGCAGTTGTTTTTGCAATCTCATCAGCGTATGCGTTGATAGGGGTACAGGATGCAAAGGCGCAGGAGGCTGCGTACACAGACCTCATCAAGAGGATAGAGGCGTTGGAATCAAATGGTGGCGGTAACGTTACTGCGCCAAAAATCAGGGGCCTGAAGATGGGCTTTGAAATAAGACATCGTTTTGAGGAGCAGGTGCAGTGGGTAAATTCTGGAGGTATTGGGGTTCCGACTGTTGGAGCTGCCGGTACTGCAGGCGCTAATCGGATTGTTCTTCCGCTGGTATCAGCATCAGCACAGACGCAGGCAAACTTAGAAGCTGGAATAGGTCGAATGGATGATGAAGACTTTGTATTGCAGAGGACCAGGATCTATCTCGATGCAGATGTAAATAAAAACGTACGTGGTTACGTTAAATTGCAGGACACGCGTGTCTTTGGTGAAGCCGCCGCTACAACCACCAACCTTGCAAGGGTTGATATGCTGGAAGGTTATGTTGAACTTAGAAATCTTGGCGATTTAAGCTCAATGCTTGGCAATGTAGAGCTTAGAGTTGGGCGATGGCAGATGAATTATGGTAATGACAGGTTATTAGGACATTTGAACTGGACGAATCAGGGAAGATCTTATGACGGTGCAAGATTGAGATATGCGAATGGAAAGAATCTCTGGGTGGACACATTTTCGTTTATGATACAGGAGGACGAGGTTGGGGGTACTACTGGTGCCGGTGTGACAAGTGCCAGAGACGAGGTCTTATATGGTGTATATTCCCAGTATAAGTTTGGTGGTGCTTTAGCGGGTGCTCTGATAGAACCTTACTTCATCGGAAGGTCCAGAACATCAAACCCTCATGCTACTGCAGGGCAAACAGGTGAGGATAGGTACACCTACGGGTTCAGGCTTGAAGGAAAAAAGATGGCAAGTCTTCCCGGAGTAGATTTTACAATAGAGCCGGCATGGCAGTCGGGAACTGTAACCGGACTGAGGGCTGCTTCTTTAGGCGGTAATTCAGCAGCGGATGTTAGTAGTGATGTAGGCGGTGCAATTAACGCAAACAGAAGTGTAACTAACGGTATTTCAGCATGGGCGATTCATGCGGAGGCTGGATACACCTTCAGTTCTGTTCCATGGACACCAAGGATAGGTTATGCTTATTCGTTTGCATCAGGTGATGATAATCCGCTTACCGGAGATACTACTACATTCGATCACCTATATCCAACAGCGCATGCGCACAATGGATACATGGACCAGACTTCATGGCAGAATATCAGAGACCATCAGATACACTTTAGCGTCAAGCCAACCAAGAAACTATTGATAGACACAAAGGTTCACTTCTTTGAAATGGATGAGGAGGCAGATAATTTGTATAGTATTGCAGGTGGTACTGGTTTTGGTGGTGGTATGGGTGTAAATCGCGCGGGTGCCGATCTGTATACTGATAGAAATGGTAACTTGCAGAGTGTGGATGATGAATTAGGCCAGGAAATTGATATTACGCTTAAGTATAAATTATTTGAGAACTTTGGTGTTGTTGCAGGTTACGGACACTTTTTCGCCGGTGACTTTCTTGAGGATACATCAGGTGGCGTAGGACCAGGAGACAGAGGTATGGACTGGATATGGTTGCAGACAACAATGAAGTTCTAAGGTGTTTTTTGTGACATGGATGAACTTATTTGTCCGTGTATAAGATTGATTTTGTAAGAAAAAGGGTAAGAGTCATTACGATTCTTACCCTTTTTTTATTTAAACCCTTCCCACACCTCGTAGGTGTCGTTTTTGTAGAAACCGTTTTTCATTTGACAAATAATAGTATTATGTGTAAATTATTTCTTTTATCGACAAAAGCGTGGAGATTTTAAATGCCAACGACATTGGAAGAAAGAGTTGCTTATCTAGAGGGAAAAGTAGAGGAACATTCTAAAGGTTTAGAGGATATTAAAGACCTTGTAATTGGTCTTGATCAGAAATTGGACAGAAGGATGGATGCCCTCGACCAAAAGTTAGATAGCAGAATAGGCGCTCTCGAGCAGAAGTTCGATGGCAGAACAGATGCTCTCGACCTGAAGTTCGACAACAGGATTGATGTTCTCGGCCAGAAGATAGATAGCAGAGGCGATTCCCTGGATCAGAGGGTAAACCGCCTTGATCAGAAGATTTCAAAGTACTTTCTCTGGATCATAGGCATACAGGTAACTATATTCCTCTCTATCATAGCTACACTATTGAAATGATTATTAAGGGTTATACCTAAATATTCAGCAAGATTGAACAAAAGGGTAAGAGTCATTACGATTCTTACCCTTTTTTCATTGATTCTCCGCCACCTACACCTACGAGGTGTCAGGAAAGGTTCTTTTCTACGAAATCGCTCAATTTAGGTTTTAGTTAGCCTTTGCATTATTGCATTAAATCGACTCAAATTCCTGATTGTTCCACAATAATATCTTTTGCTACAATACGCCTGATTTCACGAGCTGTAAGTTTGTGTCCAAGCTCTCTGAAATGGAAGAGATCTGTGAAGTAGACAAGGTTATCATCCTGTGATTCAAAGATATTCTGTAACTTAATAAAAGGAATGTGCAATTCTCGTGAAATAGTTTCCAGGCTTTTCTGGTATTTGGGAATTGTGTGATGTCGTCTTAAACTATGGTTAGAATATGGAGGTATCAAGATTATAGCTTTCTTTTTTTGTTTAATGACGCTTCCTACCATCTCTAACACATTTTCATGAAACTCTTTTACAGGAACGCGTGACCTTGCGTCTCTGGATCTCAGATGCCGAAAGAGACTGTGACAGACCGTGCCTGTAAACCCCTCTATAGCCCTGAACAGGTGTATTTTGTGCCAGGATGCGTTGAGTCTTGCGGATCTTAAAGGAATCTCAGAGTCTTTGAAATAACGGGCACGGACATGATCATTATGAGCCCCAACGTAGAAGATTACTAAATCCGGATCCAAAGGTAATAGTTTTCTTTGCATGACTTTGGATTGATAAGAACTGTATCCCGGAAATGCTCCCAGGATGTATTCGACTTTAAGGTCGGGGTTATCTTCAGCAATTAAACGTGTGGCTATAGCAGCAAATGTATCCTCGATCTTTACACCTAGACCCCAGCAGGTAGAGTCTCCCATGAAGAGGATACGAAAATGCCTGGAAGCCTTTTCTGTAAGTAATGCCGGCCCCCTTAGACCAAGCTCGTTAAGCCTGGATCCTGCAACTTCACTACCTGGTACAGGTGCAAACCCAAGCTCAGGATCAGCAGTACCATAATCGTGGCTCATCTTGCATGCGTCAAAGCCTGGTAAATCAAGCTTGCGCATTACGACTTCAAAAACTACCAGAATTAAGGTTATAACCACTAAGTTGAAAAGGATTACCCTGAGGTTTGAGATGGAAAATAATTTTAGAGCTTTCATGGTTTAAATATTCTTAATAAGTTCTTGACCCTGAAACAAGTTCAGGGTGACAATATCCTTTAACAGGCCATCATTCAGCCGGGTACGCTAAGTATTCTTCTTGCAATCTCAAAGTAAATAATGATTCCTGTTACGTCAATTATGGTGGTGATGAGAGGGGCTGACACGATGGCTGGATCAAGCCTGAAATAGCTGAATATAAGTGGCGTAGCCGCCCCGGCAAGGTTTCCCACTGTAACTACGGTTGCTACAGAGATACCTACAGTAATTCCCAGCATTGTATTCTGGAGCAAAAATATTGCTATAAAAAATGCCGTGGTTCCAAGGGCGGCGCCTATGACGACACCAGCTACGGCTTCTCTTACGAGCACTTGCCACCACTGCTTTAATGCCAACTCTCCCGTTGCCAGCGCTCTTATTACGAGTGTGGATGATTGCGAACCTATATTACCCCCGGCTCCCATCAGCATGGGTATAAAATATGCGAGTGCGATTATCGAACTGAGAGCCAATGAATATTTTTGTAGAACCTTGCCTGAGATAGTGGCCGCCAGAACCAGGACAAATAACCAGACTACTCTTCCGGACAATTGTTTAAAGTATCCTGCACGAAAATATCTTTCTTCCGGTAATTGAATCGCAGCCATTTTGTGGAAATCTTCCGTAGCTTCTTCTTCTACTATATCGAGAATGTCATCAACCGTAATAATGCCGACCAGGCGATTTTCACTATCCACAACTGGTAAAGAGAGGAAATCGTATTTCTGGATAGCTTTGGCAGCCTCTTCCTGGTCATCAGTTGTATTTACCTTATATACGTTCTCGTTCATTATCTGGCTGATTTTCTGGTCAGGTTCAGCTAAAATAATATCTCTAAGCGAAACTACTCCACACAGCACTCTCTTCTCGTTAATTGCGTAGCATGTATAGATTGTTTCTCTATCCGGACCAGTCTTTCTTATATGCTCTAATGCCTCTGAGACGGTAATTTCAGTTTTCAGATCTACATATTCTGTTGTCATTACCCTCCCTGCTGAATCGGGCGGATAGTTCAGTAGTATATTTGCCTCCTCTCTCTCCTCAACAGGAAATAGATTAAGTAGTCTTTTTACTACTGAAGCGGGGAGTTCATCAAGGAGTTGTGTCCTGTCATCAGGGCTCATTTCCTGCAGGATTGCCTTTGCCCTGCGTTCGGTAAAGTATCCGAGCATCTCTTCTTCCTCGTCCGGGTCAAGAAGGGAGAATACTTCTGCAATCGTTGTTTTATTCAGTACACGGAGTGTTATTACCCTTTCCGTGGGTTCAAGTTCTCGTATTATGTCCGCAATATCTGCAGGGTGGAGCTCTCTTAAGATAAGGCTTAGCCCTTTTAGATTTTTACTGTCTATAAGTTCTTTTAATTCAGGCGTAAATATTTTATACCATTTCATAAGGAAGTGTCTAAAGTGAACTAAAGTGTAAAGTGTCTAAAGCTAAGAAACCGGAGCGATTAAAGCCGTTTAAAATTTTATTTTTTCTCAATATTAGTCATTCCAGATTATGTTGCCTGTATTCAGGCAAATGGCCATGCCGCACTATAGTATTGGCTCAGGCGGCAAGCCTGAACCATCTGTGACAATTGGAATCGTTCCAGTGCCTTCGCTTGGCAATCGTAGTCTGCCGGACATATTTGCAGGCGGGCGTTCGAACTGGCCTGACGACAGGCCTCTATTTCGAGAGGATTCCAATACTGGAATCCTCTCGAAATAGAGGTTGATCATGCGAGTTATTTTGTCAATGCCTTTAAACTTGAGCTAGAGCGGTAGAAGGGGTGGTAATATAATCCGCAGCATCTTGAGCAAATTGGCAGAACATTGCTTTTGATAAACTTTCTAAACTTTCTGGATTTGCTGTTATTCCATATCTCAGAGAAGTTTTCAGATTTTATGTTTCCTAAAATGTAGTCAGGGTTGTCATTGCAAAACACCATTTCGCCATTAGGATATATCATTGTTTGCGTCCAGGGTGCAATGCAGCGTTTTACCTTCTTTTTTGATTTGCTTCCATTATAGAAGATATCCTGTGTGGTAGAATAATATTGTGGTATGTCTGAGACTTTAATAGCAGGAAAGAATGCAAGTTTGAATTTATGTTTCTTTGTGAGTAAACGTAAAACATCCATCTGCAGGGCACGAGTGTCTATTTTTGTCTCGTCATTGGTCCATCCCTGCCATGAAGGCGCATGACATTGGAATACACTCTTCATCATAGTTTCGTAATCTTTGCCTGTTTTTGTATTATTAAAATACGGATGTTTAATGAGCAGCATTTCAAAGCCAAGTTCTTCAGTTGTTTCAGTAATATTTTTCAGGTATGGAGATGAATGATCAGTTATAGTGAATACCTGGCACAATAGAGGTCTTTGTGTATTTAATTTCTCCTTTGCAGTAATTATCTTCTTAATTCCAGCGGAAATTCTCTGGTAGCCGTTGTGGATGCCCCTGATCTCATTGTGAGCATGTTCAGGCCCATCGATGGAGACGTATAATACATCCACTCCAAGCTTGACAATGTCATCCGCATAATTTTCAAGGAGAGTGCCGTTTGTGATTACCCAGCATATCAGGTTTTTCTGTTTTATATATTTTATCAACCTGACGATATCTTTGTAATAAAATGGTTCACCGCCTGTCAGAAAGATTGTTGGTGAAAATTCTGCAACATCATCAATAAGTTTCTCAAATTCCTCAATATTTATGGTCTCTCTTAAAAGGCTGGTATCTTTATTATTATAGTTACCTGTTTCGCCCCATTGCCCGCACATTTTACAGCGCAGGTTGCATAGGTTAGTCGGAGTAATATGTATAAGATAGGGTGGGAAACTGAAGCCATTATTAAGCCTGCCGTCTATTTGAAAAGAGAGCAGCCTCGTAACCCACTTCATCATTCTTATGTCTGAAAATGAGCTACTTCGTGACATCTTAATGATATTTGATATAGTGCCCATAGTATTAAAATCTTACTAAAAAATATTGTATATAAGTGGAGGTTTCCGAATGTCTGTTACGACTGTTTCTGTTATAGGTGTTGCGAGTATGGTTTTGTTGCTGGAAACGCTTATAGATGATAGTAAAATAATGCGAAAGACGCAAGATGAAAAAATGGCTTGACCAAATACTGTCTGGTATGACTTTCGAAAAACTATCTTTGCAGACGGTAATTTATCTCTAATAGTTATCTAAGGCCATTTTTATTGAAACATTTAGTATATTTTTTATCCGTTTTCTGTATGTGGTGAATAAGCCACTCCTGTAAATAACTATACAATTCATCCATAATCTTATATTCACCGTTAATTACTTGATTATTATAAATAATCATATGGAGAGAGAAGTTCAGGTGTTCATTATAATGTAACAGATAATCAGGGTATTGAAACTTTGACATGTAATCCTCTTCAGTCTTAAAATGTTCCCTTGCAAATTTAACCAACTCACTTAAAACTTCCTCTACTTCTCCCTGGCTGTAGTTACGCTGCCTGGCAGTAATAACCTTATTGATGATATCAATGAAACCCTTATGCTCCTCGTCAATTACTGATACACCTACACTGTATTTGTTTGACCATTCAATCATTATTTTGTATTAATGAATTCAAGGTTATCCATTATGTTTGTTACGCGAATCTGGAACTCTATATACTTATGTACTTTCTGTAGTTGCGTCTGATTAAACAACTAACGTACATCAATTTCAAGAAGGTTAATCCCTGATAGGTTTGAATCGTCTTCAACAGGTAGCGTACCATCGTACTCACATTCAAGAACAGCATCGCCATCATTATATATTATGACAGGTGCATTACTGACATTTTTCTGAAGTGTGAATTTATAGTGAAATTTTTTACGGTTACCGTGATTCCTTGTGATAACAGACACAATCCTGTTTTTGCCCCGTATTAGTTTGCCCTTTAGATTACAAAACCCCTCACGTTTCATTTTCTCTACCTTTTTGGTTTCCAGAAAAACCAATGCCACTTCATCCCCGCTTGTCAAGTCCGTAAGCTCAAACTCCAATCCCTCAAGCCCATCTTCAACTACAATCGTAGCCGGTGTAATATCAGTAATCCGCTTTGTAGTATTCCACGCATTCTGGTTGTTTAGAAAATAATCTACAATCCTGCCCAGAGCAAAACTTGTTTTGTTTACTGATAAAATAACTATAATTACTATGAACAGATATTTTATATAACTCATATTTCGGTCTCTTTAAAGAAAATTGCGATGAAAGGTAGGGGCGAACGGCCGTTCGCCTCTACTTTGCCTCATTTATCAATTTTTGAAACTTCTTTCGATAATCGGAGTTCTCATTTATCAGTGTTGCTATCATTGTATAATCTTCTACACTTAAGCCGTTGCCTTGTACAATCTTACTCGTTTCCCTATAATTGACCTTGCTGCCGGCTTTGTCCATGTATGATTGGACTTCTACGAATGCCCTTGCAAAAGCCATTAGTTTTAGATTATTAATCTCCGGTTTATTGCCCTGCCTATAAGATATTTCGTTATTATCCTGATATATCTGCTTTCCCGTATTGTATTCTTCCGAATTTAATGCGGAAATATCAGTATATGCTATGGGTTCTGGCGAAGTAACCAATTTTAATATCACAATAATCGAAACAACTAACATGAGAAATATAAGTATGGATATCTTCATATTTGTGATTTTTCAAACAAATACCTGTTCTATCTATTTAAATACTGTTTCGACCGAGCCATTTCACCGCTTCAGGTGTGTTGTATGCCTCGAACTTCTCCAGCAATATTTCCGGACATTCCTCTACAAGCACGATGGAGCGATGAATTTTCTTTATGAAATGTTCAGAAACAGCATGATCAAGAAAGTTAATCAGCTTGTCGTAATAGTGGCATACGTTCAGCAGACCACATGGCTTCTGGTGTATCCCCAACTGTGACCATGTTATAATTTCAAGTATTTCTTCAATCGTACCAAAGCCTCCCGGCAAAGCGATAAAGCCATCAGATAATTCAGCCATCAATAATTTCCGTTCGTGCATTGAAGCAACTTCCCGTAATTCTGTAAGTCCTGTGTGAGCAACTTCTTTTACAAAGAGATCTTTTGGAATTATACCGATTACATTTCCGCCCTCTTCAAGGACATTGTCAGCAATTTCACCCATTATACCTACGCTCGCTCCACCATAGACCAGATCAATGTTTTGTCTCACCATGGCACGTGCCAGTTGTCTGGCGGCTAGTGCGTAATCAGGCTGGCCACCTGCGCTTGATCCGCAATATACACATAACTTTTTCATCTTAGACATCTTAATCAGGAATAATTTGACCTGAATTGAGCGATTTTATTTTACATGCCGTTGTAGCCGCTGGCTTTAGCCTGCGTTTTACATCACCTGATGGGTTTGTGTAAGTTACGCAACCTTAAGGTTGCGGCTACGAAATCGCTCAATTTAGATTTGAATAGATTTCTTGAGAATAATAATTATATATTAATCAGCGTATTTTTCATCTGGAAAATGTATGTTTATCAGGGAAAAATAGAATTTGAGTTTTGGTGAAGCTGGAAAAATGGTTGGAATTTTATAGTATTTTGTTTTAAAATAACTTTTTATATAAAAAACATTTCTTACCATATATACTAAATTTTAGAATTAACAGGAGATTCTATGGGTAGCACAATTCCACTGACTAAAAATAAAAAACTTCTGGCCTGGGTTGATGAAGTGGCAAGAATGTGTCAGCCTGACCAGGTTGTCTGGTGTGATGGCAGCCGGGAAGAGTATGATGAAATGGCCGATATGCTGGTCAAAAGCGGTACGTATGTAAGATTAAATGAAGAGAAAAGACCAAATAGTTATTGGGCAATATCTGACCCTGCAGATGTTGCCCGTGTAGAAGATAGAACTTTTGTCTGCACAAAAAACAAGGAAGATGCCGGCCCCAACAACAATTGGTGTGACCCTGATGAGATGAAGGCTGAGATGACCGGGCTTTATACCGGTTCTATGAAGGGGCGCATCATGTATGTTGTTCCTTTCAGTATGGGGCCTTTAGGTTCAAATATTGCTCACATTGGTATAGAATTAACAGATTCTCCTTATGTTGCAAATAATTTAAAAATTATGACACGTATGGGAAAGACTGTTTTAGATGTTTTGGGTGAAGATGGCGATTTTATCCCCTGTCTTCATTCTGTTGGCAGTCCGTTGGAAGAAGGGCAAAAGGACGTTCCCTGGCCATGTAATGCAGATAACAAGTACATTACTCACTTTCCCGAAGAAAGAATTATATGGTCCTATGGGTCAGGTTACGGAGGAAACGCCTTATTAGGGAAAAAGTGTTTTGCCCTGCGTATTGCCTCTTCGATGGCAAGGGAAGAAGGGTGGCTAGCCGAACATATGCTTATTCTGGGTATTACGCCTCCTAATGGTGAAAAGAAGTATGTTACGGCAGCATTTCCCAGCGCGTGCGGTAAAACCAATCTGGCAATGCTGGTCCCAACCATTCCCGGGTGGAAGGTAGAGTGTGTAGGTGATGATATTGCCTGGATGAAATTTGGAGATGATGGCCGTTTGTATGCGATAAACCCTGAAGCCGGCTATTTTGGGGTTGCGCCTGGAACTTCCATGAAAACTAATCCAAATTGTATGCTTACCATGGAGAAAAACTGCATTTTTACAAATGTAGCCCTTACGGAAGATGGTGATGTGTGGTGGGAAGCGATGACGGACGAACCACCTGCTAAATTAACAGACTGGAAAGGTAATGAGTGGACACCCGATTCAGGTACCAAGGCAGCCCATCCAAATGCACGTTTCACAGCACCTGCAAGTCAAAATCCTGTAATTGATCCTGCATGGGAAAATCCAAAGGGAGTTCCTATATCGGCATTCCTGTTTGGCGGGCGCCGCCCAAGCGTTGTACCTCTGATACACCAATCATTCAACTGGCAGCATGGAACATTCCTGGGTTCTATTGTTTCCTCAGAGAAGACGGCTGCTGCTGCCGGTAAAGTTGGAGAATTACGTTACGATCCATTTGCAATGCTGCCTTTCTGCGGCTACCATATGGGAGATTACTTTAAACATTGGCTCGACATCGGTGCAAAAGCAGACGCCGACAAATTGCCTAAGATATTCTATGTGAACTGGTTCCGTAAGAACAATAACGGCAAGTTTCTCTGGCCTGGTTTTGGTGAAAACAGCCGTGTCTTGAAATGGATAATTGAGAGGGTCTGTGGTGAAGGAAATGCTGAAAAAACACCCATTGGCTGGGTTCCAACAAAAGATGCCCTGGATATTGATGGTCTGGATATTTCTACTGAAGATTTAGAAGAACTCTTAAAAGTTGATCCAGAAGAGTGGAAGAAGCAGATACCATTAATAAGGGAACACCTTGCAAAATTTGGTGACAGACTGCCCGCAGGGCTTAAAGATGAGATAGACGACCTGGAAAGACGCCTGGAAGCAACTTAGGGCAATATTGATCAAAGATCAAATTGCTTAGTAATTTTGCTAAACAAACCCTTAATCCCACCAAACCGGTTCAATCTTGCCACACTGAAAGACTAACAGGCTGTGTTACAATCGGGAAAACATATATTTTATCCAGTTTAGGCTGACTATCATCATTCCCTGATTTATAATGAGGCAATCCTGGCTTAAAGGCAGGATTGCTGGTTCATAACAGTACACAGTTAAAGTAAACGTTGAAGATCATTAGATACTTATTGTTGATTTAAGTAATTGTCTTAGAGAGACATACAACGGAAAACTATAAATGGTATTGTAGTTGCGATATTTTTTATAGAAAATTGACTTTATTCTCTCATTATGCGAGATAATTTTAATAATGATTAAAGGGTCTGGACTGGAACAGCACTTTCCTTTCAGCCATAGATGTTTTGAGAGTTTGATAGGGGAGAACGAATGAGTCAGAGAAAATATAAAAGACGGCAATACATTGTAGATAGTAGTTTTCAATACGGACTGATCAGTAAATTTGCAATCGTAGCAGCCTTTATTGTTATCGGCTCTCTCTCTTTTCTGGTTCTGGTCTATTATAAATATGGAGATGTGCAGGTAAATATTGTTCAGCCTGTCCATTTTGATTCATCAGATAATTTCGGAAATAATGAGACGACAAGGACGTATACTCTTTTTGATGTTTTATGGCCGGTACTGTCAATTTGTCTTTTTGGTACGATAACATTTACCTTTATTTACAGCCTGCTTATTTCACATAGAATGGCAGGGCCTGTCTACCGGATGCGAATGGTTTTAGGAGAGATGGCGCGGGGAGATTTGAGTTGTCCATCTGGTCGTTTGAGAAGAAAAGATGAATTCAAGCATTTATTCTCAGACATCAGTAATGTAAAGGAGCAATGGAGATTACAGATTGAAGAACTCCAGTATATTTGCCGGAAACTTGGTGAAGATGGAAATCAGGAAAAATATTTAAAACGTTTAAACGAAATTATCTCTTCGTTTAAGACAAATGAGAGCAGTTCAGGCAATAAAAATTAGAAAACGTGCCATGTTTTGATTTGGAGGCTTAATAAATGCATTTAAAAAAATGGTTAATTTCCATTGCTTTCATGGTAATAATTTTCTTTTCTTTGTGTGTAAATTATACATACTCACAACTATCACCAACGAAACGCAGGGAGTTGATGGTTGCGTACATGAATGGGTATTACCAGGCCCTGCAACTGGATGCAGAAGAAATAAGTAAGCTGAAGAGTGACAAAAAAATTTTAAAGAAAAAGGTGATGGAAGCAGGAGAAGAATATGCAAATATTATTGACATAATGAATCAATCCAAATAAAGATAGACGGAGCGGGAAAAAGGTTCAACCCGAAAGTCCTGCCATCTATCATAAAACTTTGTTTGACAATATGGGCGATACGGGACTCGAACCAGTGACCCCTCGCTTGCCGAACGATGGCAAGGCATTTTTTACATATTTCATTACTGCCTGATTTAGTATCGTTTACGTCGCTATCACACTAACTGACAATGATTTATAATTTTATAGGGTTATACGCTTGACTGCCACTACAACTATATTATGTAGGCGCGACTTAATGTTGACCGCCACGAATATTTTGTCTTTTAACGGGTCCGATATTCACCGCCTGTTGGATAAGGCGATAAAACAACATTCCTCTCGACCGGGAGGTTCTACGATTAAATCGAAACACAAATTCGTCCAAATAGTAATCCAAATGAGACGAATCAGAGAATTCAGGGTCATGCAGAGAATTCAGGGTCAGACCTTGAATATAGAATATGCTTGACAGGCCGGAGTATTAGGTTGATAATATTCCACTATGGCACGGCCTTGGAGAATACAATATGAAGGCGCAATCTATCACGTTATGTCAAGAGGTATAGGCAGAGGGAAGATATTTCTTGCCAATGGCGATTATTCCAGATTTTTGGAGTACGTGGCAAGCGCCAGAGAGAAGTTTAATCTAGATATATTTTCGTTTGTCTTGATGAGTAATCATTATCATGTTCTTTTAAGAACACATGAAGCAAATCTCTCAAGGGTCATGCAATGGATACAGACAGCTTATAGTGTTTATTACAATCGCAACCATAAACGTAGTGGACATCTTTTTCAGGGCAGATATAAGAGTGTTCTGGTTGAAAATGAATCTTACTGGCATATTTTAAGTCTATATATACATTTAAACCCTATCCGAGCCGGTATGGTTAATAAGCTGAGTGAGTATAAGTGGAGTAGCTATCATGATTTTGTTAACGTCAGTAAAAGAAATACATGGGTAAACAGTGAAGCTGTTTTAGATGGGCTGTGTAGTAACAATAAAGATTCAAGGAAGGAATATAGAAAATTGGTTCGTGAAATATCCGGCAGGGAAAGTGACTTTCTTGAAGAAATAAAGTATGGAATAATCTTGGGAAGTGACAAGTTTGTGGAGTGGGTGCAAAGGAAGTTTATAGATCGTACGAAGAAAGAAGATGCAGACTTACCACAAAAAAAGAGAATAAGTGATGATGGTGTGATTGAAAGGGTAATAAAAGAGGTAATACATAATTATAAAATAGACAAGGCAACGCTACTACAAAGGAAAAGGCATATACCGTTTGAAGCTAGAGATGTAAGTATGTATATATTGAAAACGTATACAGGGATAAAAAATAAAGCAGTAGGGGAGATGTTTGGAATAAGTATAAGTGCTGTAAATAAAGCTGCAATACGGATAAATACGCAAAGTAAAACAAGTAAAGATTTCAGAAGAAAATTAGAGAAGATCGTACATTCTGCTTTCAAGGTCTGACCCTAAAGTCCCGCTAAAGTCCCGACCCTAAAGTCCTCTCAAGCTCTCTACTCTCGAAAAGTTTGCACACGCACTTGGAAAGAATCTTCGCTTGGAAGTGGCCTGAAAACAGAAAGAGGGTTTACTTTGACACTATTTCAGTTTATAGTCTGCAGCCGGTAGGAGATTCAGGAAGGAAATCATGGGCGATTAGCTCAGTTGGCTAGAGCACTTGCTCGACAAGCAAGGGGTCACTGGTTCGAGTCCAGTATCGCCCATATTGTCAGATAAGGACTTATGGTAAGATAAGGTGGTAAAATCCTGAAAGGTGTGACCATTTTGTGACCAAAATTTATCAGGGGTATGGTAAGTAAATTGCCATGCCCCTTTTTTACTCTCTTCTTCACTTAAACTGCATAAATTTTGTTTGTCGTCTCCCCCCCCCCCTTTAAAAGATGACACTCACCTATTTTCTTTCTTCGGAACTCCTTATTTCTCCGTCTGTACAAATAAAGGATTACGACATGTCATACTAATACACTCGGATACCGTATAAAGAAGCTTTAAGAGGAAACAGAGAAAAATTAGAGAAGATCGTACATTCTGCTTTCAAGGTCTGACCCCAAAGTCTCTAAAGTCTCTAAAGTCTCTAAAGTCTGCTAAAGTCTCTTAATAGATATGGTTTCTTCATGGTGGGATTATAAACTAATAGGGGATATAGACATGGTGCTGTGGGAGGGGGCCGCTAAAGCGGCTCCCTATCCTGATTAGATACATTCAGCCTTCTATCAACGGGAAAGAACTCAAATAATTAGTAAATCCTTCAAACTCATAGCTTTTTTTAAATTTATTTGCTCTACGCCTCCCTATATCTTTACGGGCAACACCCGCCGGAATAATAGAAAGAGCTCCTATCAAGAACAAAATGAAATGTTTAGTATACAAGAAGACCACCGACAGAGAAAGTGCCACAAAAAAACTGAGAACCCCATACATATAATGAGGTGTATGCATTTCATTAATCACCCGATTATTATAAAAAGCCCTTCTTGTACTATTGTTGTAGGCAGCTATAGGGGGGCTACTATCTTTGTCCTCCATAATTGCAAACGCAATGGTAACAGTATTTCCTTCCATGCACGCTAAATCAAAATTGCGCAAGTGAAATGAATGTTCCTTCCCATCCTTCTCAATAAGGAATAAATCATCATGCACCGTAGTCGTAGAACTTATAGTAATTGGTGAAGTTGATGAACCGCCAGTCCCATGAATGGTATGGCCGCGACCACCACCACCTGAACCAGAAACATGTGTTTCTGACCTCTTTGAGATGCTAGCTACCCTCCCTGAGATAAAGGCTAATTTGTACTGTTTCTTGTTTATCGTCATTGTTTCCATATAGTCTCCTTTCTCCAGTTTCCCCTCGATTAGAATTTTGGAATTACATTTTCCTTACCACTTCCAACGACCTCCTCTCAAGGAATTAAGGTGAAACTTACTGTGCATATAGAACAAAATGTTAGTTGGTATGGTTCGTGTAAATGATATACTTCAATCAATAATACAACATTGAAACTTTATCTTATGACATCCTTGCCACTTCTTCACACTAAAGAACTAGTAGGAAAGAACCAAAAGAATAGAAAGATTATTACCCTCTGTCAACAAGAAAAATCACGTAAACTCAATCAGTAATGATTATTATATAAAATAACCGGATTGCTAAAATATCTTATATCAACCATATTATAAGTGTTTTCAGATTTCATGTACCCTAGGTATTATATATCATAATAACCTAACAAATAAATATTTGTAATTTCTACGGAATGGCATTTAACTTAAGCAATACTGAACCACTCTGGACTGAAAGTCCTTTTTATTCCGGTGGAAAATCTACTGTAAAACTAAAAACAGTATAGTTTCCGTATCCGTTCTTAATCAGCATATTGTCAACAAATTTTTTTAAAAAGCAGCTGAAAGCCTTGCACTGAAAGTGCATAGTTTTAAACTAGCGTGCTGATACAATAAACAATTGGTGTATATACATCGCTTTCATAAAGAAGCATTTTTCTGCAATAGTTATTGAATCTTCTTCATCAAAACTTAAAAAATGCTTACGGTTTTTGTTGAACGATAATGAGTTCAGTAACAAAGAGATGATATTAAGAAATTTGTTAAAGTGGAATGATTATGGTGCTGAGGGAGGATACGACAACTCAGCTTCACTACCTGATTACGCTTGATATGTGAATGGTGAATTTTAGAAATGAAGAATGAAAAAAGAATAAAAAAGGGGCATGGCAATTTGCTCACCATACTCCCTCAAATATTTTGGTCACAAAATGGTCACAACCGACAGGATTATGCCTTCAACCATTTCTCCTAAGTCCTTGTCTGACAATATGGGCGATACTGGATTCGAACCAGTGACCCCTTGCTTGTCGAGCAAGTGCTCTAGCCAACTGAGCTAATCGCCCATGTAATATGAATAATTAAATATCAAAATCAAAATAGTGTCAAGGAAATTCAAAGTTGATTGTTCTCTTCTATCATTTGTTATGACAGTAGTCCTGGGGCTACATTAACAAATAATTGTTGTAAAATAAGATTTTTAAATGATAATAGTTCATAAATATTTCATATCTTTTAGAAAAGGAGTGTATGGTGGTGTCCGATCCGATAGTAGAAAAGATTTCTGAGCTGAAGAAGAAGCATAATGCCATTATCCTGGCACATAATTATCAGCGTGGCGAGGTTCAGGATGTTGCAGATTATGTTGGAGATTCTCTGGGTTTGTCTCAGCAGGCTGCAAAGACGGATGCGGATTTGATTGTATTTTGCGGTGTTCATTTCATGGCGGAGACCGCTGCAATATTGTCTCCGAATAAGACTGTTATTATGCCGGATGAGCATGCAGGGTGCCCAATGGCGAATATGATCACGGCGAGGGAATTAAGGAAGAAAAAGGAACTTTATCCAAATATCAGGGTCGTGTGTTACGTTAATACCACTGCAGACGTTAAGGCTGAAAGCGATATATGCTGTACTTCATCGAACGCTGTAAAAATCGTGTCATCCATCCCTGAAGATGAAGAGATATTATTTATCCCTGATAAGAGCCTCGGTGCATATGTTTCATCGTGCCTGAATAGAGAGATGATTTATTGGGAAGGTTATTGTCCAACTCATCACAGGATACTTGCTGATCAGATAGTTAAGATGAAATCAGAGCACCCGGAGGCAGAGGTAGTCGTGCATCCTGAGTGTACACCTGATGTGATTGCGCTGGCAGACAACGTAGCAAGCACAACCGGTATTTTAAAATATGCAAACAGCAGTAATGCAAAGGAATTCATCATCGGGACTGAAATAGGGATTTTGCACAGGTTGAGGAAGGAAAATCCTGATAAGATATTTATGCCGGTTACACCTCTATCGGATTGCCCCAATATGAAATTAAATACATTGGAAAAACTATTGTGGTCACTTGAGGATGTTCAGTATGTTGTTACAGTGCCGGATGAGATAGCGAAAAAGGCCTTATCGGCTATTCAGAGGATGCTGGATTTGTCATGAACGAAGATATGACGAATTTAGGAATTCAAGAATTTAAGGATTGATTATAATTAATAAATCATAAATTTCCATGGTTGACTCTTCCTCACACATATTCTTTAAGATATTTTCCTGTATAGGATTTCCTTAATTTAGAAATCTTTTCCGGTGTGCCGTGTCCTAATACATATCCGCCTCCTTTGCCGCCTTCCGGCCCGAGATCAATTATATGGTCTGCGCATTTTAAGACTTCAAGATTGTGTTCAATGACAATCACTGAATGTCCGTTATCTATTAACCTCTGGAAACAGTCAAGCAGCTTTCTTATATCATCAAAATGTAGGCCAGTTGTAGGTTCGTCAAATATGAAAAGTATTTCTTCGTGTCTTCCTTTTGCCATGTAAGTTGCCAGTTTCAATCGCTGAGCCTCTCCGCCAGAGAGTGTTGTTGCCGGTTGCCCCAATCTAAGGTATCCCAAACCTGTATCTTCAAGATACTTCAGTCCCTTTTTAATATGAGATGCAGCTTTAGAAAAACTGCTGTGCATGTCTGATGTCGGCGCATGCTTGTTATGTGTAGAAAAGAACTTCATTGCTTCGCTTACTGTCATTTCCAGAACTTCGTGAATGTTCTTATCTTTGAAGCAAACTTCCAGAATATCTTTCCTGAAACGCTTGCCGTGGCATTGATCACAGGTTACGTATACATCGGCAAGAAACTGCATATCCACCTTTATATAACCACAACCCTCACAATGATCACACCTGCCGCCTTTGACATTAAAAGAGAAAGAGCTTTGAGTGTAATTGTGTAATCTTGCCTCCCTGGTGGAAGCAAATATCTTTCTTATAAAATCGAATACCTTTACATAGGTAACCGGATTTGACCTGGGCGTCCTGCCAATAGGTGATTGGTCAACCATGATTACGTCGTCTATGTGTCCATTGATGTTCAGGTCATTGTGTTTTCCTATAAGGCCATTATAGATTCCCATTCTTCTTTTAAGGGCGCCGTACAGGGTATCCTGGATAAGTGTGCTTTTGCCGGAGCCTGATACACCGGTTACACAGGTAAATACCTTGAGGGGAAATTGCACGGTAATATCTTTCAGGTTGTTTTCAGTCGCGCCGGTAATTTCAATATGGTTATGAGTTGGTTTCCTTCTGGCCAAAGGCAATTCTATCTGCTTCTTGCCTTTCAAATATTGTCCTGTTAATGAGCCGTTTTTAGAGGGTATTTTCTTTGCATCTCCGGCATAAACAATATTACCGCCATTCTCTCCTGCTTCAGGCCCAAGGTCTATGAGGTAATCTGCGGACTTAATCATGTCTCTGTCATGCTCGACTACTATGACGGTGTTTCCGATGTCTCTAAGCCGCACCAGTATATCGATCAGGCGTTTAGTATCTCTTGGATGCAGCCCGATGCTTGGTTCATCAAGAATATATAATGTATTAACGAGCGAGGAGCCGAGTGAAGTGGTCAGATTTACTCTCTGCGCCTCTCCACCAGACAAAGTCCTTGTCATTCTGTCCAGTGTCAAATACCCCAATCCGACTTTAACCATGTAGCCAAGTCTTTTCTTTATTTCCAGTAGCAGGAGTCTTGCTACTTCCTCCTCATATTTTAAGAGCTTTATTCCTTCAAAGAAACTGTATGCTTCGTCAATAGACATGCTGCATGTGTCTGATATATTAAGTTGATTTATCCTTACATTATGAGCAGATGGATTAAGCCTGGTACCGCTACATTCTGAGCATACGGTATAGCATCTGTATTTGCTGAGCAATACCCTGACGTGCATCTTATATTTCTTTTCCTCTAACCAGCCAAAGAATTCACCAATACCTGTGAAACTGTCTGTTCCCTCATCAATTAATCTTAACTGGTCTTTTGTTAATTTATTGAATGGTATGTCAAGTGGGATATTGTAATCTGGCGCTGCTGCCTGCAATTCTTCGAGCAGGTTATAATAGGCCGGTGAATTCCAGGGGGCTATTGCGCCCTCATTAATGGTTTTTGACTTGTCAGGCACGACGAGGTTCATATCGATTTCAATAGTGTGGCCAAAGCCCTGACATTTCTGACATGCCCCCAGGGGATTATTAAAGGAAAACAAATGGTGGGTGGGTGTTTTATACTCTATATTACAATTATTGCAACAGAAGTGACCGCTATACGATACTTCACACCATTCTGAATCTTTTATTAAGACTGCCTTAAGCTTTTTCCCTGCAAGTTTCTTTGTAAAAGAATTTGGCTCAACGATATTATCTTTTATATCTCTCTTAATTTCATCAGATAAGAAGATGATCCTGAGATATCCAAAACCCAGCCTGTAAGCTGTCTCAAGGCTATCTATAAGGCGGCCCTTAATCTTTTTACCCACTACTAATCTGTCTACTATTCCGGCAACTGACTTATACTTGCGTATATCAAACTCTTTCGGTAGAAGTGAGATGTCTATGATATTATTATCTGCAAGAACTCTTATTATACCTCGTTCCTTCAAGGCGGAAACCTGCATGTCGCTGGTTATCTTTTTACTGATTGTAATTGGAAATGTAACAAGGAATCTGGTGCTTTCCGGTAGTGACAGTATACAATCTGAGATTTGGAATATTGTATCGTTTTGAACTATTTCTCCGCACTTTGTGCAGTACGTCTTGCCTATGCGTGCAAAGAGGAGCCTGAGATAATCATTTATCTCGGTTGCAGTGCCGACAGTGGATCGACGGTTCTTTACGGGATTCTTTTGCTCGATTGCAATTGCGGGAGGTATTCCCTCTATATGGTCTACATCCGGCTTGTCCATCCTTTCCAGAAACTGACGGGCATAAGCGGAAAAAGATTCTACATATCTCCTCTGGCCTTCAGCATACAGTGTATCAAAGGCCAGGCTTGATTTGCCGGAACCGCTGACGCCGGTTATCACTATCAGTTTACGTAATGGAATATCTATATTAATATTCTTCAGATTGTGTACCCTGATGCCACGGGCGATTATTGATTTCTTCATGTGTGTTTATTGTTTATTCAGATATGCACTTAATGCTTCTTGCCAGGGTCTCATTTGTGTACCGGTAATTGTGGTGAGCTTTTGACAGTTCAGAGTTGAATTAAGAGGGACTTTTGCAGGGCGTTTGTATTGAGATGATTTTATCGGGTTAACTTTAATATTGTAACTCAGCGTTTCAAAGATATACTTTGCCCATTCATAGCGTGAACAACTTCCTTCATTAGCTACATGGAAAATACCTTCACATCCCTTCTTTATTAAGACCCACAGAGCTTCGGCCAGGTCTGCAGTATATGTGGGAGATCCAGTTTCATCAGTAACAATGGAGAGTTCTTTTTTGTGTCCTGCCAGTTCAAGCATCTTTTCCACGAAGTTGACCCCATGATGTCCGAACAACCATGAAGTTCTTACTATAAGAAATGAATTGCAGTAATCCTGTATATTCCTTTCACCTTCAAGTTTTGTCCTGCCATATTCTGACAATGGATTGGTCCGGTTGTCCTCATTGTATGGACTGTCATTACTACCGTCAAAAACGAAATCAGTACTGATGTGAATAACCCTGGCGCCACATTCTTTTGCAGCAGAGGCGATATATTTTGGGCCTGATGCATTAACCTTGAATGCCATTTCTCTTTCAGTCTCACACTTGTCAACGTTTGTAAATGCGGCACAATTAAGAATAATATCCGGCGCATGACTGGAAATAAATTTTGATACTTCATCTTCAAGTGTAATATCAAGTTTTTCGTGTGGGGCCACTATAACTTCCAGGTCTTCATTGTGGATGGGCGAAGACATCTTTTCTTGAAGCAGGTTTACTATATCTGTTCCCAGCATGCCGTGTGATCCGGTAATTAATATTTTCATAATCTGTTTTGAATGTGTGTTTTATGGGGGCTGTATATGGAGAGTTGTGAATTGTCTGTCTCAGGTCTCAAACTGTATTCTATACAGCTTTTTATATTCTCCCTCTTTTTCTATCAGTTCATCATGTGTGCCGGTTTCAACAATACAACCGTTTTTTAAGACTACGATTCTGTCCGCATGACGTATGGTTGATAAGCGATGTGCGATAACGAAAGTTGTCTTGCCTTTCATTAGATTATCCAATGCTTCCTGGACAAGCTTTTCAGATTCAGAATCTAAAGATGATGTGGCTTCGTCCAGGATCAATATAGGCGCGTTCTTGAGAATTGCCCTTGCTATAGTCACCCTCTGCCTTTGTCCCCCTGATAGTTTCACTCCCTGCTCTCCCACTGCGGTATCATAGCCCTTGGGAAGACCTTTGATGAAATCATGTATGTTCGCTGCCTTTGCCGCATCTTCTATCTCTTCTAAACTTGCGTCTCTACGCCCACACAGGATGTTGTCTTTAAAGCTTCTATTGAACAGAAATGTCTGCTGGCTGACAATTGCAATATTCTCCAGGAGTGAATCACGCTTTATTAAACGGATATCTGTGCCGTCGATCTCGATAGCTCCACTGAGAGGGTCATAAAAACGCGGGACAAGGTCGAGCATTGTAGATTTGCCTGCACCGCTTTCTCCCACTATTGCAATTATCTGTCCCTTTTCAACCGTAAGGTTGATGCTCTTGAGTACCGGTATGCTGTCGTATGCGAAGTTTACGTTTTTAAACGAGACGTTTTTCTCTATTTTTTTCAACTCTATGGCATCAGGGTTATCTGTGATTGATGGACGCTGGTCGAGCAACTCGAATACCCGGCTTGCACCAGCCAAGGATTCCTGTAGTTGTCCATAGCTTTTAGCCAATTTCTTTACTGATGGAAGTATCAAGAATGCAGTTACGGTAACAAATCCACCGAGTGAACCCGGAGTGATTTTATTGGTTGTAATAACATAACCGCCAACGATTATGATTGAGGCTAATCCTAATGAATAGATAAACTCGGTAGTACTTGTATTCAGGGCCTTTGCCTTGACTGTCTGCATCATTCTTTTAAATAACCTTGAATTTAAATATTTGAATTCTACGATTTCTTCGTCTTCCATCTTAAAGGCTTTTACAATCCTGATTCCTGAAAACATTTCTCGCATGGCATCGGTCAGTTCTCCTAAATGCATTAAACTTTTACTTCCATATTTTTTTATCTTGCGTCCAAAAACCAATACAGGAATAATGACAATCGGGAACAGTATAAATGTAAACAGAGACAGCTTCCAGGTAAAATAAAAGGCCAGTCCCAATCCGCATAACAGACGCATGGGTTGAAGGAGAACGCTGTCAAACAGTATCGAAAGTCCGTATTGTGTTGCTGTAATATCATTGGTAAGTCTGGAGATCAGTTCTCCACTCTTTCTATTTTCAAAATAACTCAGTGATTGTGGGAGTAAATGTTCACATAGATGATTTCGTATATCCATGAGTACTCTCCACATGACATGGTTTTTCAGGTATGTTTGCAGGTAACTGAAAGCAAAAATAAATGGAGCCATAATCGCAACAAGGATGCCTATGAAAGTAAAAGAGCTTGTTAATTTCTTCAACAATTCTTCAAATTTTGATATGAATGTTGTCTCTTTTATTCTAATGACAGCTTTTCGGCTTAAACTGCTTAATACGTCCCCTGAATCTTTTTTGTTTTGCAGGTTGTGTGTCGCTTGTGAAGAACTGATTGCTTCTTCACTTATCAAACGATCTATTACGGGTTTGATTAATGCTAATTGAGCGCCAATGAACAGTGTGAAAAGCCCCATGCAGATCAGGGTTAACACAAATATCTTCCAATGTGGTTTTGCGTATGAAAACAGTCTGGCACATTCTCTTATAGTATTGTTGTTTCTGGACATATGACTCTTCAGTTTGACTTGTTATGTATATAAAACACCTGTAGGATTTCCAAAATGATGTTATCACACAAAAGGTTTTTGTCAATAAAAAGATTGTGCTTCCTACAGTAGTTGTCCGATTAGATATTTATTATTGGCCGATTCAAAGTCATATAGATATAATCGATTTTGAGATTATAAATCTGATATCTTTCACAACATAACACTATCTACAAATATGATTAATATCAATATCTTACATAAATACTTAGTAAAAGAGTTATTCAGGACATTTGTGCCGGCACTGTTATGTCTCGAATTTTTGTTGTTACTTGGGTTTTCAATTCAACTGCTTCATAAAGGGCTTGATGTGCCAAGTCTTGTTTCAGTTCTTCCTTACATGGCCTTATATACCTTCCCGCATGCTTTACCTTCTGCATTACTTACCGCTACGGTTATGACTTATGGAAGGCTGAGTGCTGATAATGAAATCACGGCAATCAGAATAGCTGGCATGCATCTTCATAACATAGTGACTCCGATAGTCGTTACCGGAGTAATCTTCAGTATATTAACTTTATATCTAAATGCAGAAGTATTACCCAGGTCATATTTTAAAGTAAGACAACTTCAGGAAAAAGCAGTCAAACGAGTACTTGCGACACACTTTATAAGAGCCAAAAAAAAGGTTGATTTCTATCCATATCAAATTTACATAGGTAGTCTGGAAGACGGTATTTATAAAGACATTGCAGTTTTTGAGTATGCTGATGACTATATAGTTAATATATTGTTGGCAGAGGAAGGTGAAATAGAAGTAGGTGATTCTGGTAATAGGGTTTTGCTGACATTAAGGCGTGGTGAATTTATTAAGCCTGATATTAAGAGCAGTATAGATACTCCTAAAATGGGGAGTTTTGAGGAAGCTGTGTTTGAAATTCCATTAAGGCAGAGCGTGAGACATACAGCGCTTAAATATGCAACGCTGACAAGTCTTATTGCACAAAGGGGAGAAATTAACGAGGAATTAAGTGGTTCAGAGAAGCTGGTTGTAGATCCGGAAGAAACTATCAAGATTACCATGAGAGAAATTTCGACTATAAATGAGAAAAAGGAAAGAGTTCAAGGGCGTCTGCAAAAAGCTGAAGTGGAAATAAAGAAGTTAAAAGCGAATATATCAAAGCAGGAAGGGACGATAAAACGTGCAAAGTTTGATATCAGTATCTTTGAAAACTACATAAATGTGGCGCGGGATAATATAAGTAGGTTGACACAAGAGAAAGAGATTGAAAAAAACATGGAAATTATGGGGTTTAATCGAAAGAGTGATGAGGAATTTGAGAAAAATGTTTTGTTGATTGAGAAGATAATAGAGAAAGAGAAACGCAGGATCAAGAAAGCGAAGAGAAGGGTGTCGATATCTGAAAGAGTGATAGAAGATGAGAATAAGAAGATTGATGAGATAGGGTTAGATGTAGAAGGTTTTCTCCGTATCAAAGAAGATATGGAAAAAGAACGCCTGGTACTTTCTGAACACGTTGAGATTGCAGAAAAGCAAAAAATGAGTCGTGAACTGTCAATAAACATTCACAAGAGACTTTCACCTTCTCTTGCCAATCTTACGTTTATATTGATAGGTATTCCATTAGGTATAATGACAAGAAGCAGTAATATGCTTGTTAGTTTAGGGATTAGTTTTATATTAATACTTTTTGTTTACTACCCGTTGGTTGCGACTGGATTAGTTTTAGCAGATAGTATGAGTTTTCCAATTATTCCTTCCGTTTGGGCGGCAAATGCTGTTAATATCATTGTCAGTGTTTTTCTGTTTAGAAAAATACTTAATGAATAATATCTGTAATGCCGCAAAGCTTTGTCCTTATTATGGAAACGACGCAGAATTTCACGTCTCTGTAATCCTTATATAAATACATGGCAGGGATCCTTCGCTTTCAGAGATGACAGATAAACTATAATGTGCTTTTCATATCAAATAGGTGAACATGTTTCTTTAAAAGTGTTTCTATTCAGCAGAAAAAGATAGATTGCCTCTATGAGGATTGGAGCCAATTGAAACCTATATAACAACCTTGACTTTTTTATTGAATTAGTTATATTGAAAGTTCAACCTTGTTCCACACTAAAGGTCCTGAAATTAGCAAGTTATGAATTTTCAAAATATTAATCCCTGATAGAAATGGCAAACTATAATGATAGTTACTACAAGCCCGGGTTTGGTGTATCAATAGGAAGTAAATGGACCAGGGTTATAATGATACTGATAGTTGCAAATGTCACTGTTTTTATAATTCAGCTTCTATTTTCCACTATTAGTTCTCAGTGGGGGATGCCGGTCATGGGTATATCTCCAGAAACCGATGGAGTTGTTCATCATGTACGGTTGGGACCTGACCGATTTACAACTCTTTTCTGGCTCTACCAACCGCTTGCTATAGGAAAACTCTGGCTATGGCAGTTCGTAACATACATGTTTCTGCATAGTGTTTCCGATCCCTGGCACATAATATTCAACATGCTTGTTTTATGGATGTTCGGCAGTGAAGTTGAAAGGGCTATGGGTACAAGGAGATTCTTGACCATGTACTTTACGGCAGGTATTTTTGCCGGCATATTTGGATGTTTGTTCACGCCTGATAGTCCGATCCTTGGCGCTTCTGGTGCAATTTTTGCCGTTGAAATTGCATTTGCAATGTTATTCCCGAACACTACCGTAATCTTCTATATATTCCCGATAAAAGCAAAGTATCTTGTAATGATTTTTGCCGGCATAACGGTAGTTAACTGCCTTATCCCAACTGGTGGTAATGTTGCACATTTCGCTCATCTCGGAGGACTACTTTATGGTTTCCTGTTTATTCGTTATGAGCCCAGATTTAGTAACTTTCTCATATCGTGGCAGAATCAACAGAAGGAGAAGGAATATGAAAAAGAGGAAGAAGTTAAAAATGGAGTTGATGCTTTGCTGGATAAGGTCAACCGTACAGGTATGAAGAGTTTGACGAGGAAGGAGAGAGGTTATCTTAAGAATGCAAGCAAAAGGTATAGAAAAATGCGTGGTAAATAGTACATCTATGCCCACGATTAAATGTGCATTTTTTATTAAGAGTTTTTGATTATACGGGTTTCTGTCAAATGGGATACGGTATATATCTTTATTCAAATATTAAATTTTTTAGAAATAGAAGGTTAATAATTATATGATAAATATCGGAATAAATGGTGTCTGTGGCCGTATGGGATTGAGGATTGCAGGGCTTGTTGAAAAAGACGAAAGCCTGAAATTAGTGACAGCGCTTGAAATGGAAGGCCATCCTGACATGGGGAAAGATTTAAGTTCCGTTACCGGTCAGGGGCACGATGGTGTTGTAATTTCACATGAGATTAGCGGTTCACCGGATGTATTGATAGATTTTACCGCTCCTGCTTCCACCATGGCCAGGCTGAAGTATTGTGTTGATAATGGAGTTGCAGCAGTAATAGGTACTACCGGTCTGGACAGTGAACAAAAAGGGGAGATAAGCAAAGCATCTGAAAAGATAGCGTGCCTTTTTTCTCCCAACATGAGTATTGGCGTAAATTTGCTCTTTAACCTTGCCGAGACAGTCTCAAAGATACTTGGCAATGAGTCTGATATTGAAATAATTGAATCGCATCATCGTCTTAAGAAAGATGCGCCGAGTGGGACAGCTTTAAAACTTGCAGAGAAAATATGCTCTGCAACAAATCGGAAAATGGATGATGTAGTAATCTATGGGCGTAAAGGCCTTACCGGTGAAAGGCCACAAGATCAAATCTGTATACATTCCATACGATCCGGAGACATCGTAGGGGAACATACCATAACTTTCTGCAGTGGCGGCGAACGGCTCGAACTGGTTCATAAAGCACAAACGAGGGATTCTTTTGCTATAGGTGCCATTCGTGCAGCAAAATTCTTGTCTGGAAAACCACCGGGTTTCTATAGCATGGAAGATGCCTTGAGAGATAAATGCTGAAAAATGTGCTATGCCATAATGGCATAACATGCTTGTGGAAACGGCATAAACTCCACAGTTAGATAAAAGTAAATTACCATAAGTCATATATCAATAGTTACATATGATATTTAGAAGTTATATGGTATATAGTTTGCGTATTTCAAAACAGAGAGTTTTCGTGATTAGGTGAAATTTGTTATTTCTGTCTTGCATTGTCAGACAATGCCTATTTCACATTTATATAAAGTGTATAACAGAATTAACTATCAGAGAATACTGAAGCGCTGAATTTATTATTTAAGGAGGAATTTGATGGAAAAAATCATAGGTATCGATCTGGGAACTACTAACTCTGTAGTAGCTGTAATGGAAGGTGATCAGCCAAAAGTTATAACAAATGCTGAAGGAAACAGGATTACTCCTTCTGTAGTGGCTTTTACTGATAAAGATGAGCGTCTGGTTGGACAACTTGCCAAACGACAGGCGGTTATTAACCCGAAAAATACAGTATTTTCTATTAAACGTTTTATGGGTAGGAGACATAACGAAGTTGCACAGGAAGAAAAACTGGTACCATATGCAATCGTTGGCAATCCTGACGAATTAGTAAAGGTAGAAGCAAGGGGAAAGAGTTTTACCCCTCCGGAAATCTCTGCAATGGTACTTCAAGACCTTAAGAAAACGGCTGAAGATTATCTGGGTACAGAAGTAAAAAAGGCCGTAATTACTGTCCCTGCTTATTTTAATGACAGTCAGAGACAGGCAACGAAGGATGCTGGAACGATAGCCGGTTTAGATGTGGTTCGTATCATTAACGAACCAACCGCAGCATCTTTAGCATACGGTATTGACAAGAAGAAAAATGAGAAGATCGCCGTTTTTGACCTCGGTGGAGGAACGTTTGATATTTCAATACTGGAAGTAGGCGAAGGGGTTTTTGAGGTTCTCTCTACTAATGGTAACACACATCTTGGTGGAGATGACATTGATCAGGTACTACTGAACTATATTGCTGACGAGTTTAAGAAAGAGCAGGGCATTGAACTCAGGCAGGATCACATGGCTTTGCAGCGTCTCAGAGAAGCTGCTGAAAAGGCTAAATGCGAACTTTCAACTTCGACAACAGCGGAGATTAATCTCCCTTTTATAACAGCAGACCAGGCGGGGCCAAAACATCTGACCATGAGCTTGACAAGGGCAAAGTTTGAGCAATTAATCGGTGACCTTGTTGAAAAGTGCCGTAAACCATGTGAAGTCGCCATGGAAGATGCGAAAGTAACTCCCGCGGACATAGCAGAAGTAGTCCTTGTAGGCGGAACAACAAGGTCACCAATTGTACAGAAACTGGTAAAAGAACTATTCAAGAAAGAGCCAAATAAAAGCGTAAATCCGGATGAAGTTGTTGCACTGGGTGCCGCAATTCAAGGCGCCGTCCTTGGAGGTGAACTTCATGATGTCCTGCTGTTGGATGTCACACCGCTTTCACTGGGAATTGAAACCCTTGGGAGTGTTTGTACAGTCCTTATTCCAAAGAATACTACAATACCTACAAACAAAAAAGAGACATTCTCAACTGCGGCAGATAATCAAACTGCTGTAGACATACACGTTTTGCAGGGCGAACGTCCAATGGCGGCCGATAACCGGACACTTGGACGTTTTCAATTAGCCGGAATTCCTCCGGCCCCAAGAGGTGTTCCGCAGGTTGAGGTCTCTTTTGATATTGATGCAAATGGTATCCTTCATGTTTCAGCTAAAGATCTTGGAACGGGTAAAGAACAATCTATTCAGATAAAATCGTCTTCCGGATTATCTGAAGAAGAAGTCAAAAAGATGCAGAGCGAGGCAGAAGCACATGCTGAGGAAGATAAGAAGAAGAGAGAATTAATAGATGTGTTGAATCAGGCCGATCAGGCAATATATTCGACCGAGAACACCTTAAAAGAACACGGTGATAAGGTTGATGAGGCAGAGAAGGCCAACATAGACCAGGCGCTGGAAAAGCTTAAGAAGGCGAAAGAGGGAAGTGATGTGGAAGAAATCAAAAAGGCAACAGAGGATCTGCAGGCAGCTTCCCACAAACTGGCACAGGCTATGTATGAGGCAGCACAGAAGCAACAGGCTGCGGGTGCGGGTGCAGATGCCGGTGCAGCAACGGAAGGCAGTGAATCTGAAGGAAAGGACTCTAAGAAAGGTAAAGAAGGAGGAGATGTCATTGACGCAGATTATGAGGTAAAGGAGTAAGGTGTTATAGGCTTACCCAACTGCTTACCGGAACTTTTGAAGAACTAATAATGAAAAAGTCGGGATATACCCGGCTTTTTCATTTTATAGATAGAATGAGGTGATTAAAGTATGAGATTGGATAAATTTACAATAAAGGCACAAGAGGCAATACAGGAAGCTCAACAATTTGCAGCTTCGAAGGGTCATCAGCAGGTGGATCCTTTACATCTTCTCGTGTGCCTGTTTCAGCAGCAACAGGGAGTGGTAGTTCCTATTCTGAAAAAACTGGGGGTAAACAGCGATGAAATCCTTGCTAAAACTCAAGATGCCGTGAAATCATTACCTCAGGTGAGCGGAGACCAGGGGCAATATATCAGTAATGATCTCAACGATATCTTGAACAAAGCTATTGTTGAAGCCGGGAGATTAAAGGACGAATACGTAAGTACAGAACATCTTTTAATTGCACTGGCAGATAAGAAACAGGGTACTGCCGGAAGAATACTATCTGAGTCCGGTGTTAACAAAGATGATATATTTGCCGCTCTCAAGGGCATAAGAGGAAGCCAGAGAATCACTGATCAGAACCCTGAGGAAAAATATCAGGCGCTGGAACGCTACAGTAAAGATCTTGTAGAATTGGCGACTAAGGGTAAATTAGATCCTGTTATTGGACGTGACGATGAGATAAGGCGCGTAATTCAGGTATTATCCCGCAGGACGAAAAACAATCCCGTATTGATTGGTGAGCCTGGAGTGGGCAAGACGGCAATAGCAGAGGGACTGGCGCTGAGGATTGTTAACGGTGACGTGCCGGAAGGTTTAAGAAGCAAAAGATTAAGATCCCTTGACATGGGAGCTTTGATTGCAGGTGCGAAATTCAGGGGAGAGTTCGAGGATCGTTTAAAAGCTGTCTTAAAGGATATTGACGCATCGGAGGGGCAGACAATACTCTTTATAGACGAACTGCATACGGTTGTCGGCGCAGGGGCGGCAGAGGGGGCGGTAGATGCGTCCAATCTCCTGAAACCTGCTCTGGCGCGAGGAGAGCTTCGCTGTATAGGCGCAACGACCCTGGATGAATACAGGAAATATATTGAGAAAGATGCAGCACTGGAAAGAAGGTTCCAGCCGGTATACGTTGGCGAGCCTTCAGTAGATGATACTGTTGCGATCCTCCGTGGTCTAAAAGAACGTTACGATCTGCATCATGGCGTTCGAATCAAGGATTCTGCCCTGGTTGCCGCCGCCACACTGTCACACAGATATATCTCCGACAGATTCATGCCTGATAAAGCCATTGACCTGATAGACGAAGCGGCTTCCAAACTGAGAATGGAAATAGACAGTATGCCTACGGAACTGGATGAAGTGGAGCGTAAGATTACTCAACTGGAGATAGAGAGAAATGCATTGAAAAAGGAAACTGATGCGGAGTCAAAAAAGAGGGTTGAAAAACTGGAGCGTCATCTATCAGAGCTTAAAGAAGATTGCAGTGCATTAAGGCTGCAGTGGGATAATGAGAAGAAAGTTATAAAAGAGATTCAGGATTTAAATGCAAAGATTGACCAGGCGCGGCTAGATGAACAGACTGCAGAAAGGAATGGTGACCTGGAAAGGGTGGCGGAAATCCGATACAGTCTATTAAGGGATTATGAAAATAATCTCAAGGAAATGCACCAGAGCTTACTGGATATTCAAAAAGAGAGGTGTTTGCTCAAGGAGGAAGTTGACCCGGATGATATAGCTGAGGTTGTATCCAAATGGACCGGAATACCTGTATCCAGGATGATGGAGGGTGAAAAGGAAAAACTTATCAGGATGGAAGAGCGTCTGAAAGAAAGGGTAGTTGGTCAGGACGAGGCAGTAGAAGCCGTTTCAAACTCTGTCAGGCGCGCGCGTGCCGGTCTTCAGGACCCTAATCGGCCGATAGGGTCATTCCTGTTTCTGGGCCCGACAGGTGTGGGCAAGACAGAATTGTGCAAGGCGCTGGCATCTTTCCTCTTTGATGACGAGAATGCGATGGTAAGGATTGATATGTCTGAGTTCATGGAACAGCACTCTGTGGCCAGGCTTATTGGCGCTCCTCCGGGATATGTTGGTTATGAAGAGGGGGGAAGGCTGACAGAGGCCATAAGACGAAGGCCGTATTCAGTAATCCTGTTTGACGAGATAGAAAAAGCTCACCGTGATGTATTTAACATTCTGCTTCAGGTCTTTGACGACGGAAGATTGACAGACGGTCATGGAAAGACAGTTGATTTCAGGAATACCATTATCGCAATGACTTCAAATATTGGAAGTCAGTATATCCAGGATTTCATAGGCCATGGCAACAGGGAAGAACTGGACGAAAATATCAGAAAAGCCTTAAAGGAGGTATTCAGGCCTGAATTTCTGAACCGTATTGATGAGACAATAATATTCAACAGTCTGTCAAAAGAGCAAATAGGATATATTGTTGAAATTCAGCTTACAGAACTAAAGAAGAGGCTAAGTCAGCACAATCTGAAGTTGTCAGTGACAGAATCTGCCAGAAAACATTTGATTGACGAAGGGTATGATATTACTTATGGTGCAAGGCCTTTAAAACGCACAATTCAGCAACTTATCGAGAATCCACTTTCACTGGAAATACTTCAGGGGAAATTCCAGGAAGGAAGTGAGGTAGTAGTTGATACGGAGGGAGACTCGATGATCTTTAAAACAGAACATCGAACTACGGTTTAGTCTCTAAGCCGAAAATTTCCTGCTTTTCTTGATTGGAATCCTCTCGAAAGAGAGGTCCGCCACCAATTCATGTAATTTGTGTCTAAGGCCTTTTTGGTTCTGGCTTGGCCAGGTTAGGGTAGCATGGACAAACTGGATTCCTCATGAAATGGAGGAGACCTTGCTTCCCCGGACAAAAAGCGCCGAGGACTTTTCGCAAGGAGTCCGGTATTTATCATTCATAAAGAAATTTATCTCAACTTATTGAAAATCTACCGGGAAAGGTTCAAGCATATTGAAACTGGATAAGAAGAAGATATTATTTGTCGCAGGGATACTGATAAGTATTATCTGCTCCTGGCTTTTTGCGAGAAAGATTGAATGGTCTCAGTTGAGTGTGGCGCTTAAGGATGCAGAATATGTATATATTATACCTACAATAATACTCATTTTTGTGGGTCACTATTTCAGGGCGGTTAGATGGTCTGCATTAATTGCGCCCATAAAGAGAGTCTCGGTGTTGAATCTGTTCTCAGCAACTATGATCGGTTTTATGGCAAATAGTGTGTTACCGGCAAGGATTGGAGAGATTATAAGGCCTGTTATGATCGCAAAGAAAGAGAAGATCAAGGTAACCGCATCATTTGCTACGGTTGTGATGGAGAGGATCTTTGATGTGTTAAGCATTATAGTATTTGCATCACTGCTATTATTCTTCCTGCCTGCTGAGACATTACAGGACAAGAGCGTTAGTGTGATTAACCATGCCGAGGCAACAGAAGTTGTAAAAGCTAAATATGTTAATGAAAAGCCTGGAGCAACTTCGTCTGCCGTTAATAATCAGGGGAGTAAGACAGAGGCTTCAAATATAATTAAACAATTGAGGAAATGGTCAATTGTAATGGCATTCCTTGGGATACTTGCGATAACGTCACTTTTCTTATTATCATTATACCCTAAAAAGGCGGGGGCAGTTTTTGAGAAACTGGTTTTCTTCTTCCCTCATCATCTAAAGGATAAACTGGTTAACCTTCTTCATTCATTCATCTCAGGCCTTCAGGTCTTTGATAATAAAAAACAGTTAATATGGATAGGAGTCCTTTCTCTAGTTATATGGTTTTTCAACGCCTCTCCTATATACGTGTTATGCTATGCGTTTGATATCAAATTATCGTTTGCAGGAGCATGTTTCGTAATGGTCTGTCTGGCACTGGCAGTTGCGTTGCCACAGGCGCCTGGCTTTATTGGGGTTTTTCACATTGCTATTCAAAAGACCCTGGATATATTTGGTGTCGGGTTATCATCTGCGCAGAGTTTTGCAATAATACTGTGGGCGCTGAGTATCATACCTATTACGATAGTAGGACTCCTGTTTCTCTGGAGAGAGGGGATGAGTCTCGGAGAGATATCACATTATGATGAGGAAGTACCGGAGCAGATGTAGGCGAGACACACTATCTCCGTCTTACGGGTTTTCTCATAAAGAATATGCGCATGACGTACAGTATTATTACCCCTGCAGCAAAACCTCCTATATGTGCCCACCATGCAACACCGGTACCTGAAGTTGATGCCGTGATAGATGCTGCACCGTTGAAGAATTGAATAACAAACCAGAAACCCAGGACGACTATTGCCGGAAGTTCCATTACCTGTATGAAAATAAACAGAGGTACTATGGTGACAACCCTTGCGCGGGGAAACGTTATCATATATGCCCCAAGTACACCTGCAATTGCACCACTTGCTCCGATACATGGAATGTTTGATTGACTGTTGAAGAAGACGTGAACGGATGAAGCAATAATTCCACAGAGGATATAAAAGAGAAAGTATTTAAAGTGCCCCAGTTTGTCCTCAATATTATCACCGAATATCCAGAGAAACCACATGTTACCGATAAGGTGAATAAACCCTCCGTGCAGAAACATTGATGAAATGAACGGAAAAAATGCATTTATAAATGTTAAGTCAGAAGCCTGGGAATAGTAACTGACTTTAAGTGGTACTATTCCGAATTTCATTACAAATTTATCTAATCCTGTTCCCAGGGAAAGTTCATACAGAAACATGAGAGTGTTTACGATAATAATCCCTATTGTAACATAGGGGAATGTACTTGAAGGGTTTCTGTCTCTTATGGGTATCATTATCGTCTTCTTAATTTATAAAAGGCAAAAAACTTATCCCCGGCTTCCCGTTTCTCCAGACTAAGCTATCTATCTCAAACTGGCCATCACCTTGTTGTAAGGGAAATGCCTGCCAGGACATACCGTTTTACGAAAGGTTTTGTGCATTATGACGTTATCTTTCCGGATGTTACAGCGTTCCTGAAGATAGTTTATTAAATACAAGAGAGAAGAAACCTGAGATTCTGTAGGATGATCATTCTCGAAATTACCAATTAAGCAGATTCCGATACCGTATTTATTATATTCAGGGTTACCGGCGTGTGCGCCATCTATCTGGTCATTCCATCTGTTTCCGACCTCTATCTGGCCATCTCTTGAACCTTTTCCGTTACCAATTAAGAAATCATAACCCAGGCCGTTTACCCATCCCTTCTCATTTTTGTGATATTTGCCAATCGAAGCAGCATTACCTGAGTCAGAAGCGCTGTGATGTATGACAATATATTTCCACGGCCTGATCTTGAATTTATTAAGTTCACTCATAATAGAATCCGGAATAACTATTTCAGGTTTTGGTTTTGCAGGTTTGTAAACCGGCGGCAGCGTTGATACATGTGTACTGCTGCAGCCATATAAGACCGGTATTATTAAGAAAATGAATTTCATACAGTGCCATTTACATTTGATCATTATTATTACCTCCGGGTTAAAATACTTTATTGCTGCCTATTATTACTGAACCAGCACTATAATACCTACCAAAAAGCTGTATTCATAAAAGAAAGGGTTATCTGAGAAAACTGATAATTAGATAAACGATAAATGTAAGATATACTAAAACCGGTTTGGTTTTTGGCTTTTCAGAAAACCAAATCTTGGTTGTTGTTATACTTGGGCAAAATTGTTTTTGGATTTTTTCCGAAAACAATTTTGAGATGTGTATAACTGAGAGGCTGCGTAATCGTTCAGAGTAGGTGATGTTTACTATAAGGATAATTATGCTATCAATAAACCTTCCAAAAGTCAATGGATAACATGTGTTGATTTTGTGTCATATGAGGAATTTCAAAGTATTCCGGTAGGAGCCAACTCCCATTGGCGATAGGGGGCGTGTATGCCATTGAGGGATGTTATTCGTTTGCCGTGGCAGGCAAGCCAGAACCAGCCACGAAGTGCAAAAGAGAATTATCAGAACATTTTGTATTCGACAAAGCTGCGGATTCCTTTCTTGTAAAAGGTGGGGTGGAATTACCCCAGGTGAGGAGTTTTTCTGCCGTCTTTCATAACCTGTTTATATTCCTGTAAATTACGTAAATCCTAGAGTCAATTCTCAAAATTGCCTGGGAGAAATCCCCCCACCATGTATACGTTAAATTGGAACAGCAACAACCTTCCTAATGCATATTTCTGGCTTTTATAAGTTCTACACCATCAACCTGTTATAGCTGAAATGCTATAACGGTTTTGACGGATAAAGTAACTTTGGCACATAGTTTGAGATAGGTAGGGTTGTGAAAACTGAAAGAAAACAAATTATTCAAACGTTTAGAAAGGAGACAGAAGAAACAATGGAAACTGAATTAGCCGTAAAAAAAGCAAGGTTTCTTTCAAATGTAGCGAAAGCATTAAAGCAGATGCCTACCTCAACTGTAGAAAACACAACAATTGACAATATAATACTAAGGGATTTGGTTCAATTAGAGAACAATGCATCATCCGGAAGTATGCCTTTATTTGTAGATATGGATCCAAATGTAAATCAGGATTCTGGAGAGTATTTTATTGTTTTAGAGAATCAAACGACTTTTGATCACAGCATGAATTGAATAGAGTTGTAAAAAATAACCGAAATTAAATGGTTTATTTTTTTAAAGAAGAAGGAGGAGCAAGTTATGAATGTAGCAAAGATTGGTGCGGCCAATAACTCGGCTAATAACAATGCAAATAGTAACGCCTCTGTAGCTCAGTCAGCAGTAGCCAAGACTGATACAGTCGAGCTCAGTCAGAAGAGTGAAGCTCTTGCAGCAGCGACTGCTACAAAGAGTGAGCCTAAGGCAGAAGAGGCGACTAAGCAGGTTACTGCCAAAGAGAAGTCTAAGGATGCCAGAGAGAACAATCTTCAAGCCATGAGGAAAGGTCAGCGTGAACTTAAAGGTCTCGTTAAGGACCTGAAGGAAGCTGGCGTAGGTAGGCGTGAAATAGGTAAAGTGGTCAGGACTGCCAACAGGCAAGCTAATAAGACTATCGGCAGAGAAATAGGACAGGCATATAAGGACTTTAGTGGAAAGAAGATCAGCAGGAGTGAGTTTGAGAACAAACTGTACGGTTCAGCAGTCAAGAAGTTGGATAGTATAGTTTCCGCCCTGAAAGGCTTGCGGGATCAGAAAATTGCATCTGTTGAGGCTGAAACCAAATCAACAACTGCAGTGGAACAGGTAGTAGGGAATGGGTCTGAAGACAAAGAGACTTCTACATCAGTTGTAAAGACAAATGAAGATAATGCAGAAAAGGTAGTGACTAAATTTGATGACGATGATGATAAAAAGGAAACAGAAAAGGCTGCGAAAAATGGCAACGGGCCTGCGGCAACACCTCCTGGCCTGGCAAAGAAGGAAGAATTACCTCCGGGCCTGGCAAAGAAGGAAGTGACAACGACAGCAGAGACAACAACTTCGGAGTTGATATTAAAAGAAGAAAAGGTAGTAGCAAAAACAGAAGAGGAGGCAGCTTCAACAACGGTAGTATCTAAAACAGTAATATTGGAGACCAAAGATAGTGGAATTATAAGCTTAGACGGCAATGGAAGTCCGGATAAAATGTTTGCCGAAATTGTAAACTTCTTCAATGATATTGACAAGATGGTCAATGGATTTGCAGGCAAAGTGGAAGGCAATGATAGTGATGATGAAGACAACGGCCAGGGTCTTAAAAAGTTTGCATCCAAACTGAATAAGATGTTTTCCGGCATAAATAAAACATTTGCCCATCAGTCAAATAGAGGAAATATCGCAAACAAACTGGGAATGGCTTATGTAAATAAGGGTGAGATTAGGCAGTTGTTTGGAGGTGATGGTGCAACGAATGGCAGTGGAAAGATTAACTCTATAGGAAAAGATTCTGAGACAAACCATTCCTCGAGCTTTAATGCCGTACGATTCATGTCATCACTGTCTGGTGGAATGAACAGTGCACTGGACAAATATAAAGAAGTGCAGGATATTATGGCAAAAAGGACTGGATCTGAGGCAGACAATAGCACAATAGCTTAAACCCATATCCCCTGGGATGGAGATATCCACTGGTCTGAACAGGCCAGTGGATGTCTCGAGTTATTACGACTGATTAAAGCAGTATTTAACTAAAGATTATTATATTCAGGGTGTGTACCACACGACTGTTTTCTAAATTAGGAGATAAATCATGTTTTTTAAGAATAAGATTACAAACAATGAAGATGGATTATCTGTGCCTGTACTTACAGAAGCAGTGGATACGATTGCAGCATGCAGTAACGATTTGATGGTAGTTGCCGAGGCTATTACGCAATCGTGCAACCTGGTTGAAAACCTGGAAGAATCGCATAAGGATGTACTAGTTACCAGGGCTGAAGTATTGAAAAGGTTAGCTTCACTATATAAATCGAGGTCCATGCGATTTAAGGCAGTTGCGCAAAAGCTTGTAGAAGGGGCTGCCGGAGATGAGGTTTTGCCTGCTAACGCTTACTGCTGAGAAAAACAGTTAAATTTTTTTAATATAAATTCCAGGCGGAACAATTAAACAGTTAAAAGGGGTTTGATTATGACTACTGCATTATGTGAAACAAAACAAGATTACGAATTAAGAGGCGGAATTGATACATTCAATGTACTTACAAGAAAGGTAGCAATTTGTGAAGATAATGGCGATAAAGAAGCCGGGATAGGATTTGGAGAATATTTGCTTTATGAAGGAAAGATAGATGAATGCGAACTGGAACTGGCACTCAACTTCCAGGAGCAAAAACATGTTGTCCTTGGCGTATTAGCAGTACAGGAGAAGTTTCTGGATAACAGTCAATTGTGTGCTGTTCTGGATTACCAGAGATTCATAGGGAAAGGGCTTTTTGGAGAAATGGCAATTGAGTTGGGATTCTTAAGCAAGGATGAGGTTGATACTCTTCTTGATATGCAGGAGCGAAAACATATACGAATTGGAGAGGTATTAGTCTTGTTTGGGGCTGTTACGAGGGAAGATATGGAAGAAGCATTAAAAGAATTCCATAGTTTGAGGTAAGTCAGTGTAAGCGGCACTCCCGGGCTGTTAGCAGGAGGCTTATTGTAACATAATAGATGGGGAGAGATTGTATGACAACCAGTGAAGGTGATTCTGAAGATAGGGCAAGTGAACGATTAGATATGGCATTACAGATAGTGTTACCCGGTCAGAAAGGTGAGACAATAAACATTAGTGCGACCGGAGTTTATTTCGAAGTGATAACAAATGATATGGAGGCATTTTCTCCGGGGACAACAATTCCTATTCAGATAAACGCATCTGCAACCACACCGGGTTTTGAACCAAGAGATATCAAGCTTAAGGGAAATGGCTCTGTTGTCAGGAATGACATAAAGGATGTAACCGGTCACGGTAACAGATTGGGAGTAGCCCTGGAATTCAAGGATAAACTCGATATTCAGATGGACCAATTTCAGGGATTGCTGTAATACCATACAGGTTTCAATTCCTTAGTTGAATCCTGAAATAAGCACAATAACATTTTAATTTACTTTATAACAATACAATTAACAGCTTCAGTGATGAGTGAATATAGAGCCATAACAAAGAATGCATTAATAGAGAACACAAAGATAGAGTTTGATCTGTTTTTAAAAAGCGGTTCAAACGGACACTCTAGTTATATATTATTTTCCTGCGGAGATGAACTATTCAGCCCTGAAAGAAGAGAAGAGTTAATAAGCAGGAATGAACAGAAGCTTTATATTTCTACAAAAGACACCGACAAATACCTGAAATATCAGGAAAATAACCTCAAGCATGTAATTGAGGATGATACTAAAAGTTCTAAGGAAAAATCAAAAGTACTTTATCATGTTGCAGAGAATATAATGGAGGAACTCCTGATTAATCCAAAGTCAGGCCAACATACCGAACGGATCTCTGCGTGGGTAGGCAACACCGTCCACCACATCCTTGAAGACGATAATACATTTTCGAGTTTGTTTGAGGTTATCACCCACGATTATCGGATATGTACCCATTCCATTAACACCTCAGTAATTGGGTTACTATTTGGCAGTTTTCTTTCTCTAAAACCACAAGAGTTAAATTGCCTTGGAACAGGTCTGTTACTGCATGATATAGGCAAGATAACAGTCCCGTCAACAGTCATCAACAAACGCGGTAGACTTACAGTGGATGAGTTTAATGAAATGAAAAAGCACCCTAAAGCAGGGCTTGATTTTTTAGATCACATAAGCAGCATTGACATCCAGTCTTTGGAAATAATTATACAACATCATGAAAACAATGATGGTACAGGATACCCTTATGGAATTGGAGGTAGTGATATCCATTTATTAGCGCATATATCCAGAATAATTGATGTATATGATGCAATGACGTCTGACAGGCCTTATGCCTTTGCAAAGAAACCTTTTCCTGTACTGGCAGAAATGAAGAATGAAATGTCAAATTGCTTTGATCCGGAACTGCTGAGGGAGTTTATTTGCTTCCTAGGACCGAAGGATTTACGTAAGAAACCTGGACCAGAAAACACATTATATAGCGTTCCGTCTGTTACCAGACAGATGTAAACCTCACTTCAGGGATTGTAGTTGTAAAGGATTGTGAAACAGGTAAAGCAACTACATTGAAGAGCGGCGGTACAACATCTACAACCACAGGAGATATTCCAATGCATTCATACTATCATACGCATGTAGATGGTACAAGACACAAACACAGCCATCCACCCAAAAATCAGGCTCATTACGGCAAGCCTGGAGCAGATGAGATGATGAGAGTGAGTAAGATCGAAGGCAATTAGCGTTATTAATTTCAAGGTGGGGCTCCCCCCTCCGCCTTTTATGGTTTGCAGTCATGAGAGTCTGCAGACAGGAGTATATATGCCTCTCCCTGAATGTAGGGAGAGGCATTACTATTTAAATGTTATTCAACACAGTAAAAGACGTTCTCTTGAAAACCGTGTTTCAGGCTTGTTGGTTGTATGACATGCTTTGTATTCCGAGTTTTCGTGCCTTTTCACGGAATTGTTTCCTGTCAATCCTGGAAAGCCTTGAGGCAGCAGAAATATTTCCATTTGCCCTGTCGAGGATAGTCTGGAAATACTTTCTTTCAAATTTCTTCTTTGCCTCGGCGAATGGTATATCAGAAAGTCGTGTCTTGCGAGGGTTCTTATGCAGTTTCTGGATGAGAGATGGTACGTCATTGAGTTCAATCATTGGCGGGTTAGCCAGGATGACGGCCTGTGTTACCATGTTTTCCAATTCTCTAACGTTGCCGGGCCAGGAGTAGCGTAAAAACTTTTCTATTACATCAGAAGAGAAACCCACTAATTGCCTGGAAAATTCCATACACGCCCTCTCAAGAAAATATTGACTGAGCAGGAGAAGATCTTCTATCCGGTCTCTAAGGGGAGGAAGCGTAATGCGGAACTGATTGAGACGATAGTAGAGGTCTTCTCGAAATTCCCCTTTACGTACACTTTCTTCCAGGGAAACATTGGTGGCGGCAATTACTCGAATATCTGCATGTTTGCATTTTGATGACCCTACCCGCTTGAATTCTCCTTCCTGCAGGACGCGGAGTAGTTTTACCTGAAATTGTGGTGACGTTTCACCTATTTCATCCAGAAAGAGCGTGCCGCCCTCGGCTTCTTCTATCAATCCGTGCCTCTGCGCTGAGGCGCCGGTGAAGGCTCCTCGTTCATGGCCGAAGAGTTCACTTTCAAGAAGCGTTTCTGTAAGGGCACCGCAGTTTACAGGTATAAATGGGTGTTTGCTCCTGTCGCTCATGGTATGAATTGGGTTTGCTATGAGTTCTTTTCCGGTTCCACTCTCTCCGGTAACGAGAACAGAGGAATTTGTTTTCGACACCAGGCGCACAAGATTCAGGACATCCTCAATATTTTTTGAATTGCCGATGATTTCAGGGAAATCACTCCGTTTTGTTGTACGTTTCTTTACGGTAAACCTATCCTGTTTCTGTAGCATATCCTTCATGCCTGTAAGGACGTGTTCCGTTTCCTTCTTGACTCTCTCCAACTCGTGATTTTTCTTTGACAGTTCCCGAATCTGGCCTTGCTCTCTTCTGATACGTTCGATTTTTGCATGTAATTCTTGAAGATTGCATGGTTTTGTTATCCAATCTGTTGCACCTGCCTTAACTGCCCCAAAAAAATCGTAGTCTTCTGAGTGCCCGGTACAAACTACCACTTCTAATGTGGGATGTATCTCCTTTAACTCCTTTAAAAGATCAATGCCATTATAGTCAGGCAGACAGATATCCAGGAGCGCTATGTCATATATGTTTTGATCTATCAGGGCCTTGGCCTCGTTCCCATCCCTGGCCATGTTGACCTGGTATCCAAAGTTCTCCAGGTAGCTTGCAAGCATGGAACGGATAGTATCTTCATCATCAATTACGAGGATATATCCTTTGGTTTTTAGTGCAGGCGTAGTGATATTTTCTTGTATCATGATTTATGGTCTTTATTATTATAAGTATAAAGAATCCTAAGTTATTATCGGTTCAAAGACTGAAAAGATTAATAGTTTTTAATCTACTGTCCAGTTTTTTATAGAGTGAAAAACCTGTTCAGTTAATAAATGTCGTCTTCACAAGGACTTGCACAGTAAGCCTGGCTGAAAAAATATTTTTGTAATACCAAATAGACTCCCTTGTTTATAAAATAGAATTTAATAGTTACGTAATCTTTTACTGAAAAGACGCAATCAAGTTTGAAGTGACTAAAGTTAAAAAATAAAAGATTTGTTTTTTACCACAACTTTAGCTCACTTCAAACTTTAGGCATTTTAGGCACTTTGTTATTAGTGCAGTACGGAGAAACGCATGATTCGTGAAAACAGGACTTGGTTGTTTGTATTGTCTTCGATGGTATTCATCGGATGTTACGCAACGATTGCGCAGGTATTGATAATCCGGGAATTTATGGTGGTCTTTTTCGGTAACGAACTTTGTCTTGGAATAATTCTCGGTACCTGGCTTTCTGGTGTTGCATTCGGTGCGGCGACAGGGGGAAGGATTGTAGACAGGTTAAGAGAACATGCTTCTGCATTTACGTTCGTACTGGTATTAATGTGTGTAATCCTGCCTCTGGAATTAATCTTAATCAGGGTATTAAGGTACATCCTCAACGTGCCTGCAGGTCAGTACATCCCAATATTATCATTGCTCTTTTCATCTATACTTATTATCACACCATTCAGTTTTACTATTGGCTTAATATTTCCCCTTGCATGTAAAGTGGTTCGGGGGTTTACGCGGGATTCTGCCGTGGACATTGGTTTTATGTATGTGCTTGAGTCCATTGGCAGCCTTACAGGTGGCTTATTATTTACGTTTGTCCTGGTTTCCAGGTTTCAACCGTTTGCGATAACGCTGATCCTTGATTGTTTTCTGTTTTTAAATCTCTTCTTAATGCTTTTATTCTTTGAAAAGAGTTTTTTCAGTAAAAGAAAGCTTTTTGCATGCCTGTTACTTTTTTCTGTTGCTTTTGTTTTACTGGTTTCAGGTGTAGTAAACAGGATTGACAATTATTTTATAAACGCAAGATGGAAATCCTCCAATCCTGATATAAGACTTTTAGAATCAATAGACTCAAGGTATGAGAATATTGTAATTGGTGTCAGGGACGATCAATACAGTGTATTTGGAAATGGCCAGTATAACTTTGCTTTCCCTGATGATTATGAAAATTCTCAAATAGCTCATCTGGTAATGACGCAACATCCGGCTCCAAAGCGGGTATTGCTGATAGGGGGAGGGATGGGCGGTCTAATCAGGGAGATGCTGAAGCACCAGGTTGATGAGCTGGACTACATTGAACTGGATCATGTTCTGATAGAATCAATGAGGAAGTATCTGCCACCGGACGAAATAGAAGCATTGTCGGATAAGAGGGTAAAAATATTTAATGTTGATGGAAGATATTTTGTTAAGAGGGCGGGGAAGGCGGCCAAATATGATTTAATATTTGTAAATATTCCTGACCCGTCTACGGCGTTTCTTAACAGGTTTTATACGTTAGAGTTTTTTCAGGAGGCGAATGATATCCTTGATAAGGAGGGTGTTTTTGCGACAGGGGTATCGTCAGCAGTAAATTATCTCGGAGAAGAAGTGGGCAATTATGTAGGTTCGATTTATCAAACCATGCATAGTGTATTTCCACACGTAATTGTTTCTCCGGGACAGACAAATTATTTTTTTGCAAGCAATTCGTTTGATACTGCCACATTTGATATACAGGCATTGACTAAGCGTTATGTTGAACGTGGTGTTCAATCTGAATATTTTTCTGAGCATGTATTCCCGACTCTTTTGCCGCAGGGAAGGGTTAAATTTATTGGGGATGAGGTTAGGGGTAGAAAGGGCCTCAGGGTGAATACGGACACAAGACCTGTTACTTATTTCTTTAATCTCATGTTATGGGACAAGCTTTCCGGCAGTCAGTTGGGAAGTGTCCTTAAATGGCTTGAAAGAAGTCATCTGAAAATATTTCTAATCCCTGTCTTCGTATTCCTTGTCTGCAGGATAGTGTACGTTATTGTTTTCAGGCGTAGCCTGGATGCTCAGCAAAGATTCAATAGTATAGCGGTTGTTGCAACAACCGGTTTTGCAGGGATGGCGCTTGAGATTATTCTGATATATACATTTCAGAATATATATGGATATGTGTATGAAAAGATAGGGCTGATCATTGCAGTGTTTATGTTCGGTCTGGCCCTGGGAGGCGGTCTTAGTAACAGGTTGATATTGCAGAGAACAACTGCCGGAGAAGAAGGGTTGCCTGAAAAGGTCAGTGAGAGGAATGAAAAATATTGGATAAAGATACTCATGGTTTTGGAAGCTTTTATTGTTGTCTATGCCTTAATAATCCCATTAGTACTGAATCATCTCTCTTTTCTGTTCTTTGATTCCGAATATATGTTTATGGTTCTTGTAGCAACAACCGGTGTACTTACAGGCATAGAATTTCCGATATCAAGTAAGCTGTATTTTCTACGGAAAAAAGAGATGGGAGTAACCGCCGGGACTATTGACAGCGCAGACCATGCAGGAGCTTTTATTGGCGCTATACTTACGGGCGTACTTTTTGTCCCCATATTTGGAATAACGGGGTCATGTGTAATAATAGCATGGCTGAATTTTATGAGCCTGTTATTTTTAATATACCATTTTTCTCAGAAGAGGAGGGTTGGTTAATGATTGTAGATTGACGATTGGCAATCGTTAATTGGAAGAGTTGTAGTTGGGTTTTATTCCCACACGAAGCCACAGAGAACACAAATGGTAAAAACTATTATCTTTTGTTTTTTAAATTCAGTTTTCTTGGCGATCGCTGTGTGATGATTAGTAATTTAATTATATAGAATTTCAAAGTAGCCACAAAGTAGGAGGCGTAATGTCCTCGACGCAGTTTGTCCGGGGATGGCAACCTGCCCGAATAGGTACCCGTCCGAACGGCATTGCCGGGCGGGCAGGCGGGTACGCCCTTACGTCCTAACTGGTTCAATCATGAAGATTGGACCTGAACCAGCCGGGAATCCTACACCTGGCCTCCCAACTGAGTCGAATCTGTAAGTTGCTCACAGGGTCGTCCTCAGGCGACTTGCTCCTTGTATAGGCGTCATATATCCTTACCTTTCAGAACAATACCCATCAAGGAAACCATTCCTACTAATTCACCGTCTTCCATAACCGGCGCCCAGGATACATTGAAGTTTGTAAGAAAACGTGCAGCGTAAATAATAGGCATGTTTACGTCAACCGTCAATAGTGGTTTAGTCATAATCTCATAAGCATGGACTTCATCCAATCGTTTCCCTGCTGCTATAACCTTTCGAGCTATGTCCCGAAGTGTAATCAAACCAAATACATCCTCATCGTTCCGTGGCCTGACAAGTATAGTCTGGATATTCTCCTCCTTCATGATATTCAAGGCATCGGATACCTTGGTAATACCGTGAATGTTTGCGACATATGCATACATAACGTCCTTGACTCGTTGTGACATTTCTCTTCTCCTTTATTTCCAGTGTGTTAAATATATTTTTCCTGAGCTGCTTTTTCGAGGGCCTCCATCTGGCTTTCTGTGCCGATGACCCTGTCAACAATCCAGGAGAAAGCCATGCCGCGCCCTTTTTCAAAATTACCTGCCTTGTAAATAGCGTCCATGATAGAATTGGCATGGAAATCTTCTACTATGAACAGAAGAACTTCCCGTTGTTGTTCCATTTGTAAACCAAAAAAGCTTTTTTGCTCGTGTATGCCTTCTCCCCTGGCATTAAGGATTGTGACGCCTGTGGCGCCGGCATCTTTCGCCGAAGAGATGACCTCCTCCTGATGTTCCTGCTCCACCATTGCTATTATTACTTTAAAACGCATAAACTTTTCCTCCAAAAAAAATTAATGAGATAAACAATTGATAATTCCATAATGCGGCAAAGCCGCAACCAGGTTTATGTGCCTACCCGCCTGCCAAGCAGTTCGGGCAGGAAGTGCGAAGTGAACTCCTGCCTGCCGGTAGGCAAGGAAAGTGACTAAAGTTGGAAAGAAAATAACGGTTCAAACTGCATTTGTTCCATAACTTTAGTCACTTTACACTTTAGTTCACTTTAGACACTTCTTCTCCTCCTGCCTCTATTTGTAATCCATTCCGCTATTGTTGCATAACCTAGTACCGTAATAATCGGGAACAGAGAGGCAAAGGCTATAAGCCCAAAGGCGTCTACGATAACAGAACGTCCCGGGACATTAGATGCCAGCCCTATTCCAAGTGCGGCAACCAGTGGAACAGTAACGGTGGATGTAGTAACTCCTCCCGAATCATAAGCCAGAGGAATAATCATCTTAGGTGCAAAGTATGTCTGGCAAATGACAACTATGTATCCTGCAATAATATACCAGTGAATGGGAGTTCCGGTAACAATCCTGTGGCAACCGAGAGAAATACCAATAGCTACCCCAAGAGCTACTGCAATACGGAGCCCCCAGGATGAAATAGCCCCTGTTGAGACTTCTTCTGCCTTAAGGGCTACCGCTAATAATGCAGGCTCCGCAATAGTAGTAGAAAAACCGATAGAGAATCCAAATATATATGTCCAGAAATAAAGTGAAGGATAAACAGTACCGGTCTTTTTAATCTCTTCAAGTAGAGGGATGTTACCTTTTGCCAGAAAATCAGGGTCTGTCAGTTGTCTGGACATTGCTTCTCCGAGAGGGAAAAGACCCTCTTCCAATCCGATCATAAATATGGCTAAACCGATAACTACCAGGAAAAACCCATATGCCAGCCTGCCGGGATTGTCAATCTTTGTTCTGATAACTACCAGTTGGAAGAACATGATCACCCCGATAATCGGGAGCACATCCTTGAATGTGCCAAACAGCACATTTATTGAGTGATAAATTAAATCCATTTTTTTATGTCCAGGAATTTTAATATTGACACAAACAATGTAGGAGCGTATTGCAATACGCCCCTACGTGTAGTAAAAAGTTGCCGAAGGCATAATTTAATAAATAATTATTCCGTACAGCATGACAAAAAACATAGGAGTCAAGCTTGCAAAGGCTATAAGCCCAAAACCATCTACAATTGGACTCCTCCCCCTTATGCACGTAGCCAGACCCACCCCAAGGGCTGCTACCAAAGGTACGGTGATAGTCGACGTTGTAACACCCCCGGAATCATATGCTATTCCAACAATCTCTTTTGGGGCGAAAGCAGTAAGAATGACAACAAAAATGTATCCGATAATAATAAACCACTGGATTGGCCAGCCCTTGACTATACGGAAAACTCCTACTGAAATGGCTGATCCTACTGAAAGAGCGACAGTTACACGAAGCCAGAATGCATAACTTGTAATCGATTCGTTAGTATGAGGGATGGCATTTGCTTCAGCCGCAATCTCACCGGCTTTCCTGGCGACGGCAATCAATGCCGGTTCTGCTATAGTAGTGGAAAACCCGATTGCAAATCCAAAAATGAGCAGCCACCAGATATTTCCCTTTTCAGAGAATTGGAAGGCCATTTTCTCGCCAAGCGGAAACAAACCGATTTCCAGGCCTTGTATAAAGAGGAACAGGCCCACTAACACAAAAATCAAACCGGAAATAGTGGCGGCAAGGTCGTAGAAAGGCTGCTTGATTACAAAGAGTTGAAAGGCAGTAACAACAACCAGAAGTGGCAAGATATTTAAGAATACGCTAAACAGATTTTTGACTAAGTTTAATAGAAATGAAATCATAGTAATATGTTGTAAGAAGTTAAAAGTGCCTAAAGTGTGAAGTGAGCTAAAGTTTAAGCATCCGAACTAATGCCATACTCCGGGTATTGGATGCTTGCAATTACCACATTTGTTACCATTCAGTGAATACTGAAGAATTGTGAATCCCACTCGTTTTATGACTACTTCCTTGCAGTCCGGACAGTAGGTGCTCTCGCCGGGATGACCTGGTACATTGCCGGTATACGCAAAGTTCAGGCCTGATTCTATTGCTATGTTTCTTGCCTTTTCCAGTGTCTTTATCGGAGTAGGCGGCAAATTTTTAATTTTGTATGTAGGGTGAAAACGTGTGAAATGTATGGGTACATCAGGGCCAAGATTATCGTTTATCCATGAGCACATATCCTTAAGCTCTTTTTCACTGTCATTTAGCGTTGGCACTATAAGCATAACAACCTCGAACCATATTCCGATTTCTTTCAACGTGACAAGGGTTTCAAGGACAGGCTTTAACTCACCACTACATGTTTCCTTGTAAAACTTTTCCGTAAATGCTTTAAAATCTATCTTGACCGCACTCAATTCCCTGCATAGTTTAACCAGAGGCTCCTTCTTAATATATCCGTTAGAAATCATCACACTTCCAACACCCTCGCGTTTTCCCACTCTTGCTGTATCATACATATATTCATAAAAGACCACAGGTTCGGAATAAGTATAAGCGACAGTGTCACATTTTTTCTCTTGTGCAAATCTTATCACTTCTTCGGGTGTGAGTCTGATGTTGTTTATCTGTTCTGGCCTGAATTGAGAAATCTGCCAGTTCTGGCAGAACTTACATTCTATATTGCATCCTGCCGTTGCTATCGAATACGCCTTTGTACCCGGTAGATAGTGAAACAGGGGTTTTTTTTCAATAGGGTCTGCATTCAGTGAACATACGCGTGAGTGAACAAGTGTATAGTACTTGCCATTGCGATTTTCTCTTACGCCGCAATAGCCTCGTTCCAGGTCTGCCACCTGGCATCCCCTTGGGCATAGCTCGCATTCTACACGAATGTCCGGAAGCTGCTTGTAATACAGCGCCTCTGTTGCAGGAAATTCTTCTTCATTCATTCTGCCGGAAGCATTAACTGCTGTTACAAAGGGTGTAAAACCGCTGCAAAATGCACAAGTCCCGGCAATACCAGTCGTTAAAAATCCTCTTCTTGAAATCATTTTATTCGCCTGTTCAAAAAGATTTAATCATGATACACCCGTCAAACAATCCTTCATCAACCTGTCCAGGCCGATTCAGACGGTTACAGGCATCGGTGTCTAATAAATAAATTTTATTTTATTTGTAGTATATTGTCAAGCTGCATGTAGAGTTGATGGTTTGCGTGAGATGGTCAGCACAAACTCTGACATCATATGTTGACAGTATATTAGCAAAGTGATACACTTTCTTTAAATTTACTGTAGTTTATAAAGTTAATGAGATTTTCTTGTATTCTTGGCAGTAAATCATTTTTGAAAGGAGGTGGGGGAGGGATGAAGACGAAATTAAGTTATCTTAGTTTCTTGTTTGTATTGATTATGTGCGTTTCTTTCACAAATGTTTCTAACTGTATTGAGTTAAACCCGACTAAAGAACAGATAGAAGATACAGTTAAACTTGGAGAATCTAATCCGGGAAAAAAAATCTTTGAAGCAGGATTCGTTAAGCAGGCAATATTCGGAAACTGGCCGGAATACGGCAGCGGTATGATTAAGACTAAGCTGGTTGACCTTGCTGTAATGTCAGCCATGATGAGAAAGTCAAGAAAGTCTTTAAGCGAAAAAGATGCGCATTCAATGATGAACACAGATGTTCTGACTATAAGCTATAGAGGCGGTGATGATGTTTTCATGATCAAATTAAGACAGGGAGGAACATTGATAGAACCGGAAAAGATGAGGAGACCTGAAACGGGAGGCAATGAGCCAAAGAAGCATGGCTTCTTCGTTGCAAGCTTTCCATATACAATACTAGACCCGAATGCAAGGACGGAGATAGTAGTTATAAAGGATTTTGGAGAAGAAAGATATGAAGTTGATTTTTCAAGTATCAGGTAAACTTTGTTTTTAGAGCAGGAAATATCTTTTTTTATTACAAGGGGATAAGTGAATTTCAAAAAGTACATATTAATATTACTTACATTTGTGTTGTTGTCTGGTGGTTGTACAAGTACCAACTTTGCAAAAATATCTATAAATGAGTATCTGCCGAAGAGTGGGAGAGATGTGTTGCCAGTATTTTCCGGAAATTCTGATCTGATTTATGAGAGGATTGGAGTAGTTTTTGTTTACGGAGAAAAAACATTAACGAAAGAGTTGATAAATGACAGTTTGAGGGCTCAGGCTGGAAAGGTAGGCGCTGACGCCATAATCTTTGCCAGGTATAAAGATATTGAGCCTTCCGGGTATTTTGAATCTTTTGGAAGCGCTTTTGTAGATTTTAATTGGGCAAAGAAACACGGAACAGGTAGTTGGTTGATGAAAGGAAAACCGGTTGGGGCCGGTCTTGCTATAAGTTACAAAGATTCAAAAAAACAACATTAAGAATAAGAACACCAAGAAAGGGGGAAAACTAAATGCCAATCGTAAAACAATTAACAATTCTTCTCGCAAATAATCCCGGGTCATTGTCAAATGTATGTGCTGACATGGCCAGTAAAAATATAAATATTCTGGCGATGTCAGTCCTGGACACAATAGATTCAGGACTCATCCGTATGGTAGTTGACGATCATGAACATGCAGTAAAAACTCTTAAAGAGGCCGGGCTTAATGTTATTGAGACAGATGTATTGTCTCTGAAAATGACGCACAAACCTGGTACTCTGGCAGAGATAACCAAACAACTCTCTAAAGCAAGAATAAATATTGAGTACGCCTATGTCAGCGTTCCCCCTGGTGATGGAGAGTCCATAGGGATATTCTGGGTGTCAAACCTGAAGAAGGCATCAGAAATACTGGAGAGGTGAGTATGAGTTTTAGTAGTGGTTTAGGATCCCGACAGAGTCGAATCTTGTAGCAGCCCCAGGGGGCGCCTCCCGCCGATGGCGGATACTGAAGCTACCCACAGGGTCGTCCTCAGGCGACTGGCGACTTAAACCCATGCTGACAGGTTAGTTGTCTATTTCCGCCCGCAGCATTTCTTATACTTTTTACCGCTGCCGCAAGGACATGGATTGTTTCTTCCGACTTTTGGTTCTGAATTAATCATATTTTCATGCAGAAAAGCAGGAGATTCATAGTCATTGAACTCATCATTGATCTGGCCCTCTTCCTCGTCTCTTTTAATAGTAGCCTTCATCCTCTCCGGCATTATGTATTTCAGCGCCTTATAAGTATCAGGATGTTCCTCATCAATTTCCTCCATTATTTTTAACCTGCTTTCCGCCTCTTCCAGATTGCCAATGGTAGAATAATAAATAACTGCAAGCCTGTTGAAAGCCATCACCTCGCTGACGTGGAAAACCTTCCTGTCTGGATAAAGCGCCTGTGTCTCCATTTGCTCTCCCAGTACCTCTGGGATTTTATCATATTCCTTCTGCTCAAAATACTGTGCAGCCAGATTGACCTTGCCAAGCAGATAATCAGGGTGTTCTTCCTGTATCAGTTTATTGCACTCATAGGCTTTATTCTTGTCGCCTTTAGAATCATAAACTGCAGTCAGGAAGTTTTTAAATTGCGGTACATGAGGATACTTCTTTATAAGGGTTTTCACCTTCAATAAAGATATTTTCCGTTGTGTCAAAGTTGACGGATTCTTCTCTGCAGGGGACGAGTGTGGCGGTAGTGGGAGATTGAAGTACTCTAAACGCATCCGATTTGCCGGCCCAGTTCAAAACATAGCGTTCATTCCTGAATTCAATATCTTCACCCAGAGCGGCCTTCAGCTTTTCCCAGCCAATCTTACCTTCCGTAAACGCTTCGGGAATAATTGCCTTAAGCTGCTCAATCTTCTCATCTGTAATGTCCAACGATTCTCCATCCATGATTATGTTTTGAACCTGTCAACCCAATAATCAGGTTTTCTGTGGAGATGGGCTATTGCAATTATATAAATGTGGTCTGATTCTATGGAGTATAATATTTTGTAAGGAAATTTGTGGAGTAAATGCCTTCTTACATCCCTTTTTTCTATAGACCATGCTCGTGGATATTCTGTGATTCGTTTGATAGCTTTTCTGATTTCTTTCCTGAAATTGCCCCCTAAACCACTGACTTCTAATTCATAGTATGAAACTGCATCATTAAATTCTTTCAATGCCAATTCATTAAAGATCACATCCATATTTTATATATCTTCTCCAAAGATTTCTTTATATGGAACTCCCTTCAATTTACCATCTCTGTAAGCCTTCAATCTCTTTTCAGCTTCCTCAGCCCAAATCTGTTCTATTTCCTTATTTGGTTCATCCAGACTTTGAATCAGTCCTTCAATAATGGTAAATCTATCTTGTGGTTTTAGCATTAAGGCTTTTTCTAATAATGATTTACTTTTTTCCATTCTTTACCTCACATCTTTGTGGTATAAAAAATTATAGTTTGAACCCATATACATTACATGTAATGAAACATAACGATAATATAAGATATTAAGTTTTTTTGCATCATAAATTGGATGTGCACTTAAGTCAATTAGAAATTTAAGTCGTAATTTAAGTGGCAATAATATCATTTAATTAAGTATTTCTTTCACCTTACCTGCTAAAAAGAAAGAACCGGTTATGCAGATCAGGTCATTTTTCCTTGCGATTCTTTTCGCCTCTTTCAATGCTTCATCTATGTCTTCAATAACCATTGGTTCCTTATGGTAAAAGTGTTTTGCTGTAATAGCCATTTGCCCCGGCTCTGCCTCGCGGGGGTTGCCTGTTCTTGTGAGAATCAGGTAGTCGGCAGCACAGGCTATTTCCCTGAACACACCTGCAATGTCCTTGTCTTCGGACAAACCAATTACTATTATTAGTTTCTTAAATGAAAAATTTTCTTTTATTGATTCCCTCAATATCTTCATTGAGGAGACTGTGTGAGCTGTGTCCAGTACAACTAATGGGCTTTGTGCTACCACTTCAATCCTGGCCGGACACTTAACCTTTGCCAGTGCATTTATTACCATTTCATTGTCAGCCTTTATTACACCGGTTTCAGATAATACCTCCAGGGCTCCTATTGCTGTAGCACAGTTTTCGACCTGGTGCCGCCCAATCAGGGGCAAAAAGATGTCTTTATATTTGTCTCTCCATGTCCTTATTTCGCATTCAGTTCCATAAACGCCACTCTTCTTTGTTACATTAATGTCATTAATCAGGATATCCTTTCCAACGAGATATAGACTGGCATTCTTTTCCCTGCATGTTTTTGAAATTACTGAGAGGGCTTCCGGTTCCTGCATTGACGAAACAACAGGAACACCTTCTTTAATTATTCCTGCCTTTTCGTATGCTATCTTGTCCAGTGTGTGCCCCAGTCTGTCAGTATGGTCATAACCAATGGGTGTTATGATTGAGATTTCAGGCAATATAATATTAGTAGAATCCAGCCTTCCACCCATACCGACTTCCAGGACTGATATATCTGCTTTCTTCTTTTCGAAATAGAGAAATGCAATTGCAGTGACTATTTCAAAGAAAGTGGGCATAAGAGTGGGATTATCGAGCATTATTCTATCTATATATGGCTTGACCCTGTTTATTAATTGTACAAACATTGTTTGTGAAATCATTCTGTTATTGACCTTCATCCTTTCCCCCAGATATATAAGATGAGGTGAGGTGAAAAGACCCGTCTTCAGGCCAAGCTCTTTCAGGATAGAGGCAATCATTATTGCCGTAGACCCCTTGCCTTTGGTGCCTGTTATATGGACACACCTTCCTTTCTTGTGTGGATTTCCTGCAAACGCCATCATTTCCTCCATCCTCTTGAGATCAAAGGTGGAGACGTCATATTTATACTGTGTCAGCTTTTCGTAATCTATGGTCTTTAGCAGAAACTCTTTTGCCTGCTTATATGAATTGAAGGGTTTAGATTTCATTTAAATAACTCCTTGATATTTGATATAGACTCTTTTTCCTTGACAAAAAAATCAGCATGGCTTACAAAATTACCAACATGAAAGACATCTTCGTTGATCTCGGTAAAGACAGTTACAACATAATCATTGATAAGGGTATCCTCAATCAAGTTGGAACCCTCATTTCAAAGGTCATCAGTCCCCGTAAGGCCATTATTGTAACGGACAAAACTGTAGCCCCGCTTTATGGAAATATTGTACTGGATAGCCTATCGGAATGTAAATTTGATGTCAAGCTGGTTTCAATGGAGCTTGGAGAAGAGCAGAAATCTATGGCAAAGGCGGAGGAACTGTACGAAAGTCTTTTCGATCATGAAATGGATAGAAAGTCTCTCCTTGTTGCATTAGGGGGTGGTGTGCTGGGAGATTTAACGGGTTTCGTTGCCTCGACATTTATGAGGGGTATACCCTTTGTACAAATCCCTACTACACTCCTGGCACAGGTTGACAGCAGCATTGGAGGTAAGGTGGCCGTAAACCATCCGAGAGGCAAGAATATGATAGGTTGTTTCTACCAGCCAAAGGCTGTCTTCATCGATACTGATACCCTCAAAACTTTACCAAAGGAGGAAATAACCGCAGGTATGGTTGAGGTAATAAAATACGGGATGATTAAGGATGCAGCATTCTTTGACTATATAGAAAAGCATCTTCCCGAAATCATGAAACTTGAACCTGTGGTATTAGAAGAGATTATATACAACTCATGCAAGGTTAAGTCTCACGTCGTGGAACTCGATGAAAAGGAAGAAAGCCTGAGGGCTATCTTAAATTACGGACATACCATCGGACATGCACTGGAGGCGCTGACATCATACAGGAAATATAGACATGGGGATGCGGTGGCTATGGGTATGATATATGCGACAAAGATAGCAATAGAAATGAAACTTGCAGACGAGGAGGTATTAAAAAGACAGGAATCGTTGTTTGTGAAATTGGGGTTGAGTCTTAAAGACACGGAATTGAACCCGGATGATATTGTCAGTATATTATATCAAGACAAGAAAACCATTGGTGGGAAACTGAGGTTTGTTCTCCCTACCGAGATCGGAAACGTAGTAATTGATGACAGGGTAAATGAAGAAACTATCCTGAAAGTCCTTGCCGATTAGTTATCATTCGTTGCATAACCATTGTCAGCCTCTCTTTCGAGAGGATTCCAGAGTTGGAATCCTCTCGAAAGAGAGGCTGTCTCTTAATCTTTGTAATTATAAATCATGGATGATTTTGAAGGTCTGCTTCGTTTAAATATGATCAGCGGCATAGGTATTAAGACCTATCGCAACCTTATCGAACATCTCGGTTCTGTTAAGTCAGTACTGGATTGCCCAAAAGGCAAACTGGAAAGAATTCCCGGTATAGGACCGAAAATAGCTGACAGGATTATAAATGGCTCAAAGGCCGCAGATGTTGATAAAGAGATTAAGCTGGCTGAAAAGAGTAATGTAAAGATTGTCCCTTTCACAAGCGACCAATTTCCTTACAACCTCAAGCAGATATATGACCCGCCTCTCGTACTCTATATTAAAGGAGATATCTTAAAGAGTTACACACTTGCACTTGCCATAGTTGGTGCACGCAGGTGCAGTTACTATGGCAGCGCTCAGGCCGAAAGGTTTGCAATACAGTTGGTTCAGGCCGGTTTCTGTGTAGTAAGCGGTATGGCAAGAGGTATTGACACAAGTGTGCATTCAGGGGCAATTAAGGGTAAGGGAAGGACGATAGCCGTACTTGGTTGCGGTCTTGGAGTTGTTTATCCTCGTGAAAATAAAGAACTCGCTGAAAAAATAGCTTCGCAAGGCGCTGTGGTTTCTGAACTGCCCATGACTACTCCACCCAGTAATCGTAATTTCCCGCCAAGGAACAGGATAATCAGCGGGCTTTCACTTGGAGTACTGGTAATAGAGTCGACACTCTGGAGCGGCTCACTCATTACGGCAAAATGGGCGCTTGAGCAGGGGAAAGAGGTATTTGCAGTACCCGGCAATATCGACAGTAATTACAGCAGGGGCACTAACAAACTCATCAAAGATGGCGCTAAACTCGTTGAAGACATAAATGACATTGTTGAGGAACTGGGGCCGCTTGCCGAGGCCATACACATAAAGGATAATAAAAAAGTCGAGGACATTAGAAGCCTCTCGCTGAATTCTCAGGAGAACAGGATTTTCTCACTCCTTTCGAGCACACCCAGGGCTATTGATGAAATTACTACAAAGTCCGGTCTGCCGGCATCCAATGTCGCAAGCATATTAATGATACTGGAAGTAAAAAGACTGGTAAAACAGCTTTCCGGGAAGAGGTTTGTGAAGGCATGAGCAAGAAGGTCAATTTGTCAATTGTTGCTGCGAATTTTTATGTCTTTTCTTATCAATTCTCGAATAGAGAGGAACACGACCTTGCTTCCCCGGACAAAAAGCGCCGAGGACTTTTCGCAAGGAGTCCAGAGCTGGAATCCTCTCGAAAGAGAGGAAGATTATACACCTCTTGCAAGTCTCTCGGCGAGAAATAAAGGTAGATTGGTTTTTTCAATTTTTGCCATTGTCTCTTGATAGTTATATTCTAATCTTATTATTTCTACACTCCAATTGTCATCGTCAAATACTGCAAATGACAGCATTGGGGAACCGTCACGGGGTTGCCCTACACTTCCGACATTAATGATTGTTTTATCATCCCAGGATAAAGTTGCTTTATTGCTGTCTCCCTGTAATTCATTATAGGCATATATCCCCGGGATATGCGAATGCCCGACAAAGCAGAGAGAATGTTTCATTTCTATCAAACTTGAATATGCATTACGGGCATTACTAATATATTTCCATTGCATTGGGTCGTCCGGTGATGCATGGACGTATAGTATGTTATCCTCCTCTATCTGAATAGGAAGCCTGCTGATTGCCTCTCTTATTTTTTCACCCAGGATGCCCCTCGTCCATCTGATTGCTTCACGCGCATATTTTACCATTTGATAATCAAAATCTTCATTCAGGATAGCATATTCATGGTTGCCGAGACAAATTTTGTCTGTGAGTGATTCAACTGCCTTGAAACATTCAGCCGGGTCTGGGCCATAACCTATAATGTCTCCAAGGCAGACAACTCGCTTTTCACCTTCCAGTTTGTCAATATATTCCGATACCTTGTGAAGGGCTTCCAGATTTCCATGAATATCTGATATTACGACTGTCTTCATTATATAGTATCTGCAGGTTCTCTGATTAGTTCAAGAATTTCTCATATAATTATAGAAACGCATACTATAAAATGAAACTTTAAAAAACCAATTAAATAGTCTGTGTTATATTTTGTATAAATAATTGCCCGAAATCTACTTAGCCGAATATGGTTTTAAAAAGATGTGGAAAAAATACTTTTGTCGTGTTATGTATGAGAGAGAGAAATTATTTATGAATGTATGGTAGATTCCCGTCTGCCGTCTGGCAGGAAGGACAACCAGTCCGAATCCACCTATAAATAGGTTGATGAAACAAGAGACCCATAATAATAAAATCCAGGCAAAGGTATTTGAGGAACTTTGTGATGCCATTGGCAGGGAGAATGTTTTTGATAACATTGAGGAGAGGGTCTGTTATTCCTTTGACGCTACAAAGGAAAAGTCTATTCCTGATCTGGTGATCAGGCCTCATTCAACAGAACAGGTATCAAATACTGTATCAATTGCAAATCAACATAACATTCCTATTTGTCCGCGGGGAGCAGGAACCGGTCTCTCTGGTGGGTCTGTTCCCATAAAAGGCGGCATTGCTCTGGATCTGAAAAATATGAACAGGATAGTAGAGTTAAATGCAAGAGACCTGACAGTAACCGTAGAACCCGGTGTTGTTACAAAAGATTTGCAGGACGAAGCGGCAAAACATCGACTTTTTTACCCGCCTGAACCGGGGAGTGCAGGATTCTCAACTATTGGAGGAAACGTGGCAGAATGTACTGGAGGGATGACTGGGATGAAATATGGGGTAACGAGGGACTATGTCCTTGCCCTGGAAATCGTCTTGCCTGATGGTTCGGTCATAAATACTGGGAGTAAAACACTCAGGAGTGTAGCCGGGTACGACTTAACCAGATTTTTTGTCGGGTCTGAAGGGACGTTGGGTGTGTTGACAAAAATAACATTAAAACTGTTACCATTACCGGCAAAGATAGGAACCGTTATGTCTTATTTTAAAGATATTGACAGTGTCCTGAATGCCACAGACTCAATAATAGTAAAAAACCATCTACACCCTCGCTCACTGGAATTTGTAGACAAAACATGCATTGGCGCTGTGAGAGGGTCTGCGGAAGAAACGATTCCGGAAGAAGCCGGGGCATTCTTGCTTATTGATGTAGACGGGAATGAAAAGAATGTAGCAAATGACATTTCCAGGATAGAAGCTCTCTGCAGGGAAAACAGTGCATTGAAAACTTCAATTGCAAAAACAGATGATGAAAGGGACGCATTATGGGATGTCAGGAAATCTGTTTCCCCATCCCTCTTTAAAATTGCTTCGATGAAGTTCAACGATGATTTTTGTGTCCCGAGAAGTAAGGTTAGAGAGGTATTAAAGAAAGTTTATGAACTCGGCAAGACATATTCAATACAGGTGGCGGCGTTCGGACATATTGGCGAAGGCCATATCCACCTCAACGTAATTTATAATGACGGAAAGGAAATGGATTTATCTGTCCACAAACTGGTATCTCAAATATTAAAGGAAGTGGTATTGATCGGTGGAACTATCACGTCAGAGCATGGTGTTGGAGATGCGAAGGCTGAATTTATAGGATTAGAGCTTGCGCCTCATGAGATTGAAATAATGAAAGACCTGAAGAAGATGTTTGATCCGAAAGGCATTATGAACCCGGGAAAGATTTTTATTTAAGATGGAGTCCTCTCGAAAGAGAGGAAAGCGACCTTGCTTCCCCGGACAAAAAGCGCCGAGGACTTTTCGCAAGGAGTCCAAAACTGGAATCCTCTCGAAAGAGAGGAAATCGAATACAGTTCAGAATAAAGCAGGTAAAGCAATGAAGCATTTTAAAAAAACTAAAACAGAAAGCAAGAAACATCAGAAAGTACTCAATGAACTAATCATGGTTTTAGGAGGAGAAAAGGTGCTGTCGGCAATTGAAGATAGGATATGCTATTCTTATGACGGCACTAAGCAAAAGGCGCTTCCGGATATTGTCGTGAGGCCAGGCTGCACATCCGATGTTTCTAATACATTAAAGATTGCGAATAAATATGAAATACCGATATATGCAAGGGGGGCGGGTACAGGGCTTACCGGTGGGGCAGTGCCGCTTATGGGTGGGATTGTTCTTGATTTAAAGAGTATGAACAGAATAATTGAGATCTGTCCTGAGGATTTTGTTGCAACGGTTGAACCGGGTGTAGTTACAAAACATTTTCAGGACGAAATTGCAAAGTTTGATCTCTTCTATCCACCAGACCCTTCGAGTGCTGCATTTTCAACTATTGGAGGTAACGTTGCTGAATGTGCAGGCGGGATAACGGGGTTGAAATATGGAGTGACGCGGGATTATATACTTGCTCTCGAGATAGTCCTTTCGGATGGATCAGTGATTAACACAGGCAGAAAGACATTAAGGAGTGTTACCGGCTATGACCTGACCAGGCTTTTTATAGGTTCTGAAGGAACGTTGGGGGTCTTTACCAGAATAACTGTGAAACTTATTCCAAAACCTAAGAAAATTGAAACCCTGGCTGCTTATTTCAGTGACAGAGATGATGCTATTGATGCTGCTGATCTGATTATAGATAATAATATTTTACCGCGTACACTGGAATTTATGGACCAGATGACAATTAGTGCCGTACGGGGATATGGCGAAGCGCCCATTGGTGAGGACGTAAAAGCGTTATTATTAATTGATATTGATGGGACCGAGGAAAGTATAAGCCATGAATTGCCTGTAGTCGAGAATGCGTGTAAGGAAAAGAAAGCCTTTAAAACTAAAGTGGCGGAAACACCAAGGGAGAGGGAGTCTATATGGGCTGTAAGGCGTTCGATTTCTCCCGCATTGTACAATATTGCTCCACACAAAATTAACGAAGATATCTGTGTGCCCAGAAGTAAGATAAAGGAAATATTGCAGAAGGTTGATCAGATAAACGAACACCAGACAATTTATATCGCAAACTTTGGACACATAGGAGACGGCAATATACACGTAAACATAATGTATAATGACGATCCCGGCCAGGCGGCGTTAGCGGAGAGTATTGTAAATAAGATTATGAGGGAAGTAGTCGCGGTTGGGGGAACTATTTCAGGCGAACACGGAATAGGAAATAAGAAGTCTCAATTTATGGAGTTAGAGATTTCACCTAAAGAATTGGCAATTATGAAAAGATTTAAGGGCTTTTTTGATCCGAAGGGGATTATGAATCCCGGCAAGATGTTTATTTAGAAATGGAGTCCTCTCGAAAGAGAGGAACATGACCTTGCTTTCGCAAGGAGTCCAGATAATGAGTACAGATTGGAAAACAGAAGTCGATAAATGTTCGAAATGTGGTAAGTGTCATACCGTTTGCCCGGTTTTTCTGGAAACCGGTGATGAGTCAATGGTTTCGCGCGGCCGCATCAGCCTTGCCGAGGCCCTGCGAGATAAACAGATAGTTTACACTGACAAGCTGCGTGACTATGTGTATTCCTGCAAAAAGTGTATGAGATGCCGAACGGTTTGTCCTTCAGGAGTAGATTATGAGGTAATCATTTCGGCCTTGCTCAGCGGAGTAGCTGAGAATATGGGCATACCTTTGTTGCCAAGGATAATCTTCAGATACATATTACCAAGAAGGATACTATTTGACCTGATGCTGAAAGTAAGCTCTAAAATCCAGTGGCTCATACCTATGAAAAGGAGAGGACAGATGCGCCATCTACCGCTCCTCTTTATGGGTAAGAGGTGGATACCTACTTTAGCTAAGAAGACTGCATTGCAAAAATTTCGTAAGACAAAGAAATTAAAGAACCCTAAGATGCGGGTAGGCCTGTTCACGGGATGCTTAATTAATTATATTTATGTTGATATAGCGGAAGCGGTAGTTGATGTACTTAACAGGATGAACATAGAGGTGGTTGTGCCACAAGGCCAGTTGTGTTGCGGCACTCCTTCATCTACAATGGGGGATTTTAAATCCACCAAGAAACTGGCCGACGTAAATAAAGAGGTGTTTGAATCACAGAAGCTCGATGCAATAGTGACCGCCTGTGCAACCTGTACCAAGGCTATTAAAATGGATTACCTGCGTACGCTGGGTCCGTCATGGCAGTCTATGTCAGATAAGATATATGATATATCAGAGTTTATTGACAAATATTGTGGTGATGAATACGAAACAAAGCCTATTGACGAAAAAGTGACCTATCATGATCCCTGCCATCTTTTGTGGGTACGCGGAATATCAGATGAGCCAAGAAATGTCTTGAAGAAATCTTCTGATTTTGTTGAGATGGATCAGGCCGGTGCGTGCTGTGGCGGCGGCGGAATATTTACCATAATCCATTATGATTTAACACTGAAGATGCTTGAGAGGAAAGTGGCTTCGATTGAAAGAAGCGGGGCAGATACCGTTGCGACTAACTGCCCGGGTTGTGTAATGCAGATAGCAGATGGATTTGCCGGCAAGAATTCTAAAATAAAAACTACCCATTCAATACAAATACTTCAAAAGGCGCTGGTAGACAGTGGTATTAATAAAGAAAAATGACAAAATGGAGTTGTTTTGTGCGCACGCTAATTACTAAAATAAAAGGAGAAACTGTTTTAACAGTTTGAAATAGTCAGCGAAAAAGGTACAATTATTCAGTTGCATTATTTTCTTCTATAACTAAGGAAAGGAGAGAACAAACAGTGGCTAATTATACAGATAATGTTAAAAAAAATATAACCTCAACTGACGCCAGTTCAGGGACGGCCCATATTTTTGTACCTCTTTTAATAATTTTTGTATTGCTGCTGGGGTCTATCGGTTATCTTGTAATCTCACCGCGGCCAACTTCAGATTTTAAACCTCAGACAGACACTAAGTCTCAATTTCTCATAGATACAAATCCACAAAGTACAAGCAATTCTTCATTCGTTACTTCTAAATGGATTTTGATACTACTTGCTGCATTTGGGGCGTTACAAACGTTTCCAGTACTTGTTGCTTCACAAAAAGCAAAGAGGAAACGCCTAAACCGGAAACAAATGAGAGAGATCACATTCTTATGTGAAATGCCTATGTACTTTGGATTGCTTGGGTCTTTGCTGGGCGTATGTTTAACTCAGTTTATGACCGGTACGCTATCTGCTCCACTGGCATATATTTCCACTATAACCGGCATTCTATTGCATTTATTTGCAAAATATATGATTATTGTTCCTTTACCTGAGGCGTCAGCTCCTGTTGTTTTAGAGGAGGTGTGAGATAATATGAGAATGTTTCTTGTCGGAATGTGTGACATCTTCTTGATTCTATACCTGACCACACTTAGCCAGGTTAACCCATTTAATAACAGTTTTTTAACCGTTGATGATTATAATAAATTAAAAGAGGCTAAGATTCAGGCAGACCAGGATTCGGAAATATCTAAAGGACATGTCCTGGAATTAAAAAACAGAGTTTCTGTATTGGATAAGGAAAAGGAGCAAGCCTTGCAATTAATCTTGACTGCTGAAACTGAGACCGAAAAAGCAATGCAATTGGTAAATGTTGAAAAGGAAAAGGCGTCGCAGACTGAAATTGCATTGTCAAAGACTATCAACAGAAAGGAGGAGTTAGATAAGCTAATACAGAAGTCTCAGGAGAAAGAGCAAAACGCTTTGAAAATTGCGAAAGAGACACAAGTGGAATCTGAAAAGGCCAGGGAGAGCGAACTGAGAGCGTTAAAAGCTGCTGAGGAAATGCAGTTAGAAGCAGAAAAGGCTAAGAAGAATGAGCAGAAAGCCTTAATAACTGCTGAGGAGTTACGATTAGAAGCGAAGAAGAAGGAACAGTTTGTGATCAAAATTGTAGAAGAGGCTAAATTAGAGGCGGAAAAAGCTGAAGACAATGAGGAGGAGTTGAGAAGAATTGCAAGGGAGGCTCAATTAAAAGCAGAGGAGGCCAGGAAAAATGAAGAGATAGCTCGTAGAATTGCGGAAGAGGCCCGGCTGAAAGCAGAAGAGGCTGAGAAAAACGAAGAGATTGCCAGAAGAATTGCGAAGGATGAGAGGTTAAAAGCTGAAAAAGCTAAGGAAAGTGAAACTATCGCACTCAAATTAGCAGAAAAAGCCGAGAGCTTAAAGGAGATCGCACGGAGAAATGAAGAAAAAGCCAGGAAGGCAGAAGCAAGTGCTTTAAAGGTTGCAAGCGTTGCTAAAAGTGAAACCGCAAAGGTAATATCAACAATAAAGAGTATTACACAAACCTCTGACAAAGCTTATAGTGAAAATATTTTAGATAAATTAACACAGTTTACTATAACAATTGACTATGGTAACCGCTTAGAAAGCGTTAGCAGGAAAGTGTTCACTATGCAGGGGCTTCCGGTCAAGATGGGAGATGACCATGTAATCTTTGTACCATTAGACCGGATTGGATTAGGCTCGTTGTTAACACCCGATCATTATGCTTCATATAGCATAATTGCTAATGGCAAACCTGTTACAAAGGTTTACATTAAGCCAGGAGATGCGGAAATCGCAGCGTTGGTGATTAATGCCGGCGTCAAGTACTGTTTACCTGTTGGTAAAACAAATAAATTTTCATCGTACATGCCTGTATTGTTTTCCATACGCAGTCAAAAGCAATTGGGAGTTATGGACAGGATTCGTGGTATTAGCCGTGATTTTTTTATTTTCAAAAGAGACCATCTATTAATGATCACAGGAGATGAGTTATATTTTGATAATGAGGGATTTCGCGGTACCGGCAACTATGCAGAATATATTGTAAAGGGCGATCAGATTGTTGATCTGGAGGGTAACTTTATTGGATTCGCATATAAAAAGAATAAAATTCTGCGTATTGATAACCTGAAAGGTTGGCGTGAATTTTCAATAAATGACATTTCCGTGCAAAAGATGTCAAAGCATATTCAAGACAAATAAATATTGAAAACTTTACATTCTGTGCAAGGAATGTTAAATACTGAAGTTAAACAGTTAGTGGATGAAAAATGAAAAAAGAAGAACAACCTGAAAAGAAAAAAATTGCTGAAATAGCAAAACTAGCCAAAGCCATTAGAAATGTTACGGAGTCCATGGCTGATTTGTTCAAAACACTTGAAAGACCGTCTGTAAAGCTGGCTGCTGAGATTGATAATTTCTACCGGGAAGCGTGTGAAAAACAAGTTAATCGTACCGTGACAGATTGTAACCGAAGCACTTACATGAGGTAGTACAGGAGTCAATATTGAAATTTGATTTGGAAAGTTGCACATGTTACGTAAGGATCTGATTGAACTACTCCGGAACGATTCTATGGATCTGGTGGAAATTGCAAGGCATCTCGAGGTGCCGCAGAAGGATGCGGAGGATGATATCAGGCATCTTATCAAGAGCCTTAAGCATGCCGATGATCGTCTGGTTGTTACACCCGCAAACTGCCGGAAGTGTGATTTTCAATTTAATAAAGATAAATTGCACAAGCCCGGCAAGTGTCCGAAATGCCAGGGTACGTGGATACAGGGACCTCTGTTCGATATCGAACGGAAAACCTGAGTTGAGTAGGGGGCGTATAATTATCCTCGGACAAACTGCGCCGAGGACTTTACGCCCCACATTTTGTTACAACATTGAAATTCCTCATATGATCAAGTTACACAACCTCACAGAGCTAAGCTCAGCTTTGAGGTTGCGGCTACAAAATCGCTCAATTTAATGGTGTCTGTTGTATATGCTCAGCAATTGCCCACTGGGAGACGGCAGCATTTCAAATGTGTCAAATATTTTAAAGTTAAATGAAAGGGATTGTTTAGTATGGAAACTCCAAAGCTTTCTACGGTTTTAATTATTACCATAATTTCCCTTGCACTGCTGATTCCCGGAGTCACGCAGCCCATGCTTACTCTGACCGGGACGATAGATAAAGCCAGGATGACTGATAAGGGGATAGACATTATTGTCGATTCCATGGTTGAGAAGTCAATGCAGAATGGTAAAGGGAAATCAGAAAAAGACGAACAAGGTAAAGCCAAACGAATGATAGGCATGGTTACCGGAATGCTAGGGCTTAATGACATCGAAGGAGAATTTGAGGCCTACAATGAGACAAGAAGTATAGCGGGGACAGTCAAAGAGCTTTTCCGCACCGGTAACGGTTTTGTCGGCTTTCTGGTGATGCTTTTCAGTATAATAATTCCGGTTACTAAGCTCCTGCTGATGTTGTTGGGTGCTTATTTTTATGACTCGAAGAATAGCAGGAAAGCATTCTTAATAAGCAGTGCGATAAGTAAGTGGTCAATGGCTGACGTATTCGTAGTAGCCATTATTGTTGCATTCATGGCGGCCAATGCCTCCACTATGGGAGGGTTAATGGAATTGGGAGCTAGATTTGAATTTGGTTTCTATTTCTTCCTTGGATACTGCATTTTTTCAATTTTATCTATGCAGGTAATTACAAGAAAGAACATGAATTTTACAAATCCTTTCGAATGATTATTTTGTTTGGCGCTCATTGGTTAACAATCTTATGGATGAAAATCATCTTTATCCCAGTCTTCCGGGTTATTGATTACGTATTGACGTATCCTGTTGAGATCATTTTCGTTACGGACGATATGATCATAAAATCTGGGCTGCCATCCGAAAGACATATTCTGGTTTTTGGCAAATTTTGTAACCCCGATTTTAAACCCGCGAATTATGGATGCAATATTTTTTGATTGCGGTCCGAATTTATTTTGGGGTTCATTTGATTTTTGCAAATCCATATCATTTTTATAACGTAGAGACGCAAAATCTTGCGTCTCTACACCTTGCGTCTCTACGTTGTGTACCGGCGTTTTCGCGTTTTCATCACCCGCATCCGATTTATCAATAATAATTATGCCATGTACATGATTGGGCATTATGATGAATTCATCCAATCTGACAAATGGGAAATGATTTGGGATTTCCTGCCAATATTGATGGACGGCTTCGCCGATTGCCGATAAAATCATTTCACCATTTACAATATCTCCAAAATGACATATCCGGCCTTTGGTGCAAATTGTTATGTAATAATATCCGCTTGACGAATAATCCCAATCTTTCAGGCGGCTTGATTCAACGCGGTATCTGTTTTTATATAAAACCATTATAATTCCCCGGCAAGTGCCCGAAATGTTATGGTAAATGGATACAGGGACCTCTGTTTGATATCGAACAGAAAACCTGAGCCATGATCTAAGGAGTGAAGTACAAATTAATTGTGTCTGTTCCTGATTAGGCAATATTCTTTGTCAGTGCCAAATCCCTCTGACTGCCTACAAACCTGGCACAGGAATTTGGTTGATTGAAAATTTCTTGTCATTATGCTGGTAATAACCTTTTTCCTCGATTTCTTTGAGCAGCTCTGATGATTTCTTATCGCATTGCTTTACCACATAATTCAAGATGTTTTGGCTCGGCCCATCGCCTCTCCCATACATTAGTGTAAAATTGTCAGGCAAGTAGAAATCCCTGAAAATCGATATTTGTTTGCTATTATATGATGTGTGATTATCCAAATCGTGATCTGTTACTATAGCAAACCTTTTCGTTTTATTTCGAGGTTCGCGATTAAATCTTCTTATCACGGTCATCCATCCGAATTTTTCGGAAGGCAACTCACTTGGGCAGTTCCGAAACAGAATAGCCCCGTGCCACGGGAAGTCCACATCATATACGTCAGGATCAGGCGTTTTTTGAATAATGCAATGGATAACACCAGTTACTGACACAGTTTTGGATTCAATGATTTTTGAGTTTGTATCGACAGCGATGATCATATCGAACGATGATGACAAGTGTCTTATTAGATCGGCTTCATTAGGGATAACCTTCTCTTGGACTCGGGTGATGGCTTTTTCCTTCCCTGATTGGCCAATATAATGGGTTTGACTAAAGGTTACGTCAGGTTTAATTAAACGGCCGTCGAGGGTCAATCCCATTAACTCCATTTTATCTTTGTCGTAGTGAATGCCGCGAAGACGCTCAGGCGACCCCACCATTACAATTTGCTCTCGTGGTTTCTTATTGAGGCAGCAATTTTTATACTTTTTACCGCTACCACACTGACATGGATCATTTCTACCAATTTTGACCATAAGATTTTCGGTAATAGCTGGTTGAAGTTTATTCTTACTTTACATGTAGTCTCATATGACTTCAGTGGCTCATCGCCGTAACGACTGGTATAACCTGAGCCATACCGATGCTGCGTTACAACTAATGCCGGGTTAGATAATCTTGAAAGTTATAAATAACTGTTGTTTTCGCGTCAGGTTTATGCTTTGGTTAAGAGTATATTTAATCACTAACCATGAAATGAACGTAACCATGTTGTATATTGCAAGGAAATTCTATAACTAATTTTTCTTTTCCCACTTCCCATATTCTACCAGAACCTTCGGATGATGATGGACTTCCAATTACACTTTTTACCTTATCTTCTAATTTCTCTAGGTTTAATTTAGCAGCATATTCATTTTGAATGATTTGGAAAGTAAATTTTGATAACGAATCATTTTTACCACAGATATGCAGACGTGCCATACATCATATGAGTACCAATTTTTTTATGCAATATTGGCACAATTGAATTTTTATAATCGTCATTGATGTAATGAAAATCACAGTTCTTTGCCCAAAAAACAATTTCATCGTTGGAGGGTTTAATAATTAGTCTTTGAAAGAATCCTAACTTTTTGATGCTATATTTATAAAGCTCTGAATCAATTAAAATCCCATTCAATGTAATCGAATACCCATTTACCCTCAAATTTAATTTTTTACTTAATGCCTCATTCATACTTACCTCTACAGTTAAATAGACTGCAACTATGCTATTCGAAATAGACGGCATCTGTATATTTCCAATATCATAGACATGATTTATATTACTTTAAAGCAGTTATTCAGAAAAATAGGATCACCTATGGTGCCACAATGTAAAGAATTTTACTACTACGAGCCGGTTAACCCCAACAATAAATCATTTCTCACTTTTTCACAATCCATCTTTTAAGCTACATCTGTGTTCCATCTGTGCCAATCAGCGTCTGGGAATTCTTAGAAAGCATGGCAAATTTAGATTTGACAATCTGTAATGATTGTTGTTTAATAATACGTATAACATAAATTTATAATTTTTTATGGTGATGAATTGGATACAGCTGATAATTTAATAGAAAAGTTCAGGAATAAGAATTTTAAGATTACACCGCAACGAATGGGGATATTTAAGATTCTTGAGGGTAATCTTGAGCATCCTTCAGCAGAGGATATATTCGCCAAAATAAAGAAGATTTATCCTACCATATCTTTTACCACTGTTTACAAAACGCTGGATATTTTAGAAAAGATGGGCGAAGTCTTAAAGATTACTATAGATGATGAAAGAAAGCACTACGACCCCAATACGGCCACCCACCATCATATTATCTGTTTAGGATGCAACAAAATCTCTGACATTGAGGGTGATCACATAAACCCGACATTGCCGGACGGAATTCTAAATGAGTTTACACCTTCCAGATATCACGTCTCTTTCTATGGTACTTGTAAAGATTGTTTAAATAAACAATAAACAGGCTTGAATCTAACTTGTATAATTTGTTTCAATTTAAAGAGAAAAAATAGTATAATTTGGTAATTCCCATCAGTAAATGTATTTTAAAAGAAAAGTATCCGCAGCCTGAAGGTTGCGTGATTTAAAGGAATTATTTGAAAGAGACGGGACTCAATATGAATATAGTTATAAGGCCGTTTGTGATTTTATTGTTAAGTACATTTGTGGTGTTCTCTCTTACGTTCAGCATCACAGAGGATTTAGTATTTGCTGGGGTAGAGACCGGCGTAGATGTGGGAAAAAAAGCATCTCCGTTTAAACTGTTGACTGTAGACGGCAAGGAGATAGAGTTGGGAACATTTGCTAAAGATAAGGTCACATTACTTGTTTTTGGAGCTACATGGTGTCCTGCATGCAGACATGAAATACCGATCCTAAAGGAATATTACAGTGAGCTTAAAGATGATGGTTTAAATGTGTTAGGTATCGATATTCAGGAAAGTGTAAAAAAAGTCAAATCTTTTATTGAGAAGATGCAGATAAATTATCCTGTGGTTCTTGATTCCCGTGCTGACATTGCCAGGCTATATAAGGTTGTGGGTATACCCTTAAACATTATCCTGGATAAGAATGGGGTAATAGTATACAAAGAAAACAAACCGCCGGGCAAAGAGTTTTTAAAAAGCTTATTGTAAGTTAATTACCTTAAGGCAACCTTGTTGGTTCTGTAAATTATATTTGTTTAAGTAGCGCCTACTCATTGACATTAAAAGGAGGAATGGATTATGTCATTTAAAACGTTAAAGGAAATACTGGATCAGGCTATTCAGAATGAAGACGAAGCTAATCGGTTTTATTCTCAAGCGGCAAATACGGTGAATGACCCTTCCGCGAAAGTATTACTTAATGAATTTGCAGCAATTGAATTGAAACATAAGACTTTATTGGAGAATTTTGATTTAAGCACTGTTGATGAAGAGCACCATACCGTTAAAGAAGCACACGACTTACACTTAAGTGATTATCTTCTTGATAAAGAGATTGCTCCGGATTCATCTATTCAGGATATAATGATTCATGCAATGAAGAGAGAACACAAGGCATACCAGTTTTTTAAAGATATGGCTAAGGTTGTGAGCAGCGTTGAAGTAAAAAATCTCTTTGAAGATCTGGCGGCAGAAGAATTAGACCACAAAGGAAGGATTGAGACAGAATACGATGATGTAATTTATAAGGAGTTTTGATAAATGGCAGAATACGTTATCATTGGTAATGGTGTTGCCGGTATAAAAGCAGTCGAGCAAATCAGGAAGTCTGATAGTGATAGTAAAATAACAATAGTAGGGGAAGAGAATTATCCATTTTACTATAGACCTCAACTCCCGGGGTATGTCTGCGGTTCAGTCGATGAGGGAAGATTATGGGGGAAAAAGAAGAGTTTTTATGAAGATAACGGCGTTGTTTTACTCCTTGGAAAGAAGGCTGTAAAGGTTAATGACAGTAAAAATGAAGTTGTTTTAAGTGATGAAACTGTAATCGCATATGATTCGTTGTTGATTGCAACAGGTGGTTCTATTAAAAGCAGGGAATATCCGGGTAGCGATTTAAATGACGGAATAGTTCAATTAAAGACGATAGATGATGCGAAAAATATAAAAGAAAGAATTAAGAATGCAAAAAATGCTGTAGTAGTCGGTGAAGATTTCCTGACACTGTCTCTGGTAGAAGCGTTGAATAAAAGCGGTATTGGAGTTACATACTTGCTGCGAGGGGACAGGCTATGGCCTGATGTGATGGATAAAGATGCATCTAAGGTTCTTGAGATTAAGCTGGGTGAGAAGGGTATCAAAATAGAGCATCAAACTGATATAAAAGAAATTGTTATTAAAGATAAAGCTGTTCAGGGTGTTATTACCACAAATGATGTATTTGTAGAATGTCAAATTGTTGGCGCTATAGATAAACTGAAACCTGACATGGATTTCTTGAGTGATAGTGGTGTGAATGTCAGCGATGGTGTTCTGGTAAATAATAATATGCGTACTAATGTTGATAACATCTATGCTGCCGGTGATGTTGCTCAGTTGTCAAACGATGGGGAGAATGATATTCCAAAGATTAATATCAGATGGCTGAAGGCCTGGAAGCAGGGACAGGTTGCAGGTGCGAATATGACAGGCAAAGATGCCGTATATGATGATATCTCGTGTGTTAGTTCAACACAAGTATGCGGGGTTGACCTGATTTCCATAGGGATTTCAAATCCGCTAAATGGTGGTTATAAAATAATGAGAGGTGATTATCCTCATCCTGAAATTGATGTTTATAAGAAGTTAGTCCTGAAGAATGATGCGGTAGTCGGTGCTTTGTTTGTTGGCAATGTACTGGAGGCCGGAGAGATAACAAAGGTCATCAGAAACAAAACAAAATATTCTGACATTAATGAGACTCTTTTGAAACAGATGTTTGATTTCAATTATCCGGGGAGTCCATTTCGCGGTTTTCTGTGTCCGGTGTGTAAACTTGAACTTAATATTCCACCTGATGCAACGGTTGGGGATAAGATTGTGTGTCCTGCCTGCGGTATAGAACTTAAGGTAACTGAACGGATGCTGAAGTGATAGCATTATCATCTGTTCAAAGCATTTCTAAAACTTTTTCACTATAGTAAAATTATATGAATAGCTGGAAATGTGCTGAATGTGGTTATCAACATGATGCAATGGAACCACATGAAACCTGCCCTTCATGTGGTAAGGACTGTGAATTTGTAGATGTTACAAATTATGTCCCTAAAATGGATAGGACCGATAGAACATGCATGTGTAAGGTGTGTGGTACAGAAGTCAGGGTTGTTAATGACGGTGGCGGCTTCCTTAAATGTTGTGACCAGATTATGGTGTTAAAGTAAATTTGTTTTATCTCGAAAATACAATGAAAAATGAGACAGTAGAATCAATATTAAAGAAAGCGGCTGACAAGGAGAATGGCACTTATTTGCTTTATAAGAATGCTGCAGATAATGCGCACGATGCACAAACAAAGGCCGTTCTGGTTAAGTTTGCCGAGGAAGAGTTGAAACATAAACAAATATTGGAAGAGTTTGACATAGGGGAGTTAAAGGACCAGAAAATAGATATAACAGAAGACGAGCATCGGCAGGGGATATCAGAGTTTCTGGTAGATGCGCATGAAGGTATCGGAGAAGATTCAGACTTTAGGGATGTTCTTGTTTATGCTGCTAAAAGAGAAAAAAAGGCTTTTGCCTTTTACGATAGTATGTCGAAGAATGTGGATGATGCCGAATTGAAAAAACTTTTTGTCTGGCTGGCACATGAAGAGTCGAAACACAAAGAGGATATCGAGGCCTTGTTCTGGGAAGTAATGTATCGTTAAGATTTTATGATAGACTACCATATACATACAAATTTGTGTGGCCATGCAGTTGGAGAAATGGCCGATTACGTTAAGGAGGCAATAAGTTCTGGTCTTGACGAAATAGGTTTTAATGACCATTTGCCTTTGAATGGCGACAGTGGTAAGGAACAGAACCTTTCAATGACACTTGATGAACTCCCGCATTATGTAAATGAGGTTACGAGCCTGCGTAAATCATTTCCTGAGATTCGAATTAAGTTAGGCATAGAAGCCGACTTTACTCCAGGTACTGAGTCTTATACCAGGGAGCTTTTAACAAGATACAGTTTTGATTATGTAATGGGTTCTGTGCATTACATTGGTGAATGGGCATTCGACCATCCGGGAGAACGCAAGGAATGGGATAGCAGGGATGTGGATACCGTTTATAAGGAATATTTTGAATTATTACGTAAGTCTGCGCGTACTTTGCTTTTTGACATAATCGGACATTGTGATCTCGTGAAGAAGTTTGGCAACCGTCCATCTGGAGAGATATCAAAGGATTTAGATGATACAGCGAAAGTCTTTAAAGAATGTGGTGTTGCTGTAGAGATAAATACCTCTGGCTTGAGAAAGCCGGTGGGTGAAATTTATCCGTCACTTGAAATTCTTAAGGTATATCGGAAATACGATATACCAATTGTTTTCGGTTCGGATGCCCACACTCCTGATGATGTGGGTAGAGATTTTGATAAAGCCGTATCACTTGCCACGAAGGCGGGATATCAGGGATTTGTAACGTTTGAGAATAGAAGAATGAAGCATCAGAAGATTGATTATAGTAAATCAACTGTAAGTTTTCAATAAGCTGAGAATACCTCGTATAAAAGATTAAAAGAAATATGTAAATAATTAATAAAGTCTCCAATTTTTTTTCAGTTGAAAGGAGTTTGAATTATGTCTGATGATATGAACGGGCCATATAGCGAAAAGGTGATGGACCATTTTATGGAACCCAGGAATATGGGAGATATAAAAGATGCAGATGCTGTTGGTACAGTGGGTAATCCCGCTTGTGGTGATGTAATGAGGTTGTACATAAAAGTAGATGGCGACAAAATAACAGAAGCGAAGTTTAAAACTTTTGGTTGCGGCGCCGCCATTGCGACAAGCAGCATGGCTACTGAGATGATTAAAGATAAGTCATTAGAGGAAGCCTCAAAAGTTACAAACGAAGCAGTAGCTGAAGCGCTGGATGGCTTGCCGCCGAATAAGATGCATTGCTCGGTTCTGGCCCAGGAAGCTATAGAGGCTGCCATTAAGAATTATAAGGAGAAGAAGTAATAAAAGGTGGTATCTGGCATAACTTCAGGTGGGTGACCAAAAGTATATAGCGTCTTTACATAAGCGTGAAGACGCTTTTTTTGATATCACAGAGGTAACCACTTCTACCTGACTTTATAAAGTATGGAAAAATGAGCGATACGATAGATAAAGTTTCAAATCCTCTTAATGAACTAAAAGAAGTTTTTTTAGAATTTCTTAAAGATGAGGAGGTAAAGGTCGTGTTGTTTGGTTCCAGGGCGAGAGGAGAGTTTGTAAATACCTCTGATGTTGATGTGGGTCTAGTTATAGGAGATGGTGTTGACAGGAGAAAGTTGATCTTACTACGTGAATATATAGAGGAGATGAATATCCCATATAAGGTGGAAATTGTAGATTTCTCTACCGTGTCTGAAGAATTTAAGAAGATGGCTTTAAAGGAGGCGATAGTTTGGAAAGATTAGAAGCCAGACATAAAGATGCAAAAAGAGCTATATGGACACTAAGGGAAATATTGTTGGAATCATTTTCTACAATAGTAAGGGATGCATCAATACAAAGATTTGAATATACCTTTAAGGCATACTGGAAATTTATTAAAGAGTACTTAAAGATAAAAGAAGGAATAATCTGCAATTCACCAAAGTCTTGTTTCCGGGAAGTATTTACTGTAGGCACGATAAACGAGGATGAAACAATCAAACTTCTTGAAATGACTGACGACAGAAATATGACAAGCCATACCTATAAAGAAGAGGTTGCACAAATTATGTATGGAAAGTTGGAAGAGTATAGCAGTTTAATGGAAGATATAATAGGACGGTTTAAAATTTAGCCATAGACAGACCTCTCTTTCGAGAGGACTCCAACTGGAATCCTCCTTGAAAGAGCGGCTGTTAAGAATCTCCTATTTACGGCTACTTAGTTTCTTATATAGAGACACTTCTCTTTTTGCCTGCATGAACATTCCTTTTTCACGGTAGACGACTCCCAGATTATAATGAACATCAGGTAAACCCGGGTTCAACTCAATCACTTTCTTATATTCAAGTATTGCGTCATCGTACATTCTCTTCTTGCTGTAAACTATAGCCAGGTTGTAATGAGCGGATTCGTCATCGGGGTTTAATTCCAGGGTTTTTCTGAATGAAGCAATAGCGCTGTCATAAATCTTCTTTTTGTTATAAGCAATACCGATATTAAAATGAGCTTCTGCATATTCGGGATTAATCTTGATCGCTTTCTTGTATTGTGAAATTGCCTGTGTGAACATTACTTTTCTTCCATAAGTAGTGCCAAGATTATTGTATGCCGCAGCGTATTCTTGGTTATTCTCAATTGCCAACTTATATTGTTCGATTGCATCATCGAACATTTTCTTGCTATCGTATGCTACGCCCAGGTTATTATGTGCCTCTGCATAATGTGGATTTAAATCCAGGGCAGTCTTGTAAAATGATATTGCGTTATCTGTCTTGCCCTGTTTAGAATATACTACTCCAAGATTATTGTGTGCTTCGGCGTAACCAGGTCTAATCTTAATGGCCTTCTTATAGTTTGTAATGGCATCTTCTAATTTTCCATTGTCATCGCATATGATACCAAGATTATTATGCGCTTCTGCATAGGAAGGATTAATCTCTAAGGCTTTTTTGTGTGCATGGGTAGCTTCATCGTGATTCCCTCGTTCTCTGCAGACAATACCGAGAGCATTCCATGTTTCAGCGTGGTTTGAGTTTAGTTCCAGTGCTTTTTTTTGTGCATCGTATGCTTCAGTCAGTTTTCTATTTGCCCTGTAAGCAATGCCAAGATTAAAATAGCAAGATGCATTATTGGGAGTATGTGTTAAAACCTTTTTGAAAAGAGAAATGGCTTTTTCGTGTTTTCCTGTATTATTGTATGAGCTACCCAATTCAAACAGGGCTTCTACATACTTACTATCAACCTTTAGTGCACTCTTGTAGGCTGGGATTGCATCTTCAAATAACTTCTTTTTGCAATAAGAGAGTCCCAGATTGTAATAAATCTCTGCATTGTCACTGTTGTCAGCTAATGCTTCCTTAAATTCTGCAATAGCCTCATCATATTTCTCTTCATTATAATAAAGAAGTCCCATATTGTAATGTGCATCCTGGTTTTTAGAGTCCATGTTCAGGATTGCTTTAAAATTTAGAGCCGCTTTTTTATTATGTCCACTTTCTTTGTAAATGATGCCAAGGTTGTAAAGTGAATTAACGTTTGTGGGATCAGCTTGTAAGGCATCATCAAATTCTTTCTTTGCATTTGTAATCATTCCTTTTTCTTTGTAACAAAGCCCAAGATTGCAGTGAGCATTTACATCAGAAGCATTAGCGTCTATGACCTTCTTGAACTCAGTAATTGATTGATCAATTAATCCTTTCTTTCTATAAAGTACACCAAGATTATAAGTCGCATTAATGTGTTTGGGATTAAGTTCTGTTACTTTATTGTAAGTATCAATCGCTTCATCCGTTTCACCGTTATGGTCGTAAGATAAACCGAGATTGTAGTATATGGCGTCGTCATCAGCATTATATGTCAATGCCTTTTTAAATTCGGGAATTGCAGAGCCATAATTCTGCTTTTCGTTATAAGCGAGTCCAAGGCAATAATAAGGAGAGTGATCTTTGGGATTATTCTTTACAACTTTGTATAGTTTGGAAATAGCTTCATCATACATTCCAATTGTATAATAAACTATTCCCAGATTGTGGCTGGCGTCCATGTTGTTTTTGTCCAACGCTATTACTGTCTCCCATTGCTTGATTGCATCATCAATCTTATCATGGTAATATGCGACAAGCCCTAATTCATAATAGCCCTCAGGGGTAGTAGGGATTCCGGCTTTTGTCAGTCTTTCTATCTTAGCCTTCAGTTTATTTATCTTTACTTTAGACCATTGAGACATCTTTGTCTTTTCACTTCCTAACTGTATCAAAGAAGGGATATTTACGCCTTCACGTTCCATCTTTAACATTTCTTCCAGATCCCTCTTCTGTTCCTTCAAAAGGTTTCTTCCTTCTTCATACATGTGATTTACAATATTCAGTTGAGCCTTTAAGTCCTCTATTTGTGTATTCTTTTGTTTTAATTTAACCTCAAGGGTTTCTCTTTGAAAAAAATGCCAGGAAAAGAATCCTTTTACAAATCTTACAGGTTTCAGGAAGTTCTCTATAATCAACTTCGAGATATTCTTGTCTTTTTCGGAATACAAACTTTCCATTTATATTTTTTCCTTTATTACGGCGTGAGCAGTTGCTAAACGTGCAATTGGAACCCTGAAAGGAGAACAACTCACATAGTCCATAGCGTTCCTGTGGCAAAATTCTATTGACGAAGGCTCGCCGCCATGCTCACCACAAATCCCTATCTTCAGGTCAGGCCGTGTTTGCCGCCCTTTTTTGATACCGGTCCTGATTAACTGTCCGACTCCCACCTGATCGAGGATCTGGAATGGGTCCTTCTTCAATATTCCGAGTTTGGCAAATTGAGGTACAAAAGAGCCGACATCATCACGGCTATATCCAAATGTCATCTGGGTTAAATCGTTAGTGCCAAAAGAGAAAAATTCGGCGTGCCTGGCTATGCGGTCGGCAGTTAACGCAGCCCTTGGTATCTCAATCATTGTGCCGATCTTATAATTTATCTTAACACCCTTCTTCGCTAACACCTTATTCGCAACCGTTTCAACATCCTTTTTCAGGATACTCATTTCACCGTCTGTGCCTACAAGCGGAATCATTATCTCTGGTATGACTTTGATACCCTTCTTCTTTACAGAACATGCTGCCTCAATTATTGCTTGTACCTGCATTTGATAAATATCTGGATAGATAATACCAAGACGGCACCCTCTGAGCCCCAGCATAGGATTAGTTTCATGGAGACTATTAACCCGGTCTTTGACTTCCTTAAGGTCCATTCCCATTTTCCTGGCAAGTTCAATCTGCAAGGGTTCTTCATTGGGCAGGAATTCATGTAATGGTGGATCGAGGAGCCTTATGGTTACGGGGAGACCGTCCATAATCTTAAAAATCTTTTCAAAATCACTCCTCTGCATGGGTAACAGTTTATTCAGTGCTCCATTATATAGTTTCTGAGATGCCTTCAGTTTTGTTTTTATTTTTTTTATATTATTTTTAAATAGAGAAAGTTTTCTCTTTGGAGAATTAGCAAGTTCTGATTCAGATTCATTAACAGATGTCTTAAGGTTAGTTACGTTGCCTGCCGTAAGTATCATCTGCCTGACGTAGTCAATACGATTTGCACCAAAAAACATGTGCTCTGTACGGCACAATCCTATTCCCTCTGCTCCAAAATCTCTAGCCCTTTTTGCATCTTCAGGTGTATCGGCGTTTGTCCTGACCTTGAGTCTGCGTATCTCATCCGTCCATTTCATGAGCGTGTTGAAATCTCCGCTGAGTGCAGGTTCTACTGTGGGTACTTTTCCCAGCATTACTTCTCCCAATGTGCCGTCTAGTGAAATGTAGTCACCTTTTTTGATAACCTTTCCATCAACAGTAAATTCTTCTTTTTGATAATTTATTTGAATACTGCCGCATCCTGCCACGCAGCATGTTCCCATGCCCCTGGCTACGACCGCAGCATGAGAGGTCATGCCGCCCCGGGTTGTAAGGATTCCCTGTGAGACATACATGCCTCCAACGTCTTCAGGGGAAGTTTCTATCCTTACAAGTATAACCATCTCTCCCTTTAAAGCTAATCTTTCTGCATCGTCAGCATGAAACACAACCCTGCCGAATGCAGCTCCAGGCGACGCCGGTAATCCTCTGGCAATCACATTTCTTTTAGCCTTTGGATCAAATGTCTGGTGTAGCAGTTGGTCTAATTGATTCGGATCTATCCTGCTGATGGCGGTCCTTTTGTCTATCAGCTTTTCCTTTACCATATCAACGGCTATCTTTACGGCAGCGTGCATGGTTCTCTTTCCATTCCTTGTCTGGAGCATAAACAACTTTCCCTCTTGTATGGTAAATTCCAGATCCTGTAGGTCTTTGTAATGTTTCTCTAGGTCTCCTCTTATCTTTACCAGTTCTTTATATGCCACGGGTAATTCTTTTTTCAAATCGCTTATTTGTTCCGGAGTCCGTATGCCTGCTACAACGTCCTCGCCTTGCGCATTAAGAAGGAACTCTCCATAAAATTTATTTTCTCCCGTAGAGGGATTTCTTGTAAAACACACACCGGTTGCAGAATCATTTCCCATATTTCCATATACCATCGCCTGTACATTCACGGCAGTCCCTAATAAACCATTAATCCCATATATTTCTCTATATTTTATTGCCCTTGGATTATTCCATGAATCAAACACTGCAACAATTGCTTTTCGCAATTGTTCTTTTGGGTCTAAGGGGAAGTTAGTCCCTGTTCTCTTTTTATAAATAGCGATAAAGTCCTCGCAGACATTTTTTAATTGCTCAGCGCTAAGGTCTGTGTCATTTTCCACTCTTGCTTTTTTCTTGTGTCTGTCCATTATTTCTTCAAAGTCATGATGTTCCATGCCCATTACCACATCGCCAAACATGTTTATGAACCGCCTGTATGCATCCCAGGGAAATCGTTCATTCCCTGTTTTTGTAATAAGACCCTGGACAGAATCAGGGTTCAATCCTAAATTCAGCACGGTATCCATCATTCCAGGCATTGAAGCAGCGGCGCCGCTTCTCACAGAAACCAACAAGGGGTTTTTAGCATTGCCCAATTTAGCGGCCATTTCACGTTCTAAACGTAAAAGGTTTTTGCCAATTTCACTTTGAAGACCGGCGGGGTATGTTTTGTTCTTCTTATTGTATGCATCGCATGCCTCTGTTGTAATCGTGAACCCGGAAGGAACCGGAAACCCAAGATTTGCCATTTCTGCCAGATTTGCACCTTTGCCGCCGAGTAAATCTTTCATGGATGCATTGCCATCAGCACTACCGTTACCAAAAAAGTAAATATACTTTTTTTTCATAAATAGACACCTCTTTGTTAATTAATGTTTCGCAAATTATATTCAGATATTTTAAAAAAGTTGCTTATATACGGCTTAAGTTGTTGTCATTTCAGGGTGATTTTAATGATACTATTTAACCTCATTTATGTCTAGCATGAAAAATATCTGTTTATTATTTTGACATAAAACCGGCGCTTTGATAGCATTGCTGCAAGACAAATAAGAAGTTAACGATTGAAAGGAGAGAGACTCTATGGCAAAGATTGAAACAGCCTTGATAAGCGTTTCTGATAAGACGGGAATAATAGAACTTGCTAAAGGCCTGGCAGGCCTTGGTGTCAAGATTATGTCAACTGGCGGTACTGCTAAATCGATTCGAGAGAACGGTATTGAGGTTACAGATGTATCTGAATATACAGGCTTTCCGGAAATAATGGATGGCAGGGTAAAGACGCTCCATCCCAAGATTCACGGCGGCCTGCTTGCTGTAAGAGATAACGAAAGCCACATGAAGCAGATTGAGGAGTTAGGGATTGGTACTATTGATCTTGTTGTTGTTAATCTATATCCGTTTGAGAAGACTATCAGTAAAGAGAATGTATCTCAGGAAGAGGCTGTTGAAAATATTGATATTGGCGGGCCATCCATGATAAGGTCTGCGGCCAAAAATTTTAAACATGTAGCAGTTGTAGTAAATCCTGAGCGTTATGAAGCACTTTTAAAGGAATTAAATGAAGGAGGCTGTGATCTCTCGTACGAGACACGTTATAAACTAGTTACCGAGGCATTCGAGCATACCAGCCGGTACGATAAGGTAATCTTTAATTATTTCAACAGGGGCAGTGAAGATGCCTACCCTGAAACATTAAGCCTTGATCTGAATAAAAAGCAGGATTTAAGATATGGCGAAAATCCCCACCAGACGGCGGCATTTTATGTTCGTAAAAACATTGAGATTCCCTGCATCTCAAATGCGGAACAGTTGCATGGTAAAGCACTCTCTTTTAATAACATATTGGATACCGATGTTGCTATCGAAATAGTAAAGGAATTTGAAAAGCCGTCTGCAGTAGTAATCAAACATGCAAATCCCTGTGGTGCGGCGAGCGCCGATGACCTCAGTGAGGCTTTTACAAAAGCTTACAGTTCCGATCCTGTCTCCGCTTTTGGTTGTATACTGAGCTTAAACAGAACAGTTGACGAGAAGACTGCTGAGGCCATTACCGAACCGGGTCATTTTGTTGAGGCGATCGCAGCGCCGGGATTCGACGATAAGGCTATTGAAATTCTGACTACAAAACGAGGCTGGGGAAAGAATCTTCGATTGTTGAAGTTGGATTCTTTGGGTGAAGCTTCCGTACATAAAAAAATAAATGATTGCAGGGGGGTAGTCGGCGGTTTATTGGTTCAGGATAAAGATATGCTTTCCGGTGACAGAGATCAACTAAAGGTGGTTACACAAAAGACTCCGTCCGAAGACGAGATAGAAGAGTTGCTGTTTGCGTGGAAGGTCTGCAAACACGTTAAATCTAATGCAATAGTTTTCACAAAGAGTGAGATGGTAGTCGGTGTAGGAGCAGGCCAGATGAGCCGTGTTGACTCTACTAATTTAGCAATTAATAAAGCAGGTGATAGGGTTTCCGGATCAGTTATGGCCTCTGACGCTTTTTTCCCTTTCAGGGATTGTATAGACATTGCGGCTAAGGCCGGAATAACTGCCGTGATACAGCCCGGCGGCTCCAAAAAGGATCAGGAGTCGATAGATGCTGCAAATGAACATGGAATCGCAATGGTCTTGACAGGGGAACGGCACTTTAAGCACTAAAGCACTTTCAATACAAAATCAATATTACTGGAAAGGAGTAATAGTTTTATGAAACCAAAGAATAACACACTTAACAGTTTACTGGCAGTTGCATTTTTGATTATTATCTTACAGGCAGGGTGCGCAACAACTACAACTACAGTGAAAGAAATATCATTGCCAACAGAAGAGGTGGCGAAACCGGTATCTCCTACACCAATTGAAGTGGGAGTAAACATGTTAGAAATTACCGATCCTAATCAAATTCCCAACTTTAAAGATGATTATGGCAGTATAGAATTGCTTTACGCGATAGACAATAGCAGGAAATATTTTGAAAAGGTCGAGTCATATCCTGAATCTTTTGAATCAATAGGTTTTACTCCGGAAAAGCAGGTAGAGACATTAAAACTTTTCAGGGAAGGATACCTTAACACCAAAAGCCCTCAGGAACTGAGTGAATTTATTGCTAAGAATTTCAGGGTGTTTCAGGCTATTGGAAAGGAACATGGAGGCGAAGTCAACTTTACAGGTTATGGGTTTCCAGTTTTAGGCAAAAATGTTAAACGTAGTTCAAGCCTTGCATATGCAAGGGACATGAATTGGAAAACTTCACTCTATATTGGTTCATTAGGTTTACTTGTTACCCCAATGAGGGGCATCGCTGCTGATGACAGGGCTTTTCCTCCTGGTGGACTTGCCTTTGTGCTTATTGAAGAGGCGACAAACCTTAATGAGGAAGGGCAAGCCGGGAAATCATTTTTTACATTGACACATGATTCAAGGAGTACCACCAAAACGACTGACAGG
>JAIQZU010000073.1 GCA_021776915.1 Candidatus Scalindua sp. | reverse complement strand
TGTTAAATTGCATCCAAAAGTGACCCACTAAGATCCATTATTTGCACCGAAAATTGACCCACGTGTAACCCTTACCTGCTGAAGAACCAGCAGGAGGCAAAAGGAGTGATAGACGTGGCATTATTAAGTGTAATCAGGCGGTGGCGACACCGCGATAAGATCAGTATTCGGCAGATAGCCAAGAGAACCGGACTTTCTCGTAATACAGTCCGTAAATATCTGGCAAGAGGTATAGTCGAGCCGAAGTATTCAAGGCCCAAACCCCCAAGCAAGCTGGACGACTATGCCAATACTCTGACCAGCTGGCTGCATCGTGAGGCACGGCGTAAACGCAAACAGCGACTGTCAGTAAAGCAGCTATTTTATAACCTGGTACCACTGGGTTATACCGGTTCCTATGACCGTGTTGCCGCCTTTGCCAGGGATTGGCGGGCACAACAGCAGGAAGCTTCACGTGTTGCCAGTAGCGGCACCTATGTACCACTGGCCTTTGCTCCAGGAGAAGCTTTTCAGTTTGACTGGAGCGAGGACTATGTTGTTCTGGGTGGTAGGAGCACCAAGTTGCAGATTGCCCAGTTCAAGCTCAGCAACAGCCGCGCTTTCTTTCTGCGAGCTTACCCCCTACAAACCCAGGAGATGCTCTTTGATGCGCACAACCATGCCTTCAGGGTGCTTGGTGGTGTGCCAGAGCGCGGTATCTATGACAATATGAAGACCGCTGTTGATAAGGTCCGTCATGGCAAGAAACGTGTGGTTAATGCTCGTTTTGAGGTTATGGTCAGCCACTTCATGTTTGAGTCTGATTTTTGTAACCCAGCCGCAGGCTGGGAGAAGGGTCAGATAGAAAAGAACGTCAGAGACTCCCGATATCGTATTTGGCATCAGGCACCGGAATTTGCTGATCTTGATACGCTGAACTCATGGCTGGAACAGCGCTGTAAAACCTTATGGCAAGAGATCCGTCATCCTGAGTATAAAGACAGAATGATTGCCGATGTCTGGCAAGATGAAGTGGTTTGCCTGATGTCGATTCCGACGTCCTTTGATGGATATATTGAACACAGTAAGCGGGTTTCATCTACTTGCCTGATTACCTTTGATAATAATCGTTACAGTGTGCCAGCTTCCTTTGCCAATCGCCCCATCAGCTTACATGTCTATGCGCATAGATTGGTGATAGTTGCAGAGGAGAAGGTGATTGCAGAACACCAACGTGCATTCACACGAGACCACAACCAAAAGGGACAAACAATCTATGACTGGCGTCATTATCTAGCCGTGTTGCAGCGTAAGCCTGGTGCGTTGCGCAATGGAGCACCCTTCAAGGAACTGCCAGAAAGCTTCCGTAAACTACAAAAGCAATTACTCAAGCACCCAGGTGGTGATCGGGATATGGTCGATATACTGGCACTGGTGCTGCAACATGATGAACACAAGGTAGAGCAAGCTATTACCACTGCACTTACCAGTGGCAGTCCTTCTAAGCAGCATGTCATTAACTGCCTTAACCGCTTGTTGGATAAGCCAAGACCTGCATTGCTTAAGCCTCGGCCTGAGCTCACGCTGGTAAAGGAACCCAAAGCCAACACTGGCCGTTATGATCACCTGCGGGGGAAACACCATGTCCGTTGATGCCACGATAGCAACGATGAAGTTATTGAAACTTCATGGTATGGCACAAAGCATTGCCGAACTGTCTGAGCAGGCCTCACCTGCTTACAGTAAAGCTGAACCCATACTACAACAATTACTCAAAGCCGAAGTCGCTGAACGAGAAGTGCGTTCTATCCAGTATCAGATGAAGGTCGCACGCTTTCCAGCATACCGTGATCTGACAGGCTTTGATTTTACCCAAAGTGAGGTGAACGAAGAACTGATTACTGCACTGCATCACTGTGAGTTTATGGCCGAAGCCCAGAACGTTGTTTTTGTGGGTGGCCCTGGTACTGGTAAAACTCATCTAGCAACTGCAATCGCGGTACAGGCCATTCAATATCATCATAAACGTATTCGCTTTTTATCGACCATTGAACTGGTGAACCTGCTGGAACAGGAAAAACAGCTTGGAAAGCAAGGGAGAATAGCGAATAGGTTGATGCACACGGATCTGGTGATCCTTGATGAACTGGGTTATCTCCCCTTTAGCCAAGCAGGTGGTGCCTTGCTGTTTCATCTGATTAGCAAGCTCTACGAACGCACCGCCATTGTTATTACCACTAATCTTAGCTTCATTGAATGGCCGAATGTGTTTGGTGATGAAAAGATGACGACTGCACTGCTAGATCGACTGACTCATCACTGCCATATCATTGAAACCGGCAATGACAGTTACCGGTTCAAAAACTCAACCAGTAATAAGGAGAAAAAAACTAAACGAAAACCCAAGAAATGAGCCATAATCTGGCTTGATTAGGTGGGTCAGTTTTCAGTGCAAATGCCGGGTCACTTTTCGGTGCAATTTAACAGCGCATTTAGTTTCATGGTAGTCTTGGTGCTGTTGGGGGGAATAATACGCACCTGACCACCAACAGCCTGTTTGTCAAAACCCTTTTGCAGAACTCCCTGCGTTATTACCTTCAAAGTATACGGCGAGGTGTTTTTGATATCCGCGTTCCACTTCTTTTCTTGATCGAACCAGCGGATGTTCTGCGGCTTGACCTCTATCAGAGAAATCCTGGGCACCGGATTAATTGTTTTGGAATGGATGTTTTTGTTTCGAACCAAATTGCGCAGTGTGGCCTTAAATTCATAAATTGCGCTACATCTAATCCAGTTACCCATAACCTCCTGGGTCTGCCCGGGTTGGATGGACTGCATGATCTTGGTTCCCCCGGTGGCCAGGGTGGAAGCATTGGGATTATTCGTTCTCTGCATGGTCTGTACGGATAGCTTTCCGGGGTTGATCACTGCGCTGCCGTTGTTGCGTACCTTGACTTTCCAGAACTAGCTGCCGTCGTCCCTGGTCCCTATGCGCACCTCGGTAATCATGGCATTGATTATCTGGATCTTGACCATGTCTTTAGAAATGCCAGACTCGGGCCTGAGCGCTTTTTGCCGCTGAAAGGTCTTCGGCGTATCAGTGGAAATGGGGCGGTTTTCCCTAGCCTGGATCTGACCGACAAACAAGACCAAGA
>JAIQZU010000072.1 GCA_021776915.1 Candidatus Scalindua sp. | reverse complement strand
AGGTGCGCAACATAGGCACAGTGGCTACTGCCATTGCAAACGGCGACCTGACCCAGAAGATAACGGTAGAGGCGCAGGGCGAGATTTTACAGATAAAAGAGACCGTTAACAAGATGGTGGACAACCTCAATCTATTCGGGGATGAGGTTACCAGGGTTGCCAGAGAGGTGGGAACAGAGGGAAAACTCGGAGGCCAGGCAGTGGTGCCGGGCGTAGCAGGCACATGGAAAGACCTGACTGATAATGTCAACACACTGGCAAATAACCTGACGAATCAGGTCAGAAACATAGGCACAGTAGCGACTGCCATTGCCAACGGCGACCTGACCCAGAAGATAACGGTTGATGCACAGGGCGAGATTTTACAGATAAAAGAGATCGTTAACAAAATGGTGGACAACCTCAATCTATTCGGAGGCGAGGTTACCAGGGTTGCCAGAGAGGTGGGAACAGAGGGAAAACTCGGAGGCCAGGCAGTGGTGCCGGGCGTAGCAGGCACATGGAAAGACCTGACTGATAATGTCAACACACTGGCAAATAACCTGACGAGTCAGGTCAGAAACATAGGCACAGTGGCGACTGCAATTACCAATGGCGACCTGACCCAGAAGATAACGGTAGAGGCGCAGGGCGAGATTTTACAGATAAAAGAGACCGTTAATAAGATGGTGGACAGTCTTAATAGATTAGCCGATGAAGTCGCAAGGGTCGCTCAAGTAGCGGGCGTGGAAGGGAAACTAAGTGAGCGCGCAACGGTTAAAGGGGTTACAGGGAGCTGGAAAGACATTGTAGATACGCTTAATTCCTTAATTGACGCAGTAGCCACTCCTATCCAGGAAGTAACAAGGCTTGCCGTCGCTTTATCCAAGGGAGATATAACGCAGAGAATGATCGTTGAAGCGCAAGGAGATTTTAAAATCCTGGCAGACGCTCTTAATAAATCATTTGATGATCTCAGCGCTCTTATCAGACTGTCAGTGGATGGCTCCGCAAAAGTAGCTGCAGGGTCATCTCAAGTAGCCAGCACATCAAGACAGGTAAACAACGCTCTTGTCCAGGCGGCAAAGACCACACAGCAGGTCGCCGCCGGGGCAAGAGATCAATCCAAGAAATTAGAGGGCAGCACGAAGATTGTAGCCGCTCTTTCTGCGTCTATACAACAAGGCTCAGCCAATGCAAAGGCGGCGGCGGATATTACCCAGGAAGCGGCCAAACTTGCTAAAAAAGGGACCGAATCCGGAAAGCAGGCGGCAGATAGATTAAAAACCATAGATGATATTGTAAAGGGCAACACTGCGACAGTGAAAGAACTGGATAAGAGGGCCAGGGAGATAACCGTAATAGTTGGAACAACCAAGGATATTGCCGACCAGACAAATCTGCTTGCTCTAAACGCCGCAATCGAAGCTGCTCACGCAGGAGAAGCTGGAAGAGGCTTCGCTGTTGTAGCAGACGAAATAAGGAAACTAGCCGAAGGAACCAAGAATGCCGCTATGCAAATTGAAACTATGGTCACCACTGTAGGAGAATCAACAGGCGCGGTAGTCAGCAGCATGACTACCGGAACTCAGCAGGTTACCGAAAGTATTGATATCATCAATCAGGCTCTCTCCATATTAGACCAGATCAGCATTGGCGCCCAGGAGATCACGGCTAAGGCGCAGGATATCTCATCTGCGACTACTGAACAGGCAGGAGGCGCCCAACAGGTTGCAAAGACAATAGAAGAAATAGCTGACATAAGCGAGCAGGCAGCCGTGGGATCAGGGCAGATGTCAACATCTATTCAGCAGCAGACAGCATCTATGCAGAATATGGCCGCATCCGCTCAGAACTTATCTACTTTAGCAGATGACCTGAAAACAGCGCTGAAAAAATTCAAAGTAACTGCCAAAGAAGAAGAAAAAGAAGGTGAATAACAAAGATATGTTAAAAAGTAAAATTCACCTGCCAGACTCAAAAATTCGACCTTAAAAGGAGTGAAAATGAAGATACAAGAAATGAGGAAAAAACCAGAAAATGAAGAAGAGGCAACGATTATTGAGTTAATAGTTTTTCGTTTGGGAGAGGAGGAATTTGCCGCTGATATAAGTCAGGTAAGAGAAATTATCAGGATAGGGTCTATTATTACCCCAATACCGGAATCTCCTGATTTTATTAAAGGTGTAACCAATGTAAGAGGCCAGATTACAGTTGCCATAGACCTCAAAGAGCGTTTTTATTTGCCCGCAAAAAAGGGAGTGGAATGTAAGCATATAGTAATAACAGAGCAGGAAAAAGACCTTTTTGGCCTTATGGTTGACGAGGTTACCGAGGTCTTGAGAATTCCCCATACAGAGATTAAGCCTACTCCGAAACTGGTAACCGGAATTGATAGAACTTATATTAGTGGCGAGATAACCACTGATAACCGCCTCATAATCTTACTCGATTTAAACAAGGTGCTCTCCGAAGAAGAACTTATCAAATTGTCTAAAATCCAACTAAAACACGGCACAGCTATTGAACAAAGACCAGAGGCTGAAGGCCAAATAACTAAGGCGGAAGAAAAAGAGGGATTGCCATGAAAAAGATTCTAATCGTTGATGACTCAATCTTTATGCAAACGGTGTTGAAGGATATTTTATCACAGAAATTGCCTGAACATAAATTGATAAAGGCCGACACAGGAGCCAATGCCTTAAAGCAATTTAGAAAGGAAAGCCCTGACGTAATCTTATTAGACATTATTATGCCTGAGGGTGAGCAAGAGGGATTGAGGGTTCTTAGAGAAATTATTAAGTTTGATCCAAAAGTGAAAGTTGTAATGATTACGGCTGTAGGGCAGAATTCGATGATAAAGGAATGTAAAGAACTCGGAGCCGTAGATTATATCGTCAAACCCTTTGATGAGAAGCAGGTCATTGAAACTGTGGAAAAACATCTTGGTTAACTAACTAAAGTAGAAAGTGCCTAGATTGCCTAAAGTGTGAAGTGAGCGCATGAAACAAGTTTCACGATAAGTTAGTGGTAAAAAGTCAAGCTTTTTGATTTTTTCACTTTAGGCATTTTAGAAAGAATAATGTCGGGTAAGAAACCCGACCTACGTGCGAAATCATAATGTTTGTAGGGTGCATTTCTTACGCGCCGTATTATGTCAATTTTCATGCTGGTTCAGGCTACAAGCCTGAATCAAAACATTTTGGTTCAATCTGCCTGTACCAATTCTGACAGGCAGATTGAACCAGCAGAAAGGTAATATGGAGTGCATCGTCCGTGACGATGCGTATTAAAGCAGTAACACGGTCACTGCACTCCAAAAAAAATGTATTGTCTGCCGAAAGGCAGGAAGAGAACGAATGGAAAAATCCGAGAAAATTCGCATATTAGTAGTTGACGACTCCCTGTTTATGAGAGCTCTGGTATCAGATATGCTCAATTCTGACCCTGAAATAGAAGTGATAGATACTGCCAAGGACGGAGCGGAAGCCTTGAAAAAAATACCCCAAAAAAGACCTGATTGTATCACGCTGGATTTAGTAATGCCTGGATGGAACGGCTTGACTACCTTAAACCATATTATGGCTGAATATCCCACTCCGGTAGTAATTCTTTCCGCCCACAGTAAGGAAGGCGCTGATATTACTATAAAGTGCCTTGATGCCGGAGCGGTCGGATTTGTTCTTAAGCCGTCAGGTGAATTATCACTGGATATAAAAAAGATCAAAACCCAACTCCTGGATGAAGTAAAAGCAGCCTCAAAGGTTAGTATTGGAAAAATCAAAATACCCGTCGCTGAAAAGTTAACCATGCCGAAACGCAAAATACTCCTCAAAAGAAAAATCGTTGTCATCGGAGCCTCCACTGGAGGTCCGCAGACTTTGGAATCAATTTTACCATCCCTTCCCTATGATTTCCCCGCCCCCATTATTATTGCTCAACATATGCCAAGCAGTTTTTTTTCCGAGAGCCTTGCTGAGCATTTAAATGAAATTTGCGAATTAAAAGTAAAGGTGCCGGAGAATAATGAGGTTATTCAAGCTGGAACCGTATATCTTGCGCCTGGCGGATTCCATACAACCCTCAAGCTGCGAAGGACGAAAGAAGATGGACGAGGGATGAGGGACGAGGCGTCTATCGTCCTGGTAAGCGTAGCGAACGATCATCCATCGTCCATTGCCCTGAGTCCTTCCATAGATATGACAATGAAATCAGTGGCCGAATTTTTCAATGGGAATGCCATTGGAATTATCCTGTCAGGCATGGGCGATGATGGACGGGAAGGGATGAGGGCAATTAAGGAATCTGGCGGCAGTACGATTGCTCAGGATAAATCCTCATTGATATATGGTATGCCTAAGGTAGTTATTGATGATGGGTACGCAGATAAGACGCTCCCTGCGTCAGAGATAGCAGGGGAAATTATTGGTATAGTAGAGAGGTGAAGAAAAATTATGAGGGACGAGGTTTTCTGGAGCGCATTGACCGTCTGCCTGTGCGTAGCACGCAGACAGGCGTCAATGCTTTAATACACATCGTCACGCCTGTCTGCCGCAGGCAGAGACGATGTACTCCATATCTCCTGACCCAGACAAGCTGGAAAATCAGAAATCCGAAGCGCGAAATTCGATACAAACTTGAATGTCAAAAAAACAAATGTTCTAAACAACAATATATGTCCAGTACTGTATGTTTAAAAATTTGATCATTTGGATTTTAGATTTGTTTCGGATTTCTTTATTCGAATTTATTTTTTGCCCTATCTGCGTGCAGCGCACAGGCAGGCAAAATTGGTCAAAATATTTTTATAAAGGTGCTAATCATGGCCTGAAAACCAAAGCATTCGGCTGACGTCCGCCGCAGGGGTAAATAATGCCTGAAGATATTAACAAATACAAAGACATTTTTTTAAGCGAGGCGAGGGATCACGTAGATTCGATGAACCGTTCTCTGCTTAATCTGGAAAAGACTCCGCATAAGGAAGAATTTGTAAATGATATATTCCGCGATGCGCACACCTTAAAGAGCATGGCCGCCGCCATGAAATACGATAACGTATCTCGTTTGTGCCATGCGATGGAAGATGTGTTAGATGCGATAAAAAAGAAGAAGATAAGACCGGACATGTGTTTTGATTTATTGTTTGAATGTTTTGATATTCTGGAGCTAACCCTGAAAGAACTTGATAAAGGCAGTGAAGAACCGGATACCACTACACTGGTTGAGAAACTGCGCGTCTTATCCACGATAGACGAGGGACGCCTCCGGCTCAGTAGAGCCTCTGGCTCGGAGAGAGGGAAGATGGATGAGGGACGAGAGTCGACAGAAGGGAGCAAGCGACCGACAACGCTTACCGTAGAGAAGATTACGAGTATAGAGGTAAAAGTAAAAAGGCTTGATTTGCTTATGAATCTGGCAGAAGAGCTATTAATTAACAAGATGAGACTTGATGGGATCAAGGAAAACCTTCAACACCCTGAATTAACCGTTGCCGTAGATGCGCTGGGAAGGCTCATAACCGATGTGCAATACAATGTTATGCAGTCAAGGCTGGTGCCTATAGGATTTGTTTTTAATAGATTCCCCAGAATGGTCAGGGACCTTGCCAAACAACAGAATAAAGAAGTAAATCTGCAAATGGAAGGAAGCGATATAGAGTTGGATAGAACGGTGATAGACGAAATTGGAGAATCCCTGGTACATCTTTTAAGAAACGCCATAGATCATGGTATCGAGAGGGCGGAAGAGAGAGTAAAGTCAGGCAAGCCTCCTGAGGGAACGATAAAGCTAACTGCCGCAAGGACAAAAGGTTTTGCCGTTATTGAGGTTGCCGATGACGGAGCCGGCCTGGATTTTGACCACGTAAGGAATACGGCTGCAGAACGGGGAATTATAACCCCACAAGCAACGAAAGAAGAAGTGGTGAATTCAATCTTTTCCGGCGTGAGCACTACTAAACAGGTTACGGCAGTTTCTGGAAGGGGTTTCGGTTTAAATATAGTCAAAAATAAAATCGAATATCTCGGAGGCGCTATTAAAGTAGAGTCAGAATCAAAAAAAGGAGCAACATTTGCCATAGAGATACCACTAACCCTGGCTATTATAAAAGCTATGTTCGTTGAGGTTGGAGGCATAATATATGCAATCCCTTTAGCAAGCATTGAAAGATTAGTTAATGTAAGTAAATCCGATATAAAAGGAATGGTGAATTATGAAGCCATTGTTTTGAACGAAGAGGAAATTCCTATAACAAGACTGAATGTATTACTTAATCCCCCTTTGGAAAAGAAGAAAAATCCTCATGATCCCCCTTTGAAAAGGGGGGAAACCCGCCTGTCATCTGTCGGGCAGGGAGGGGGATTTGACAGGCTGCCGATAGTAATTATTAGAAAAGGGGGAGAAAAACTTGGTTTGGCGGCTGATGCCTTTATGGACACTCAAGAGATAGTGGTTAAACCACTAAATAAAATAGTAAGGGAGAATAGATATTTAGCCGGCTCTACTATAATCGGTTCCGGAGATGTTGTCCTGCTTCTGGATGTGGACAATCTGGTTTTGACTAAACGCCAATGGGACGCGAATGTACGAGAATCTAACACGAATGGCCGCATTTAATCATGCTATGGCCTAACCCGATTTCGTAGCCGCAACCTTGAGGTTGCGTAACTTACGTATACCCATCAGTTGAGGTAAAACGCAGGCTGTATGTAATATAAAATCGCTCAATCTAGGTATGGAAAAGGAGGATAAAATTGCAAAACAAGCTAAATGAAATAAACACACAAGCCGCTTTGAATGCTTCTACTGCCTTATCAAAACTAACTGACAGCCCTGTTGACATAGAAATTTCCAATGTGGAAATAAAAAAAGTGGAACAACTTAGTCCAGTTATCAGCCCTGAGGAGATAGTTGCCGGGATATATCTCCCTGTTACAGGCGAAGTAAAAGGAGCAGCATTGTTGATATTCCCCAAGGAAACTGCTTTTACCTTTTGTGATTTACTGGTTAAAAGAGAGCCGGGGACAACTCGCAAGTTAACGGAACTTGATGAGTCCGCTTTAAAAGAAGTGGGAAACATTATTTCCGGTAGTTATTTTACAGTTCTTGCAAATACCCTGCATGTCAAAATAACCGAGCATATTCCCATTTTCAGTTTTGACATGTTTGGGGCAATACTGGGCCAGATTGTTTCTAAATTTGCTCAAGAGGAAGAAAGGGTAATAATTATAGAAGTAGAATTTTACTTTAAACCAAAAACCTTTAGAGGATATTTTCTATTACTATTGGAGATGGAAAAACTGGAAGCAATCATGGGGCCGCTGGAAAGTTAGGCAGGAATTTGAGATTTATGATTGGAGATTTACGATTTGGAGTGCATTGACCGCCTGCCACTTCAGTCTGTCTGTCGGGCAGGGACGATGTACTCCATAGCTCCAAAACGGTTAGCGCTGATAGACACATGGATATAGAAGTAAAGATGGGGGAAATAAAAGGAGGTAGATGTGGAGAGACCCTGACGGCATCCGGGGTCGGTTCCTGTTTGATCATTACGCTCTTCGACCCCGAACTTAAAACAGGAGCAATGGCGCATGTTATGCTGCCGTCGAGAGACCGGAGACGAAGGACGAAAGACAAAGGAAGCCTGTCAGACGACCTCTCCTCCAAAGCCAAACGTGAAAACAATTTGGCGAAGGAGGAATCTGAACGCGCAAGTAATTCAGCGGAGGCGGGAGATACCAAATACACTGATACCGCCATAGATGAGATGCTGAAAAGATTGGAGGCTCAGGGCTCAAAAAGGGGGAGATTAGAGGCTAAGATCGTGGGCGGGGCAAACATGTTTACCTCTTTTGTGTCAGATATCGGCAGGGAAAATGTTTTAAGCGCGAAAGAAAACCTTAAAGAGAAAGATATAAGTATTGTTGGGGAATGTGTGGGCGGCTCACAGGGCCGTTCGGTTGAGTTCTCGGTTTCCTCGGGAATTGTGTCAGTGAAGGTGAAATTTTAATGCACGGGGATGCGCAGATTTGCACAGATGAATAATCACAGATGAGCACAGATCAGGATGGGTTATTTTAGAATTAAAAGCTGTACCAACGATTACAAAAGAAATGTTTGATCAGATCTATTATTACATTAAGTGAACTCAGTAGTGTCCGGTTAGGTTTTTGCATGTAACACGTAGGGCAATCCTTTAGGTTTGCTTTCGTATATTTAGCGCAAGGCTAAAGCCTCGCCCTACGTATCTTCTGACAAATCGGGTATAAAAACCCTTACATGCAAAAACCTAACCGGACACTACTGAAGGGAACTAATTATAAGTTGGTTTTATTAGTTAATTTTGGAACAAGTAAATTAACTGTAAAACGAAGAATTTATACATAATATCTGTGCGTATCTGTGAAACAATCTGTGCTAATCTGTGATGAGAAGCGAAAGCGATGATGAAAAATAAAGAAAAAACCAGGGAGCAACTTCTTAAGGATATTAAAGCTTTTAAAAAACGGATAACAGAGCTGGAGAAATTTGAATCCAGACATAAAGAGTTGAGACAGGTAGTAATCGATAGCAACCGCAGATTACAGGAAAGCGCTCAAAAGCTCAGGCAAGAAAATGAGAGAATCCTTGCGGAACAAAAACGTATGATTGGTCAGTCTGAAATAGCATCATCTGCAAAAGACAAGAAAGAGGGAAGGAAAGGCGTGGAAAAGATATCGAAAAAAATTCTACTAAAGTATGATAACCTTTTAGACCTTTATATCAAAAATGATCGAAAAAGAAGCGATGTTTTAGTCGATGAATTATGCAAAAATTTTATTTCAAATGATACGCTGCCGAAAACGATTGTAGAATTACATATAGCCTCAGTTAAGAAGGTAGCCGATGATATAAATCGAGAAGACGCACAAAGAAAGGTTTCTGCAGTCAGGATGGTGTTACTAATGGTTATGACAAGATATGCTTCGCTCCTGAGGGAGCGACACTAACTGTTAACATGGCAATTAAATAGGCTCAACCTATCAGAGCTTAAAGATCTAAATATTTATAAATAAACGAAAAATAGTTCACGTATTTAATTGCCGGAGTAATAACAAGGATGATTTTGGATTTACGATTGATGATTGGAGATTGTGGATTGAAACGTATAAGAAGCAAGGCGAGGGAGGATGTTTTTTTGGAGTGCAGTGATCGTATCACTGCCTGTCACGGCCAAAGGCAGATTCGCTGTGGCGAACATCGACATGGTCGATGCACTCCATATTCCGTCATGCTGGTTCAATCATGCCAGTCTGCCGGTTTTAAATATAAAAAGAAATCAATGCTATTTGCTTATGAAGAATCAAGAGACCAGCTATACCGCAACGGGTTAAGTTTGGGTATTGATCTCGCGAAGATAGGGAATGTAAAAGAATATAGTATTAAAAGAAAAAGGAAACCATGGATCGTCAACCGTTTAGAAGAAGAAGGGAGGATAGTTATCAAAGATGGTTATATGAATGTTTAAATTGGATTTATTCCCGTGGTGTGTAGGTCTAAAGACCTCCCTGCCTACCGGCAGGCAGGCGCTACAGTTGACAATCGTAGCCCGCCCGGAGGGCGTCAATTTAATGTATAGGAAATTCAATGTTGTCAAAGTTTAGATCGTAGGGCAACCCCTCCAGAGGCGGACGTAAACGCCTTTAGGGTTGCTGTTCCACTCGTATTGAGCCGTGGAGCAAGGCTACCTGTCTGCGTGCCTGCCTGTGCGTGTCCGCACGCAGACAGGCGACACGCACAGGCAGAAAGCCTCTCGCCCTACATTATTTGTGACAATTGAAGTTGCCGAAGGCCTAATTTAATATTTTAACCTCAAATTGAGCGATTTCGTAGCCGCAACCTTGAGGTTGCGTAACTTACGCAAACCCATCAAGTGATGAAAAACGTCCACCTAGGCGGACGGCGACAACGGCATGTAAAATAAAATCGCTCAATTTAGGTTAAAAGAAAATATGGAGATTATAAAATGAAGAAAAAAGCAGGAAGGAAGTATGTCTTAAAACTCTATGTAACTGGCCAAACACCTAATGCTATTCGTGCAATTAGCAACTTGAAGAAACTAATGGCTGAAGAACTTAAAGGCATCTATGAGCTACAAATAATCGATGTTATAAAGAACCCTCAATTAGCAGAAGATCATAAGATTCTGGCGACGCCTACATTAGCCAGGGTCCTCCCAGAGCCAATCAGAAGAATAATTGGTGATTTAAGTGATAAAGAAAAGGTGCTGTTGGGTTTGGATTTATTGTAGTAAAACTGACTAACGCGCACTGATACACTGATTGACACGGACGATTTGGGATTTGAGATTTACGAATTACGATTTAGGACGAGGGATAGAAGGATCGTCCATCGTCTTAGCAAAGCGAACATCTGTCATCCATCGTTTCAGTGAGTCACGATGGAGTGTGGTGAACGTTCGTACATTATAAACAGTAAGTCCGTGTGTTCAACGACTAAATGGAGGAGAAAAAACAATGCTTAAAAAGAAAGTTGTGAAAAAAAACCAGATATTTGGAAAAGTCGATACAGGCATAGAAGGGTTTAGTGTCATTTCTGAGGGGGGGCTTCCTAAAGGACGGGCGACACTTATTTCCGGGACTTCCGGTTCAGGAAAAACCATTTATTCTATTGAATTTCTGTGGCGGGGAATGAATAAATATAAGGAGAATGGAGTCTTTGTTACCTTTGAGGAGACCCCTGGCGATATCTGCAAAAATGTGGAAAGTTTAGGCTGGGATCTTAGAACTATGGAAAAGACAGGAAAGCTTGCTTTTGTGGATGCTTCACCTACAGAGGGTGATAAAATATTAGCAGGCAGTTATGACTTTGGGGCATTGATAGCCAGAATCATTTATGCGATAAAGAAAGTTAAGGCTAAACGAGTCGCTATTGATTCTATCACAGCCCTTTTTCCTCAGTATCAGGATGCCGGGCTTATCAGGAGGGAATTATTTAATCTTACCGCGGCGCTTAAAAGAATAGGTATTACGACCATCTTAACGAGCGAACGAATAGAGGAGTATGGCGAGGTGGCCCGGTTTGGTGTTGAAGAATTTGTCTCAGATAATGTCATCATCCTGCGTAATGTCTTAGAAGGAGAGAAAAGACGTAGAACTATTGAAATCCTGAAATTTCGGGGCACCGTCCACCAGAAAGGAGAATTCCCTTTTACAATATCTAAAATAGGTTTCAAAATTCTTCCACTTTCGGGCTTAGAATTAATCCAACGCTCTTCTATGAAAAGGATCACCCTTGGAAACAAGGAGCTGGACAGGATGACCGGTGGAGGATTATTCAGGGATTCCATTATTCTGGTCTCTGGGCCTACAGGAACGGGAAAGACCACTATGTCAACGACTTTTGTAGATTCAGGATGTAATAACGGTGAAAGATGCATTTTGTTTGCTTATGAAGAATCCCAGAATCAGCTCGTAAGAAATGGTTTAAGTTGGGGTGTAGACTTAACGAAGCACATAAATAAAGGGTTGCTAAGAGTAGTTTGCAGATATCCGGAAACGATGGGACCTGAAGATCATCTTTTGTTTATTAAAGATCAGCTTGAAGATTTTAAACCAAACAGATTAGTCGTAGATTCCCTTTCGGCTATGGAGAGAGTACTTAGTTTAAATTCTTTTAGAGATTTCGTCATTAGTCTTACAAGCTATACAAAGTTAAAAGAGATAGCAGGTTTGTTTACATCGACCTCTAAGACACTCTTAGGAGGTGAATCTATCACGGAAGCCCATATTTCGACTCTTACGGATGCTATTGTGATCTTAAGATATGTTGAAATGCATGGCGAGATGAGAAGGGGGATAACCGTTATAAAGATGCGTGGAAGTAATCACGAAAAAGAGATACGCGAGTTTGAAATCGGTAATAATGGAATAAATATAAAAGAACCTTTCTCTGGAGTTGAAGGGATCATGACCGGAATGGCCCGTTCCATAATACTAGCCGAAGAATACGAATTGAAGAAGTTGGGCTAATCCACCCTCCTGTCGTAGGGCGAGGCTTCAGCCTTGCGCCTGTCGGGTGGAGGCAAACCTGAAGGATTGCTGTGGCAGTCGTAGGGCAAGGCTTTAGCCTTGCTGTCGTATTCGTAGGACAAGGTCGTGCCAAAGGCAGATCCGCCTATGGCGTGACTTCAGCCTTGCGCCCGTAGATAAAGAGGCAACCCTGAAGGGTCGCCCTACGAACAATTGATGACTGGAACGTAGGGCAAGGCTTCAGCCTTGCTTATTTCGCTTCCGTGGGTGATAAAGCAAACCTAAAGGCGTTTACGTCCGCCTCTGGAGGGATTGCCCTACGAAAATGATATGGATATCAAATATAAGAAACGCATACGCCTGAAACACTTTGAATACAAAGGCTGCTATCGATACTTTGTAACCATATGTACACATGATAAAAAAGTAGTATTTATCGATAAATATGTTGTCGCCTATCTCCTTGATGTTTTAAAGACTCAATCAAAAGCGTATGGCTTTAAGATATGGGCTTATTGTTTTATGCCCGACCATCTGCATCTTTTGATTGAAGGAGAAGAGTCTGATTCAGATATGAGAAAATTTATATCGTCATATAAGCAACAGACTGGATATTACTATAAAAAAGGAAATGGATCAAGGTTATGGCAGATTAACTATTACGAACACGTGTTGAGAAGTGAGGAAGAGACAAAAACCGTAGCTAATTATATTTTCGCAAATCCGGTAAGGAAAGGTATTGTTGAGGATTTTACACAATACGAATTCCTTGGTTCTTTCGAATTTGATATAAACGAACCGTAGGGAATAATGAGGCAAACCTGAAGGATTGTACTACGGTTTTAAGGAACAAACCTGAAGGATTGCTGTGGCAGTCGTAGGGCAAGGCTTTAGCCTTGCTGTCGTATTCGTAGGACAAGGTCGTGCCAAAGGCAGATCCGCTTTGCGCCTGTCGGATGGAGGCAAACCTGAAGGATTGCCCTACGGATTCTAAGGAACAAACCTTATCAGCCAGATTTTTTAGTTGATGAGAAAATAATTTTGGTACAGTTCATAATCGTCAGTGTATGTCAGTGCTGTAGTCAGCGTTAGTCAGTGTATGGAGCGATAGCGATAATGCAAAAAAGGGTTTTACTAGTTGAACCAGACAGGGAACAGGCAGAGATTTTTGTAAATTGGCTTATGACAGAAGGCTATGCAGTTGAGTCAATAGATAATCTTAAGGAGGTTCATTCATCCGTATCCGGGGGAAAATTTGATATTCTCTTAATAGACCTCGATTATCCTGAAATTACGGAGGCATCTCTTGAACTTTGCCGCACACTAAAAAAAGAACCGCGTTTCCAGGATTTGCCTATTGTTGTTCTTACCTATAAAAAAGACGGTTATAGAATAGCCGGCGCTATTGAGTCAGGCGCAGACAGTTTCGCGCTCAAACCATTCGAAACAGACACATTTTTAGAGCGTATAGGCACTATCTTCAGAGAAATTGAACTGAAAAACAAGGGGGAAAAAAGTCTGGACTTAAACTATATCAATTTTTTAATCAAGTTAACAGGCGACTTCAGCCGTAATGATTTCTTTCTCATCATCCCTGTTATTCTCAATAAGTTAATTATTGAAAAGATAAAACCCATCATCGGTGACTCAGTAATTATGTTGATAATCAATCGGTCCAGTGAAGTAATTGGTAAAGATTATCCTTTTATGAGGGAACTCAAGTGGTCAGACGGCAAGATTCTTATAGATGGCGTAGATAGAGATTCAATGGAAGTCGACATTGAAAGACTCGTTATTGCCTTCAGAGACTTTGTTTATGCATTTTTGCATATCGTAAGAATGCTGACTTCTAATATTTTGATGCGGTAGATGTTGTGTTTTAGAGCGCTCTTTTGGAGTGCATTGACCGCCTGCCCGCCAATTCTTAGGGAGGGCGTCAATGCATTAATACGCATCGTCACGGACGATGTACTCCAAAAACGAATAGTCACGCCCGCCCGGATATGCCTTTGGACGGGTCGGGCGGGGACGATGTACTCCATAGCAGGCGTAAATGAGTAAACTATGCGGATAACTATTACCAAAAAGATACTCCTCTTATTGTCTCTGATGTTAGCCGTTACCATGGCTTGTATAGGGATAATTTATTATTATCAGGTTCAGCAGAGGCATGATGCGCTTATCGTGAACATAGCCGGCAGAAAGGTTTTATTCTTAAATAGTTTATTGCTTGTGTTACTGGGGGTTGACATCCTGGTTTTTATAACAGGAGGTGGTCTTATAATCGTTAAAATTGCTAATCCTCTAAAGGCGATATCTGCGCCACTCTTTTATTTGATGACGACACGGATAATATTACACTTAAACCGACAAATGTTGAAAGCTTCGAATTCGTCGAAGAACTTAAGGCAAATCTTATCAATTGTATCTGTATGCTTACGGGTGAGAATATTCACCGTAGGCGCTTAAACGCTTTTGTTCTACCCTTAGACTCTAATGTCAAGCCAGAGGATGGAAGATGGACGAAGAAATTAAAATTTTATGCGTAGACGATGACAAAAACGTCCTTCATATGCTTGCACGAATCTTTAAAGGTTGCGGATATACAATCCTGCAGGCAACATCAGGAGAGGAAGGGCTTGATATTCTTGAACAAGAAAAGGTTCAGGTAGTTATGTCAGACTATCGAATGCCTGGTATGAATGGTGTTGAATTCCTTAAACAAGTATACAAACGCTGGCCTCAAATAGTAAGGATTGTACTTTCAGTATATACCGATACTCATGTAGTTATTCCAGCCATAAATGAAGGGCATATATATAAATTCATTACAAAACCCTGGAATGTTGAAGAACTAAAAGTGTCTATCTCAAATGCTATTGAAAGGTATTTCCTTGTTCAAAGAAATAGCAAACTCACTTCGGAACTTATGAAAAAAAATGAAAAACTTGAACAAAAGAACAGGCAACTTAAGCATTTCAATGATCTTTTTGTTGGTAGAGAATTAAGAATCAAGGAGCTTAAGGATCGGGTGAAGGAGCTGGAGGGGAAGTTGAGAGACGATGGAGGATAAATAACGGAAGCAAATTGTAATAAACAAAATCCTTTTAGCCAACTTTAGAAATTTTTGACCACTTAAAATGAAAGAAGAAACACAGGAAGAAATGATGAAACTCACTCCTGAGCAAAGAAACAAGGCGATGATAAGCTTGCTGGAGGATATGGATGATTCAAATCAGAAGTTAGAAAGAAAGAGAGGGGAACTTGAAAAGGCAAAGGCAGAACTTGAGGCATTCTCCACAGGATTAGAGGAAAAGGTAAAGAATAGGACATTTGAGCTATCCGTTCTTTATGAGGTTTCTAATGCTATTTCATACACATTGGATTATCAGCAGTTACTGAAGCTTATTATGGAATCATTATTTAAGATCGTTGATTATGATATCTGCGCCTCGCTTTTATTTGATGTCTGCGCAGTTAATATTATCCTTAAACCGGCAAATGCTGAAAGCTTCAAATTCATCGAAGAACTTAAGAAAACTCTTATCGATTGTACCTCCATGCTTGCGTGTAATAATTTCCACAGCAGGAGCGTAAACGCTTTTGTTCTACCCTTAGACTCTAATGTCAAGCCGGAGGAGGGAAGATGTTTTGATCAACTGAGGTCTTTCTTCAATGTACCCTTTATTGTAAATGCAAAAGTAGTGGGGATGATTAACATCTCCAGTTGTAGAGAGAATGCTTTTAGCGAAGAAAAGATAAAACTTGTTTACGCCATTGCCGCTCAGACGGCCAATGCCATTGAAAGGCTACGATCGGTTGTTGATGCTGAGAAGACTAAGATGGAATCTATGGTGGAAAGTATGGCTGAGGGTATAATCATGATTGATGAACGTGGTGATATAGTCGTTTTAAATCCTCAGGCAAGGAGTATGTTGGCGTTTGAAGAGCAGGCAGAAATTACAACCAGAAAGCTCCTTGATAAACTGCAGATAATGCGACAGGGTATAGACATTGTTGAACGGTTGGCCAGCCTGAAGAATCATCCCGTTGTTAAAGAAATATCTGTACAGCAGGAAGAAAACAGAATCTTACATTGCGAAATCACATCTGTATCTAAAGGAGAAAAGTTTTTAGGTATATGTATATATCTAAGAGATATCACCAGGGAAAAAGAGGTTGAGGGTATGAAAACTGAATTTATCACCACGGTTTCTCATGAATTACGCACTCCGCTTTCTATTACGAGGGAGGGAATAAGCCTTGTTCAGGATGAGATACCCGGCAGGATAAATGAGAAACAAAAGGAGATTCTTGCTACAGCAATGGAAAATATAGACCGGTTGGCGCGAATTATAAATAATCTCCTTGACATATCCAAGATTGAGGCAGGCAAAGCAGAGCTTAAAAGGAGTTTGAATAATATAACGAGCCTCGTAAAAAAGATTGTCTCATCTTTTGCGTCTATGGCAGAAAAGAGAGGTTTAGAACTGAGGATGAGTCTTCCTGAAGAAAGAATAGATGTCTATGCGGATGCGGATAGGATAGTTCAGGTACTTACCAATCTGATTAACAATGCGTTGAAGTTTACTAAAGAGGGGATTATAGAGGTTTCAATCAGAAAGAAAGAAAAAGAGGTTGAATGCTCTGTTGCTGATACGGGAATAGGCATCTCAAAAGATGATATTCCCAAGGTATTCAGCAAGTTTCAACAGTTCAGCCGCGTTGAAGGAGCAGGTGAAAAAGGAACAGGGTTAGGACTATCTATTGCCAAGGGAATTGTAGAAATGCATCAAGGTAAGATTTGGGTTGAGAGTAAGTTTGGTAAAGGGAGCAGGTTTTTCTTTACGCTTCCCAGAGAGACAAATGGGGAGGGGTGAGGGAAGATAGTTTTTTGGAGTGCAGTGACCGCCTGCCCGCCAATCCTTAGGGAGGGTGTCAATGTATAGATTTAAGATTGTTGATTGGCGATTGAATATTGAAAAAGGAATTAAATGAACGAGGGTTTAGCAAGAAGCTTGAAGAAGATGCTGGATGCTGGATGCTGAATACTCGATGCTTGAGGGAAGAACAATCGACAATATACAATCAACAATCATAAATCAACAATAGACAATCGAAAATATACAATATTCAATTGACCTTACGAGGGGGAATGTTCAATGACAAAAAAGAGGATATTAGTTGTCGATGATGAGAAACAATTGGTTGATATGGTGAAGATGAGGTTAGAAGCAAATGGCTATGAAGTTATCGCTGCCTATGATGGCCAGGAAGCGTTTGAAGCAGCCAGGAGAGAAAATCCGGATCTAATTATTTTAGACCTTATGCTTCCCAGGATGGATGGATACAAGGTTTGCGGATTGCTCAAGGCCGATGTACGGTATAACAAAATTCCTATAATTTTGTTTACGGCTAAAGCCCAGGAAGCTGATATTACTTTAGGTAAGGAAGTAGGCGCCGATGCATATATTACGAAGCCATTTGAATCACAAGCCCTGCTTTCAAAGATTAAAGAATTTTTGGAGATTGAAAAATGAATGATAAACCAGAAATACTCATAATCGGCGATGACAAGCCCCTTTGTGAAGGCTTAAGGGATTCCCTTAAATCAGAAGGCTTTTTAACAGAGACAACTCATAATACAGAGGATGGTATAAAGAAGATAAAAGATTCCTCTTTTAATATCGTATTGCTAGACATGAAGGCGCCTGATATGGAAGGAGTTAATGCCCTTGAGAAAATTAGAAATATCTCTCCTTATACAGAGGTAATCGTTTTTAGTGAATATGCAGAAGCTAAAAATGTAATAGAGGCGATTACCGGAAATGCCTTTTTCTTTCTCTTCAAGCCATTTGAAATGTCAAACTTGACAGCAACTATTAAAAGAGTCCAGAAAAAACAAACATTACTACTTGATAACTTCAAATTGCCTCGACAAATAGAGGATGCGAAGAGAGATTGGGAAAGCACATTTGATTCCATTCCAGACCCGATTTCTATACACGATACAGACTTTAACATCATCAGGTGCAACAAGGCGTTTTCCGATAAACTGAATGTTAAACTTGAAGACATTATCGGGAAGAAATGCTATGAGGTCTTTCATAGTCGTAATGAACCCTGGCCAACATGTCCATTCGTAAGGTGTAAGGAGTCATTAAAGTCTGAAAGGGAAGAGGAAGATTGTATGGGTCGCATTTTCTCGATGTCGTGCTTTCCAAAGTTTGATAAGTCAGGAAAATTAAATGGTATTGTACATATTGCAAGAGACGTGACCGAAAGCAAGCAGACAGAGGAAAAATTAAGGATATCGGATAAAATGGCGTCTCTCGGACGACTGACGGCAGGTATATATCATGAGGTCTTAAATCCGGTAAACATTATTTCATCCCATGTGCAATTATTATTGATGAAGGCTGAAAAGGGTTCACAAACAGAAAAAGACTTGAAATCGATACTAGAGGAGACTAAGCGTATTGCAAAGATTTCAGATGGATTGTTGGGATTTTCAAGGAAGGTAGAAGGCATAAATGAAGAGGTTGATGTAAATAGTTTATTGGAAAAGGTATTATCCATACTCGAACCTGATATGAGATTAAAAAACATAGGATTTTTAAAGAGATTTGAAGATGGGTTGCCAGGGATTAAGGCAAATAGTGATAAATTAAGACAGGTATTTCTAAATATGATAACTAATGCGAGAGATGCCATGCCGGAGGGTGGTACGTTAACGATCAGTACGCAGGTAATACAAAATGAAGAGTATTCATTTGTAAGAATAAGATTTAAGGATACGGGCTGTGGCATTGCGAAAGAAAACCGGGACAGGATATTTAAACAATTTTTTACCACCAAGAAAGAGGGCAAGGGGACAGGCCTGGGCTTAAGTACATCATACGAAATCATTGAAAATCATGGTGGAACAATGAGTTTAGAGAGTGAAGAAGGAAAAGGGACAACGTTCACGATTTATTTGCCAGAAGGTATTGGAGGAGAATAGAAATCTGACCCCATCAATATGGAAACAACTCACAAGAAACTAAATAGTTATATTAGTACTATTGGCAAACGAATGACTAATGACTACTGGCAATCAAAAATAGACAACATTCAATTGGCTATTTCTTACACCCGACCGGAGGACGGGAATAATGTTGAAACAAAAGAAATCCTTAGGTGAAGGTTTAATAGAAGAGGGGATTATAACTTCTGAACAGCTTGAGCAGGCGGAGTCAGAAGGGAGACGACAGGGTCTTCGCTTAAGGCAGGTTCTTGTTAAGATGGGCATGATTGCTGAAGAGGACTTAGTAGCGCTTTTAAGCGGCAAACTGGGCCTGCCCAGGATTGAATTAAGCAACTATTTGGTAGATCCCGGGATAATTGAGCTGGTGCCTGAGGGATTAGCCAGAAAACACGAGCTTATTCCCGTATTAAAAATAGGAAATCGCCTCACCTGCGCAATGGTTGACCCATGGAATATATTTGCTTTAGATGAGGTAAGGATAAAGACAAATTTAATTATCGAGCCTGCTGTAGCAACAGAGGCTGAGATAAAGAAGGCCTTAGATGAACATTACGGCGCAAAAGGGACTATGAAGGAATTAATCAAATCTATTGATGAAGATAAACTCGGCATAAAAGAAGGAAAAGAGGTAGACATTAAGAAGCTGGAAGGAATTGTTGAAGAGCCTGTAGTCATAAAATTAGTGAATCTAATTGTTATGAGGGCTGCTCACGAAGGGGCGAGCGATATACATATAGAGCCGGAAGAAGAAGCGCTTAAGACAAGATTCAGAGTTGACGGCATGCTGCGCGAAGCGCCCTCTCTCCCTAAACATCTTCAATCTGCAATAATATCCAGGATAAAGATAATGGCAGGTTTGGATATTGCCGAAAGAAGGATTCCACAGGATGGAAGGTTAACCATTAAGATGGAAGGCAGAGAGATTGATATCCGTGTTTCCTGCATACCTACAATATATGGAGAAAATGTTGTATTGCGTCTCTTAGATGTATCAAGCGCTCTTTTAGGGCTCAGCCAATTAGGGTTTTCTAAGGAGGTTTTAAAAAAGTATCAGAAACTTATTTTCCGCCCGTATGGCATAATCTTAATTACCGGTCCAACGGGGAGCGGGAAGACCACCACACTATACTCTTCCCTGGATAAGATAAATACGGTTGATAAGAATATCATAACCATTGAAGACCCTGTTGAATATAAGCTTGCAGGTATCAGGCAGATTCAGATAAATCCGAAGGCAACCCTGACATTTGCCAATGGGTTGCGGTCAATCTTGAGGCAGGATCCTGATATCATAATGGTTGGTGAGATCAGGGATTTTGAGACCGCCGAGATTGCAGTTCATGCTGCGTTAACCGGACACCTGGTCTTTTCCACGCTTCATACAAACGATGCCGCAAGCGCAATAACGAGGATGATTGACATGGGGATTGAGCCATTTCTGGTCTCCTCATCAGTTATCGGGGTCCTGGCACAAAGGCTCGTCAGGACAATTTGTGCTGAATGCAAAGAAAGTTACACACCTACAAAAGAACAGCTTAAGGATATAGGGTTGCTTGATGAAGGACGCCTCCGGCTCAGTAGAGCCTCTGGCTCGGAGAGAGAGACGCCTCCGGCTCAGAAGAGCCTCTGGCTCGGAGAGAGGGACGCCTCCGGCTCAGTAGAAACCTCTGGCTCGGAGAGAGGGATAAAGTTTTATAGAGGAAAAGGCTGCTCTAAATGTATGAATACCGGTTATAAGGGCAGGATTGGTATTTTAGAATTGATGATTCCGGACGAAAAGACACGTAATTTAACCATTGCCAAAGTTTCTCAGGAAGAAATTAAGAAGCAGGCCGTAATCTCGGGAATGATAAACTTAAAGGAAGATGGGATTCAAAAGGTCAGGGATGGACTAACCACGGTTGAGGAGGTGCTGCGCGTGACGCAGGAAGGATAGAAAGAATTGACGATTGATTATTGTTGATTGGCGATTGGCGATTGTATTTGGGGGGGGGGGTTAATTATTGGGGGGTTCAAACGATAATCATCAGTCTCAATCGATTGTGGAGAAAGAATGGATGCTAAAGAACTAAAGAAAAGAACAAAGGAATTTGCTCATAGATGCGTTTTTGGAGTGCATCGTCCGTGACGATGTGTATTAAAGCAGTGACACCCTCCCTAAGAATTGGCGGGCAGGCGCTCACTGCACTCCAAACTCCGAACTAAAATATTAATCTATCACAACAAGGAAAACAACTCAAAAAAGAAAATTGAATAAATCTAAAATCAACAATCAACAATAGACAATCAAAAATAGACAATATCTAATTAAACAAGATGCCTACATACATTTACAAAGCACGTGATGCAACCGGTAAGTTAGTCAAGGGCGCCATGGATGCTGCTAACAAAGATGAGCTTACGGAAAAACTTCATAGAATGGGATATATGGTCACCAGGGTTGTGGAAGCCATCCCCGGGCTTAAGATAAAATCGGTATTTGAAAGATTTGAAAGAATCAGAGCCGAAGATATGATCATGTTTAATATTCAACTTTCTAATTTGATAAACGCAGGCATAAGCATCTCAAGCAGTTTAAGCACACTCAACAAACAGATTGAAAATAAGAGGTTAAAAGAGGTTATTGGCGGTGTCTCAAGGAATATTGAAGCAGGAGATAGTCTTTCGCAGGCATTAGCAAGACATCCCCGCATATTTCCTAAGTTGTTTTTAAGCATGGTAAAGGCCGGGGAAGCCAGTGGGAAATTAGATACTATCTTAGCAAGATACGCCATTTTTTGTGAGCAGCAGCAGGATTTGAGACAAAAGGTAAGAGGAGCGATTTTCTATCCGATTATACTCTTATTCGCCGGCATAGCGGTCACTATTTTTGTAGTTACATTTGTCATCCCCCAGTTTGCTGAAATTTTTATTAAAACAGGCATAAGTTTACCCATGCCTACGCTAATCCTTTATAGTGTTGGAACAGGGATTAAGCATTACTGGTATTTACCCGTATTACTTATTATGGCAGGTTGGCTGTGTATAAGATATTATTTAAAGACTAAAAGAGGGAGACTAATCTTTGATAAATTTAAATTGAGAATGCCCATAATCGGTCCATTGTCTCGAAAAGTTGCAATATCCCGATTTGCAAGGACGTTAAGTAGTCTTGTAGCAAGCGGGGTCTTAATCCTGGAATCATTAGATATAGCGAAGGCGGTGGTGGGGAATGAGGTCTTAGCGCGTGTTATTGAAAACACACGCAGTTCCGTCAAGGAGGGGGGAAGGATAAGCGAGAGTCTAAAAATAAGCGAGGAGTTTCCTCCGGATACGGTTCAGATGATCTCGGTAGGAGAGGAAACAGGCAATCTGGGCGAGTTGCTAAGTAAAATTTCAGATTTTTATGATATGTATACAGGATATGCCATAAAGAAATTAACGTCTGTCATAGAGCCATTATTCCTGGTCATAATTGGCGGTCTTGTAGGTTTTATTATGGCGTCAATGTTACTACCCATCTTTGATATGATGAAGATTTTGAGACATTAGTTTGAAAAAGAAAGGAGGTAAAAATGGAGATATTTTTGATTTTTGCGACGATATTATTTCTTGTATTTGGTTCGATTCTTTTACTTACGCCAGAGACGTTTGAAAAAATTGCTAGATTAGCAAATCAATTAGTGTTTAGAATGGATGAAAAGGTGCATTCATGGCGAAGGCCGATGGGGATTATGTTTTTGATATTGGCTATCTTTTTGTGGTTTGTTGTCATGTCGAAGTAGGGAGCGCTAATTATGGCTAATGAAATGAAAAGGCTCTATATTAAACGCAGAAAACAATTTGACGTAGGGTAAGGCTTTAGCCTTGCTACCTGCCAGACCCGTCCGACAGCATCCAGGCGGGTAAGCAACTCTAAAGGGTTGCCCTACGGAAGAAAAAGGAGGCGTAATTATGTATAGAAAACAGAAGTTTCAAACGGGGTTTACGTTGATCGAGCTTTTAATAGTAATTGCAGTGATTTCTATTTTGATTGGGATAGCGATTCCGCGCTTCAAGGGCATGCAGGATGAGGGAAACATCGCCAAGGCAAAGGGTGATTTAAGGACGCTTCAGACTGCGGTAGAAAGTTACTACACTCATAATAACAACACATATCCAGCCACCGGTTCCGCCGCCCTTCAGACTGCCTTAAATGCTCAAGTGCCTCGCATTATGCCCAGCTTAACAGATTCTGTGCCTACAGACCCATTCAGTACTACCGGAGCTGATTATGTATATGTAATGGGCGGAACCAACAGCAAGTACTATATTATTTATTCTGCAGGTCCAGGTGAAAACGGGAGCGCCGTTATTACGAGCGATGCCGTTGTTGAAACAAATGGTTCAAGCTGTATCTATGTCTCTAATATGAGTCAGGATACACAACCGTAGAAAATTGAATATTGAAGATTTATGATTGGCGATTTAATAGTTCGGAGTGGAGAGTTCGGAGGAATAAAATAAACGTAGGTTGGGTCAAGCGAAGCAGACCCAACAATAATATTAATCGTAGGGGCTTGATGGGTCAAGCCCTGTGGAGTAGAGCTACTGTATTACTCCATAGGGCGGACCCATCCTACTCACTGAAAGTCAGAAAAAGAAAATAAATCTAAAATCAACAATATACAATCGAAAATATTCAATTGGCCTATAACCTGTTTTTTAAGTCGGTGAATAGTGGTCATAAAAGAGTGGAGAGAGATGTTCAAGAGACGAGGTTTCACATTACTGGAAGTCCTTATTACCTTAATTATTCTCACAGTTGGCGTAATTGCCATATCCAGGGCAATTAGTACGGGGATATTTGTTTCCGCAGATGTTGAGAATGTGGATTTGGCTTTAAGCATTGCCCGGGCAAAGATGGAGGAAATAAAGAATACTGACTTTGCCAGCTTAGCTGACAGCGGGCCCACGGCGGATGCTAATTTTTCAAATTTCAATGTAACAGTAGATGTGGCTGAGGGCCAAAATCCTATGCAGGTGGATGTAACGGCGGCATGGAATGTAAAGAGCGGACAGACCAGTATGACCTTGACGACTTTGGTGGCGGACTATTAAAAAAGGTAAGCGTACACCAAAGGAGAAATATTTGACAGGATAACAGGATAAAAATGACATAAATCCAGTTAATCAAAAACATCTATCACAACCTGAAGGAGGTTATATGGAACATAGAGAATTGACAGAGAAAATTATCGGATGTGCTTATCGTGTTTATAATAGAATGGGATTTGGGTTTCTTGAGAGTGTATATGAGAAATGTATGCTTATAGAGTTGAGTAAAGCAAGTCTTAATGCAGAATCACAAAAACCCATTACAGTTTATTATGAAAATGAGATTGTAGGCGAATTTGTAGCTGATATTATTGTTAATGATACAATTATTTTGGAACTAAAGTCACTAAGACGAATTATTAAAGCCCACGAAGTACAATTAGTCAATTACCTTGTCGCCACAGGGAAACCAGTAGGCCTTATTCTTAATTTTGGTGAAAGCAAAGTTGAAATTAAGCGTAAAATCAAGGACTTAGAATAGGTTGATAAACATGATCTAAGAATTATCTTGTCTATCCTGTTATCCTGTCAGAAAAGTATCTGAACTATTACCTAAAAAGGAGGGAGTAGAGAGTAAAATGGGCAAGAAAGGACTGACGTTAATAGAGCTTATGATAACTATAGTAATGTTTGCTATTTTAGCAGGCGTTACAACGTATGTCTTTCGCGCTATTTTATTAAGCTGGTCCAGTCAAGAAACAAGGGCAGGGATTGATATAAACCTTGATAGAGGAATAGAAGAGGTAGTTCGTGATTTAAGAGAGGCTAAAGCGATTCAATCTGTAAATAATGATGAGATACGATTTACATTATATGAGAGCGGAACAGATAATAGTTATATATATTACCTTTATAATTCAAGCGATTCTTATCCCCCAGGTTTTAATCAAAGTACATACGAAATAAGAAGGGCCGCTCTTTCAGGGGATATTAGCGGAACATTCACATACGGTTCAGGGCGGCTTATAATATACGATGTAGTTTCGCCAACTACATCTGATTTATCTCTAAGCGGCAATATAATAACTATTGATTTAAGTATAACACGAGGCGATGAGACAATGAGATCAAGGACGGAAGTAAGGCCAAGGAATTTATAAGTATTACCCAGTAGTGTCCGGTTAGGTTTTTGCATGCAACACGTAGGGCAATCCTTTAGGTTTGCTTTCGTACATTTAGCGCAAGGCTAAAGCCTCGCCCTACGTGTCTTCTGACAAATCTGGTATAAAAAGCCGTGCATGCAAAAACCAAATAACAAATTCGAAATACCACATTCTAAACAAAAAGTTTTGAGTTTTGGCAATTGGAATTTATTTGGGATTTGTAAATTGTATTTTGTAATTGCTGTCGGCAGACAGGAGTTCACTTTAGTCACTTAATTTGGTTGAGGTTTGTTGCATAATGGTACAGAGAATACGGAATACGGAAAAAGGGTCGGTGTTGATACTGACCTTCATAATTATGACGACACTTACGGCCATTACCGTTGGTTTTCTACATATGACCTCTACCCATCTTAGAGGGTCGGCATACGATGTGGCGAGTTCAAAGGCATTCTGGCTTGCGGAGGCGGGAAAGCAGAAGGCTGTATGGAATCTCAAAACGCCAACGGGTAGTGGCGGCCAGGGGGAAATTTGGACGACAACGGGCACAACAGAAAGCTTAGGCGAAGGGAGTTATACCATGGTAATTGAAAGATGGGATTGGGCCCTGGCAGCGAATAATGCTACGGCTTCGGCTTCATCAGGTGAAGTAGATCATGAGGCTGACAAAGCCATTGACGGAGATGATACGACCTGGTGGGAAACCCTGACAAAACCCCTGCCACCTTCATATGAGAACATTACTATTAGTTTCCCTTATCGACTCACCATTAACAAAGCCCGTTATGTGGCTCCAGATGATCAGAAACGACCCAAAGAGTACGAATGGCAGGTATCTACGGATGGGGTAAATTATACTACCGTATTCAGCAATGCAAGTGGCACTATGGATGAGACGAATGAATTTACGGCTGTAAGCAATGTGAATTATCTCAGGCTTTGGGTAGGGAAGATTGGGGGTGGTGCGTTGTCAGAGGGTATGAGAGTTTCCACTGTAGAAGCCATAGGCTCAAAGATTACCTCAACCGGTACTGTTGATGTAATGAAAAGGCAGATTGAACAGACCGTGGCTGTTGATGATGCAACAGAGACTGCTTATGACCAAATTGATTGGAATGAGATTGTCCCGGCTACCTGATGGGAGCATTCTCAAATTGTTGCGCGGGGTTGCTTTGGTCTTTTCTGGAGTGCAGTGCCCGCACCCGCCTGTGCGGGTTCGTCTGTCTGCTGGTTACGCACAGGCAGGCACGCAGACAGGCGTCAATGCAAAGATTTTGGATTTTGGAGTACATTGACCGTGTCAATGCCTTAATGCACATCGTCACGCCTGCCCGCCAAGCGTTTGGGCGGGGACGATGTACTCCATATTTCACACAAATATAAGAGAGAAGAGAGAAATGGTAACCGTTCACGGACAATTTAATTGAATTAAGACGTAGGGCAAATCTTTAGGTTTGCATCATGCGGACACAAGCAAGGCTAAAGCCTCGCCATACGATGCAAATTCGCAAGAATAAGCAACAAAATCGCTCATTTCTATGACATTGTCCATGAACGGTTACGAGAAATGAAACCTATTAGGCGGTAGGTGGTAGGGAGTGGGTAGCCGCAGGCTTCAGCCTGCGCAAGTGGTCAAACTCTTCAAAAATCAGACAGTATTGAGATAAAAGGTAGAAAGATAAACTATGGGAGTTTTCAAGAAGGATTACATTGTTGGATTAGATATAGGCTCTTCTTCTATCAAGCTGGCTCAGTTCATAAAGAAGGATTCTAATTTACATTTAGTTAAAGCCTGTCTGGAGGAGATTGCCTATACCGGCGACGAGGCCTCTCGTGAAAAAGAGATATTAGCTATCCTTAAGAAGTTGCTTAGAGGAATTGACATTAAAAAATCTAATTTCATTGTAGGCATTAATTGTCCAAAAACGGCGATAAGAAGGGTAACAGCGCCCTATATGCCTAAAGGGGAGTTGCGGGACGGCATAAGATTAGAGGCAAAAAATTATTTCCCATTCCCGATAGACGAGGCATTGTTAGATTTTGAAATATTGGGTGATGTTGTCGAAAAGGGAGTTAAGAAATATCAGATGGTAGTGGCTACCACACCAAGAAAAACAGTTGACGAATACTTGTCCTTATTAAAAAAAGCAGGCATAAAACCAATCTCATTTGTTCCCATTCCTTACACTTTACAGAAATTAGCTCAAGCCCTCTACTCTAAAGAAGACAAAACAAACTGTCTTATTGAGACAGGAAACCATTACACAGAATTGGTTATTTTCAAAGGAAGAAATTTATTATTCTCTCGTAAAATTCCTGTGGCGGGCGGCGATTTTACTAAAGCGATGACAGAGATTTTAGTTTCAGATAGAGGCAGGACGGAACTCTCACTGGAAGAGGCAGAGACGATAAAACGTGAGGTTGGAATACCCGCCGAAGACGTGTCTAAAGTAATAGACGACAAGATTTCAACAACTCAAATTTTATCTATGATCAGGGTGCCATTGGAACAACTGGCAAGTGAAATAGACAGATGTTTTGATTATTACAGAGAAGAGACAGGTGGCGGAAGAATCGATTCGTTGATATTGCTTGGCGGGGGAGCGGAGCTTCGAGGCATTTCGAAATTCCTTTCTGAAGGATTGGGGATAGAAGTTAAGGCCGGCAATCCTTTAGATGGCCTCAAAATCGAATCTGTTGCAATTGATGACTCCGAACTTGTGCATAAGTGCGGGGTATATCGATTAGCGCCAGCAATAGGAGCAGCCTTAAGCAAGGGAAATGGCATAAATCTTTTGCCTCCAGAAATCAAAGATGTGACAAAACGGACTCTTAAGCGCACAACAGTCGAAGTTATAGCCGTATCAGTTATTCTTATCCTGACGTTTGTGTATATAGGAATGAGAATCCAACTTTCTAATTCCCAGAAAAGAATCGTTGCTGCCAGGATGGAACTTTCGAATTTGCAGCCACAACTTAAGAAGATAGCAGAGCAGAATTTATCAAATAGTATATTGGCGGATGAACCATACTGGGAAGATGTTTTTAAGGAACTAAGTAATATTACTCCAGTCGGTGTTTACCTTACAGAGTTAAGTATGGAGAATAAAGCCCTTAAAATGAAAGGAATTATATTTTCAGAAAAGAGAGAGGAGGCTCTCTCAGATTTTATATTCGCCTTAGAAAAAGGAACATTTAAGAATGTAAAATTGGTCACGACTAAAGAGATAAAAGGGGAAATGGCAAATGAATATGAACTGAGATGCTGGATTGATTGAAGTGATGAGGAGTGAGTAGAGAGGGACGAGGGACGAATGATGATGGACGACGGTTTTTTGGAGTGCATTGACCGTGTCAATGCATGGATTTAAGATTGGATTTGGGATTGACGATTGAAGAATTAAGTCATTTATCTTTTGAGGTCATGTACAGTCATAGATGTTCATTAATAGTTACGGATGGAGATAATAAACAATGAAACTGGAAGCAAGAAAAAGAAACAAGATACAATGACCAAATAATCACCAAATTCCAATAATCAACAATAGAAAATCATAAATTCCAAAGGAGGAAAAAGAATGGATGCTAAAGAACTAAAACAAAGAACAAAAGAATTTGCTCATAGATGTGTTTTTGGAGTGCACCGTCCCCGCCCAAACGCTTGGCGGGCAGGCGTGACGATGCGTATTAAAGCAGTGACACCCTCCCTAAGAATTGGCGGGCAGGCGGTCACTGCACTCCAAAAGAAAATCTTCAATTGACTTATGACCAACCATACTAACTACTATCTATAGGGATTAGCGTATATTATGGAATTGACGAAGGAGAGGTTAATAATAATTATAGGCGGTGCGATTACGCTTGTCGCCCTGGGGACATATTTTCTTTTATATGCGCCATTGATTAGAGAGTTAAGAGCGAAGCAATTAGAATTTAAAACGTGTGAGACTGATGTATTTAATGCGCGAAATATTATAGGATCTGTGAAGGCGGGAGAGACAAAGGGTGTTCTTATCACTGAACAAGATATTCCGTTTGCCATAGACGAGTTAACCAGATATGGCAGATTATGTGTCATTAATTTCGTTTCCATGACTCCAAAGGAAATTGAGAAAGCAAAAGATTCCCAATATAAAATTCTCCCAATAGAGATGCATATAGAATCTTCATATAAGAAATTGGGCGTATTCTTGGGTTCATTGAGTACACTGGAGAAGAGTCTGGTTACGATAAGAAGCTTTAACGTAGTTACTCTTAAAAATGACCCATCAATGCTTGAGACGGGGCTGGTTGTGGAGATGTATCTTACAGAGAGCGGAGAGTAGGTAATGAAAAATAGGAAATTAATAATATTGATTATATTGAGTATTGCGGCTGTCTTTAGTCTAATTTATGGAATAACCACTCCTCCAAAAGGGAGGCGAGGACTTATATCAAGGCCGGCAGACGTTCAACAGAAAGAAAGAACTCAATTGGCAAAAGGAGTCATTCCAACGAAGAGAGATGCAAAGAGAAGGGAATATGTTTCCTGGGACAGGGACCCATTTTTATTACCGCAGGAGCCTGCCAGGTCGTCTACAAGACTTAACTTAAGCGGCATAATCTGGGATGAAAAAAATCCCATTGCAATAATAAACGATAGTTTTATAGGAATAGACGATAAGATTGATGATAATACGGTGGTTGATATTAAAGAAAGTAGCGTTATCTTAAACGACGGCGTCAATGATTTTGAACTTAAATTGGAATAATAAGCCAGGCTCGCCAAAGGCGAGCTACTTTTTGTTGCTATGGAGTGCATTGACCATGTCAATGCATTTATTAAAACAGTGACACGGTCACTGTACTCCAAAACTTATTATCTTGACAACTTTGAAATTCCTATACATGAACATAGGTGCACAAATTGATTAATGAAAAGAATGGTGCCACAGTTAATGTAGCCGTCCGCCTGGGCGAACGTTTTTCATCATCTTATGAGTTTATGGCAATTTCATGTAAGTTGTGCAACCTAAAGACATCGGCGTAAGTTCAGCCGAGCGGTTGCGGCTACAAAAATCGCTCAATTTAGGTTACAATTGACAGGCAAAGGACTGAAAAATGAAAATTAGTCAAAAGTTTAAAGTTTTAGCTAAGGGTATATTTCTCTTTGACGGAACAAGTCGAAAATTATTATTTATATTTTTGTCTATTTATCTTCTTTTGTTCCCTTTATCTATCTATGCTCAAGAAAAATCAATACCTGCAATTAGATTTAAAGATGCAGATATTAACCTGGTAATACAGTCAATAGCACAAAAGGCGATTAAGAATGGAAAGAAAGTAAACATCGTAACCAGGCCTTCTGTGAAAGGATTAGTCAGTATTTATTTAGAAAATGTCGGCTGGGAGAAAGCATTGAAAGTTATCACGGATGCCAATAATTACGGATATGAATGGATCGAGGATAATATAATTTTAGTCTCAACGTTAGAGGAGATAAAAGAGCGAGAGGCTCAAGAAAAGAAAAGACAGGAAGTGGAAGTTCCCAGGACTAAAGTCTTTAAGTTAAGATTCCTTGATGCTAATGACGCCAAAAAAGCAATTGAACCTATACTTTCTCCGGCAGGAAGAGCTTCTGTGCTGGAAATTACCGGTCAAACAGGTTGGGAGTTTGGAACAGATATTACAAAGAGAGAGAGGGTTAAAGAAAAAAAATCTTCTCGAACAAAGGTTTTACTTGTTTCAGATATAGCAAAAAAATTAAATGAAATAGATGCTCTCCTTGAAGAGATTGATGTTATGCCTATGCAGGTATTAATAAAAACAAGGATTATGGAGGTAAATAGAGATTTTCTCAAAGATATTGGTTTTGATTGGGGAACAGGAAGTACGGGAGCATCAAGTTCAGCCTTGTCTTTTACAAAACTGGATGAAAAGAACAAGAGAGCAGTAGCTGGCAAAAGCCTTGGTAATCAGATTACGCCATCCGGGTTTGATCCTAAAACTACTGCCTTAACTACAGGTAATGCAGGATTGAAGTTGGGTTATAGGAAATTAACCGGTTTTGAATTTGAAGTGCTTCTTCATGCTTTAGAAGAGGATGTGAGAACCAATACACTTTCTGCCCCTGCGATTCTTACTCTAAATAATCAGGAGGCATCAATACTGGTAGGACAAAAATTTCCTATAGTGAGAACTACGACAAGTACAGAAAGTAATCAAATCATTGGAGGTGAATTGGATTACTATCAGGATATAGGTGTTCAGCTTAACGTTATTCCTCAGATTGTTGGAGAAAATGATGAATTTATAAATATGATTATTCATCCTGCTGTAACAAGCAGTTCACAGAATGTTAACGTTACAGATCAGGCAGGCACTGTTCTTGCTACTTTCCCATTGTTAACCTCTCGAGAAGCAGAAACCCAGACTATGGTAAAAGATGGCGACACAATTGTTATGGGCGGCTTGCTAAAGGATGTAGTGACAAAGCAGGAAATAGGTATTCCTTTTTTAAGGAAACTCCCTCTAGTCGGTCGTTTTTTTAGAAGAAATACATATGACACTGAGAAAGTAGACCTTTTAATCTTTATCACTGCTAAGATAATAAAACCGGGTGAAAAAATCCCTCAAGAAATTATTGATAAATCTTCTGTTACTTCTGAATTTAAGAAGAAAAAGAAATAGGTGAAAATAAATGACATTACATGAATTGTAAACAAGTTAGGTTGGGTTTTAAAAGACAAAAACCCAACGACTTTTTTCGCCACTATGGAGTGCATTGACCGTGTCAATGCTGTCACATGCCACAGGCAGATTTATTGAGGTAGACATCGTCACGGACGATGTACTCCAAAACTTATT
>JAIQZU010000071.1 GCA_021776915.1 Candidatus Scalindua sp. | reverse complement strand
TTTGATATGCCTGATGCATAAACGCTTCCAAACGAGTTTCCTCATTTGTTTCTTCCTGACCATCAAATGTCAACTTTAAAAATGGAATTTCGTGATGGCTTCTCTGTAATTTCTCTAAAACTGCATTGACCGCAGTTCCCGGCATGCAATGGAAGGGGATAATGTTTATAATGCCGTCATAATCCGCCTCTATATATTCCACCGCTCTTCCCATACTGAGAACAGGATCACCTCTATATGAGTCATGGATATACGATTTACCCTTAGAAATTAGTTTCTTTATAGAACTTTCTTTAAAAAGGTTATTCCCGTTTTTCTTAAAAGGACGTGACATTTTGCGTTCTTGATACTTCTGTATTACCCCGGTTAGCACCTCTACTGAAAGAGCATTGAGGTCTTTTCCCCTTATACTGTCTTCCCGCCTGAGATGGGCAATATAGTCCAGCCACTCACTAAACGGAGGCACTACTGCTGTGCCGCCCAGTTTCTCAATCGTTCTGACGATAAAGTTGTTTGAAAACTCATTACCGCGGACATAAGTCTCACCAATAATGCCAATTGTTGGTTTCTGCACACTCCTGTCGACTGCAACCCTATTCAATGCGTCACATGCGTCTTTAGCAACCGGCAGAAGATCATGCCCGTATTCTATCGCATGTTCTGCTTTTCTGAGGTGCTGTTTATATACAATATCCGTATCACCTTCATGTATTTCGTAAGGCCTTATTTCGTGTAATAACTTTTGTAAATAGTCAACAAATACTACTCCATTCCACGTAAGCTTACGGAAATTCGCCCCTAATCTACTTGTATCTTCCTGGTAGTCATCTCCCTGATCCAATGTGTATATTGGCACATGGGGCATTCCAATGTCATCCAGGATCATTCTGTGCATTGTGTTGTACTGACCAAATCGGCATGGACCTGACGCTGTTGCCATAAAGAAGACACTCCTGTCAGGATCAAAGTCAGGACATTTCGCCTTCTTCACGATATCTCCCGTCGTCAGTATCGCTGGATAACATTCTTTCCCAGACGTATATTTTCTCCCCAATTCCAGACTTACCTTATCAGGCATTGGCAGAGCTACAGCATCAACACCGTTTGCCCTCATAGCAGCCGCCGCCATAAAGCAGCAATCATTCATATAGGGTATGTACATAGTCCTTTTCGTATTTAAAGTGTATTTCAGCTTTTTGTCCGTATCTTTCTCAAACTCTTTAATTCTAGCGTTTTTCAGGCTGTCCAGAAATGCCTCGCAACGTGTCATTACACCGGCATCCGCACTATGCTCATCTATGTCTATCATCAAAAATGGTTTTCCACCAACTTCTTTAGGAAAGAACTTGGAGATAAAAGAGTCAGGCCCACACCCAAAATTTGTTATATAAAGAGCGTACAGCCTCTTATCTTTTGCAATGAACCTCGCCGCAGCAAGTATTTTTTGTCCATATTTCCAATACATATTTGGATAATCCCTTGATATATCCTCTAAATCCAAAGGTATACAATCCATTGGTATTGCCAGGATCCCCATATCCCTGAGTTTTTCAGGAAGGTCTAAATTAACACCTGAATCGCATCCGTTATAAGGACGACTGATGATTACCAAAGCAGTTTCATCTTCACTTAAATTATCTAATACCTCTTTACCTCTGTCCTCCAAATGTTTATAGAAGTCTTTTTGTGTTTCCTGGGCCTTTTTTATTGCATTTGTTACTTTCCCTCCCTTTACACCAATATCTCCGGCAATCTTCCGGAAAGTTTTTTCTACGTGAGATTCTCCGTATTCAAAGTGAATAACAGGCTGCAGCAGTTTAAATTTCCGGGATTCCAGATCAACCGCTGACCCAATTATATAAGGAAGACATTGAATATAGGGACAGGCATAAGAATGAGTCGTATTAGAAGATTCATGAGTCATATTGATCACACTGGGCAGGAATAAATAATCTATCTCCTTGTCTAGCATATCCACAACGTGTCCATGTGACACCTTTATGGGAAAGCACGTCTCTGTGTTTACGTATTCTATCCCTTTATTAATAATGCTTCGATTAGTGTTCTTCGAAATAACTATCTCAAATCCTAATTCTGTGAAAAACGTCCTCCACATAGGAAATAATTCAAAAAACGTAGAAGCCTGCGGGATACCAATCCGTCCTCGTGACTTAGCTTTGTTGTCACTCTTCTTTATTGTATTTTTAGTCTCGCGATCTGTATAGTATGGGCCATACAAGAGTCTGTTTCTTTCATTAAACAACCTGGGCAAATTCTTCGATTTTTTTACCTTCTTTTCATCATCAAACTTGCCACAACGGCTTCCGTAATGGAGAGGTGATTCTCCTGTTATTGTTACTTTTCTTATTTCACATATATTTGAACAATCCTTGCACACAAATGAGGTTGTCTCATACTTTCTCCCCCTTAAATCAAAGCCCTTAAATCTTGACTCGTCCCACGTTTTTTCTTCCATGGAGATTATTGCGGAACCGATTGCGCCCATAACGTCATGATGCGGTGGTACTATAATGGATCTGCCGGTCACTTTCTCAAAAGCGGCTTTAACTCCACGGTTTGCAGCTACGCCGCCCTGCAAGAAAATGGTATCACCGATTTTTCTTTTTTCAACAACACGATTTATATAATTTAATACTATTGAATAACTCAGCCCTGCCAGCAAATCATCCTTAGGCACACCCAACTGCTGATGGTGGTTAAGGTCTGATTCCATAAACACTGTACACCTCTCCCCAAGTTGAGAAGGACAACACGAGTCTAACGCCCGCTTACCAAACTCCTGTTTAATATTTACATCCAACTTCTCAGATTGTTCTTCGAGAAAAGACCCTGTTCCGGCAGCGCATACTTTATTCATAGTAAAATCAACTATCGCCCCGTTCTCCAGGCTTATATATTTTGAATCCTGTCCCCCTATTTCGAATATCGTATCTACATTCTTATCAACCAATGCAGCCGCTGTCGCATGAGCTGTTATCTCATTCTTGACTATATCCGCACCGATAAACTCTCCGGTAAGATACCTTCCTGAACCGGTAACGCCCACTCCCTTTATTATGACGTTCTTACCAACCTCTTCTCCAACCTCTAACAATCCCTGCCTCACTGCCTCAAGAGGTTTGCCTGCCGTCATAAGGTAACGCCGGGCCAAAACATCTCTCTTCTTATCAATTACCACTACATTTGTACTGATAGAACCAACATCAACTCCTACATAAGCTTCCACTTTTTTACCGTTTTTCAAGATATGTCGATTAACATTAATATCATAGTTGTTGCAGTTTAGTTTTTTCAGATTGGAGTCTTTTCCTTTGCGGTTTTTCAGATATGTATCAATTTCCTTAAAACCTTTAAATGGAGAATCTATACTCTTCTCAATTAACGCCAGCGCACTCCCTATTGCTCCCATAGTATTAAAGTTTTTGGGGATTATGAGTTCTCCTTCACGCAAATCCAGTATATCCTCAAACGCTTTGACTATTCCAGCGTTTGCAGCAACGCCGCCTTGAAATGCTATAGGCTTTACAAATTCCTTGCCTTTCCCAATGTTACTCTTGAAATTCCTTGTAAGTGCATAGCACAGACCTGAGACAATATCATGAATCTCTGTTCCTACCTGTTGAAGATGAATCATGTCTGATTTTGCAAATACACTGCATCTTCCCGCTATCCTTGGTGGTGTCTTTGATTTTAAAGCCAATTTACCAAATTCATCTTCTATAGAAACTCCGATTCTCGTTGACTGCTGATCTAAAAATGAGCCCGTCCCTGCCGCACACATTGTATTCATAGAGAAATCAGACACCTTCAGATTATTACCGCCTGCCTCATCAGGTTCCAGCATTATCAGTTTTGAATCTTCACCTCCGATTTCGATTACTGTTCTTACTTCAGGATGCAGTGCAGATGTTGCCGTGCTTTGTGCAACTATCTCGTTAATGAAACTTATACCTATTATGCCGGCCAAAAGCTTACCACCGGATCCGGTAGCAGCGATCCCGCCTATATCATCAACTTCAATCCTATTGAAAATTTCTTTCAGAACAATCAACACCGTCTCTAATGGTTGGCCATGTGACCTTACATAATGGCTCTCCAGAACTTCCTTGTTTTCGTTAATCAGGGCAGCCTTTACACTCACAGAGCCTATATCTATTCCTATATATTTCTTCTGTTTTTTTTGTGGTTTCTTTTCCAGACTTCTTATCATTTAGTCAATCTCCTGATTCAAAGGCTTAATATATAATTACGAATACAATTAAATTTGATTGGATCTTAATCAATATGTTCAGGGTGAGTAATCTTCCCAGTGATAGCGGAGGCCGCTGCAACTGCAGGATTACAAAGATATATTTCAGATTTTGGATGACCCATTCTACCTGCAAAGTTTCTATTCGTAGTAGATAACGCACGCTCTCCCTCTGCCAGAATGCCCATATGCCCTCCAAGGCATGGGCCGCATGTTGGTGTTGAAACAACGCCCTCTGCATTAACAAAAATTTCTATTAATCCTTCTTTTAACGCATCTAAATATATTTGCTGTGTAGCAGGTATTACAATTAAGCGTACGGAAGGGTCAATCTTCCTGCCTTTAAGAATTTGAGCTGCTACTCTTAAGTCAGAAATCCTTCCATTAGTACACGAACCAATTACAACCTGGTCAATTTTTACATCAGAAAGATCTTCTACCGGACGTGTATTCTCAGGTAGATTAGGTAATGCAACCTGTGGGGAAAGTGTGCTGATATCGTACTCATGAATATCAAGATATTCACAATCAGCATCACTGGAGTAAAATTTATATTCCCTTTGAGCCCTGTCATTCATGTATTTTTCAGTACAATCATCCGGCTCAATAATCCCATTCTTTGCTCCCGCCTCTATTGCCATATTACACATTGCAAGACGGTCATCCATCGACAAATCAGTAATAACCGGTCCTGAGAATTCCATCGCCTTATACCCGGCGCCGTCAACTCCAATCCGGCCTATAACATAAAGAATCAAATCTTTGCCGGATACCCATTTGTTCAGTTTACCATTAAAAACAAACTTTATGGTTTCCGGCACCTTAAGCCACACTTTTCCAGTTGCATAACATGCTGCTAAATCCGTGCTCCCGACACCTGTTGAAAAAATCCCCATAGCCCCGTACGTACATGTGTGTGAATCCGCACCAATAACTAAATCACCTGGAACAACTATTCCTTTCTCAGGCAGCAAGGCGTGTTCGATTCCAACCCTGCCTACCTCGAAATAATTCTTTATTCGGTGTTTTTGCGCAAATTCTCTAAGGAGCTTAGCATTCTGAGCTGATTTAATATCCTTGTTTGGAGTAAAGTGGTCGGGAACCAGAACAACCCCGTCAGGGTTAAAAACCTTGTCTATACCAAGCGTTTCAAATTGTTCAATAGCAATTGGCGCTGTTATATCATTTCCCAGACATATATCTACATCCGCATAAACAAATTGTCCGGCACGTATCTCTTGTGTATCAGAATGTGCGGCTATTATCTTCTCTGTAATTGTCATTCCCATATTGTTCTAAATATTAATAATTATTTTGTATTTGTAAATATCTAAATTCAGAAAGTTGTGTCAAGTGGAGTACTGTATAAATGGGTTGAGGTATTATGGAATGTATGAGTCTGAATAATACGCCTTCCTTGAAACGAAGCCCACTATGTTTGATAGATTGTAATCAATTTGTAACGATAGTGCTTGTTCTTGCCTCCCATTTCACAGTAATTAAGCAAGCAAAGCACTTGTAAAAGAAATCACTCAAAAATTCTACTGCTCCATATAAGAGGTTATAGACTCACACCTCAAGGGCATTCTGTTCTAAAAAAGCAAAAGGATATTAAAAACCCCTAAGGATTTAATTTTCAGAGAAACGGCCTCTCCTTATCGACTTAATCGAAAGAGGATCCTGCAAAAATCGACTGTGACACTTACTACACAAATCATAACGAAAAGTCTTATATTCAATGCTATCTATCTCATCAGGATCGAGATTATCTACTTCTTCATCGTCATCTTCTTCTTCAAAATCGTTTATCATGTCCTCGTCATCGTCAACTTCCATAGAGTCGCACGCAGCATATATTTCAATTTTCACCACATATCTATCATCTTCCTCAGTATCCAGTGACTTGCCACACATATCACAGTTATAATGAATCATTTAGTAACGCCTCCTTTACGCTGAAAATCATTTTCAAAAATAAGACTAGAAGAAAAAAAGGTACTTTAGCAATCCATTCTCACCAACTTGATGCAGAATTATTTTGAAACTTTTTATCTTTCTCCTTCTTGTCTTTAGTATAAAATTATACGAAAATGCTGTTTTTTGTCAAGCACATTAGAATTTGTAAAAAATAGGCCAGACATGTAATGTGAAACTATAGTAAACAATCATAAGTCCCATCTATTTATACAGATAGGAAATATTCTTTCACCTGTGGATGTAATTATATTCAGGAGGGAAAAGTTTTGTTAACTCTTTTTTTATTAGACTCTTACGACATGCAAAAATTATAGTTTGCCTGATTTTAATTAATTTTGCTACATCTGGCACATTGGGAATATAGATTCACATAAGTGCTTATTCTTAAACATAATGCTGCAAATTTATCTAGCACTGACTCTAATTAAGTATATACATTTAACCGTATTTTATTAACAATTAAGAGTAATATATCCACCCCTGATTGTTTACCAGCTTGATTTACATTAAATTATAAGTTAAAATGCGAGTAGAGGGAAAGTTAACCTCGCCTTTTGCGATAGTATCAAACCAAAGACGTAATTAATAAAAATATTTTATTTATTTTCTTAATAACGTACGTTATGAGGCATATGCATGGTTTTATTTAAATTTGACAATACCTGTTTAGAAAATAAGGAGCAAAAATGAATAGGAAAGGTAAACCTGTACGGAAATGTCATGGTTGTATATTAAATATTGGAGAACGTTGTGCAATTTACAAAGAGCCACATGATAAATGGCACAACTCAAAGTGTTCCAGCTACAATGACAAGGATCTCTATCGTAAATATTTAGAAGATTTGGAAAAACACCCTCAAGATAAAGCTAAAAAACAAAGGGAGCAATCTGCCCGGCAACATAAAACTGAAGAACACCATCAAGGAATGAAGGGAAGAAAATAAATATAAGACTTAATAATTCCACTTATATCATAGCGCTGCATAACCGCCCGCCTGAATGGCAAGTCGGGCAGCCAACCAAGCTTGAAGTGAGCGAAAGTGGTACGGCACCGCCTAAGCAGATATATGTCAGCATGGTAAAACTTTAGAGATTTTTAACTTGCAAAGTAGCTAGTTCAAGTCAGCTACGTTATCAAGAATAGCCTTTTCAACCTTATCATATTCTGGAGGAAGCTCAATAGGTGTGTTTGCATACTTCGATTCGACTTCATCTAATTTGTTCTCATGATATTTAACTTTAAAATCTGTAAACTTCAAGCCATGTGCAGTTGAAATAATTACGATTCTTTCGTCCTTTTTAATCTCATTTCTTTCTACGAGTTTAAACAGCACTGCTAACGCAACACCTGTATGAGGGCAATTAAAAAGACCGGTTTTATCACCTAACGCTGCAGCGTTAGCCAGTTCATCCTCTGTCGCCTGTTCTACAATGCCATTAAACATCTTTAATATCTTAACGGCTTTATTAAAACTAACCGGATTTCCTATCTGAATCGCACTTGCCAGTGTTTTTTGAGCCCGTATCGGTTTGAATTCTTTAAAACCCTTCAAATAACTTTGATATAGCGGATTCGCTTTTGCAGCCTGAACACATACAATCCTTGGAAGTCTGTTAATCATGCCCAGTTCTTTCATCAAGAGAAAACCCTTGCCCAGGGCGCTGACATTCCCCAGATTGCCTCCGGGAATTATAACTACGTCAGGCACTTCCCAGTCAAGTTGTTGAACCACTTCAATACTAACGGTCTTTTGCCCTTCAATCCTCAAAGAGTTCATCGAATTAGCAAGGTAAATATTGTTTTTAGTGCAAACTTTCTGTACTATTTCCATACATCCGTCAAAATCAGTATCGAGTGAAAGTGTTAAAGCACCATTTGCAATCGGTTGAATTAACTGCGCAGTAGAAACTTTATTCTTTGGCAAAAACACTATTGCAGGAATCCCTGCGGCAGCACAATAAGCAGATAAAGCGGCAGAAGTATCACCGGTAGAGGCGCACGCAACCCCCATTATGTCCTTCCCTTCTGAAATCATCTGTTTAACCATAGATACTAACACTGTCATACCCAGATCCTTAAACGATCCTGTATGAGAGTTACCACATTGTTTAATCCATAAGTCCTCCGTACCTATGATATTTCCAAGACGTTCAGCCCAGAACAAATTGCTCGCACCCTCATAGAGTGATACCACATTATTGTTCTCTACATTTGGACAAACCATTTCCTTCTTTCCCCAGACGGCACTTCCGAACGGCCATTTTGTCCTTCTATTGCGTTCGTCAAAAAGTCTCATCCACGATTCAGGACTACGATGTTTCAGCTTTTCAATATCGTGGCGTACCTCCAGTAGACCTCCACACTTTTTACAATTGTATATTATCTCGTTTAATTCATAGCGTTCATCGCAACCTGAAGAACACTGAAACCATGCTCTATAACTCATATTTTACCTTTTTCCATTGCCATACAAATTTAGATTCTCGAAAACAATCCAACTGGTTTCCATATACTCTATTTAATTTTGCCGAAGATTCTCTGAATAACTAGCGTAATTATAAGAATGGCAAATATTTATTACAAGAAAAATATAACTTCATTCACCTTGACAATGAAAACTCCAGAAAGTATCCTGTGTTTAATGAAAAGCATATGTATTTTTGAAGATGGAGCATATCAGAATTTCCTCCCCATGGCCTACAACAGGCCTGTTTATGAACTGCGATGCGGCATTTACAGTTTTCTTGAAAGAATTGTCCTCCATTATCCTGATACAGAGGTCAATCTTTATTGCAGAGAATATCTTAAAAACCTTTTAGCCGAAAGCTATCCTCATAGTGTAAATAAAATTAGAAGTAATGACAATGGCTGTTTATTCATAAACGGCAGACTCTTATTATCTACGCCTATTGCAATCGAAGGTAAAGAAGAGATTGGAATTTGTGATGATACGATCGTTTATGTGAGGTTAAACAAGAAAAACTCTCTTCCGATAACTTCTGAATGCTTTCTGGATAATGATTTCATTCATGAATTAAAGAAGAAGTTTAATGTAAAAATCGTTGACGCCAACTTGACACAATATCCATGGAATCTGATTCATGACAACAAGGAACAGATTACATCTGACTTCAAATCATACGTTAAAAACGAATCCGTGCGAGAGAACAAATATAAGGGTGTACACTTTATCAAGGACTCTCAAATATACATTGGCAAAAATACAATGATTAAGCCTGGATGTGTTCTTGACGCAGAAAATGGTCCAATTTACATAGGCAATAATGTTAAAATATCTCCAAACTCTGTAATCGAAGGCCCTGCGTTCATAGACGATGACGTTGTAATCCAAGCCCTTTCCAGAATTCACGCCGGATCAAACATAGGAAGGGTCTGTAAGATCGGTGGAGAAATTTCC
>JAIQZU010000008.1 GCA_021776915.1 Candidatus Scalindua sp. | reverse complement strand
AGCCTTCCACATCAATTACAAAAACCCTCAATCTGAAATCCCTGTTATCATCGAAATTGATAACGCAAAAAAAGCTGATATTTTTGTGCAAGGGAGGTCTTTTGTGCTTGACAGGAGCCTACTAATGGGTGACCCCTTTGTTCCTTTAGATGGTCATGAGGCCTGGTATCAAAAGGGTATTGTTCTTGGCAAACTTAATCGCCACGAGGAGGCTATTTCTTCATTTGATCAGGCAATTATGATAAACCCCGCTGATCATAATACATGGCACAGAATAGGGATCTCTCTTGACGGTTTGGGGCGCCACGATAGAGCCGTTAAGGCATATGAAAAGGCCGCCAAACTCAAACTGACCGAATAAGGTAATAGACCAGAGATTACTCGTAATTTGTTAACAGTTTCTTCTTTCTCGCTACGTAATAAATCCACGCACTGTCCTTATCGTCACTATCAAGATTCAGCATATTGCCGGGAGTATCATACATTTCGATTGTCTCAAAACCCGTATCTTCAAGTTGTTTTACCTGATTCACTTTATCAATATAATACGTCAGCATGGCATAGTTATGTGCTACATCGTTTATGATTGCATATTGCTCATTAAACACCTGATAGTTTCTGTTCCTTAGGCGGTTACGCGTGGACTTGATAAATCTTATAAAATTCCCGGCTTGCTTACTCGGCGGCGCTGAAAATTTCATTTTTGGACGTGAGATTGCATATCGATGATTTCTATTATGTGAAGAGAAGACAAACAGTCCATCCTGCTTGAGTACCCTGCGTATCTCTCGCAGACCTTTAAGCCTGTCCTCGTGATTAATTGAATCAAGGCCGTTAAATGAGAACATTATGAAATCAAATTCTCCGTCATCAAATTCATTCATTTCCCTCACATCACCACGGGCAAAACTGACGTCTTTAAATCTTTCTCTGCACGATTCTATCATTGTCATTGAGTAATCTATGCCTATATAACCACTGCTCAGATTCTTTAAAATCGCTGTTGTCCTGCCGCTGCCGCATCCGATGTCTAGTATGTGTTTATTTACAATGCTCTCCCTGTGTTTTACAAGAATCATCACTTCAGGATTCTGTAATGTCATTTTGATATAGCTTGAAACAACGTCTTTACTCTCATACTTCTTTTTATTCATATTCTCAACTCTTATTTTTCAGATGATAACTGTGTGAAATTGACTATAATTCTGACTAGCATTTACAGATAAATCTTTCATTGTGAAATCTACTATTTTCTAACAAGATTGTAAAGAGATTATGTTTTCACAGATTTTTGCTGTAAAAACCCTTTTTTAGTAATGATTTCCATGAAGAGCCGGAAAGAAAAAAATATCTTTGCGTGGTATATGTATGATTGGGCTAATTCTGCTTTTGCAACAACCATTATAGCCGCCCTCTTGCCCATATACTTTGCCACAGTTATTGTCCCTCAAGGCGGATGGACTTTCAGATTCGGTGGCACCGAAATACCAACCAACGCGACCACACTATGGGGATTTCTATCCGGAACAACAGCTCTCTTCGTGTTCTTGACGGCCCCTATCCTTGGTGCAATCGCAGATATTGCAGAATCAAAAAAGAGGTTTTTGATGACCTTCTGTTTTGGAGGCAGCCTTTTTACCACACTCTTGTTTTTCAGTCAAAGTGGTGATGTGTGGATGACGATGATTTTCTTTTTTCTTGCGAATACCTGTTTTATCAGTGCAAATATTTTTTATGACTCTTTTCTGCCTCATATTACCATAAGGAGTGAGATTGATCAGGTTTCAGGCAGAGGTTATGCATATGGATACCTGGGAGGAGGCATGCAGTTCTTAATCTGCATAATCTTAATCCTTGCCCACAATAAGATCGGCATTGAAAAAACAATGGCAGTAAGAATAAGCTTGTTGTTTTCAGGAGTCTGGTGGGCAGGCTTTTCTATAATCACTCTTGTCTGGCTGCAAGAACCCCGGAATAACAGTACCTCGCCTCAACAATATCGAGGCAAGAACAATTCATGGAGCTATATAAGATTCGGTACATCTCGAACATGGCGCACTATTTTGAATGCAAGGAAGCACCGGAACCTTACTATCTTCCTGATTGCCTTTATGTTCTATAATGACGGCATCCATACCGTTATCAGGATGGCGGCCATTTATGGAAAGGATGAACTGGATCTTAAGAACGAAACCCTAATGGGTACACTTTTACTGGTACAATTTATAGGGATAGGTGGCGCACTGTTATTTAGCCGTATTGCCAAAACCTTAGGTTCGAAAAGAATATTGATTTTTGTCCTGTTTCTCTGGTTGGGCATATTGTGCTATGCATATCTTATGACCAGTGCACTTGATTTCTGGATTTTGGGGATGGCAGTAGGTTTGGTTCTAGGCGGTTCCCAAGCCATAAGCAGGTCTTTATATGGTTCAATGATCCCCGTGAAAGAATCGGCTGAGTTTTTTGGCTTTTATTCTGTTTTTGAGAAATTTTCGGCTATATGGGGGCCTTTTGTATTTGGCATTATTCGTCAGATTACAGGGACATCCCGTCTTGCAATTTTGTCACTGGTCGGCTTCTTTATTATAGGAATTGTGCTTTTATGTTTTGTAAAAGAGAAGGATGAAAACCACAAGGACAAATTGCATATTAGTAGCGGAAACCTTTAGGTTTCCACCTTTATTGATTTAACTGCAAGCTATTTCATTAAAGATAAGACGTTGCGCCTTTGTACTTTCACCACGTCTTACGTCTATAATTAATTCCGAACCTCCTCCCTGAAACTCATAGACTAATTTCCCACCTTCGTTTTCAGAGTGGGTACAGTACAAAACTCTCCCCGATACAATATCTGCATCCAGGCTGGCAGCAATAACCTTTAAAGGCAAACAACAGGCAGCTTGAAAGACCATTTTGTTATCCGAAGCAAAAAGAAATGTATAGTGTGGTTTGCGCATATTCACCTTCATACCCATACCCGGATTTCTGGATGTATGAGATTTTGATTGATTGGGCCTTGTTTCAATCATGTATTTTTCTCTGGCTTCGATTTTATTATCTAAACTCACACTCTTATCCAGGCCGGTTAAATTCATTATCCCTTCGGCATCTTTCTGGTCCTGTTCAACAGACTCCTCTGTAGGGACTTTTACTGCTCTGCTTCTGTGGCTTTCAGCCTTTGACGCATTAAGATCAACCAAAGGTAATTTCTCGTAAGATGTATTCATAACACTTATTCTCTGCATAGATCATATCCTAAATACCAGTGACAAGTATCAATTGTCAAAAAAGAGTTTTTTGCAGACTTCCACTACATTTGAATCATAAAGTACGCCACTCTTTCCAGATATCTCCTTTAGAGTCTCAGATATACTAAATGGCGGCCTATATGAACGAGGAGAGGTCATAGCTTCAACTGCGTCAGTCACACACAATACCCTTGCTTCAAGAAGAATCTCGTCACCTGATAGACCCGAAGGATATCCGGAACCATCCATTTTCTCGTGATGCTGAAGTACTATTTTAGCAACCGGGTCCGGAAAATCTATTTTATTCAACATTTCAAAACCAAGCAGAGGGTGTGTATGCATCAACTTTTGTTCGTCCTCAGTCAATACCCCTGCCTTTCGGAACAACTCATCAGGCAATTTAATGTTACCTATATCATGAAGCATCCCGGCCATACAAACTCCATCAACTTGTTCCTTGGACATTCCCAGCCCTTCCGCTATATAACAGGCAAGTATACACATCTCCTGATGATGATATGATGCATAAGGGTTTTTGCTTTCGATTATTGACACCAAAAGCTGAATGATTTCCCATAGAACACACTGCAACTTCCTTTCATTCCGGATAAACACTTCTACCCGCTTGCGTACAACATCTTCCGTTTGGGATTCAAGAGACTTAAGAACCTTAATCAACTCCAATTTTGATAAATTATCATACATCATATTTATTCCTGCAAATACTACGTACAAAACGAAATGCCTTCATTTAATTCCTTCATTACTCCATACAATATACTACTCACTTTATACAATAATACGTTTCTCTTATCAAATAACTTTTTACATAACAGAGCACCTTTACTATTACGACTTTCTCATTGATTCCTTCTATCTTTATAACATATAATGAAGTTTGAAGATTATATTAGCAGAATATCAATTTTAATTAAATTCGAAAAACCCAACCTGATTAATAGAAAAAACCATGACTGTTGAAATCAAAACCATACCGGGTCAATTGCCGGCATTCTGGGATAGAGACGTTATCTTTTTTGCCAATATGCTTTCTATTTTTTATGATAATCATGGCGAATTGGAAAGGCTCAAGCAACATATAACTGGTGTGGAGACCTATGGAGGAAGGCTCATCCCGATTATTAATCTCATATTCAAGGGGAACAATAATCTGCTTGTACTGGAAAAGCCTCCTGATCAAACCCTGGTACGTTATTTCCAGGAAGATCTTGGTTTGAGCCTGCCAGACATCGTCATTTTATCACATTCAGTTTACGATAGTCTTATTACTCAGGTTGACAAACTGCTCCATGATGAAATAAGCCCGACAGTATCCACGATCCATCAACATGATGCAGCATGGATAGACGGGTTTGTCAGTGACAACGTACTCATGAATATAGCAAATGCCCTGGACAAACCAACCATAAGCAGTATGGAAGGCAGTAAGAGAGGGAATAATAAATTTCTGCTTCATAATCATCTTTCTGAAAAAGGATTCCCTGTATTCGATACTTTACCTGCAGCATCGCCGGATGATGTTCATGCCTGCATTTCTGCACTTCACAAACAGGGATACAAAAAGGCGGTAGTGAAAGCCCAAATCGGAGCTTCCGGTATTGGCATGACCAGTTTTTCAACAACTTCCAGCAATGTAAACGTAATCCCGGAACACTTTTTCTTCGAAGGCCCCTGTATGGTACAGGGATGGCTTGATGAAACAGTAACAAATGTACGCCATCTGGGTTCACCAAGTATTCAGATGTTTCTGGATGACAAATCAGTATCTCTTTATGATATTACTGAACAGATTCTTAATGCGGAAAGTGTCCATGAAGGCAACCTTTCTCCTCCATCTTATTTCAACAAGCAAGATCCGGTTTATGAAGAATTGTTTCATCAGGCTTCAACTGCCGGATCATGGCTTCATAATCAGGGGTACAGAGGCACGGCAAGTGTTGACTTTCTAATCATTGATCACCGTGGTAATATAGAAGTCAGAGTGTGTGAAATAAATGCACGAATTACCGGCGCTACCTATCCATCGGTTATTGCAAGACATTTCCTTCCACATGATGCTTGGTTAATGAGAAACGTACGGTTTGCCAGGCCACTGAGGGATACAAGCCTGCTGAAGATGCTAGACCAGGCCGGTTATCTTTTTCGTCCTGACATGCAGGAAGGTATTTTACCCATAAACTTCAACCTCAACGAGGATGGCAGTGTACAAAAAGGACAGTTTTTATGTCTTGGGAAAGTAATGGATGATTGCATGAACATGCTGGATCAAATAGAAGCTATACTTCCATTAAGCTGGTATTATGACAGAGATTGAAAATACCTGAATTATTATTCATTATGTCGGGTAAGAAACCCGACCTACGTATTAAATAGTATGGCGCATTTCTTATGTGCCGAATATTTATATAATCAAGAAAAATGACGCAATCTTCGACAGATCTACAGAAAATGCTAGTAGCGCTGACAAGGGACTTAATACTGATCCCCAGCGACGCATCTCGTCCGGACGATATCGAACGGAGTTTTGAGTTTGTTATCAACCATGTGGAGTCGCTTGATAACATAATTATAAACAAATATTACCATTCTGATATTCCATCATTAGTTGCCCTTCCTAAAGGTGTAACCCACCCTAAAATTCTTCTCTGCGGTCATATTGATGTCATTACTCATGCTGACGTTCTTAGCTACCGTTCACAAATAGCTGATGGCAGAATAGTTGGTCCGGGATCAGCAGATATGAAAGGCCCTCTGGCAATTCTACTGGAGATTTTCAGGAATTTACATATGCAATATGATAACCTTCCTCTTGGGCTGGCTATCACGTCTGACGAAGAACGTGGCGGTAACTCAGGTATGCGTTTTCTATTTGATGAAGTGGGTATCAGGTGCGATGTTGCCTTGATACCAGACGGAGGCTCTTTGAATGAGATAACTGTGGAAGAAAAAGGAATACTTCATCTAAATATCCAGTGCAATGGACATTCTGCACATGCGGCACGTCCATGGTTGGGTAACAACCCGCTGGAGCGTCTTGCCGAAGCTACTTCACGTCTGCGGAAAAACTTTGATTCCTTGAAGACAGATGAAGACCATTGGCATCCTACCTGTGCACTCACAATCGTTAAAACGCCAAATCAAACCGTTAACCGTATACCATCGGAAGCTGAAGCCACTCTTGACATACGATTTCCAGCTCCATACACCGTAAAGGATATGTTAAACCATGTTTGCAATTTGTTAGGTGAAGAAATCAACACACATACATTAATCAGTGCAGAACCTACACTCCTCTCACCTGACCCCCTCTACCTTTCAGTCACAGAGGAAGTAACCGGAAAACCTACCAGTCAGGAAAAGGAAGATGGTGGAAGTGACGCCCGCTTTATTGGGCGCCTTAATATCCCCGTAATTGTTTCCAGACCTATTGTTGGCGAATTACATTCCTTAGAAGAATGGATCGATATCGAATCCATGGAGACATTCTATCGAATATATGAGCTTTATTTGAAACGGAGATTGCTTTTAACTAATTGAAGAATTTAAGAATTCAAGAATTGAGGAATTCCGAAAATTGGGAAATTATAAAAAATTTGAAGAGCTACCATGCTGGCAAAAAATCAGAGAATTATGTCAAGCAGTATCAAAACTAATAAATAAAGCCAAGTTCCAAAAGGATTTAAACCTTAAGGAACAGATATGGAAGGCTGCCGGCTCTGCTATGGACAATATTGCTGAAGGCTTTGATGATGGTTCAACACGTGAATTTATTCGTTTCTTATGTTATTCACAAAGATCGTGTGGGGAAGTCCAATCGCAGTTATATCGCGCATTAGATTGCGGCTATATCAATAATTCAGAATTTGATATTGTTTATGATCTTGCGAGTGAATGTAGAAAACAAATTAAAGGTTTTAGAAAGTATTTAAGAAATTACAAAAAGGATTGAGGATGTAAATGAATCTTCCAAATCCCTTAATCCCTCAATTCCCCAATTCCTGAATTCCTCAATTATATCTCACACCAACCCCTTGTGAGTAAGCCATCTTTCTGCTTCGAGCGCTGCCATACAACCTGTACCTGCGGCAGTTACCGCCTGCTTGTAGTATGGATCCATAACATCACCGGCAGCAAAGACACCATCCACACTTGTTGCCGTCCTCCATGACTTGGGGGTACTGATAAAACCCTTTTCATCTAATTCTAAACTGTCACCGAGAAAAGAAGTATTTGGGGTATGGCCAATTGCAATAAACAACCCGCCACAGTCCAGGCCTGATTCCTCTTTGTTAATAGTGCTTTGCAAACGAACACCAGAGATTATCTTGTCTCCCAGGACGTCTACGACAATGGAATTCCATTTGAATTCTATCTTTGGATTTGCGATAGCACGCTCCTGCATTATGGGACTTGCCCTGAGTTTATCACGACGATGTACTAAAATTACTTTACTTGCAAATTTTGTAAGATACAGTCCTTCTTCAATTGCAGAATCACCACCTCCGACAACAACAAGGACCTTATCCCTGTAAGCGGGAAGCGCACCATCACATATTGCACAAGCGCTCACTCCTCCTCCTGATTGTGCAAGTCTCTGCTCGTTTGGCAAATTGAGCCAATTTGCCCTTGCACCTGTAGCAATAACAACGCTTAACGCCTCTACATCGTTGTTTTCAGAAGTCTTTAATTGAAATGGATGCGAACTGAAATCAGCAGACGTAATATCTTCTGTAAATATTTGAGTATCAAATCTTTGAGATTGTTGCTTAAATAGTTCCATCATCTCTGTCCCTTGTATACCGGAAGGAAATCCAGGATAATTCTCTACCTCGGTTGTGTACATAAGCTGGCCACCCGGTACCATAATACTGGAGGGTTCTCCCTCATATACAATGGGATCCAAGTTGGCCCTTGCCGCATAAATGGCTGCAGTCCAGCCGGCAGGGCCGGAACCAATGATTATTATCTTTTCTGCCATATTCAATCTCCTCTTAAGTACGGGCGTATCGCAATCCCCGGACAAACTGCGCCGAGGACTTTACGCCCCTACAGGTTAAATACTGAAAATTCTATCATGCCTCTCATTAAAAAGCAAATACGGTTCAGGAATAAAGCCTGAATACATCAATAGTATTTTAATAGGCTTTTTAAGTAATTGATTTATAAGTGGTATCTCAGCAAGGGTTTTGCTATATTTATGACTCGAATATGTGTGGGCTATAACGCTTGTTACCATTTCTCTATATCTGTACCTGCAGGATAGCCGACGCTTTTGTAAAGTGTGATATAATACACCTTATTTTCTTCTTTATCAAACACAGATATGACCGGAAGCCGTTTACGTTTAAGAAATAATTCAAATATAGCCATAATCGGCGGTGGCCCGGCTGGTAGTTTTTTTGCAAACAATGCCATTCAATATGCAAAGAAACTTGGAATAAACATCCAGATAACAATCTTTGAAGCTAAGGACTTCAGCCAGAGAGGCCCAGGTGGATGCAATATGAGCGCTGCCGTAATTGCAAGCACATTACATTCAAAGCTCATAAAAGATGGCATTGCGTTACCGGAACGTATTATACGTCAGGAAATAAAGGGATACTATTTCCAGACTCAGGAATACGGTATAGAGTTGTACAAACCAGAATTAAGTGATAAAAGTAGTATCCTGGCAGTATACCGTGGCAACGGCCCACTTTACAGCGTCCACATGGAAAGTCACAGCTTTGATGACTGTCTGCTAAGACACGTCATCGAACAGGGTGTAAACCCTGTCTACGAGCCTGTCCAGGAGTTAAGACTATCTTCTGATATTGACACCCCTGCAACCATAATTTATGGAAAGAGCAACTCATATAAGGAGATGAAAGCGGATCTTGTGGTGGGCGCTTTTGGTGTTAATTCAACAATAGTTAATAAAATTATAGCATTAAATTTTGGTTATGTACCTCCTGAAACTATTAAGACATGTCAAATAGAGATACCACTAAGCGCTGCTTTCATAAAAAAATCCTTTAATGACAACATACATGTCTTCGCACTCGGAATAAAACCATTCAGATTTGCATCTATGGTGCCAAAAGGAAACTATGTGACCGTAAGCCTGGTAGGTACCAGAGATTTGACAAAGAAGGATCTGCTCAATTTTGTAAATCATCCGGTCGTCCGCAATAAACTACCCCATGACTGGGAAATGCCTGATAAATTCTGTATGTGTATACCAAAGATTACTCTTTCACATGCAAAGAAGCCATTTACCGACAGACTTGTCATAGTAGGTGATGCAAGTATATCGAGAATATTCAAGAACGGGATTGAATCGGCCTATATAACTTCACAGCTTGCTGCACAGGCCGCATTTGAGAAAGGTATCTCGAGTGATGACTTTGACAGACATTACTATAAACCCGCAAGGAAACTGCTTGCGATGGATAATTTTCTTGGCACAATAATCTTGATACTCAGCGATTTTGTCACAAAACAGAACTGGCTGGTAAAGGCACGTCTATCATACGTTAAAAGCAGAAAAGGCTCCTGGATAGCAAATCACCTTAACGAACTTCTGTGGAATATGGTCACGGGAGACGCTCCTTATAAAAAAATATTAATACAGGGGATCAATCCTGTTTTTCAAATTAGATTAATTCCAGTAACAATTAAAGTGCTTATCAAAGATATCTTTGAAAAAATTACTCGCTTTTATGGACTAAAGAAGTAAAATTCTCAAGCACATCAAAAACCTCCATTTCTGGAGGATTCCAGCATTGGACTCCCCCCTGAAAGGGAGGAAAAATCAGCTGGAAATCGTTAATTAATATAGGTCGTAAAGAATAGAAAATGTCAAATGGACGAATATTGATTGTCGAAGATGAGATCTTTGTGGCAAGAGACTTACAGATGAATCTGGAAAAAATGGGATTTACGGTGACCTCAATGGTGCCCTCCGGAGAGCAGGCAATTCAGAAAATAGAAGAAGACCGCCCTGATTTAGTAATGATGGATATAGTATTACAAGGCAAAATGAATGGCATAGAAACGGCAGAAATAATAAATTCTAAATTCCATGTTCCTGTGGTATATCTAACCGCTCACGGAGAAAAGCCTGTATTTGACAATGCAAAAAAAACGAATCCTTTTGGATACGTAACCAAACCTTTCAGAATCGAAGAAATACAAAAGGTAGTAGAGGTAGGTCTTTACAGGCACAGATCTGAAGAAGAGAGAAAAAGACTTATTCAAGAGCTGACGAAAGAGGTTGATGAGCGCAGGCGTGTAGAGAGAGCATTGGAAGTACATGCTCACCAGCAGAGAACTATTACCTTCCTTGGACATAAAGCCCTGCTGGGTAATGACCTGACAGACCTGATGAATGAGGTGGCAAGAAAGGTTGCAGAGACACTGGACAATGAATACTGCAAGGTACTTGAATTACTGCCTGCCAGCAATGAGATGCTGCTGCGAGCAGGTGTGGGCTGGAAGGAAGGCCTGGTGGGGGACGCCACAGTCCATACAGGATTAGATTCACAGGCTGGTTACACACTACATTCTAAAAAACCTGTAATCGTGGAAGATTTGAAGACTGAGAAGCGATTTTCAGGCCCTTCGCTTTTACACGAACATAACGTAGTCAGTGGAATGAGTATTGTCATTCAAGGCCCTGACGGCCCATGGGGTGTATTGGGTACCCATACAACCAGGCGCGTAACATTTACCAAGGACGACATCAACTTCCTCCACTCCGTTGCAAATCTACTTGCCAATGCAATAGTTCGTAAGAGATCAGAGGAACAATTAATTGAAACGGCAACTGAAGTAGAGAACGCACATAAGGAATTGAAGAGCTTTGTTTACACGGTATCACATGATTTAAAAGAACCGCTGTTTTCAATAGACGGTTATTTCACCAGGTTGTACGAGAACAACAAGGATACATACGATGAAAATGACAAGCGCTACTCAAATAGAATAAAAGCAAACATAAGCCTGATGTCTGACAGGATTTATGAGATCCTGGAAGTTGCGAAGATTGGGTTGATAGCTTACAACCTTAAAGATAATGCCAGTGAAGATATTGTTAAAGATGTAATAAAAACGCTGGAAGACAAAATAGAGTCAAACAATATTAACGTCTTAATCAAAGACAACCTGCCAAATATTTCGTGTGACGAAAAGAGGATGAGAGATGTATTGTCTAATTTAGTTACTAACGCAATCAAATTTATGGGCAACGACAAACAAAGGCAGATCACTATTGGTTGTAACAAAGATGGAGATTATTATAAGTTTTTCGTAGAGGATACTGGCATTGGCATACGAAAGGAGTACCAGAATAATGTTTTCAAGATATTCTGCAGGCTTAAGGATGTTGAGGTAGAGGGTACCGGTGTTGGATTGGTGATAGTAAAAAAGATTATAGAGAAACACAAGGGAAAGGTATGGATAGAGAGTCCTGTCGCCAGAGGAAAGGGTTCACGGTTTTGCTTTACAATACCTGCATCCAGGTAATATTGCCTTACACACCTCATGAAACTGAAAAACCCATATATTAATTATAATGTCAGCATAACTGATACTGTCTAACGATGCGAATTACTACAATAAAACAGAAACTGATTTTCATAAGCCTGTTAACAACAGGAACCGTTTTGCTATTATCTACTGCAATATTTATTACGAATGAGTTTTTTGCACACCGGCAATCAATATTAAATGAACATACTTTTCTGATGTGGCATACAGGTACGGTTGGTATTGTTGCAGCGTTTTCTCTTGGTATTGCATTCCTGATATCATTGAAATTGCAGAAAAAAATAACAAAACCGTTATTACTACTACGCCAGGCAATTGACACTATAGAACAAGGCAATCTTACGGCCAGGGCAGAAGTGCTTTCAAGCGATGAATTAGGAGAGCTTATGGCTTCCTTTAATGTGATGGCAGAAAGCCTGCAGAAGACAAATAATAAACTTATAGACGAAATCGCCGAACACAGGAAAACCGAGGAAGAGTTCAAAAGGATTTTTGATTTGTCTATCGATATGATCTGTATTACGGATATTAAAACAAACTTTTTCAGGAAGATTAATCCTTCTTTCGGAAACACCTTGGGGTATTCTGATGAAGAACTTTTTGCAAAATCATTCATTGATTTTATACATCCAGACGATAAAGCTCTAACACTTGATGTAATAGTAAAGATGCTTTCCCAGGGAATCCCGGTTATTAATTTTGAAAACAGATATCGCTGTAAAGACGGTTCGTATAAGTGGCTTATGTGGACTGCCAAACCTATTCCTGAACAAGGGATTACCTACGCAATAGCACGTGATGTTACAGATGAAAAACATGCGGAGGAAGAATCTAAGAAACTTCGCAATCAACTTGAGGAAATGGTAACGGAAAGAACCTTTGAACTTATAGAGACAAATGAACGATTAAAACAGGAAATTGCTGAGCGCAAGCATGCGGATGAGCAAGTAAAGGCATCACTCAAAGAAAAGGAAATTCTCCTGCAGGAAATTCATCACAGGGTGAAGAACAATCTACAGGTCATCATCAGCCTGCTCAGGCTTCAGTCCAAAGGTATTAAAGACCATAATATCCTTACAATGTTTCAGGATAGCCAGGACCGTATCAACTCTATGGCACTTGTACACGAGAAGATTTATTATTCTAAAGACCTTGCAAATATAAGGCTCAGAGATTACGTCAATGACCTGGCAAATGACTTGTTTAAATCTTATAATTTAAGTACAGGGAATGTTGAATTTAAAATGGAAATTGAAGATATTCCCATCGGCATTGACACATCAATCCCATGTGGATTAATCATTAATGAACTTCTGTCCAATTCACTGAAGCACGCCTTTCCAGAGAATAGAAAGGGCGAGATAAAGATTGATATTCGATCGGCAAATGATAGTAAGATTGAGATGGTCTACAGTGATAATGGTATTGGATTACCAGAAATGTTTGATTTCAGGAAATCTACCGGATTTGGTTTTCAAATGATTGTTGATCTGGTAGAATACAAACTAATGGGTAATATAGAACTGATACGGGATAGAGGAACAACATTTCAGATTAGTTTTAAGGAAATAAAATATAAGGAAAGGATGTAAAACAGTTAAAAGAAAACGCCGCCGATGTTGAGTCGGGCGTCATAAGCCTGTTATCTAATATTAATATTGTTATGCCCTCACTTTGATGTCATTACCCAAACTCCATCCCATTCCTCATCAGGAGGATTCTCTTTCATGTAATTACAGCGTTCAATATAAGTCTTCGAAAGTTGATCATTCGGATTAAGACTGAGAGCCTCCCTGAAAGCGTCAATAGCTTTCTTCCATTTACCTTCACGATAGTACTTTGTGCCATTCTTAAAATAACTTACCACTTCCATCACACTAGGGAATGCCTCGTCCGTATAGTAATCCAGGACTTCATAGACTCCAACAGGTTCAGTCTTTCCCTTGACTACTACTAAATCAATTTCTCTAATCCGGTAAGTACCACGCAATTTCTTGAAAGTGTTCTCACTAATCAGAATACGTGCACTATACTGTTTACAAGCACTTTCAAGCCTGGCTGCCAGATTCACACCGTCGCCTATCGTAGTATAATCCATTCGTTTTGGTGAACCAATATTTCCGGAAACTATCATATCCGTGTTAAGGCCAATTCCCATATCTATAGGTTTTTTACCTTCAGCAATTCGCTTCTTGTTCCAGATTGACAGCTCTGTGATCATAGAAATGGCTGCACGCACGCCGCGGTCCTCGTCGTCGTCATGAGCTAAAGGCAATCCAAAAGCAGCCATTATAGCATCACCGATAAACTTGTCCAACATACCACCTTCACGTTGAATACAATCTACCATGATGGTAAAGTATTCGTTCAATAGACTAACTGTGCCTTGTGCACCAAGTTCCTCAGTAAGTGTAGTAAAGCTACGCACATCTGAAAATAGTACTGTCGCAACAACACTTTTACCGCCCAGAATATCCTCTCCACCTTCAAGTAGCTGGTCAGCAAGTCCCGGATCCATATATCGTGACATTGTTGATTTCATACGCTTTTCACTGCTAATATCTTCAATCATAATCATGGAGCCAAGTTTCTTGCCCTCGCTACTATTTAGTGGCAGGATTGTCAGATTCACCGAAAGCTTTTTTCCTCCAAATTCCATCTCTGCATCCACAGAAATATCAGAATTCTGCGTTTTTTCAACACGCCTCACCTTTTCTAAAATCCAGGCGTTGTGATCAAGAAAAAACTCTTCAGCCTTTTTACCTATGATATCATTCGCTGAAACCCGTAAAATGCGCAAACCTGCAGCATTGCATGTAACGATTTCTCCTTCGTCGTCCAGGGTAACCACTCCATTGGACATGCTCTCCAGCATGCCGTCATTATAATTTTTCATATTCTGAACGTCATCAAAGAGCTTTGCATTTTCCAGAGCAATAGAAACCTGTGCAGTAAAGGCCTTCAACCGTGATTCATCTTCATCTGTGAACGTGCCGCTCTGTTTATTCAATACCTGTGTCACCCCGATGGTTTTGCCATCCTTGTTTATAATCGGTACACAAAGAATCGAACGTGTAAAGTAACCGGTTTTTTTGTCAAAGGCGGGGTTGAATCGTAAATCGGCATATGCATACGGAATATTAATTGTTTCTCCGGAGATAAAGACTGCCCCCGCAATTCCCACGTGATTGGGAAGGCGAATTTCTCCGATGGAATCACCCTGCGCAATTCTGGAAAAGAGTTCACCCTTCTTTTCATCATTCAGAAAAAGCGTTGACCTATCTGCATTAAGCATTTTAGTTGCCTCATTCATCACCTTTTGTAACATTGCACCGAGATCAATCTCAGAAGTCACATCGGAGACTACGTTAAGAAATTCCATCTCCTGCGCCCTGGACTTTTTCATAGATTCTACATATTGAACGTTCTGTAAGGTTGTCGCCGCCTGGGTAGTCATTGCCTCCATGAGGCTTAGATCCCTTTTATTAAATTTCCCTTTTTTCTTGTTGAGCGACTGGATAACGCCTATGATTTCCCCTTTAACAGTTTTGACAGGTGCACAAAGTATATTTTTTGTAACAAATCCGGTTTGCTCGTCGATATGTTTATTGAACCGATGATCTTTGTAAGCATCATGAATAATGACACCCTCACCAGAGGCATAAACATGGCCTGCAATCCCAGATGTATTCAGGATTCTAATTTCACGTAAATTGCTCCCAAGGGCGATACGTGAGTACAGCTCGCCGGTCTGAGGGTTATTCAAAAAAAGTGTACAGCGTTCTGAATTAGTCTCCAATGCAGTGATATCCATGATGGTTTTGAGAACCTCATCCAATGTCTCTAATGCCGCCATCTGCCTTGAAACATTCAGCAACAGTTCCATCTGATGGATCTGTTTACGATCATCTGTCACCTCACTCCCTTGCAACGACTTATCAGGTGATTTGTAATTTCTGTTTTTAGGCATATTTTATCTTATCGAAGATTAGCTAGCTGCGCTCTAACTGATTACGAAGTGAAATCACTGTCCCTTTTAGTTGTTTTATTTCTTCATTTGCAACCGCAACTGCATCCTGTATACTCTCTTGCTTGACAAATCTGGCGTTTACAAGCTCTTCCCGAAGCGAAGTTACTGTTTCCTTGAGTTGTGCTATTTCTTCACTTGCAGCGGCTACCGCATGTTGAATACTCCGCTGCTTGTCAGCCTGACTATTTTCAAGCTCACTACGTAATGCATCGATAGTTGCTTTCAAGTATTTAATCTCAGTTTGAGTATTGCTTGATTTATCAGTATCTTTCTGTACATTCATAATAAGAAGTATTTAACAGATTGTTGCTGATATATCAAGAGTATATGTAATTCAATCCCTAATTATATATCACAATAAATGGTGTTATAAAGATAAAAAATGAACTGTAAATGTATTACAGAATCTGCAGGATATGTATGATTTAGTATGAAACCCCTGGACGTGATTTAGTTTCAGAACCACATGATATATTATGTTCAACTAAAAGAACATAATCGCAACAAAAACCAGATGTTAAAACATTAATTGAACTGTTTTAGTCCGCCCCTACCGAACGGTACCTGCCCGAATAGTCACAGGCGGGCATTCGGGCAGGGTCAATGTTTTGTTTTTAGCTAAACTTTTAATTGTCAAACGGATTAATATCGCTTTTATCAAAATGCTTTATGTCATTACTCTTTTCATCATCTTTTTCGAATCCCCCATAGTCTACCGGATCTATCCTGTAGTAACCACCTCTGTCATTCTGGATTCCTTCATCACGTTCTTCAGTCTCTTTACATTTAATACAAAGGCTTACGAATGGTATAGCCATTAAACGCTGTTTGCTTATCTTTATGCCGCAATCCTCACATATACCATACTGCCCCCTCTTTATTTTCTTTAAGGCGTTATCTATTTCCTCTATTTCCCTTGCTTCACCTTGTGCAATTGACATTACTGTTTCATCTTCTATAAGATTAGACGCAATGTCAGCCGTATCTGTAAGCCTGTAGCCACTAGATCCCCTAAACTCCATTAATCTCAGCTTGACCTCCTTCAATAGATGGTGTCTTCTGTCCTTAAGCCGGTCTCTTAATTGATTTAAGAATTTCTTACTCATTTAAATACCTCCTATAAAAAATCAAACCTGCATTTCAATTTTTGTGTAACTAGCATATTAATGCTTATTGGATTTTCTTGATTACATATGAATCTGCTTAAATATTTATAGATAACAATGGCAAACTTTATACCAATTATCATATAATAACCATAATACAACACTAAAAGTTTCTAAAAATGCAATAAAAAATTTACACTACATAAGCCCTTGTAATTTCGTCACTTAAGACTGCTTAAAATCATCTTTATCTTCTCGTTCAGCATCTATTCAATATAATCTACCCACTTATGCACTCTTTTAGTTTTTACTTGAACTATAAAAGCTGAAAACGAAAATATTACAAGAAATTTTTTCGCTCAAGTAGTCAATAATTGACTTTTTCAGCGAATCTCCACAAATCTCCACCTGAAGGTTAATTAACGGGCTTATCCAACGGTTATTTTGACAAGTACGGCTTTGTGATATCCTCTTCCCATTTCTTAAAACTTGTTGAATTTACTCTGCATAGATGCTAAAAACCTGACAGAATATAATTATTTTAGCAACCACCATTGAACTCGATGAACAAATTAATAGCCGTAATAGATGATGAACCGGACATTGTAGAGCTGGTAACAATTCATCTCAAGAAGGCAATGTATAAGGTTAATGGTTTCTCTGATGCAGAGAGCTTTTACTGTTTCCTCGAAGAGCAGACTCCGGATCTTATTATCCTGGATTTGATGTTACCCGATGCAGATGGCCTCGAAATCTGCAAACACCTGAAAAAGGAAGACAGATTTTCCTCAATTCCCATTATTATGCTTACGGCAAAGGGAGATGAAACAGATAAAATCCTGGGACTGGAATTTGGCGCAGATGATTATGTTACCAAACCCTTTTCACCAAGAGAACTGGTTGCCAGGGTTAAGGCAGTTTTAAGAAGAAGACAAAGGGTTGAGAAATCCGGAAAATTGGATGCCGGTGGAATATTAATTATAGATACTGAAAAATATGAAGTCTTTGTTGAAGGCAAAAGAGTTGAATTAACCTCTACTGAATTCAGGATATTAAAACTACTTTTATCAAAAAGGAGCAAGGTGTTCTCGAGGGATGACATTTTAGATTATCTCTGGGGACACGAAAAGATTGTTTTAGACAGGACAATAGATGTACATATTAAACATTTGAGAGACAAGTTAGGCAAGGCAGGACGATTCATTAAAAACATAAGAGGTGTAGGGTATAAACTGGAAGAATTATAACAGTTCACCGCAAAGCTTTGCGGTGAGGAGCTATGAATTATGAGGAAATCGATATTTATAAAAATTTTTGGCGGGTATCTCTTAATTGTTATAGTAATTCTCGCCATAATATTCCCCATCTCTTTCAGAGCAATAAGACATCATCATATAAACACATTAACCGGCAACCTGAAAAATCTTTGCCTTACATTAAAGCTGAAGATATCCCCGCTCCCGGAAAGCAACCGTATTGAGGAATTAGACGCCCTTATAAAGAAATTGTGCCGGCAGATAGAGACAAGGATTACTGTAGTAAACATTGATGGGATAGTTTTGGCAGATTCAGAAAATGACCCTTCACTAATGGAAAATCATAAGAATCGACTTGAGATAATACAGGCCATAAAAGACGGCATTGGCACATCGTTACGTTATAGCGCCACCGTGAAAGAAGAGATGTTATATGTTGCAGTACCGATTGATAAAGATGGCAAAATCTCAGGCATTATAAGAGTAAGTCTATTTCTAAAAGAGATCAATAGCTTGCTCTATAATCTCAAAATGTCCATTATTAAGCTCGCCGTGATCATTGTCGCTATATTACTCTTAGGAGCTTTCCTTTTTTCCCGTAGTTTGTCAAGGCCTCTTAAAGAATTAAGCGCCGCTTCCCGTAAGGTAGCTCAGGGAGACTTTAATACAAGAGTTCATTTAAAAAACAGAGATGAAATAAAAGAACTGGCAGACAGTTTCAATTACATGACAGATCAAATGAAAACCTTATTTACACAACTGTCCTATCAGAAGGAAGAACTTAACAGTATTATATCGTCAATCAAAGAAGGTCTTTGTGTATTAGACAAAGAAGGAAGGATTACAGTCTGTAATGAGAGTTTTAGAAAGATTGTCCAGAAAAATTCTGTTAAAGGAAAATTTTACTGGGAAGTATTAAGGAAAATCAGATTTGATGAATTGTTAAAGAAGGTAAGGAATGAGAGAAGCAGCATTGTTGACGAAATAGAATTAAACAGCAGGGCATATTTATGCGGCGCCACTTTCTGCTCAAATAAAGAAGAGATAGTGGTCACCCTGCATGATATAACAAAGATAAAAAATCTGGAGAAAACAAAGAAAGATTTTGTCTCAAATGTGTCCCACGAATTACGCACTCCGCTTACGGCAATAAAAGGATTCGTAGAAACCCTGGAAGAGACAACCAATGATGCAGAAAACAAACATTACCTGAATATCATTAAGAGGCATACAGACAGGGTGATAAATATTGTTGAGGATTTACTGCTGCTGTCAGAGCTTGAAGAAGAATCAAGCGTACTGGAATTTGAAGAGGTAAATTTAGTGGATTTGATTGAAAACATTCTAAAGATATTTGACCAGAGGATAAAGGAGAAGAGTCTGGTATTGAAATTTAATCCAGACATGGATCTACCCCCTATCAAAGCTGATCCTTTTAAACTGGAACAGGTGTTTATCAACTTGATAGATAATGCCATTAAGTATACTGAAAGAGGAGAAATAATAATATCAATAACCCAAAAGAATGAAACCATAACAACAGAAATACAAGATACTGGAATATGCATTCCTCGGGAACACCTATCCCGCATCTTCGAAAGGTTTTATGTGGTTGATAAATCCAGATCCAGAAAACTGGGCGGAACCGGCCTGGGTTTATCAATCGTAAAGCACATCGTGCTTCTACATAACGGAAAGATAGATGTCAAAAACATCCCCGGTGCAGGCACAAAGTTTATTGTTACCCTGCCTATCAACCATTCATAAGGTTAATGCAATTTCTCTTTAGAATAGTCTAGCCAAATCTTTTAGTCAGAAGGTATCCAAAGCTTATACTGATATAATCTTGCAAAGCAAAGCTTAACTATGCAGATTAAACCAAAACATTTAAGTTCAAACCACCTATTGAGATAACTCAATAGCCATAAAATATTATCTAATAACATCGTTTTCCCATAACAGCTTTAAGAATTGCATTGCAGGATAAATATTGATGCCGTCCATGTGAACCGTTCTTTCACCAGGAAAAACACCCATACATTTAACCTTTCATTTTCCTATTTCCGCTCTCAATCTGTATAAACCTTTGCTGTATTTTCTCTCCCAAACTAAAGTACTTTTCAATTCTATAGCCACAAACCCTTTTGATGTCTCTATAAAGATATCCACTTTTAGTAATCTCTTAAGCATAGACGGCAATTCTACCGGAAAAATGCCGGCATGCCAATCATTCATAGTATTTGTAATGAGAAAATAAGAAATTTAGAATTCTTTAAATCAATTGCTTTCTGGCCTTTAACCGAAAATTAACATTCAAATCATATAATGGGCACGTTAGCATAGGAGATGATTTCTTTTGGCTGAATTACCAAATATTTTTGTAGATAAAAAATATACTGAGAGGCACAAAATTAACCAATAATTAACAAAATCTTTATATTGCATTAACAGTTAATGTGTTTAATATACTTAAAGAATAAGTTGTTTAACAAATATGTAATTGTTCTAGCCAGAGAAAAAAACAAACCATGTACAAATATTACCTTTCTGGACAGGAAGATCACAAAAGAAAGGCTGGTTGATGAAATCAAGGCAAAAATCGGTTTGAGAAATAAATAGATTTGTCGGGGCAATTCATGAATTGCCCCGACAAAGAAAACATAAATTAATTCGTGCTGCTATGTTCTTATATTTAAAACAATCTAATATGTAAGGTAATTTAATGAATACTACTATAAACGATAATGAAAAGGCTATTATAGAAAAACACAACAGGATACTCTCCATAATAAGCCATGACCTTAAGTCTCCGATGATAGCAATGCTGGGCTTTTCTCGACTTCTGTCTAAAGAGATAGAAATGAGCGCCCCTGATGAGAAATGGTTGAAGATGCTCAAAATTATAATGGATAGCGGGGAAGACATGCTGGGGATGATAGAAGACATTCTCGCTATGGCAAAAATGGAGGCGGGAAAAGAGATAATTGAATTCGAATTTATAGAAGATCTTGCAAAAGAGCTTATTGGAATAGAAAAAACCTTTGGCTGCGAAGCAAAGGCAAAAGGAATTGATCTGTCTGTCGTGGTTAAATCTGAATTACCGGTTGTAAGATGGGACATGAAGAGATTGCGTTACCACGCGCTTAACAACCTGGTGTCCAACGCTCTCAAATTTACACCATCAGGCGGACGTGTAACCATTGGTGCGGAGGCGTTTGACGAAACTGTAATGCTCAAGGTTACAGATACGGGTCCAGGCATACCAGAGGAGGTGCGGAATAAAATTTTCAGACGTTTCGGCCACACGGAACTATGTTCTGAAAGGACAAAAAAAGGCGATGGGCTTGGATTATACAATGCTCATCTATTTGTTACTCAGCATGGAGGCAAAATCTGGTTGGATGATTTAGTAAATCAAGGCGCATCTTTTTTAATAGCGCTTCCGGTGGATCCGACACAAGACAAGACAAACATTGAGGTTGAGAAGGTTAAGACAAACAATCGTCATAAACTTCTGTTATAGAAAGAATTATTTTTCCAACAAAATTAACCAGAAATTAACAAATCCTTTATACTCAGTTAACAATGCAAACGTAATATTTCCATAAATATTTAGAATGACAATGGAACAGATCAACAATATTAATAAAATTCCTTACGAAGAAAGTAAACAGTAACCCTCATTAAAATTACAGATTTAATAAATAATATTAAGTACGGATACATTCAAATAACGATACAAAATGGCAGGGTTGTTCAAATCGATAAGACTGAGAAATTTCGTTTAAATGGACAAAACTCAAATATAATGGAGCCAAAGACTGAGTAATAAAATTTTCCGAACGGACATCCGTAGGTATTAAATAATTTTAAGTGAATGTTTTAGGCTTGCCAGACAACTGGAGTCAGAACACCAAAAAGGAGAAAAGACTATGAGGATATTTATGAGAGCGAGTTGGTTGCTAATTGGGCTTTTAGTCTTAAGCCTGTATTGTGATCCCATGAAAGACGTATCTGCCGAAGGAGTCGATGACCTGAAGTGGCAGATGAAGCAGATGGAGGAGGTCGTCAAAAAACAGCAGGAGATGCTTGATAACCTGAAGTACAAGATCGAGTTACAGGAAGATATTGCAAAGGGTTCTGTAACTGCTATAGATGAGAAAGTAATCGGAGAAAAGGTTGATGAATATTTTGAAAAAGGCAAAGGTCATGGCATGTGGGCTGAATTTATGGAGCGTCCCAAGCTAGGCTACAAGAAAGGGTTTTATTTTGAAACGGCTGATAAGAACTTCATGATGAAGATAAACGGCAGGCTACAGTTTCGATATAGCTATGAGGATAGAGACAACATACATGACACGGACGAACAACAGGATGACAGCTCATTCAGAATACGCCGTGCACGAGTAAAATTCTCCGGTTATGCGTACAAATACTTTAAATATAAGATAGAGCTGGCACTCGCCTCTACAGGCACCGTAGACGGGAGCAAGGCAGTAGAGTTGTACGACTTCTGGGCATCATATAACAAGAACCCTGCCGCATCTATCCAATTCGGTCAGTGGAAGGTGCCATGGAACCGTCAGCGTGTGGTTTCTTCTCAGAACCAGCAGATGATAGACCGTGCCAGCTCACAGGATGAGTTTACCATGGACCGACAGATCGGCGTAATGCTGCACGGCAAACTGTTTAATAAGAAGTTTGAGTATTACACAGGAATATTTAACGGTAACGCCAGGAACCAGAGCTCGAACGGCAACAACGAAATGCTCTATATAGCAAGGGCCTCCTGGAACCCGTTCGGTGCATATGGAAAGGGTATAGGAGAAGTTGAGAGCGATATCAATTTCTCAGAAAAACCAATCGCCCACCTGTCAGCTGCCATAGCATATGACGGCGCTGCGGATAGAGAAAGATTTAGTAGTACTACCATTGATCTGGACCCCCCCGTTGGTACTGGTATAACGTTAAAGGAGGTAAACAGAACCAGCGTTGTTGCCGAGTACGGGCTCAAATACAGGGGTTTCTCAACCAGCGCAGAGGCATACTGGCGAAGGTTTGATGATATCCGCGCCAACAACATTGACTCCGTTGGTTCTGGTGTCATCATTGACAGGGGCTTCTTTGTACAGGGAGGATATTTCATTCTACCAAAGAAGGTTGAGGTAGCAGGCCGGTATTCGCTTGTTGACTTTGATGATGAAAGAGATGAAGACGCTGTAAGGGAAACCTCTTTAGGTGTGAACTGGTTCATTAACGGGACTCACGACAATAAGCTTCAGTTTAACTGGATCCGTCAGGACAATGAACTGCCAAGTTCAGTTAGCCGATCAGATGATATAGACAACACTTACCGTTTACAGTATCAAATTGCGTTTTAACACTGGGTGCAAAGTTGTTCCGCACCACAATGATTGCCAGAATTTCTAATAAAACCAAAAGGAGAAATAATGTTTTATAATTTTCGCATAATAATAGGAGCACTGATACTTCCTGCGATTTTGTCAACAATAATAAGTTGTTCAAAAAATAAGGGTGACAATCATTCAATCCAGATTAAAGGCTCTGATACTGAGGTCAACCTGGTTCAAAGGCTGTCAGAAGTATATATGAATAAATATCCAACAGTTTCTATTTCTGTCACGGGTGGTGGTTCTGGAACAGGAATCGCCGCTCTCATCAATAAACAGACAGATTTAGCTAATTCATCCAGACCTATGAAGAGTGCAGAAATTGATCAAGCCAAAGCCAAAGGGGTAGAACCTGTACCTATTATTTTTGCGTTAGACGGACTGGCCGTAATTACGCATGAAAGTCTTTCTGTCAACTCCTTGAATATTAATGAAGTGGCAGGCATCTTCAAAGGAAATATCAAGAATTGGAAAAGTGTGGGAGGCCCGGATTTAGAGATTTCCATGTATGGACGACAAAGCAATTCAGGAACTTTTGTATATTTCAGAGATACAGTGCTCAAGGGAGATTACGCTCCAACAGTTCGCAGGATGAATGGAACAGCTCAGATAGTAGAAGCAGTACGAAAGGACAAGGCCGCAATTGGATACGTAGGCATTGGATATGTTTTAATTGATGAAGGTAAAGTTATTTCTGAAATAAAGATACAAAAGCTGGCAAAGGATGCAGACTCTCAGCCTGTAAGCCCTCGTGAGTCAGAAAATGTAAAATCTGGCGCATATCCTCTCAGCCGTCCCCTGTTTCAGTACACTAATGGTATACCTGCAGGAGAGATACTTGAATTTGTACAATTTGAATTGAGCCGTGAGGGGCAAGAGTTGATTGAAAATGAAGGCTATTATCCTATAACGGACAAGCACATGAATCACAATCGCAGTTTAGGCATAATCAAATGAAATTAAAAAGATTTAAAGAGAAGACAATACATTTCCTTTTTTTTCTAGCCGGCATATCTGCGATAATTATCCTTCTGGGGATTTTCTCGATGCTGCTTTTCAATGGAATAAAGACGTTCAAAGACGTAAGTATTTTAAATTTTTTCTTCAGTACTGTATGGAACCCATCTGCTTATCACGAGCCTTCATATGGAATCCTGTCAATGCTGGTAAGTACTTTCATGGTTATTCTGGGATCAATGGTAATTGCAGTACCCCTGGGTATTGGAACCGCAGTTTATATTACTGAGGTGGCTGGCACCAGAACTCAGGAAATACTAAAACCGTTTATAGAAATTCTTGCCGCCATACCATCGGTCGTAATCGGTTTCCTGGGTATTATATTTGTCGGGCCACTTATAGCCGGGATATTCAATCTTTCAAACGGCCTGAATGCAGTTAATGGTTCTATTCTTCTGGCCGTCATGTCTCTACCTACTATTATAAGCATCTCGGAAGATGCCATCAGAGCTGTACCTAAAGAGTATAAGGAAGCATCCTATGCACTTGGTGCGAATCGCTGGACGACACTGATTCGTGTAATAATTCCAGCCGCGATTTCAGGAATCGTAGCCGCCATTATGCTTGGAACCGGAAGGGCACTTGGAGAAACTATGACCGTCTTAATGGTAACAGGCAATGCCCCGGCAATGCCGCACAGTTTTTTTGATTCTATAAGGACTATGACGGCTACTATAGCAATCGAACTTGGAGAAGTGCCTTATGGCACCACCCACTATTATGCTATATTCGCAGTTGGCACAATCCTTTTCCTGATGAGTCTCTCTGTTAATATAATTGCAGAACTTGTAACAGCAAAATATAGAACTCAAAGAACATGAAACTAAAAAGATTTGAAGAAATAATTGGCTTCACCATACTCGGGTTTTCTGCCATTATTGTTATACTGATTTTGGGTACTATTATTGTCAACATAATTTCGTATGGTTCGAACGCAATCAGTTGGGAATTCATATCAGATTTTCCCAAAGACGGAATGACCAAAGGAGGTATTCTTCCCACCATTATGGGAACAATATTTGTCACGATTATAACTACACTATTTTCAATTCCTATAGGCGTATCGGCAGCTATTTATTTAAGTGAATACGCAAAAGAGGGAATGCTTACACGCATAATTCGGGCTGCCATCAGGAATCTGGCAGGAGTGCCATCAATTGTCTATGGTCTGTTTGGCGTGGCAATCTTTGTCCAGGGATTAGGTTTTGGAAGTTCTGTCCTTTCTTCAGGACTTACGCTGGGATTATTGACACTGCCCTGGATCATAGCGACATCTGAAGAAGCCCTTAAAACAGTTCCTCACTCATATAGAGAAGGCTCTTTAGCATTAGGGGCAACAAAATGGCAGAGTATACGTTCCAATGTCCTCCCATATGCCCTTCCTGGAATTTTAACCGGCAGCATACTGGGTCTTTCAAGAGCAGCAGGAGAGACCGCTCCAATTCTTTTCACTGGAGTTGTCTTTTTTGTCCCCGGCTTGCCGGACTCAGTTTTTGATCAATTTATGGCCATGCCTTATCATTTGTACATTTTATCTACCCAACATCATGCTATTGAACAGGTCAGGTCTTTGGCATACGGTACAGCGTTAGTACTTATTACGTTAATCTTGATCATGAATTTTACAGCGATCTTTATACGATTTAAGTTAAGAAAGAAATTCCAGATGTAATTTTATTTTGGACACAGATTAAGTACAGATTGTAAGATTAAAAGATCCAGACTTTAAAGTGATTATCTGTCTTTATTTCAACGAAAATTGACGTCCCATTAAATCAGAACATTTATTACACATGAACAATATTATAATAAAAGACCTGAGTCTGGCTTATGGCGAAAAACAGGTTTTAAAAAGAATAAATCAGGAAATAGAAGAAAAAAAGATAACGGCAATTATAGGCCCCTCCGGCTGTGGCAAATCCAGCCTGCTGAGGTGTATAAACAGAATGAATGAACTCATACCTGATGCAAAGATTATGGGACAAATAATATTTGATAAAATTGATATTTATGACTCTAATACCGATGTCACAGAGGTCAGGCAAAAGATAGGAATGGTATTCCAGAGGCCAAATCCATTCCCAAAGTCGATATACGAAAACGTTGCTTACGGTTTACGAATAAACGGCCTCAAAGACAAAAATAAGATCTCTGAGACAGTTGAACGGAGTCTGGATGATTGCGGCCTGCTAAAAGAGGTTAAGGATCGCCTTCACACATCCGCTACGGAACTTTCAGGCGGCCAGCAGCAAAGACTATGCATTGCCAGGGCGCTGGCTATTGAACCAAAGGTAATCCTGATGGACGAGCCTTGTTCTGCCCTTGACCCTGCCAGCACTTTTAAGATAGAAGAGTTAATGGTAAAATTGAAAACCAGATATACAGTCATCATAGTTACACACAATATGCAACAGGCAGCGCGGGTCTCTGATACTACAGGCTTCCTCTATCTGGGAGAACTTATTGAATTCGGAAATACTAAAAAGTTATTCACAAAACCAAAAGAAAAGCTTACTGAAGATTATATAAGCGGTAATTTCGGCTGAAACAGTGGAGGAAATAATTACATGCAAACAACAAGAAAGACTTTCAGAGAAAATATGAAAGCGCTTGAAAAAGAGTTAATATGCGAAAGTGAAATGGTTAGTGTTGCCATAGACCGTTCCGTTAATGCCTTAAAGGACCTTGATGTTGAAAAGGCTAAAAAAGTAGTTAATGATGACATTAACATAAATAAAAAGCGTTGGGAAATCGAGGAACAATGCATAAACCTGCTTGCAACTCAACAACCTGTTGCAACAGATCTGCGAGAGTTGATAGCTGTTCTGAGTATCAGCACGGATCTTGAACGCATGGGTGACCATGCCGAAGGAATAGCCAAAATTGCAATCATGCATGGAAACAAACCTCTTATAAAACCATTAACAGATGTTTTCCGGATGGCAGAGAAATCCACTGACATGCTAACGAAAAGCCTTGAAGCATTTGTAAATAGAGATGCTGAGGCAGCCAAGGCTATCTGCGGTGAAGACGATGAAGTCGATAAACTTTACGATCAGGTCTACAGAGAACTCCTTTCATTTATGATTGAAGACCCAAAAACAATTACGAGAGCTACTTACCTGCTGTGGGCTGCCCATAATCTTGAAAGAATAGCTGACCGTGTAACCAATATCTGCGAACGCATAGTCTTTCTCGTTACCGGCACAATGGAAGAAATCAAGACATCAAATTACTAATCATGAAAAAAACAAAACTATCAGTTTTTGAAAAATACTTAACACTATGGGTCTTGCTCTGCATAGGAGCCGGTATTGGCCTGGGAAAGGTAATGCCAGGCGTTGCCGTAAAGCTGAATTCTCTTTCTGTACATCAAGTCTCAATTCCTATTGCGGTATGCCTGTTCTTTATGATGTATCCGATCATGGTAAAGATTGATTTTACAAGGGTATTAAGCGCAGCTAAGACACCTAAACCGGTGTTATTGACCCTGATTATCAATTGGACTATCAAGCCATTTACCATGTTTCTGATTGCCTGGTTTTTCCTGGGTTACCTGTTTAAGGATTTCCTGCCTGGGACTGAGACCCTCAAGAACGGTCAGGAAGTTGAATTATGGAGAAGTTATATCTCTGGCGCAATCCTGCTGGGAATTGCTCCATGCACCGCAATGGTATTGATGTGGAGCTATCTTGCAAAAGGAAATGACGGACTTACCCTGGTAATGGTTGCTATTAATTCCCTGACTATGCTTGTCCTCTACGCACCACTAGGAGGCTTCCTGCTTGGTGTAAATGCCATGCCTATACCATGGCAGACTATACTGTTTTCTGTGGCGATTTACGTAGCCCTGCCTCTAATTACCGGATATTTATCAAGGAAGTGGATAATCAAGTCTAAAGGCCTGGAGTGGTTCAATGAGAAATTCCTGCATTGGCTTACACCGGTCAGCATAGTTGCCCTGCTTGCCACATTAGTACTCCTGTTTTCTTTTAAGGGTGAAATCATAATGAAGAATCCGTTAACTATATTATGGATTTCAATTCCTCTTTTTATCCAGACAATATTCATTTTCAGTCTTGGATACTTCATTCTGGCAAGGCTGTTAAGGCTATCATACCAGGACGCCGCCCCCTCTGCCATGATTGGCGCTTCTAATCACTTTGAGGTGGCAATCGCAACAGCAGCAATGCTGTTTGGCCTCTCTTCGGGCGCAGCGCTGACTACGGTAGTTGGTGTATTGATCGAGGTACCCTTAATGCTTCTGCTTGTCTCAATCTGTAAAAAAACATGTAATTTGTTTAACGAGTGATCTAATGTAACAAGATACACCATTATCACTCCGACATCACTCCGACATCACTCCGATTTCACTTGACTTAACACATTAAGATTAGCTATAGTCTCACTCTAAATCACATTATTTCCAGAATTCAGGCCTAAAAAAAGGATGACAGAATAATGAACATGCTCAATTCGTGGATCGGATATTCAGTACTGGTTTTGTTCGTAATTGCTTATGCCCTTATCGTTTTTGAGGAAAAGATTCATTTAAAGAAATCCAAACCAATTGTTTTAGTAGGCTGCATTATGTGGCTGCTTATCGGTATTTATGAAATAAAGCATGAAGTTCATCATGCCAGTATATATTCCTTGAAAGATGGCAGTACAGTCCATTATGAGGTAAGACATGAAGGTGGAGCCCACGACTTCGTCGAGCATCTTATTGCTGAGATTGGAGGACTCTTTTTCTTCCTGCTGGTTGCTATGACCTATATCAATACTCTCAGCTCTCTAAATGTATTTCAAGCTTTACGCGCCTGGTTAATATCTAAAGGGTTGGGCTTTAGATCACTATTCTGGGCGACAGGACTGATAACATTTTTCCTGTCCCCTCTTGCAGATAATTTGACCAGCGCCCTGCTTATGTCAACTGTTGCATTGGCGGTAAGTGACGGTAACAGAAAGTTTATCGTACCGGCATTTGTCAATATCATAGTCGCAGCCAACGCCGGCGGCGCCTGGAGCCCTTTTGGGGACATTACTACACTGATGGTATGGACAGCCGGAAAGGTGGATACTCTTAAATTCTGCTACCTGATGATCCCTTCCATTGTTAACTGGTTCATCCCGGCGCTTATCATGAGTTTGTTTCTCCCAAAAGGGAAACCCTCTGGCGAAAAGGAAAGGATTGCGATGAAACCTGGCGCCAAAAGGTGTATGTTTTTCTTCGCACTGACAATTGCTACAGCGGTCTCTTTTCACCAGTTTCTAAGCCTTCCTCCTTTTCTGGGTATGATGACCGGTTTAGGATATCTTATGTTTATGCAGTACTACATGCAAAAGTGGGGAGAAAAGGCTTTTTTAAAAAAAATGGGGCTTACAGCAGAGAGACGCAAGGTGTCCCGTTATGAATTCTTCAAACAGGTAGAACGGGTGGAGTTTGACACCCTGCTTTTTTTCTTTGGTGTTTTGACTGCTGTGGGGGCATTGTCGTACGTTGGTTTTCTTGCATTCGTTGGAGGAGGGGTTTATTCATTTATGGGAGATACCTATGCAAACACAGCAATCGGAGTTCTTTCTGCCATCGTTGACAATATCCCTATTATGTACGCAGTCTTAAATATGGATCTGGCAATGGGATTGGATCAGTGGCTTCTTGTAACTCTAACCGCCGGAGTGGGAGGCAGTTTACTGTCGGTAGGTTCGGCAGCAGGCGTAGCTGTGATGGGTATTAACCGGGAGAACTATACGTTTATGTCCCATCTGAAATGGTCGCCTGTCATTGCCCTGGGTTATGCCGCAAGTATTGTTACCTGGCGGTTAGTGACAATGAACCTGGGGTGATGAGCGCAAATCAGAATATCAAAATTTGAATCTCTAAACAAATTCAAATAACAAATATTCAAAACCTTTGCACACTCTTGACTAATGGTCAATTCCAGTAGCCTTCCGAATAAACAAATTATCTGTGCCACCGTTATCATTGCCTGTTGATTGTTTTGAATTTTCGAACATTTAGTCATTGGAGATTTGTTTCGGATTTCGTACTTCGAATTTCTAATTTATCTCCAATGGGCAGTAGAAAAAATTCGTAAATCTAAAATTCTGTTCTGTATTGTTCTGCTTACCTTTTCATACCGCAATTCTACCGCTAACAATATATATAATCAGATATGCCAACAAAAACCCCATTACCCAGATGACAGTTGTGCCGACATGTGAATATGTGATTACATCCCCGGGATAGACAGTTATTTTCTCTACTATCCGATGCCTTATTCTCTCTACCTTTTCTTTAGTAAATGATTCCTCAAATATCGCAATCACTATATAGTTACCAGCCACCTTTAAAGCCATCAGCGGGTTCCTGCTGAACCATATACAAGATTTGGGAATGGTTACAAAAATTGCGGTCTTAACCTGATTACCAAACCAGGCCAATGGATTTTCCAGAAGCCAGAGAAATCCGGTGGCCCCTTTCCTGTAAAACCAGTCAGCATCGAGATTAATTGCCCTTATTTCAGCCGGGTAGATTGCCGACAGGTAAAGGAGTGTGAATGCCAGCGCTGAAAACATTAGCAACTGAAGTTGAGATATTACATGTGTCATCGTGTAAGGTACATAATCAACAGGAAAAGGCAGGATATTGTAAAGCGTGGTTGGAAAAGCGCCTATAAAGATGCATAACGCTGCGGCAATACCCATGGCTATCAGCATATTAAGAGGAGCTTCCTTTGTCCTGATACCGGAATCATGCCCAAAAAATGCGAAGAAAGGTATCTTAATCCCTGAATGGTGAAACACTCCCGCAGAGGCAAACACGAGAGTAAACCAGACAATAATCAAATGTTTATCCGCTGCTGCAGACATTACCATCGACTTACTTACAAAGCCACTGAAGAGAGGAAATGCGGATATTGATGCTGCACCGACTATACAAAAAATACATGTCAAAGGCATGGTCCTATATAATCCTCCTAAGTCCGTGGCATTAATTTTTCCCGTACGATACATTACTGCACCCATAGACATAAAAAGGAGAGACTTATACAATATATGTGCGAAGGCGTGTGCGGCTGTCCCGTTTATTGACAACTCCGTACCGATTCCTATCCCCACTACCATAAATCCAACCTGGTTAATAAGACTATAAGAAAGTACCCTCCTGAGGTCATTTTCAATTACTGCAAAGAAAATAGGAAATGCCGCCATTACTGTACCAATCCAGATAAGGGCTTCAGTTCCGGGAAATGACCTTGCCAGAACGTATACCGCGGTTTTTGTTGTAAAGGCGCTTAAAAATACAGTACCGAGAATCGTAGCCTCCGGATAGGAGTCAGTAAGCCATGAATGAATAAATGGCCAGGCACAATTTACTCCAAATCCAAAAAATATAAAATATGATCCTAATCCATTTAATCCTATATAGCCAAACTCTATAGAACCGTTTTCATATGAATATAAGATTATTCCTACCAGAAGGATAACACCGCCAAAAAAATGGACCAGAGCATATCTAAACCCTGCCTCGAGTGATTTCCTTGTTTTCCGCGCCCAGATAAGTAAAACTGAACCTATCGTCATCATTTCCCAAAAGCAAAAAAGTGAGATAAGATCTCCTGAAAAAGTAACACCAATGGCACAGCCGGCATAAAAAAGACCTGCCATATATTCATTATCATTTTTCATGTTAATGCCAAAAAGTATCGTTATGAAAGCAATAATATGAAATATGTATCCGAAGACTAAGCTAAGCCTGTCTATTTTGCAGAATATGATCTGGTAATCCAGGAAATTGATAGCTCCATGTACACCATTAGAGATATAAATAAGATTTATAAAGCTAATGACCGGTAGAAGCAGGAGGTATACACTTTTTGACTTTCCCCTTAATAAGGGAACAAAGAGTGACCCTACAATAAATATCAATGCCGGAGGGATAACATTAATCATACAATCATCCCCCGAAAAGTTGTTAAAGAAGATTCCAGGTTATGGATTCCTTGCGAAAGCAAGGGGGTACCTCCCTTTCGGGAGGATTCCAGGGTTCTGATAATGTTAATCATAATAGTCTTCACTCCTTTTAACGATTTTGCGCAATATAAACTTCGCTGCCAGAACAAGGCCCACACATGCAACAAATCCGTAAGCTGCATAAAAGCCTGACCATTCTTCCCAGGGAAAATGACCGTGCTTTGGAACAAAGAAATTAATAATTACAAGCGCCAGGCAGCTCCCAAAAAGCAGCACCAGGAGTAGTTTTACATTTCTCGGGTTATCAAATAGATATTTTTTACTCATATAAAACTCCTTTGAATTACTAATTCTCACGCCAAGACGCCAAGAACGCAAAGTGGTTATTCTTCCAAACCGTTTACGATCCGTGTGATACCATCCTTCATCAAGGCCTCACCAAAGTTCAACAGGTAGCCAAGTTTACATCCTGTCAGTCTAAGATATGTTAATACTTGTTTCTTATGTGCTTTTGTGACAGATTCAACAGATTTTAATTCCAAGATTACCTTGTTTTCAATAATAATGTCGGCCCTGAATCCTTCGTCGAACTTTATCCCGTCATATTCTATTGATACAGGAACTTGTTTTTCAATATTTATACCATGCTTCTTTAGCTCATGAGTTAATACAACTTCATACACAATTTCGTAAAGACCGGAACCAAGCGCTTTATGAATGGCAATTGCAACATCAACTATAATTTCCCCAATCTGATTTTCAGTCATCGTTCTTTGCGACCCCGCGTCTTTGCGTGTCGCCTGAGGACGACCCTGTGGGCAGATCACAGATCCGACACGGTCGGGATTATTTTTATTTAGTTCTATTATCCCATAATAAATGTTATAGCAAGATATATTATACCTATAGTAATTACAACGTAATAGGCCTTATCATATCCTGGTTTAGGTTCATGGCTTAATTCCATTATTTCTTTTTTCATAATAATTCCACCTTAAACGTAAAAATAATAAGGTTAAACTTTTAATTTACAATGTCCAGGCATTTCAATGCTTCGACTTCGCTCAGCATGACGTCATTCCGAGCGGAGTCGAGGAATCATTTGCTGGTCTAATCATTTTGATTGAACCTAAAGTAAAATCTGTGCCATCTGTGAAATCTGTGGTTTCTGTCTTTAATTTAAATTCGCCACAACCATCTTCGCAAGATCAAGAAATATTGATGGTACAAAGAATAATGACAGTGTTCCTATGGCCGTAAGTACCAATGGTACTACCATAAGAGCGGGGGCCTCATTTCTTTCCGCAGTTTCTCCATGCGGTAATTCCTTAAAGAATGCCTTATACACTATAGGGAGAAAGTAACATGCATTAAGTATTGAGCTTATTACCAGGACGGCAATTATCGGGATTTGCCCTGCTTCTATTACACCCATGGCCAGATACCACTTGCTTATAAAACCGCCAAGAGGAGGAATCCCGATTAATGAAAGTGATGCCAGGGAAAAGGCAACCATGGTGAAAGGCATCTTCTTTCCGATCCCGTCAAGTTCGCTTACTTTGGTCTTATGAGTCACAGCATATATAGCTCCTGCACAGAAAAAGAGAGTTATCTTGCCAAAGGCATGTATTACTATATGCATGATACTCCCCGTAATGCCTGATGGTGTAAGAAGGGCAACTCCGAATATTACATATGAAAGCTGGGCTACCGTTGAGTATGCAAGCCTTGCCTTCAGGTTATCCTGCCTGAGGGCAATTACCGAAGAAACAATCATGGTAAAGGATGCACAGTAAGCAAGGACTATACCAAGCCTCAGCTCAGCCAAAAGGTTAATCCCGAATAAATGAAGGACTATCTTTACAACGACAAAGATGCCTGACTTGACAACTGCCACCGCGTGTAAAAAAGCGCTCACAGGAGTGGGGGCAACCATGGCACGGGGGAGCCATGCGTGAAACGGCATCATTGCCGCTTTTGAAGTCCCGGCTATAAAGAGGCCAAATGTAACAATCAGAAAGACATTACTTAACCCCTTCCCTCTTGCATCGCTGAATATACCCTGATTCGAAAAATCCAGCGTGCCTGTTGCATAATATGTCAGGAAAATGGCGCTCAGGAGAAATGCCACAGATGTACCAAAGAGGAAAACAAAATAAACTTTTGCGCCCTGACGCGCCTCAGGAGTCTCTTTATGTGCTACGAGGGCGTAAGTGGAAAAGGTAATCATTTCGTAAAAAAGATAGGTTGTAAACATGTTTGCGGAAAACGCAACACCTATAGTTGCGGATATAGCCGCTGCAAAACAGATAAAATATCTTGTTTGCGCATGCTCATTCAAGGTTCGTACATAACCTATAGAGTAGAATGATGTAAGAATCCAGAGAAAGGATGCAGTAAGGGCGAAGAATATTCCAAGGGCATCAATTTTGAATTTAATATCAAGCCCCGGAAGGACTGTTACTATAAAGCATTCTATGACCTTGCCGTCTAGTATCGTTGGAAGCATGGAGACGATCAAACCAAATTTAATAAGAGAGGCCAGGATCGTCCACGATTCCCGCAGGTTCGGTTTATTGTTAAATATAATTATAAGAGCAATAGCACAAAGTGGTGTTACCATTGCTAAAAAAGGTATGGATGAATAAACTGTTTCCAATGTTAAATCTTCCTTAAAATTGAATGATGAATATAGAACATCGAATTATGAATATCTAATTTTTACCATTATTATATTTATTTTTCTTTGCCCCTTGGTTTTTGTGCCGTCCGAATACTTGATACAAAAATTGAAATCAATTCATTGCATTCTTTGATAACTTTGTCGAGCCTTTGAGATTGTCTTATTAAAGGTTTACGTTTGATAATTTTAAGGCAAATATTTGTTTCTCTTAATTCTTTTAAGATCACCTTCATTTTATGTACAAAATCTTTCTGTGATTCAGAACTTTGAACTTCGCCATAATTTAATGCTGGAGATGTGCCGCACCTAATCAATTGTCCTGCAATATGATTACCAGCTCTGTTTTTGGGTAACTCTTCAACAAGTTCCATAATTGTTATAGCAAATTCTATTAACCTGTCTTCTAAATCATATTTCTTTACTGAATTCATTATTCGATGTTCGTTATTCGAATTTCATTATTCGCTACTAATAAATCCCTCAATTTTCTTTTACTGCAACAGCATAACAGCCGCCTTCTCGGCTATATACAGCGGTGCTGTAGCGCTGATTCCAAAATATATACAAAGCGCTGCAAGGGCCATCGTTGGCCCCAGCATACTCCAGGGCGCTTCAGAATACTGGGATTTGTGGTCCGTAATTCTGGTTCCTCCGTCTGTATATTGTAACTCGTGCCCCGGGAATTCTTCAGGGAAGTATATGTTTACGATAATCCTCCAGATGTATACTGCCGAAAGCAGAGAACCTGTAATTATTACTGGAATAAGGTACCACATACCGGCATTCAGCGCACCGATAGCAATATACCATTTACTGACAAAGCCGACCGTAAGCGGGACGCCCATCATAGACAATCCAGCAACTGTAAATACAGCCATTGTAAACGGCATCTTTTTGCTCATCCCATTTAATCCTGAAATATCTTCTATACCTGTCTTGTAAACAATACAACCCACTACCATAAACAGTGCCCCTTTCATTAACGCATGATTCAGTATATGGATAATACTTCCCGTCATTGCTGCCTGATTGGCAAGGACTGCACCCAGGACTATATATCCTATCTGTCCAACGCTTGAATACGCAAGCATCCTTTTAAGATTTGTCTGTGCAATGGCAAACGCAGAACCTGCAATTATCGCCATCGAAGAGATAACAATCAGTATATTTGCAATAGGGATAAAATGTATATCAAACTCTATTTTAAAGACGCCAAATATAATCCTTAACATTGCATAGACGCCAACCTTTGTTGCAGTTGCAGCCATTATGCAACTCACCACTGAGGGGGCATGTGTATAGGCGCCCGGCAGCCAGGTATGTAATGGGAATAAGGCGAGTTTCAGGCTAAGTCCAACCGTAAAAAATGCAAGGGCAACTAATACCATCTTTGAGTGAAACAGTGCAGGCAATCTTTCTTGTAGATCGGCAATGTTAAGGGTGCCTGTTGCCGTATAAATGTAACCTATACCGATTAGTATAAATGTGGCGGCAATAGTACCTAATATAAGATAATTATAGCTTGCTACAAGGGCATCCCTTTTCCTTCCCATGGCAATCAGGGCATATCCTGCAAGTGATGAAATCTCCAGGAATACATATATATTGAATATATCACCCGTTATAACTATCCCCATGAGTCCTGTGATGAAGAGCATATATATGGAGTAAAACGCTGATTGCTTGTATTCATTAATCTCCATCTCCACGCTTCTCCTTGAATAAAGAGAGACAATAAAGGCGATGAATGAAACAACTGCCAGCACAAATGCATTCAGGTAATCAATCGCATACTCTATCCCCCAGGGAGGTTCCCAACCGCCCAACCAGTAACTTATCTTCCCTGTTTCCAGGACAGTGATAAGAAGGGAAATGGAGGTTAGAAAACAGAAGAATGTTATAGTTGATGCAATAATCCATGGAAGCAACCTGTTGAATCTGGCTACCAGCGGGATTATAACTGCAAAGCCAAGTGGAATGACTATTATAAGGACCGGCAAATCTTGAATGGTTTTCATCTATGTCACGCTGCTCCTGTCAATATCCAGTTTTTGTTTTTCCAGGTTCATCCATTCTTCATCCAGTTTCTGCTTTGCCAGGATACCGTCTTCTTCAATCGTTCCATATTCTTTATGAATATTTATTATAAGGGCAAGAGCAACTGCGGTTGTGCTTACAGAAACAACAATAGCGGTAAGGATAAGCACATGAGGGAGAGGATTATCATAAACAACACCCTTATCCCATAATATGGGAGCAGTTCCATGCTTAACCTTGGCCATTGCAATATAAAACAGAAAGACCGAGATCTGAAAGATGTTTATGCCTATAATCTTTTTTATAAGATTCCTCGAAGATATCGTTGTATAAAGCCCAAGCATCATGAGTAATATTACTACTAAATAGTAATATTTTGTCTGGATAAAATGAATTATATCAATCATGATTGCCTATCGAATCTTTCTTTCTTCGCCGTTTCAAAGAATATTGTTATCATTACAAAAGCAACTGTGATCCCTACGCCTATTTCAATACCATAGATACCTAAATGGCTTGCAAGGTGATGCGACCCCAGAGGGAGTTCTGCATATTCCAGAAACGCCCCCCCTGCCAGTATACAAAGCAACCCGATCCCCGCATATATCAATACACCGGTTGATATAAAGATATCGCTGGCTTTCTGCGATAACCTCTTTCTACCCTCATCCATACCAAATGCAATTACATACAAAATAATGCTTGCGCCTAAGATCACCCCCCCCTGGAAACCACCGCCTGGGCCAAGGTCGCCATGAGCAATAACATAAAATGCATACAACTGGATAAACGGACAGAAGAATTTTGAAACAATTCGTATTATAATATGTTCTCTCATGTGTTTATCCTTCTCCTCAGCAGCAATATAACACATATGCCGGCGGTGAAAATCACCGTTGTTTCTCCGAGTGTATCGTATCCCCTGTAACCTGCAAGTACAGCGGTAACAATGTTTTTTTCTGAGGTCTCATGTTCGGATTCCGCTATATATCTTGGCGACACATGTTTATTCGCAGGCGCTTCAGGGTCTCCAAACTCCGGCATGTCAATCGTTCCATATACAAGGACTGCACCCGTAATTATAACAAGCAAGAGGGATATCACCTTTAAAAACAGAGCCGAAGGCTTTCTTCTCTGCAATTTTGTATAATGGTACTCATATCTCTTTGTTCTGCTGAGCGCTGCGATCATTAACACAGACGTAATCCCCGCCCCAACAGACGCCTCAGTAAAAGCTACATCAACCGCATTCAACCTGGTGAAAATTGTAGCCATTATAAAGCTGTATATGCCAAGTATAATTGTCGCACTCAACAGGTCTTTCATGAAAAGTGCAAAAATAGCACATACCACAATAATAAGAAGCAGCATAACATCAATCATTTCTTATCCCTCTTTTTTTTCTTCCAGGGTGCAACCCCTTTTAAGAATGCAGCCTGTGCGACAGCATGTGTTGCTGTCGGGCTTGCAATAAAGATGAATATAACTATGATCAGCAGCTTAACACTTATCAGAGAGAACCCCTCATATACCATCAGGCCTATAAGGACAAGCGCCTGTCCGATAGTATCGGCTTTCCCTGCAGGATGTAACCTGGAGTAAAAGTCAGGAAATCTCACAATACCTATGGCGGTTACGATAATAAAGAAGCAACCTATACCTAAAAATACTCCGGCAATTATTGTCCTGATATCCATTATTAAATAATTATGATTAATTGAGGAATTATGGGATTTAAGAATTCAGGAATTTTTTTCGATGGATTATTGTATTGAATAATTCTTTAATCCCTCAATTCTTAAATTCCTCAATTTCCTAATCCAGTCTCCCCATCTCTCTGTATTTAAGAAAAGCTATTGTTGCAATAAAGTTTATTAATGGGTAAACCACGGCCAAATCAAGAAAATGTGGACGGTCATGTACAAATCCAATAAGCACTAAAAGGATTACAGTCTTAGTGCCTATTGCATTTCCTGCAAGGACCCTGTCATATATCGTCGGCCCCTTTATTGCCCTATACATAGTTATCATAATAGCAATTGTTACTGCAACTGCGGCAATATCAAACACTTTTTTCCCCCTCTAACTCCTTTGCCTCTCCCTCTATTTCTTTTACCTTTCGCTGCATTTCTCCGCCGATAATGCTCTCGGCTGATTTTTGCCAGATCGCATGGACGACAAATTCCTTCCTGTTTGCCTCAACTGTTACCGTGCCTGGTGTAAGCGTTATCGAGTGAGCAAGGGTTACAATCCCCAGGTTTGTCCTTACATCAGGTTTAAAACGAACAAGCTGCGGATCAATCTTCAACTTTGGGCTAAGGACAAGATATGCGATCTCAAAATTTGCCAGGATAATTTCCCACAAAAGCCAGGGTAGATATTTAATAAACTTGAGAACCCTTCCGGTTTCAGTCTTTAAATCAGCCTTCCCAATGAACATATCATGTGAAAGATACGCTACTATAAGACTTGCTACAATCCCTGAAGTGATAAGGATAAAGGTAAACTCACCGGAAAGAAGTATCCAGAATAGAAACATCGATAAGGCAGTAATTAAAAAGCTCATATCTTCACCTCGACTAAAAGTATAAGGCAATTAATTCTGTATGTAACGTTAACTTACTATTCTGAGAATTGTTTATTCGTAGCAGAAAACATGCCGTTCTTATTGATAAACCAAAATACTGTACAATATTTTGTCATATCATCAATGCTGTCAGACCCGCATTCAGTTGTAACGTTAGCAACATTTGTTTGAGTTCTGATTGAGGTTTCCTTAATGCTCATGCTTGTCCAGGTCTGTAAATATAACTTGCAAGTTGTTTAAAAAGTGCAACCTAGGAAACCACAATATACCGTCAGTCAAACAATTCTACCAAGACTATTCTACTAAAAAACGGATTTGATCAGCACATATATTCCGTGTTTGCCATTCACACGAGTCAATATACAGAAACGACTATGATGGTTTTTTATATTGTGTGGACATCTCACAAGTATATAAAGAATAGCTGATAATGTATTCAATAATAGTCACAACTGGCTGAAATCTGACATATGCAGGATTATCAACAGATGGAGATTGTAAAGAAATATTAATAAATTTCAATTAATATTTACTCATGGCAGAGCCCTTAAGATTATTACCACAAAGTACAAGTTGCCAGTATACTTCACACCAGAGTAAGTTGTGATCCATTTTCTTATGCCCATGATAGCTATAAATTATCAAACATGCTTACCACGATCAAACGATATATATGTTTTCAGGCATATATATTGCTTGACATTTGCAATATTATTCATTACTTATATTAAAATTATTTTTCATTATAAATTAAATGAATTGTATTATGCCCCATCATGAAAGCAATTATAAACAATATATAGAACTGTAGTTTCATTACGAAACTCATCAGAAGTGAAAATTTTGCTCTTGGGCTATTAGCTGATGATCAACTAATAACAAATAATGGCTATGCCATTTAATGAGTTAATGTACGCCCTGAGCAAACTGCAAAAGCAGGTATGGCGTTGAGGACAGCCGATACCCTAAATCAGAGTTATGAGGTATCCCCCCTACGCCGGCTTGAGTTATTTTCAGACTCATCCCGACAGGCCGGGTATGCTGGCAACAATTATGGGCATGTGACTCTTCTTGAAAGAATGTAAATACTCAGAAGTTTGTTTGCATTTAAAAAACAATGGAGGAGTTTTTTGATTGAATATATAATTGGAGGTATTGATTATGGCGGACTTAAATATTGAAGGACAGGTTCCAAAAACGGGCATTGCCGGGCTGAAACAGAACTTCCAGAAAGACATTATCTCCGGTTTCCTGGTTTTCTTGATAGCGCTTCCTTTATGTCTGGGCATATCTTTAGCCTGCGGCTATCCCGCTATAGCAGGCATCTTTACGGCAATTATCGGCTCAATACTCGCCACTTTTATCAGCAATTCTGAACTCACTATAAAAGGGCCGGCCGCAGGATTGATCGTAATTGCCATCGGAGCGGTAACTGAATTTGGATTTACCGGAGGGCAGGACCCTGCGGCGGACTTACAGGCTTATAAACTTGCCCTGGGAGTTGGAGTTGCGGCCGGTTGCATCCAGATTCTGTTCGGCCTGCTCCGTATCGGGTCACTTGGAGACTTCTTCCCGACAGCAGCCGTACATGGAATGCTGGCAGCCATTGGTATAATAATTATACTCAAACAGTTTCCTGTCGCTCTGGGCGGCCATACAGAAGGAGAACCTTTTGAACTGCTCCTGTCAATCCCCGCAAAAATAATACATATGAATCCGTGTATCGCTGCAATTGGAGTTGGCAGCCTGGCAATCATGTTCGGGGTACCTCTGATCAAGAACAGGTACGTCAAGATGATGCCTACACCCATGTTTGTTTTGATGTTTGCCGTGCCGTTAGGATTGTATTTCGGCATATCTCACGAACACGCTTACTCTTTTGAAGGCCGTGAATACATGGTCGGGGAAGAGTTCCTGGTTAACGTTCCGGGCAATATGTTCAAGGCAATCTCTCATCCCGACTTTTCAGCTTTAAAGACAGTCGCAGGGTGGAAATGGGTAATGATGTTTGCGCTTATTGGTAGTCTTGAATCACTTTTAAGCGCTAAAGCCATCGACATGATAGACCCATGGAAGAGGAAAACCAACCAGAACAGAGACATGTTAGCTGTTGGAATCGGGAACACTGTATGCGCATTTGTTGGGGGACTGCCGATGATATCAGAGATTGTGCGTAGCAAGGCAAATATCGATAATGGAGCGAGAACCCGTTTTGCCAATTTATATCACGGGTTGTTTCTGCTTATTTTCGTGGGATCTGTGCCATTCTTATTACATCATATCCCGCTCGCCGCCCTGGCTGCAATGCTCGTATATACCGGTTTTAAGTTGGCGGCGCCTCGCGAATTTATTCAAGTGTACAAAATTGGAGTTGAGCAGTTAATTCAATTTGTAGGTACTGTGATAGCCGTACTGGCAACAGACTTGCTCATCGGCATTGCAATTGGAATAGGGATCAAGTTCCTGATACATATTATCAATGGAGTGCCGATACGTTCTCTGTTCAGGCCTTATCTGGACGTCGAGAGTCGGGGCAAGGATACATATATCGTAATCGCCAGATACTCTGCAGTCTTCAGTAACTGGATCCCATTCAAGAGGCAACTCGAGAAGTTTGGACTTATGCAAAATAAGAACATTATTCTGGATTTGTCTGACACAAGGTTGGTCGACCACAGTGTAATAGAAAAACTACATGAGCTGCAAAGCGAATTTGAAGAAAACGATCTTACACTGGAGGTGATTGGGCTGGAAGACCATATCAAGCTGTCTGACCATCCTTTAGCAACCCGCAAAAAAAGTCTGGAGAAACTCAGCCGAATCACCATCTTTGCAGATATAGCTCTCCAGAATCAACTTGAACTGGAATTTATAAATATAGGGATAGCCGATTTTGTGACTATGAAATGCGGTGGTTTAGGTATTAAAGATAAGGAAAACCCTTCTGAGAAAATGACGGCACGGGTGCGTACAGAAGTTCTGGCTATGCCGGCAAAGGCTGAACTGATCCTGGATTATCTTCGCAAACAGATTTTACCCAGGCATGCCGTAACCGCTTGTATTGAAAACGTAAAGGCTGTACTCCCGGGTTATTCTTAACCTGAATTGAGTGGTTTTTGTTGTACAATCATCATAATGTATTGAAAATATATATTCTTCTATAAATTATATTTTTACATTCTAAGTGAAAATTCTGTCATTCACGCCCGCCTGTACCTAGTCGGGCAGGCAATCTGTTGAGCGGGAATCTACTTCTTTTGCTTTCAAGATTCCCGTTTTCACGGGAATGACAATATCGATTAAAAATCGCAAATTGGACATGCAAATTTCAATTTTTTTGGTAGGAGCCGTCTACTGACGGCGAGCGTCAGCACTCAACGGCAATATTCAATCGCCAACTGGAGTTGTCTCCTACCTGTGCATTTAAAGCTGCCAAAGTCCTAATCTTTTTATACACTGAATAGATATGCTGAAACTTTGTACCAAAATCTTTTCAACCCGCAAGACGGTAATAAAACCCCGGGCATTAACTTGTAATGCTGAAGTACTCGCTGTCGGAAAAAAGATACATAAGAAAGTTAAAAGGTTATTCAGAGGGTCCTTGGCAATAAGGGAAGTTGACGCAGGTTCAACTAACGCATGCGAACAGGAATTAGTCGCCCTTTCAAATCCATATTACGACGTTGAGCGGTTCGGTATTCATTTTGTCGCATCGCCAAGGCATGCCGATATGCTTATGGTAACAGGCCCTGTATCCAGAAATATGAGAGAGGCGCTTGTAAAAACATACGAAGCTACTCCTGACCCCAAGATCGTAGTCGCAGTCGGTGATGACGCCATTGATGGCGGTATCTTCAAGGGTTCGTATGCAGTCCTGGACGGCGTTGATAAGGTTATACCCGTTAATTACCAGATACCGGGAGACCCACCTTCTCCGGGAACGATATTATCTTCTCTTCTTAAGATTCTTGAAATGATGGAAAGCCGTTAATTTAAGTTAAGACCTTCGGCAAAATTTTTATGTCTTCATTCTGTCTGATAAGAAATGTCGGGTAAGAAACCCGACCTACGCATAATAATTTGATATTTTTGTATGGCGGGTTTCTTACCCGCCGACTTTGAATTTCCTATGCATAAAATTAGTCATCCGGACGGGAACGAAGTGAACCCAGCATTATTGCTTTGTTGGGTGCACTCCGCTTCACCCAACCTACTTAAAATGGAAATTTCTTTATAATAAACATAATTATAAAACATGATTGATATCCTTGTAAAAATCAGTTTCTTTTTTATGCTGTCTTCTTTCATAATCGGCGCAGTTGGTTCTCTTGTTTTTATGAGAAACAACTGGCTTGCCAATTTATGCGGAAATCTATTTGCATTTGCAGGGTCAGCATTCGGCATTATTACCTCGGCAGTTATTTTAATTACAGGAAGCGTGATTTCCTGTAGCCTGCCGACATCTTTCACACTTTTTACATTGTCTTTACACATAGACAGCCTTTCTGCCTTTTTCTTATTTATAATTTCACTAATATCTCTCTTATGCTCAATATACGGTATTGGTTACATAACACATTTTTTCAATAAATATAATATTGGCACACTTGGATTCTTCTATAATATTTTCATTGCCGGGATGGTTCTTGTTGTTACTGCAAACAACGGACTTTTTTTTCTTATAGTTTGGGAGATAATGTCTCTGGCATCTTATTTCCTTGTTATTTACGAACACAAGGACAAAGAGAATATTAAAGCAGGTACTCTATATTTCGTAATGACACACATCGGCACCGCTTTCATAATCTTTGCATTCCTGCTCTTATATAAAACAACGGGTTCGTTTGATTTCACAATTATCAAAGATAATATTAGTGGAATATCGCCATTTATGAAAAACTCGATATTTGTCCTTACCATTATCGGTTTCGGAACAAAGGCCGGTATTATACCACTGCATACCTGGCTTCCCGGCGCTCATCCGGCAGCTCCTTCACACGTCTCTGCCCTGATGTCAGGCGTTATGATAAAGACCGGTATTTATATGTTCATCAGGATATTCCTGGATATTCTGCCGGATGCCCCGTTATGGTGGGGTTATACAATATTAATTATAGGATCCATCTCTTCACTGCTTGGAATATTATACGCCCTTATAGAACATGACATTAAAAGATTACTGGCATATTCCAGTATTGAGAATATAGGCATCATCCTGCTTGGGCTTGGGAGCGCTCTGGTTTTCTTCTCATTAAATATGAAATCATTTGCTATCATGGGACTGATTGCCGCATTGTATCACACCCTCAACCACTCAATATTCAAGGCCCTTCTCTTTATGGGGGCTGGATCGGTTATATCCGGAACACATACGCGCAATATTGAAGAATATGGCGGTCTGATCAAAACTATGCCGCAAACAGCATTTCTCTTCTTAATAGGTTCAATGGCAGTTTCAGCGCTTCCTCCATTTAATGGATTTTTCAGTGAATGGCTTACGTTCCAATCTCTTTTTCACGGTATTAAGTCGTTCAGTTTTTTTACGCAATTGATATTTATAATAGCGGCAGGTTCTTTAATTTTTACGGGTGGCCTGGCCGCAGCCTGTTTTGTAAAAGCATTTGGCATTACCTTTCTGGCGAGGCCTCGCAGTGAAGCGGCAAAACATGCAAAAGAATCTTCTTTCACATTAAGGATAGGTATGGCTTCACTCGCTGTTCTTACCCTGTTTTTTGGATTGTTTGCCGGGCCTGTTTCTTCAATGCTTTCAAGAATCTCAAAAAGTCTGTGTGTTTTTCAGGATTCTGAATCGGCTATATCTACACAATTTCATGCAGTAAAATTACAGGACGATTTTGCCATTGTTTCTATGCCCGGCATCTTGATAAGCCTGGTCTTATTTATTACAGGCATAGTTATCATTATCTATCTTCTAACAAGGAATCAGAAAATTAGAAAAGGTATTACATGGGATTGTGGCACATCTCTGACGCCCAGGATGGAGATTACCGACACCGGTTTCTCGAGGTCGTTGATCACTATCTTCGGCGGACTACTAAAGCCAAGCAGGCAGTCTGATATTGAATATCACGACGCAAACCAGAGGTATTTCCAAAAGCTGAATATAGCGACCCTGGGAACGCGCCACGATATATATAACACTTATTTATACAAACCGCTTCAAGGGTTGGTCACAATAATTGCTGACTATGTAAAGACGATTCAAAGTGGAAACATAAACGGTTATATCTTATATATTTTTATTGCCATGATGAGTTTGTTACTGCTGTTCGTGATTTAGTATATAGAAATTTCAATGTTGATAACACTTCGACACCGCTCAGTGTGACGTCATCCTGAGCGAAGTCGAAGGATGGTTTTTTTCGCAATAGCGACCTAACTTGAACAAATTATGAAATTAATAATCATCTGTATAATTCAATTAATACTTGTGCCTGCCCTGTCGCCGTTCTTTGTCGGCATAGTCAGAAAGGTGAAGGCAAGACTACAAAACCGCAGGGGAGCAAGTGTGTTTCAGCCGTATAGCGATATCTGGAAACTCCTGCACAAGGACGAAGTGATAAGCGAAGACGCATCCTGGATATTTCGTTATACGCCTTATATCCTTTTCTCAATAACTATTATTGTCGGCGCAAGTATTCCGCTCTTCGTCACTACTTTTACAAATTATTTTACAAGCGATTTTCTTGTGGTAGTTTATCTTCTTGCACTTGGAACATTTTTCCTGGCGCTTGCAGGTCTCGATGTTGGTAACGCTTTTGGCGGTTTCGGTTCAAGCCGTGAAATGACGGTGTCCGCTTTGACTGAAGCAGGGTTGGTCTTTTCTATTCTCGTGCTTGCGCTTACCGCCCATACCACAAATCTGTTCTCGATTGCAAGCCATATCGAATCGCTGACATTGCATTCACACGCACAGTATGTATCTATATGTCTTGCATTTATCGGATTCATAATAGCCTTACTTGCAGAAACAGGACGTTTTCCGTTCGATAACCCATCAACCCATCTGGAACTTACAATGATTCACGAAGCAATGATACTTGAGTACTCAGGAAAAAGGCTTGCTCTTATTGAGTGGGCATCGGCAAATAAGCTCTTGATATTTATTTCCCTGGGATCCAATTTGTTTTTACCATGGGGTATAGCTAATTCCATTGATTCTGCTGATATTATTTTTTCGCTTGTTTTGTTTTTGTTAAAAGTTACCTGTTTTTGTGTTGCCATTGCGGCGCTTGAATCAAGCATCGCAAAAGTCAGATATTTTAGAATACCTGACTTGTTATTGACATCTTTTATTCTCAGCGTAATTGCTATAATTTTAGTTATTTAGGCAATATTATTATGTTCCTTGCTTCATCACAATTTCTATATTTCATGGAAATAATGATTTTTGTATCAGTTATTTTCATGCATATGTGTAAGAAAAACACATCTGCTGTTTTTCTGTACATGTTCCAATCTTCAATGCTGACACTATTACTAATTATTATTTCAATCAAGGAAGCCTCATTGCCATTCGCGATGGTAACTGTTTTTACATTTATAATAAAAGTTATTATTGCCCCAGTATTCTTTTTGAATCTCGTAAAACGGCATAAATTCAAATTTGCAGTCAGCACCTATTTGAATATGCCAATGACACTCTTAACACTGACTGTATTGCTGACAATTACGCATTATAAATTCCTTAAACCGCTTGTTTCACTGGCTCCTTCTAAAGAAAATCTTTTGCTGCTCTCTTTCGCAACTATTTTAGCCTCCATCTTTTTAATAATTAACCGGAGAGGCGCCTTGTCGCAGATGGTCGGTATCTTATCGCTTGAAAATGGAATAGTCTCTTTTGCATCACTTGCAGGACTTGAAGAAAATCCCGGGCTTCAAATCGGCATCACATTTAACCTTTTGGTCTGGGTGATTATAGCAACGGTTTTTGTGTCTATGATATACAGAAAATTCGGCACTCTCAATGTTACAACAATGAAAGATTTGAAAGAATAGGAAATATGGTAATAATTTTTCTCATTTCAGCGCCGCTTCTGGCTGCAATCCTTTCGCTTTTTGTAAGGAGGAATTCATTGCTGTTAGAAGTATTTACTATTACTGCTGCTGCAATTGAACTCGTGACAGGGCTTGTAATTGCGTATTCAGTCCACCATAAAGGATCATACTCTTTCACTTCGTATTTTTCTGTAGATGCCCTTGGTATTATTCTTGTTATGATAATTGCCGTTATTGGATTTGTGGCTTCATGGTATTCTATCAGCTATGTAAGGGAAGAAGCGAAAGAGGATATTATTGGTTTTAGCAGAGTAAAGCAATATTATATTTTCCTTAATCTATTTTTATTTGCCATGCTGTCAGCAGTTGTTACTACAAGCCCGATTATCATGTGGGTTTCAATTGAAGGGACAACACTTTCTACTGCCTTTCTGGTAAGTTTCTATAATAAGCCGGAGGCAATAGATGCCGCCTGGAAGTATCTGATTATTAATTCTGTCGGGCTTCTTCTTGGCTTTTTTGGCACACTTCTGTTCTTTTCTCCAACAATTGGTGTAAGTGATCATCATGGTATGATTCACTGGCAGACGATTCTGTCAAATGCCTCTACTTTCAATCCATTTGTCGCAAAAACTGCCTTCATATTTGTTCTTATAGGATACGGGACAAAGATGGGACTTGTGCCAATGCATACATGGCTGCCTGACGCACACAGCAACGCCCCAGTACCCATAAGCAGCTTGTTGTCAGGCGTGCTCTTAAGCGTTGCCTTTTACGCAATACTTCACTTCAAGGTAATTGTTGACAGTTCTGTAGGCACGGAGTTTTCACAGACATTGCTGATTGTTTTTGGTTCGGCTTCAGTGTTGATAGCTTCATTCTTCATTCTTATTCAAAAAGATTACAAACGCCTCTTTGCATATTCCAGTATTGAGCATATGGGAATTATGGCTTTAGGTTTTGGTTTTGGCGGCATAGGCGCTTTTGCCGCCATACTTCACATGATTTACCATTCACTTGCAAAACCAATCCTCTTTTTTTCAGCCGGCAATATATTCTTGAAATACCATTCAAAAGAGATTGCAAATGTCAGAGGTACTCTTTCTGTATTGCCGATAACAAGCATAACACTACTTATTGGATTTTTAACTATAACCGGAGTGCCTCCGTTTGGTATCTTCATAACTAAATTATATCTCTTAACTGCAGGGATTAAAGAACACCCGGTTGTTACTGCCATTGTGCTATTCTCTTTTGCGCTTGTTTTTGCAGGTTTTCTAAGACATGTTGTTTCTATGATATTCGGGAGGAACGGGGAATCTATTCCAAAGGGTGAACTGAATACAGGGACTATTCTGCCTTCAATTGTTCTGGTTTCCATACTTATAATCCTTGGTTTTTATCTTCCATCTTCTATCAAACTTTTAATAGAGACTGCTGTCTCTAATTACTAAAATGGACCATAATCAAATCATTGATAAATACGTACCGAAAAATACGAAACCCGAGATTTCGGGAAATATTATTACATACAAAATCTACTCAAACAATATTTCTCGTGTTGTCTATAAGCTTTACCACACGGACAAATTACCTCTGAAGACAATAGCCGCAACCGATGAGAGAAAGGAAAATGAATCATTTAAGATTTTCTATGTTTTCGGTGTGCCGGGAGAAAACATCTTCCTGGTTCCATATTTACTACTGTATAATGAAGAGAAATTCCCTTCTCTTGCAGGCGCTGTTCATGAAACGGCAGAATATGAAAGAAAAATCAAATCGTTCTTCGGACTGACGCCGACAGGACATCTAAACCCGAGACCCATTATCCTACATGAAAACTGGCCTGATAATCTGTTTCCATTGAGGAAGGATTTTAACTGGCAGGAGAGGCCGGAAACGGCAAATACACCTTATAATTTCCAGAAAATTGAGGGCGAAGGTATTTATGAGATACCTGTAGGGCCAGTCCATGCAGGTATTATTGAGCCTGGACATTTCCGCTTTAGTATGGCCGGCGAAGAGATAGTCTTATTAGAGCCAAAATTGGGATATACACACAAAGGCAGCGAAAAACTCTTTGAAATCCTCCCATTGAATGAGAAGGTGAGATTATCTGAAAGGATTTCCGGTGATAGTTCATTCAGCCACTCCCTCGCATTCTGCCAGGCAATAGAGTCGTTAAACGAAACTGAAGTGCCTGAAATATCAGAATATCTCAGAGTTATCTATTCAGAACTCGAAAGGCTGGCAAACCATTTTGGCGACATTGGGGCAATAATGCTGGATACAGGTTTCAATTTTGGCGGTAGCCATGGAGCGCGTATGCGGGAAATTGTTATGCAATGGAATGAGCGTCTGACAGGCAGCCGTTTTCTAAGGGGAGTAAACGTGATTGGTGGAGTCACAAAAGATATTCCTCCACAACTTAAAGACGAACTCTTACAGGAGATGATAAGATTGAGGCAAGACTTCACTGAAGTTATAGAAATAGCGGAAGAAAGCAGTTCCCTGTTAAACAGGCTGGAACGGACAGGAATATTAGAACCTCAAGTTGCCGGTGACCATGGAGTGGTTGGTATAGTGGCCAGATCAATTGGGCTTAAGGTTGACGCCAGGATAAATTATCCTTATGCGGCTTATGACAAATTCCCTTTTGATATTGCAACCGAGAAAGATGGAGATGTCTATGCAAGATTTCATGTTCGCGTGAAAGAGGTTTATACATCTATAAAAATCATACAGGAGGCATTAAAAATGAAACCTGTCAGATCGGTGCTTGTAGCAACAAAAGAGATATCGTTAAAGAAAAATTGTTACGCAATAGGAATAACCGAGGGATGGAGAGGTGAGATTGTTTACTTTGCGGCAACTGACTCAGATGGAAACATCAGCAGGGTTGACGTCAGGGATCCTTCATTCTTGAATTGGATGGTTATTGGCCATGCTGCAAAAGACTACAATATTGTCCCTGATTTTCCTCTCATTAATAAGAGCTTCAACCTCTCCTATTCCGGCTTCGACGTTTAAATACCGGTGTATATCATGTAAACCGTTACAAGCAATATTCATTTCTCACAGAAAACACCCTTGACGGATTCAACATAATACGTAAACACGGATTATTCGATAATATGAAACCTGGTGTATTCTTCCTCTTTACTGGAAATGCAGGTATTCAAATCCGTTAACAGCCCGGCTTCAAGACAATATATCCAGCCATGAACTGTTAACTCCTGTCCGGAATTCCACGCACTCTGAGCAATAGTTGTATGGCATATATTGGATACCTGCTCAACTACATTGAGTTCGCATAATCGTTTAAAATTATAAGGCGACGGTATTGTAACTAAAGCTATACAATACACTCAAGATGGCACGTAGTCAGGGAAGGACTTGGCTTCTCACCTGTGTGAATCCCTGCTTCGGGATGTAACGATAATAGATTTTCTCTTTCGGATCAAACACTGCCAGGTATACCCATTCGTTGTCGTAATAATGCTGAAGGACGCGATGCTTCAGGATAATCCGGCTGATCCACTCCCTTGGAGCTTCAATCAGAGTGAACAAACGCATTGGCTCATGAAAAGGCCGCTGGCCGTCCATGACGGACTGCTGAGCCAAACCTGCGCGCAGGTCACTTTGGGGTCCGGACATAATCCCGAACCGTCCTACTACATTATGGTAAATCTTGCTTCCACTACCATAAACTTCGTTATCTACTGTGGAAAAATAATGCTCCATGTTGATCCATTGACCCACTACCTGGGGAGCAGTCATTAGTATCTCGAGGAATTGGCCTGTCGGATCTTCCAGATAATCATAAGAATGCAGAAAGACTTTCCCTTCAAGGTTGATCCCCTGACTCAGCTTGCGAGACCCGATTATAAATGCCGCGTTGCCAGACAGTCCCCATTCAGGGCGGATTTGACTCCAGTCACAACTGCGTCCGCTAGTATGCCGTGTTGCTTTGATCGGTGTAAGAGATATTTTAACCTCTGGAAATTTGGTACATCGTTCCTGGCTATTGCGAACACTGGTTTCCTTGAGGTCTTGGATCAAGTGAAGCAAATCGTGTTGATGGGTAGAAGGGAGATCCTCCAAATCGAAGATCTGTACCTCATCAGTGGTGGTGTCGTGTCTTCCCGCAATGAAATGGGTGTCCTGAGGAATAGAGATGCCATTCCTGGCAAGCTGTTCACGTACCAGGGGTTTATTAGCCATGGTAGCGAGGATGCGGGAGTTCGGACTTCCCTCATTGCCACCGCAAGCACCGCAGTCCAATGCGGCTTCAAATGGATTATTATCTGAGGAACTGCCATGGGCACAAAAGAGCACCAGACGAGAGAAAGTTCGTGTCAGCCCCATTATCCGGAAAGCATTTTCCAGCGTTTGCACCTGGTCCGCGAAATTTATGCCGATTTTGATGGTTTTTTCCACTCGCTCAAAGGCATCATCACTGTTGATCTTGTAATGATAACGCAGTTCTCTGAGAAATGCCTTTACCTCCCTCTCGGACAAGCCAAATGCCTGAGCCGGATCATTCGAACTTCGATTATTGAAGCTGTTTTCATCCAATGCCCACTGGCGTAAGGTTTCCAGCCACTCCGGGCTGACATGTTGTCCACGACTTCCATACCGTGTCGCAAATGCACCACGAATGGCCTCGCGTTGCTCGGCAGCCAGCATATCTTCCACTTCAGACCTTGACTGTTGGTCCACAGTCATGGTAGTGGCTATGGGAGATATGAATGTGCGCCTAAGCCAGTCAGCACAGTTCCGATAGCATGTTTTGAAAATAGTCTTTCCCACAAATGGAATGATATAAAACCAGCCGAGCGACTCCACCATGACATAAGGAGTAATTACATTCTCTTTAAGATCATGTAAAAGCTTATGCCCCGCATGAACCAGCGTGGATCTGTAAAGGTGCCTGGAAACAAACTGACCTTGATAGGTACGGGGGAGTTCGTGTACCACATTCTTCGCCTTCACAATTACCGGAAACTGATTTGTTTCATTATGGCTGCCAAAAGCCCGATAACGAATGAAAACTGAAAAGAATCCGGCAAAACCAAATGTTTCATAGTTCCCAATCGCCTCCAGGTGTCGCCGGAACGGTTCAGACCGTACATCAATACAAAATACCACCTGTGCAAGAGGCCTTACCACACTCCGGATGTCATGGGGAGCCGATTGCGGTTTGAAAAAATTTGGACTTAGCTTGTCAATGAGTTGTTCCTGGTAACCGATTTCAAACGCCTTCAACCATACAGGCCCATGGTTCGATTCTGGAAAGGAATCCAGCCAATCCAACATTTCCCGCAACTGCTCTGGATCTGCTCCCATCATAAGAGAGGGCGGGATCCCAAGAGCGTTGGCGATGGTGAGCAGCCGCAAAGCAGCGCCCTTTCGCGTTACCTGAGCATGGCGAGGGGCCAACTCTGCCTCATAGCGTTCAGCCAGCGCTTTCCACTCATCCTGTTTCGTATTCCTGTTGCTGATCCTTCCATGAAAACTCCTATCGACCTGTTCGGCGTAAGAGGCAGGTAATTTGCCAATTGTACGCTCCCTCTTCATAAAATAGAGATGTGGCCGTCTTTGCATGTCGGTTGAAATTGCACCAATATTTCCATCAATCCCAAGTTGTTCCCGACAGGTCTTCTGGACAAGCTCTCGCTCATACCATACGCGCACCGCAAGATATTGTATCAAATCAATTGGATGGGCCTGCTGCCATTCGTACTCGGTCTGGTCCTCCCTCCATTTGACAAAACCTGCCCAGCCGGGTAAGGCTGTAAGTTGAAGAGTGATATAGTCCCGCCATGTTTCCACTGGAATGCCAAGGACCGTAAGATGTTCATGAAGAGCGTCCTCCGGGTGTGCCGGCAGACAGACGAGCTTCTTTTTGCTATCCTGTATTTCACAGGGAGACCATTCAAGACCGGCTAGCAATTTCCATGCTCCATAGAAACCCTTTTCCCTATCTGGCATGGGCCATCCGGCATGGCCCTCATCCAAAAAGGCTTCAAGCCATTTGATCAATTCCTGATTGATCTGCTGTGTTATCTGAGTACCCAGGATGCGGTCACACCAATTCGCCAGTGTACTACACCGACCAAGCGCCTGTTGCTCCTCAAGGATACAGGTTTTTATTGTGTCCTGAATTGTTGGTGTTTCCAGCACAGGGAAAACATGGTTTTCCAGAGATTCTATAATAAGCCGATCCGGATGCCTATTGATCATGGCCTCCAGCGTTTCGTCAGCCGGCACTGAGATCCCCTGGAGAAGATGGGCTTGAAGAACCTCGATGTGGGCAACCTCACGCTTCCCCAGCGTCACCTGCTTATCTCTCTCTAGCGACTTCAGGGCGGCACTTATATGATAAGGAAGAATCCTGCCTGAGCGGGCATAGTCCCGAAAGAGTTCGCAGGACAGATATCCTTTCCCTCCCAGGAGCTGATGGCCGCGACGCACTGCCTCCTCAAAATGGAGGTGTTCCAAACCATGCAACGGGTTGTGATGAACAAAGTTGAGCATGGGCCAGTAATATGCGATGATTTCGCTTGAGCTTTGCACCAGTTCTCTGAGTTGTGTCCGTTCGGTTGCAGTACATGGGGTGGCTACTGTTTGTTTCATTGGCATATCTCCAGGAGAAAATTATATCCATCAGTGAGCATGAGAGATTCGCAAAATCCGTACGGCGTTATGCCTTGGATTCCAAGTACTAATATCACGATCACTAAGAAAGCTAATTCGGTAAAACGTAGATCCTCATAGAGGATGTCAGAACGGTGCGGGCCAAAGAGGAGCCGTTGCATCAGCTTGAACAAGTACCAGGAGACCGCAAGCCAGGAAAGCAGAATGACAATCAACTCCCAGGACATCGTAATGGATGGGTGGATCAGCATTTCCATATAGCCGGAAAAAAGGCCAAATGGAGGAAGGCCAATGGCCGCCATCACCAGCAGTGACAGCAAGATGCCAAATCGCGGCATAGGCCGTGCCAGTCCGCCGATCATGTCCAGGCTCATATCTCCATACCTCACCCGCACACAATGCCAGGCAAAGAACAGTCCGCTGATGACCAGTGACACAGCGACTGCATAGGCTACCGCCTGTGGAGTATAAGTTCCCGTGTTGGCCAGATACCACCACAGGATGGAATATAAGGCAACACCCATGTAGGCCGACGTGTGAGTAACTTTGTATTGCATCATGGCTTTAAGCGAACCATAAACGGCACCGCACAATGCCAGTACGCTTACGCCTTTGAGCATTATCATTGACATTTCTGGAAGAAGAACCATTGCTCCGCAGAATCCCACAGCCGGCAGTATGAATGCCAGACATACGGGTAAAATTCCTGACAGACGTGACAAAGCGGCAACATAGACCCCATGGAAAGGGAACAGAGGAAGCATGAGTGCAAGAACAAAAAATATCAATACGTTCGCGATTGACATATCTCTCATAGGAATTATCGCTGTAAAAACAAGGCCAGATGCAATCAATACCGATAAATACCGAAATGGCTTTCCCTTATCAAAGAGATGTGCAACGCGTGTGAACCTACGATAGAGTCTGTGAGATAAAATATCCAGATAGAGGCGGTTCACAAGAAGAAGATACATGCGATCCTCCAGCACATTTATCCATTTTGGCATCCGTATCGTTTTTCCATGGCCCTCGGCATAGTAGAGTATCCAGCCCAGTACAACAAACAGTGTCATCGCTGCCACAAGGAAATCGAAAACCATACCAGGCAATGCGGCGGCTCGGTAAAAGAGGTGTACCTGCCCGGCTGTTGGATACAGGAAGTAGGTGAATTTCTCTACTACCAGCAGATAGGTAAAGACACTAACAAGCAGGGCCAGAAGCATGATTACCACCACTTTCCAGGAGGCAATTCGTAAATGGTAGATGGACAGGATGACCTGGGATGAAGTCACCCAACAAAAGAAGAGTAATATCACGATACCTTGTTGTGAATCATCCACTGGTATTTTTAAAACACCATGCGCGGCTAAAATGATGATCAGTGGAAGGATAAGAGTTGCGGCAAATCCGATAATCCAGGCCAAACGAGAAAAGCCCATCCACTCCACTGTTTCCTCCTTGTAAGGGGATCTTTGTTCCTGGCGCGCATCATGGATCACACGGCCGCAGTTTAAGAAGATTGAGCCTTTAAACAGACCGTGTGCTATGAGATGGAAAATCGCCAGGGCAAATGCCCCCAGCCCGCACTCCATTATCATATAGCCCATCTGCCCGATGGTGGAGTATCCCAGTGTTTTTTTAATATCGTTCTGGGTCAGCATCATGCTTGCCCCAAGAATAGTTGTAAGCAGACCGATGACGAAAATCACATGCAGGGTGGATGGGCTGTGAACATAGAGTGGAGCAAGACGATTTAACAGGAATCCGCCGGCATTGATGATTCCCGCATGCAGAAGGGCATGGACCGGCGTCGGCGCGTACAGAGATTCCGGAAGCCACGTATGCAATGGGAATTGGGCCGACTTGCTCATGGCTCCGACAAAGATCAGCAGGGTAACGGCAGTGACGGCGTTGATCTCAAGCCCCCCGCCCGGCCAGAGGGAAAATGTAGTAGAAACCTCGGCGGCCCGGATAAAAATCTGGCGAAAATCCAGGGTACCGTACAGTCTATAGGCCAGAACAATGCCGGAGAGAAAGGCAACATCTCCCAATCGCAACATGACAAAGGTCTTAAAGGCGGATTTAACGGTTGTCGGATGAGAATAATTATGAGAAAGGAGACTCAGCAGCCAACTCAGAAGTTGCCAGAAGAGAAATAGCATCAAGAGGTTGGCGCTTGACACCATGCACAGAAGAGAAAAGGTGGTAAGGGACAACAGGGTGTGAAACCTTACACGACCCTGTTCTGGTTGCATATACCGTATGGAGTAAATGGAGATGAGAATGCTGACTCCGGATATGAGCACCATCATCACAGCTGCCAGCCGGTCGATATATAGATCGAAATGCAGCAGGCCGCTCAACGGTGAGGAGAAAACGGGAAGGTAAAGTACCTCATTTCCTGGTGCAGCGACCTCGCAGAGCACTATAATCGAAATTACCAGTGACACCACATTGAACAGTACCCCAATACTATATGCCTTCCGGCCGAAGATGCCTCCCGGAAAAGCAGTGATCAGCGCTGCTGCAAGAGGTGACAGAAATATCAGTATGGGATAATATGCGATCATCGTCTTCCTTCCTTAATGGACGTCATTTAATGAGTTTTTACTAATAGTTTCCTGGTTTTTCAGGTTAAGAATAACCCGGGAGTACCGCCCTGACGTTTTCAACACAAACGGTAATGGCATACCTGGGCATAATCTGTTTACGAAGATAATCCAGAACCAGTTCTGCCTTTGCTGGCACTGTTAGAACCTCTGTACACACCCGTGCCTTTATTTTCTCTGAGTTTTTTGTGAAATCTTTAATACCTGAACCACCGCATTCCATAGCCACAAAATCAGCTATCCCAATATTTATAAATTCTTGTTCGAATTGATCCTGGAGAGTTGTATCCGCAAAAATGGTAATACGCCTGAGTGTCGCCAGACCTTTTTTGCGAGATGCTAAAGGATGGTCAGACAGTTTAAGATGGTTTTCCAGCCCAATTATCTCCAGTTTGAGATTGTTTTCTTCAAATTCGCTTTCCAACACATGAAGCTTTTCCATTACACTGTGGTCAACCAGCCTTGTATCAGACATATCCAGAATAATATTCTTCTTTTGAATAAGGCCTAACTGTTCGAGTTGTCGCTTGAATGGAATCCAGTTGCTGAAGACTGCAGAGTATCTGGTGATTACTGTATAAGTATCATCGTCTCGCCTCTCGATGTCCAGATAAGGCCTGAACAGAGAACGTATTGGCACACCGTTGATAATATGTATCATGAACTTCAGCCCTATTCCAATGGCAATTCCAACGAGTAAGTCTGTTGCCAGTACGGCTATGATAGTGCCTACAAATATGATTAACTGTTCTACTCCAATCCTGTACACTTGAACAAATTCGCGTGGCGCCGCCAATTTAAAACCGGTATATACAAGCATTGCCGCCAGGGCAGCCAGTGGAATCTGATGGAGGAGGAATGGTACTAACGCAACGAAAAGCAGCAGAAAGATGCCATGGTACATGTTCGCAAAACGGGTTCTTGCCCCATTATCGATATTTGCCCTGCTGCGCACAATCTCTGATATCATCGGCAGTCCTCCAACAAATGAGCAGACAGTGTTCCCGATACCGACAGATAGCAGATCTCTGTTCTGGTTGGTTTTCCTCTTCCATGGGTCTATCATGTCTATGGCCTTAGCACTCAGAAGTGATTCAATACTGCCTATAAGCGCAAACATCATTACCCATTTCCACCCTGCAACTGTTTTCAGGGCTGAAAAATCAGGATGGGTAATTGCGCTGAACATATTGCCAGGAACATTGACCAGAAATGCCTCGCCCAAGTGATATTCGTGGCCACGGAAAATATAAGAGTGTTCATGAGTCAGGCCGAAATAAATTCCCAACGGCACCGCAAAGATAAGCACAACCATCGGGGAAGGAACCATCTTGACATATTTATTCTTAATCAGCGGAAAACAGAACATAATCACCAGGCTGATGAGGCCGATTATGGCTATTCCGGGATTCATGTGCATGACCTTTTCCGGTATTTCGGCCAGTAACTCCAGAGGTTCCCCTTTTGCATGTCCTCCCAGAGTAATAGGAAATTGTTTGAGTATAATTATTATGCCAATAGACGCCAGCATTCCGTGCACGACTGTTAAAGGAAAGAAGTCTCCAAGTGAACCTACACGGAGCAGTCCGAACAGAATCTGGATGCAACCGGCCGCTACTCCCACTCCCAGGGCAAGTTTGTAAGCCTGCAAGTCCGCCGCAGGGTCCTGTCCTCCGGTAAAACCAAATTCAGTTACGGCGCCAATGACAATTACAATCAATCCTGCAGCCGGCCCTTTTATAGTGAGTTCCGAATTGCTGATAAATGTGGCAAGTATGGAACCGATAATTGCGGTAAAGATGCCCGCTATAGCGGGATAGCCGCAAGCTAAAGATATGCCCAGACATAACGGAAGCGCAATCAGGAAAACCAGGAATCCCGAGATAATGTCTTTCTGTAAGTTCTGCTTTAGCCCGGCAATTCCTGTTTTTGGAACCTGTCCTTCAGTACTTAAGTCTGTCACAATTCAATGCCTCCATTTACAGATTTAAAATAATGAAATCAGTTTTTAATATGAACATTTCACGTAAGTTACGCCCGACTAATGTCGTTCGGGTGGAAGCAAATGCTTATCTCGCTGAACACTCTTCAGACACAAACAGAAGAAGTTGATCCGCTTTTCAGTACTTTTTAAAAAGTACACAAAAAAAACAATGACGGCTTTCTGTACATAAACCTAAAATTAAAATGCATTTTTACTTAAGTTAAAATATAAAAGGCAAAATAGTATCAACATGAAACGTGGTGGTCAATGATATTTTTGAATATAACATATTAAAAACAAGAATAGTTTCAATATTTTGTTAATTTATGAAAAATACATGCAAATGAGCCTGTTTTATCATCAGTCTCAACAATAACTACTACATTCAGGGACACTATTGCCTACGCCTGACTGAATCAATAAATAGTATCTGGCTGATATCTAACAGTTATTTAAGTCAACATTAACGAAATTATTCTGTTTTAAAGAAAAAAATAGCAAACTCAACATGTTAATTTATATATTAAATTGCAAAACAATCTCATGCTTGTACTCTTTAAGCACCATAATAATATCAAGTTAGGTCGCTATCGCGACAAAAGACTATCCTTCGACTCCGCTCAGGATGACGTCACACTGAGCGGAGTCGAAGTGCTATCAACATTGAAATTCCTATGCATGAACTTATAAGTATATGCTTTGAGAAGCACTGGATAATCTACAGAATGGATAATAACTGCAAAGCCTGATACAAATAGAGACATTACCAAAACTCCGCGTTAGAATTCCCATTTGAATTTTATTCCCCAAACGTTGTCAGCCTCATGATTAAAGACGTCACCGAAGTTAGCGAAAGCTATGGACATGGTTAAATTATCACTGGCTATGTAAGTTATAAAACCATCCCACCAATCGTCCTCTTCTTCTATGAGTCCCGGGAGAGCGTCGAATTCATCAGGTTTCTGACGGTACTCACCGCCGATTACAAGATTGTCTAATACCATGACGCCAAAGTTACCTTCAAAGACGGTTCTCCGATCCTCAGTAAAGCCAAATAGACCAATTTGAGCAGCCTCCGTAGAACGGACACCAGCATTTAGCATTAGAGGCCGCGGCAGGGATGTAATCATCTTAGAAGCATAAAGAGTTATATCAACACCGTCGTTATCCTTAATACCTATATCGCTAAACGCTCCCCCCAAACGTCGATCTATAATGTCGGTGTCTTCGTTTTTCTTATAGTGTAGGCCTAATGTCAGAGCAGGCATCCATGATTTCTTAAATTCACCCTCCTTCAGGAGCTGGAGCCGGGCGTTAAAGTTGTGCAGATATACTGAGTCTTCGATAGTGTTAACACCAGTAGCCGCCTCAATGTCCTCTGGCAATTTACCTAAACCAAAATGGTTCAAGGCGTATCCCAATTCAAAACGGCCCCACAAAGTCTCATTCAAGGTGAAGGCCTCCATGTGTCTCCCATCTCCAATGTTTGCGTATGTAACACCCAAACTCGGCAGACCGAAGTCCTTGCCTTCTTCTGATGGATTTATCAGATAGGCGGAGCCGGTCAGGAGGATTCCTCCAAACCCTTCAACATTTTGCAGCGGGAGCGGAGGCGCCTTCACTTTTTCTTCCGCAAAAACAGTTAGCTCTGTCATAAAGAGCATAATGTAACACAGGCAACTGATCATAGAAATTTTCTTCATTTTTTCTCCTATCTTTGCAAATATAATGACAATTGTATCACGAGAACAATAAGACAGGCGTTGGCATACTCTTCAACGGCCCATTTTACTCAACGAACTCTTGCTAAGTCATCCCCCCACTTCAAATTTACTTAAATCAATACTACTAATTAAAAAAACATATTTTCCATCCGAAACAGCAACATCCTTTTGCATTTCTAAATACAGCTATTATTTCTAGACTGTTCCTTCCATATTCTCAGTTTTGCCTCTCCCTTAAATAATACTTCAACATAGATTGAGCAATTTTATATTGTACATTATTGAAGCCTGCGTTTCTCATCATCTAACTGGCAATGGAAATATTACATAAGTTCGCAACCCCAAGGCATCGGCGTGAGTTCAGCCGAACGGTTGCGGCCTTAAGATTTAACTTAACATAATAAAGGAATTCTCAATTATTTTGATTCCTGCTTGTGCGAATGACAGATTCGGACTAACTATTGGTTGGTCTTCTAGCCCAACCGTCCATCTACAACAAAAGGCGAAATAGTATCAATATGAAACATAGCAGTCAAGAATATTTTATGATATAACATATTTGGAATTAAAATAGTTTCATTATTATATTTATTTATTAAAAAAACATACAAATAATCCTGCATTTTCTGTAGTCTCAGGTATTTAATTGATTTGAATACCTGTAGATTTTAAGATTTATGCCTTTGTTATTGCTATTGCGAAGTAATAGTTGATAATATAAAAATATTCTGTTATACAAGCAGCAATATGAAAATATTATATCTGCTTGCAGCTATTATTAACTCACTATGAAACTCACTAAAAACGAAAGATTCGTACTCCGGCTTATGGTACAAAACCCGCTAATGACAAATAGTGATATTTCAAAGTCGCTTAAGATAACCGCTCAGGGAGTTGGTAAGATAAGAAAACAACTCAACGAAAAAGGTGTCATCAAGGACCAGGAACTAAGATTGGATTATGAAAAATTAGACATAAACATACTTGCAATTGCTTTGATTAAAATATTGCCCAGTGTCTTCAAAAGGTTTAAGAATAACGAATTAGATAAGGTGGTAAGACCGATAAATGCTATAAGATCTTATGCGATACCGGAAACCGACATCACCCATATAATAATTTATGCATTCAGGAATATTAAAGAGTACGACACATATTTTAGAGACGTCCTGGATGAATTCGGTGATTACGTTGAAATAAAACACTCCTTTGTTCTTTCATCAGGAAGCGTAATAAAGTCATCATCAAAGGAAATGATTTTGGATGTACTCAATAAACTACAGATTGGATAATAAATACATTATGTTGCGCATTAACCTTGAAAGAATTTCTACGATTTCAATTATTTTAATAACACTCGTTCTATTTGCTGCTGCTGTTTTTACCAAAGGTCTTACTCACGACATATTTCTTGAGACCGCAGTATTCTTAGTATCCGTTAAAGTAATCTTTTTGACATTCAGAACCAACACCATGACCAAGAACATTATAAAGAAATTAGAAGACTTAAATTCATTATTATTAAGCAAAGAAAAATGATAAATCGCCTAATGCATCAGATGAGGAAACATAAAAAGCCTCTTTAAAAGCCTTGCCCCTTCCGCAGTCTTAATAACTGCTCCTCATTTATGATTGCTTCGCTTGTTTTCAACTCTATAAGAGCTAATTTAATGTATGAGGAATTTCAATGTTTTGGCAGGAGCCAGCTCCCGTTGGCGATCGCCGTCAGGAGACAGCTCCTACCGTGTCAAAAGTCGCCAAAGGCCTGATTTATTTATAGACTTTAAATATGCAGTGTAGTATTATTGATGAGTAAGTTGTTTTTAGCCATTTACCACTTCGTAAATTCGTAAAGTACCGGATAACGCTCAACTTTTTTCTTATCAAGAAGGGAGTTCCATCATGCTGGCAAAGGAAATAATGAATAAGATAGTAACCGCCGCTTCCAGGAAAACAAACGGCAGGGATCTGTCTGTAAAATTACTATCCGGCATGTACAGTGGTCTGCCTGTAGTGGATGGTGGCAAAGTCGTTGGAGTTGTGACAGAATTCGACCTCCTCAATGCGGTTAAAGAAGGCAAGGACTTACAAAAGATTTTTGCTGACGATATAATGACAAAGGATCCAATCTGTGTAGAAGAGGACACGCATGTTGATGAGATAATCAGGATAATGACTGAGCAGAAAATTATCAGGGTACCGGTGGTGAGAAAAGGAAATCTAATTGGAGTAATCTCAAGATGTGATATCCTCAACAGCCTGATTCAACCGGAGTTTGTAACTTTTTACGGAGATTAAGATGTTTAAAACAATACTAGTACCAGTTGATGGTTCGGACACAAGCCTTGTAGCTGTTGATTATGCAATTGAGCTGTCAAGGTCATTTAACTCGGAGATAATCGGCATTTCAATAATTGATATAAAGAAACTTGCCGGGCCGTTCATGAGAGATCTGGGCACCAGCATTGGAGGCATGGTGCCGTATGGTGATTTCCAGCAGAATGTAAGGAAATTTCTGGAGGACACGTCCAGGGCCGCCCTGGATGAATTAGAGGGAAAATGTGACACTGCTAATATCCCCTGTACGCGCACAATAAAAGAAGGCGTTATTAGCAGGGAGATAGTCGAATCAGCCAAAAGGTGCGATATGATATCAATGGGCATGGCAGGAGAACATGCGCTCTGGCGCGACGCACTTTTGGGTTCAAATCTGGAATCTGTTGCAAGGCAGACGCATAAACCCATATTGGTAACTCCTGAAGCATATAAGAAGATTACAAAAATACTTGTAGCATATGACGGAAGCTCTTTTTCCTCGAAAGCATTAAATGCAGGTGCAGAGGTTGCACAACAAATGCATCTGCCCTTAACCGTTATTACTGTATCTGACGACAGGAAATCAGGAGAAGATATCTTATCCCAGGCAACTGAAATCTTGAAAGGTTACGATATAACGCATGACAATATGCTTGAAGGTGGCGACACCATAGACGCTATCTTGGGCTTTTGCAAAAAAGGTTCTTATGATTTACTGGTAATTGGCGCCTACGGCCATTCCAAGATTAGAGAATTAATCCTTGGGAATACCACCGTACAACTTATGAGAAAAGTAAGCTGCCCTGTATTACTATGCAGATAAATTAAGAGATTGAAAGGAGCTTAGTTTGATATGATAAACTTGAAGAATATACTTTGTCCCGTTGACCATTCAGATTGTTCAAAAGAGGCATTGAAATACGCTGTATCATTTGCAATGAAAGACAACTCAAAATTGTATCTACTGCACGTAATTGACATACGCGTTTTTGATGAGAGTATCGATGCAATGACACCGCAAATACCTGACGAGGACACACTGAAACTACTAAAGACAAAACTCCTCGATTGTATACCGAAAGAAATAAGAGATGACATGAATGTAGAAGCCCTTGTAGTCCAGGGTATACCTTTTGTAGAGATCATAAGCATCGCAAAAGAAAACAATATTGACATGATAGTACTAGGTTCACATGGAAGAACCGGTATAGCACACATGATGTTGGGTAGTGTATCTGAAAAGGTTGTAAGAAAGGCCCCATGCCCAGTATTAACAGTAAGAAAATCCGATCATAAATTTACCATGCCTTAGTCTAAATGGATGGTTTCTACGTCTGCCTTAATCCATCGTATATTGCGCCATGCATTTGTTAATGTAGCGCTGATAAAGCGCATGCCCGGCTCGCCATTCAGGATCATAACAAATTCACACTTATAAACTAATGTGTAAAGCTGGAATAACTTCTACTTGTACAAACTGGTAGCTATGACTTTTAAGCTGCCGGTTAGCATAGACGAATCTCCCTCCTGCATATTAGCGGGATAATGTCCGTAAGGAGCCGGTGGCTGTCCTCTCTTTCGAGAGGATTCCAATACTGGAATCCTCTCGAAAGAGAGGCTGGTCATGTGTATGAAAATAAAGCCATCGTGATTAAACTGAATTGTTGGGATTACACTATAAGCATAAACCATATGTGCATAGGAGACAATTATGAAGAAAAAACCGTCAATTGTAGTTGATTTTGATGGTGTTATTTGTGAACACCGTTTCCCTGATGTCGGAGAACCAACAGAAGGAGTTCAGGAAGCTTTAAATACACTGAAAAAAGCGGGCTACCGCATTGTTGTCCATTCCTGCAGAACATCATTTCAGTTCAGGGATATGCTCGCAGGTGATCAGTTCGAGAGGATAAAGGATTATATGAAATACTATAAACTGCCGTTTGATAATATATGGGCGCCGGATAAGCCTATAGGGGTCGCTTACATAGATGATAAGGGTATAAAATTCAAAAACAATTGGGATAAAATAACTGAGAAATTAGTCACAAATTCTAAAAAATAAATGAGTGTTTTCGTGGATATAAAATTATGATTTCAGTGCAATACTTGAGCAAACAATATACCGATCAGGTTGTCTTTGACAAGATATCCTTCAACCTCAGCCCACGTGAACGAATTGGCCTGGTAGGCCGGAATGGTCACGGTAAGACTACTTTGTTTCGTATGCTCACAGGACAGGAGGAATACGATGAGGGTATAATTGCAATCCCGAATAATTACCGTGTAGGATATTTGAACCAACACATTAATTTTTCCATGCCGACGGTACTTGAGGAAGGTTGTTGTGGTCTTCCTGATGACCAGAAGGCGGATGACTGGAAGGTGAAAAAAGTACTTTCAGGCCTGGGTTTTTCCGAAGATGATTTCAACCGTAACCCCGCAGAATTTTCAGGAGGCTTCCAGATCAGGCTGAACCTTACAAAGGTTCTGGTTTCAGACCCTAACCTGCTTCTGCTTGATGAACCGACAAATTTTCTGGACATTGTTTCCATACGCTGGCTGATTAATTTTCTGAATAACTGGAAGAATGAAATTATCATCATAAGCCATGACAGGGGATTTATGGACAGCGTCGCCACGCACATCATGGGTATTCAACGTTATAAAATCAAAAAGATTGCGGGAACCACACAGGATTATTACGACCGGGTTTCAATGGAAGACGAAGTACATGAAAAGCGGCGTCTCAACGATGAAAAAAAACGCAAGCAGGCGGAACAATTCATAAACAGTTTCAGAGCCAAGGCGCGGCACGCCAGTCTGGTACAATCGCGTATAAAGTCCCTTGAAAAACAGAAGGTATTGAAAAAACTTGAAAAAATAACCACACTCTCATTCTCATTCAACGCTGCTCCATTTCCCGCCAAATGTATTCAGGAGGCACAGGATATAACTTTTTCTTATAACGGCATGGATTCACCACTGATAGACCACCTTAGCTTTAGCGTAGAGAGCAATGACAAGATATGCATTATCGGAAAGAATGGAAAAGGCAAGACAACCCTGCTGAAAATATTAGCCGGAATTTTATCTCCCAGGGAAGGAAAAGTCAGAAATCACCCACAGACGAAAATCGGATATTATGAGCAAGCCAATACTGCAAACCTTAACAATAATCTCTCGGTCGATGAAGAAATTGCCTCCGGTATCTCAAACATTGACAGAAAGAGAGTTAGAGACATCTGTGGCGCAATGATGTTCTCCGGAGACAGCGCTCTAAAAAAAATAAAAGTACTATCCGGTGGTGAAAAATGCAGAACCCTGTTGGGAAAGCTACTCGTAGCTCCGGCCAATCTTCTTTTACTTGACGAACCAACTCACCACCTTGATATGCAATCATGCGAAGCCATGATGGACGCTATTGACAACTTCGACGGCGCAGTGCTTATGGTTACACATAATGAACATATTCTCCACAGGATAGCGAACAAGTTAATCGTATTTCACCATGATAGAATATTCTTCTTCAACGGAACATACGCTCAATTTCTTGAACAGATTGGCTGGGACGATCAGGAAGGCGCTAAAATTATGAAACCATCTTCAAGGCAACAGGAGAAACCAGAGAAAATCCTTAATATGAAAGATAAAAGAAAGTGGCGTGCCGGGTTTATTGCCAGGCGTTCAAAAACCCTGACCCCCTACCAACAGGAAATCAAGAATATTGAAAAAACTATAGAAAAACTTGAACAACAGCTTCATAACGATACACAGGCATTGATTAAGGCATCCCATGAACAAGATGGAAATACTATCTCAAGATTGTCTAAATCACTTAAGCAAACACGCACTCAAACTGACACACTATACAAAGAGCTGGAGGAGACAAGCGAAAAATACGAGAAGGAGAAAAGTGTATTTGAGATGGAAGAGAAACTATTCTAACCTAAATTGAGCGATTTTATATTACATGCCGTTGTAGCCGCTGGCTTTAGCCTGCGTTTTTTGTCCGGGGAAGCGAAGCCACGCTCAGCGGGGTGAAGCGAATCCACCAACAATGGATTTATATGTACCGGCAGAAATTGAATGTGGTTTTTGATTGACAAATGTGTCTCTTTTCTTACCATAAAGACATAGACATGTTTGTTTACAAATTGTAATAAGTGTTATCTGTACCAAAAGATTTTGAGGTACTTAAGAGGAAAACCATAAAAGAAAATAAATCCATAAATAACGTAAATTTGAAGGAGGGAAGTAATATATGCCGTTATACGAATACAAATGTAGTAAATGTGAAAAAAGTTTTGAGATATTGCAAAGGAATAATGAAAAGGTAGTTTGCCCGAATTGTGGAGGAAAATCGTTAGAAAAACTCTTCTCGGTATTTGCAAGTAATTCATCATCTGTAACAGAATCAGGTGGAGGTGGCATGCCGTCATCACCCGGCTCTTGCGGCACAGGTTGTTGTGGAATGAAGGGTCACTGATTGAAATTCTAACTCAGGATTATTCAGAGATTAATACTTAACTGAAAGGAGAAAACATGGCCGCCAGGACAACAAAGAAGACCGGCAAGAAAGTATATACCTGTAAAACATGTGGAAGGGTTACTACTGCAAAAGGACATTTGTGTACCCCTGTCCCACAGAAAAAGACTGTTGTTTGTGATTATTGCGGAGCAGTAGAGACAGATACAATACATGTTTGCGCCCCCAAAGTTCTCAAGCTTAAATACTACTGTGAAAATTGTGGAAGGGTTGCTGTGAGTAAGAGTAATGTGTGTGTGCCAAGGGCGATACCACAGAAAAAGGCTAAGGCGAAAACTAAAGCAAAAGTGAAGCCAAAGACAAAATCTACTACCAGAAAAACAGCATCAAAGAAGAAAAAATAACCGGCAGCATACTCACTTGTTACTTTGCCTTTATCATAAATATACGTTTCAATAAAGCCATCTTCATCAAAGAATGTACGGTTACTTACAGGTTAGATCTTCGACGACTTTTTGTCGTTGCGTAGGGGCGTAAAATTATACGCCCCTACATTTTGTTACAACATTGAAATTCCTATACACCAAGTAAGGCCTTCGGCGACTTTTGACACGGCTGGAATCCTCTCGAAAGAGAGGAACAAATCCTTGCTTTCGCAAGGAATCCAGAAGGACGCGGATTAAGCGATAGCGAATACACCTTTAATTGCGATCTATTATTGGTGGATTCGTCCTTCGTCATTAACCCACCCTACAGTAACAAAACTTTGAATTTCTTATGCATCAAATAAAAATGGAAGACGGTACATGGAAATTTGTGTAACTTTTTTGGGCGCCGCTCGCAACGTGACCGGATCAAAGTACCTTGTTGAAGTTAATGGCGTCCGCCTGCTTATTGATTGCGGATTATACCAGGAGCGCGGATTAAAGAATCTGAACTGGGAGCCGTTTCATATATCACCTGACAAGATAGACATGGTATTATTAACCCATGCCCATCTGGACCATTGTGGTCTCATACCAAAATTAGTCAAGGAAGGTTTCAGAGGTAGAATTTATTGTACACCGGCAACAACTGAAATAGCAAAGATTGTGCTCCTTGATTCGGCTAAAATACAGGAAGAGGACGCTGCATTTAAGCAAAGACGACATCAACGCGAGCGCAGAAAAGGAAACTATCCGGAAATCCCTTTGTATACGAAGGAAGACGCCGAAGCTTCATTTCCACTTTTTTCTTCTATTGAATATCAACAAACATTTGATCTGGGAAACGGTATCGATGTAGTGTTTTATGACGCTGGGCATATACTCGGTTCTGCAAACATTAAGCTATGTGTAAAAAACAATGGAGAAGAAAGAACTCTTATCTTTTCCGGTGATATAGGCAAAAATAATACCCCGATTCTTCAAAATCCTACGGTATTTAATCAAGCCGATTATGTTGTGATGGAATCTACTTACGGCAATAAGGTGACTCCCTCTTCTGCCACAGATATTCATGAAATCCTGAGCGATATTATCAATAATACTAAAGATAAGGGTGGAAACGTTATTATCCCAAGCTTTGCAATAGAACGATCACAGGAAGTACTTTACCGCTTAAACGAACTTCTACGTCAGGACCGGATATCACACACTATGGTTTTTCTCGATAGCCCTATGGCAATTAGAGTTACTGATGTTTTTCGTCATCATACGGACTTGTTTGATGACGAAGCGGCGGAATTACTTCGTAGCGGTAAGCATCCGTGTGACTTGCCTGGATTACAATTGTGCAGGACGGCAGATGAGTCAAAAGCAATAAACTATATCAGAGGTTCAGTAATTATTATTGCCGGATCAGGTATGTGTAATGGTGGCCGCGTAAAACACCATCTTATAAACAACATCGGCCGACCTGAATGTACAATTCTTTTTGTTGGTTATCAGGCTATAGGGACACTTGGTAGACAAATTGTAGATGGTGCAGAAACGGTGCGGATACATGGTAGGCATTATCCGGTAAAGGCGAAAGTGATAAAAGTCGATGGGTTTTCCGCCCACGCAGATAAAGATGAATTATTACAATGGATTTCTGCATTTAAGAACAATCCACCCCGCAAAGTATTCATTACGCACGGAGAGGAGGAAGTATCAAAGGCGTTTGCAGAAGCGGTAGAACAGAAACTGGGGTTCAACACAGAACGCCCGTCACGCGGGGATAAATATGTTCTGAATTAAATGAGACACGACAGGACATATAAATGACATAAGTTGTAAAGGTGATAATATGATAGAATGGGATGACAAATACAGCGTGGGTATATCGACAATCGATGAGGAACATAAGCAGCTCATTGGTATTATTAACAAAGCAATTGCGGCAAGACAACACATTGACAATTCAAAAGAAATCACAGAAATATTAAATGAAATGACCAATTACGCTCAGACCCATTTTGCACTAGAAGAGGCTTACATGGTTCGGTTCAATTATCCTGATTATGAACATCACAGAAAAGAACACCAGGGTTTTTCCATCGAAACAATGGCTTTCCTCGATAGTGCATCTAAAGGTGATTCTAAACTTGTGTGTGAAATACTGGAACATTTAAAGAAATGGCTGGTTCACCACGTTCAAGGTACTGACAGAAAGTATGTCCACTGTTTCAAGGAACATGGTTTAAAATAAATTCCTGAAAGTTACTTCTTATCTTCCACAAAAACATATCTATGTCATTAAGAATTACTATCGGTTGTTGCAATCACTTGTTTGGAGAAGGCATCAAAAGGTTATTACAGGAAGAGTGTGACCTTGGAGCTGATAGTGTCATTACTGTCAGCACAAATCCCAGGGAAATAATTAAAGAAGATAATGATTTATTAATCACTGATTTTAATACACTTTCCGGTATTATATTTGATGATATTTCCGACAAACACAAGGTGCGAATTCTCCTACTTGGAACCGGATGTCTTCCAAAGATTGAAAATGAATGTCTGACAAGTTTTATCTCACGCGGTCTTGCAGGAATCCTGTCACCGGATACCGGCCTACCTCTCTTAAAAAAGGCCATAGAGTGTGTTCTCTCAGGTGAGCTGTGGATCGAAAACAAACAATTGCTTGAAATAATTCCGGGCTTAAAAGGTAAAAGCTGCAGCAAAGGACATTCTCTGACCGACAGGGAAATAGAAGTGGTTAAGCTGGTTTGCAATGGATCGTCAAACAAGGAGATAAAGAAGGCCCTGAACATCAGTGAACAAGCGGTGAAATCTCATTTAAGCCGTATATACAAGAAGACGGGGGTTTCCGACAGGTTACAGCTTGCCCTATATGCTATAAACTCAAGCGTGTTTATTATGAATCAAAAGTGCAGGAAAGATTTGAGGTTAAAATAGACTAAAAGCTCTTAAACTTAAATACATTAACCGTTAGGAGTTTCCATGTCATTTCTCTCCATTCAAAATTCTCTTCTCATTATATTATTTATTCAGGCAAACAGTAGCATTTCGCCCCCCCCTAAAATGCAACTATAGTTGCACCCAAAAAGCATCCAAAGACATTGTTAAATGCCACCTTTGTCCAATTGCCTTTTTACTATCTTATTGTATAGTTGAGTTAAAGAAAGAAGTGAACCCTTTTTTAGGGCCTCAGCGAAATTTTATATCTTCATTCTTTCTGATAACAAGTGTCGGGTAACCTGCCTGACTTCGCTATTCAGGCGGGGAAACCCGACCTACGCGTAATAATTTAATATTTTTGTAGGGCGGGTTTCTTACCCGCCGACTTTGAAATTCCTATGCATCAAGTTAAGCCTTCGGCAACTTTTGTCGTTGCGTAGGGGCGTATAATTATACGCCCCTACATTTTGTTACAACATTGAAATTTCTATACATTTAATTATCACTGTCCTTAAAATGGAGGTGGGAGAATTATGAAATGCACTTCAGACTATATTAGTAAAATAATACGAGTATCAGCCTTTACAGCCCTGTTATTATTGTTTATTACGAACGTTATCTGGGCTGATGGCGGTGGCAGAAGGTCTATGGGGTTCTTTGATGTCTTGTTATTGCCGCGTGTCTGGGTTAGCGCTATTTTTTGTTTGACTGGAATGGGACTTTTGATGAAATCATGGCTACACCGGAATCTGCGGTTAGTAATATTGGGAGCAGTATTCTGCTTCTTTGGAATATTCCCAGCATTGCCTTTAGGTAGATTTGCATGGGGAATGGGACTGCATCCAAGTCCGGTTTGTGCTATTACTAAGCCTTTCCTGTTTCTGAACGCCGGCGCACAGGTACCAGTTATATTTTTAACAATTCTGGCTTTCATTGCAGTGTTCAGCCTGGTAGGTAACAAACTTTTTTGTGGCTGGGCATGTCCCATTGGAGCTATTCAGGAACTCTTTAACCATATACCCTTACCTAAAAGATTTAAGATTATGCTTCCTTTCACTGTAACCAACCCTATACGAATTACAATATTTCTGGCTTTTATAACACTTGTCTTTACGGCAGGGTTGAGTATTTACGACTACTTCAATCCATTTCACTTTCTTCACTGGAGATTTGAAGCCTTGTCGATTGTTGTACTACTTGTAACGCTGACTGCCGCCGTGTTTATCTTTAGACCGTTTTGCTACGTTGTTTGTCCTATTGGTCTGTTTACATGGTTATTGGAACACTTTTCTCTGGTAAAAGTAAAGGTTAACAGGCATATTTGTAAGGATTGCAATCTCTGTATTAAAAAGAGTTCATGCCCTGCAGTGCAATATATTCTTGATGAAAAAAGGTTTCATCCTGATTGTTTCGCATGCGGCCGCTGTATTGGGGTCTGCCCGGAGAAAGCTTTAAGGTTTGCAAGATGAAGGGGTGAGGCGTTCGGTTAAGCAAAAGATATGTAGGAAAGTAATAATAAATAAAATACACTATTTATTGCAGCAACATACAAAGTAATGTTGGCTTTTAAAAAAGGAGAAAGAAATGGAAAATGAAATTATTGAGAAAATGAAGGTTGTAAGAATTGGCATTCTCTTATCACTTCTTACATTATTGTTTGGATTTGTTTCAGGAGGTCTTTTTGGAGCTATCGAAGGCAAAATCAAAGGCCATTTGGAGGCGAAAGCACAGGCTGTCTTTGGTACTGTTTACGAAGGTGATTCTGTAAAAATGAAAAAGATTACAGATAAATCATGGGTTTACTTTAAACGTGCTCATTTTCACGCAAATGGACTGGGGGCAATTTCATTAGCTGTCATTTTGCTTCTCATGTTTATGAAAACCACATGGATTTACAAAGAAATCACAGCAATATTTTTAGGATTAGGTTCTCTGGGATATTCCCTTTTCTGGATGTTTGCTGCTTTAAAAGCTCCGGGACTTGGTAGTACAGGAACAGCAAAAGAGGCTCTGTCCTTCCTGGCAATTCCATCTGCAGGTATGTGTATCATAGGGTTAATCTCTGTTTTGATAATTGTCCTCAAAACCGTCTGTTGCACGCGAAATAGCTCATGTACAAGCTGACAATGAGTGTATGATGACAAAGTAAATCTACAATTGTATATCCGCATTAAGCGATCAATTTATCAAATTTAGTTTGAGTGTGTGAGTAGAATTTTTGTAATCGAGAAAAATTAATTTTTATACTTTACTTTATGTTTTGTATAAATATTTTTTTCTTTGTTATATGAATGGTAATTCACTAAGGAGCAATGATGATGAAGACAAAAATGAAGATGTTAATAGGTCTGATTCCTATAATCTTAATAGCGGCAGCCTTGGCTTACCTGTACTTTCAAGGTAAATCGCCAGATGATTTGAATATTATTCGTGTCTCCGGTAATATTGAGGTTACTGATGCAGAGGTAAGTTTCAGGATTTCAGGACGTGTGGACAAGCGGTATGTAGATGAAGGCGAACTGATCAGAAAAGATGATATGGTGGCTATCATGGACAGTTCAGACCTGGAAGATGAAGTAGCGATCAGACAGGCAGAACTGCAACTGGCACAGGCCAATCTGGCTGAACTTGAGGCCGGTTCACGTCCTGAAGAAATTTCTGCGGCTAATGCAAATATGAAGGCGGCAAAAGCAGATAAAGAACATATGGAAAGAGATTTTCATAAGGCTGCAGATCTGTTTAAAAAGAAAGTGATCTCTGATGAAGAATATACACACGCAGAGGGAGATTATGAGATTGCGTTAAACAGATTACTGGAGGCTGAGGAGCAGTTCAAGCTGGTCAAGCAGGGTCCCCGCAATGAAACGATAGAGCAGGAGATGGCCAGAGTCATGCAAGCTAAAGAATCGCTTAAACTTGCCCGGACTCGATTGGGCTATGCCAAACTTTTTTCACCACTCTCCGGCATCGTACTGTCCAGGAATGTTGAGCCTGGAGAATACGTTGCCCCCGGAACACCAGTCATTACAGTTGGCGAGCTTGAGAATGTATGGCTACGCGCTTATATAAACGAGACTGATCTGGGACTGGTAAAGGTGGGACAGCAGGTGAATGTCTTAACTGACACCTATCCGGACAAGGTATACAAGGGACACATCTCATTCATCTCTTCTCAAGCTGAATTTACCCCGAAGACCGTTCAAACCGAGAGACAACGAATCAAACTTGTCTATCGGATAAAAGTGGAAATACCGAATCCCAACATGGAACTCAAACCCGGTATGCCTGCTGATGCGGACATACTGGTGGATCAGATTCAAGGAGTCAAGTGATGGAAGCCATAGTAACTGAGGCCCTGACAAAATCATTCGGAGAGTTAAGCGCAGTCGACGGCCTTACTTTTACTGTTGCAGAAGGTGAGATATTCGGCCTTGTAGGACCGGATGGCGCGGGCAAGTCAACAACAATGCGTCTCCTGACCTCTATTATGGAACCCACATCAGGCGATGCCTGGGTTGGTGGTCTCCATATTGTGAATGAAGCTGAGGCAATCAAGGAGGAAATCGGCTATATGAGTCAGAGATTTGGTCTCTATTCAGATCTCACAGTGGAAGAAAACATAGACTTTTATGCAGACATATATAGAGTCCCTCGCAAAGGTAGAAGAGCAAAAACAGACAACCTCCTGGCATTCAGCAATCTGACCCCCTTCAGAAAACGTCTGGCAAGAAATCTCTCAGGTGGAATGAAACAAAAACTCGGTCTTGTATGTGCTTTAATCCATACCCCAAAGGTGCTCTTCCTGGATGAACCTACTAATGGTGTAGACCCCGTATCCCGCCGTGATTTCTGGCGTATTCTGTATCATTTACTCCACGAGAAGGTCACAATCTTTGTATCGACTGCCTATCTTGATGAGGCCGAGCGATGCAACAGGGTAGGACTTATAAATAAAGGCAGATTGCTCGCCTGTGGAACACCGGATGAGGTGAAGAAGCTTATGAGCGGTACTATCATGGAGATTCGTTCCTCAGAACCACGCAGGGCAATGGTCATACTTCGCGAGCAACTCCAGGCTGATTCTGTGGGGCTTTTTGGTGACTGTTTACATGTTGTTACCCATGAACCTGACAAGGCCACAACTCAAACGAAAGAAGCGCTTATAAAGGCAGGCCTAAAGCTCAGCGGCATCCGGACTATCGATCCTTCACTTGAGGACGTATTCGTTTCAGTCCTTTCCGGGAGAGAAGGAGGTAAATTACCTTGAACGTCAATGATAATGTGAAAGCCGTTGTTGTAAAGGGTCTGGAAAGGCGATTTGGCAACTTTATTGCGGTGAACCGCATTAGTTTCGAGATTGCCAGGGGTGAGATATTTGGCTTCCTCGGTCCTAACGGAGCCGGTAAATCCACGACTATACGGATGCTCTGTGGTCTTCTTACACCAACCGGCGGTACGGGAACCGTGGCTGGGTACGATATCAGAACTGAAGCAGAACGGATAAAAAATCACATTGGTTACATGAGCCAGAAGTTTTCACTTTATGAAGATTTAACTGTTGAAGAAAATATTGATTTTTACAGTGGCATTTATCGCATCGCTCCAGGAAAGAAAAAGGAACGGAAGGAATGGGTTATTGAGATGGCCGGTCTCAAGGAGCATCGGCAGTCAAAAACGGCCATTCTGTCGGGTGGTTGGAAGCAGAGGTTGGCGCTGGGTTGTGCAATTCTCCACGAACCACCTATACTATTTCTTGATGAACCGACTTCCGGTGTGGATCCCATCAGCAGACGTCAGTTCTGGGACCTGATCTACGAACTCTCCGGAAGAGGTGTAACAATATTTGTTACCACCCATTATATGGACGAGGCAGAATATTGTGACCGGATAGGGCTCATCTACCGTGGGGAGTTAACTGCCATAGGCACACCAGGTGTGCTCAAGACAGAACTCATGCAGGAGGATGTCCTTGAAGTCATGTGCGAGCATTCCCATAATGCAATGGACAAGATTGAAAAGCTTACGGGAGTTAAGGAGGTTGCTCTGTTTGGCAGAGGACTACATGTGATTGTTGAAGATGCAGAAACAGCAACAGGCACAATACGGGATTTCCTCCATGAGCAGGGCTATCAGGTTTCACGTGTCGAAAAGATTGTCCCCTCGATGGAGGATGTGTTTGTATCGCTCATAGAGGCCCGTGACAGGGCTGACCAACCTCAACATGAGGTACGGCAATAAAGTAATTTATTTTTTATTAAAGGTAGTGTGTAACGATGAAATTATTTCGTGTTCGGGCAATCGCCCGTAAAGAATTTACCCATATCTTCCGCGATCCGAGGAGCCTGGGCATGGCAGTCGTTATTCCGATGATGCTGCTGGTATTATTTGGTTATGCATTGAAACTTGATGTCGAGAACGTGCCTATGTCAGTCTGGGACCAGAGTGAATCCCAGATAAGCAGAGAGTTTATCAGTCGTTTTGAAGGTTCCCGTTACTTCTCGCTTAATGGCTATGTTCGCAACTACAGGGAAGTAGAAAGGGCTATAGATTCCGGCGACGCCTTTGTAGCCCTCATTATCCCGACGGACTTTGCCGGTCTTATCGAGTCAGGCCGCTCTGCCCCTGTCCAATTGATTGTAGACGGGAGTGATTCCAACACAGCGACTATTGCAATTGGATATGTTGATGTAGTTGCCCAGACCTACTCTCAGGATATTGCTGTTCGTGATATTCAACGTACTGGTGGACGCAAACTCTATCCACCCGTAGACATGCAAACACGTGTCTGGTTCAATGCCGATATGGAATCTAAGAATTATATCATTCCGGGACTTATTGCCGTGATTATGATGGTCATTGCAGCGCTCCTTACCTCACTGACAGTAGCCCGCGAATGGGAACGAGGCACCATGGAGCAGCTCATCTCTACACCGGTAAAAGTACCCGAGTTGATCCTTGGCAAACTTCTGCCTTACTTTGCCATCGGTATGTTTGATGTACTGCTGGCTGTGCTTATGGGCGAGTTTCTTTTTCACGTACCGTTGCGCGGCAATGTGGCTTTGCTCTTTGGTATGGCGGTGATCTTCCTGGCAGGAGCGCTGTCACTGGGCATGGCGATCAGTATACTTACTAAAAGTCAGCTTCTGGCCAGCCAACTGGCTATGGTGTTGACATTTCTGCCCTCATTCCTGCTTTCTGATTTCATGTATTCGATCAGTAACATGCCGAAGGCGATCCAGTTGATTACTTATGTGATTCCGGCAAGATACTTCGTGATTATACTCAAAGGTATCTACCTGAAAGGTGTCGGGCTTGAGATTCTGGCTGTAGAGGCCGGACTTTTGACCATCTTTGGCGCTGCCATGGTGGTACTGGCAAATGTAAAATTTAAAAAGAAACTGGAGTAAGCCATGTTTGAACGTATTAAGCATATACTTATCAAGGAATTCATCCAGATATTCCGGGATCCGAAGATGAAGGGGATGATTTTTCTGACACCTGTTATCCAGGTGCTCATTTTCGGGTATGCGGTGACTACTGACGTCAAGCACATTGCAACAGCAGTCTATGATCTCGATAACAGCGTTGTGAGCCGGGAGTTGGTGAGCAGGTTTGCGAATTCCGGATATTTTGACGTCGTAGAGTATATTGAAAGCGAAGGTCGAGACCAATATTTAATAGACCGTGGTAAAGTCAGGGCAGTCCTGCGCTTGAACAAGGGCTTCGGGGAAGACCTGTGGGCTGGAAGAACCGCCCAGCTTCAGGTAATCGTAGATGGAACCGATTCCAACACGGCAGGAATCGTCCTGGATTATAGCGCCAGGATAGTTGGTCAGTTTTCACAAAAAATTCTCATCACACGATTTACACGACTGAAAGGTCAGGCTCTGGAACCTGGCCGCGTGGAAATGCAGACGCGTGCATGGTTCAATGAAAACCTTGAGAGCCGTAACTTTTACGTACCCGGCACAATTGCGATCATTGTGATGCTTATAACCCTGATGCTTACCAGTATGGCAGTTGTACGAGAGAAAGAAATCGGAACTATGGAACAGATTATGGTCACCCCGATTACACAGACAGAGTTCATACTCGGCAAGACCTTGCCTTTTGCTCTGATTGGTTTTGCCGATGTGGTCATGATTACTCTCCTCGGAGTGTTCTGGTTTGAGGTACCTATACGGGGCAGCCTGTTACTACTCTTTGTTGCAACATTACTATACCTGATGTCAACACTTGGTGTGGGGCTTCTGATTTCAACGATAAGCCAGACCCAGCAGGAAGCTATGATGAGCACCTTCTTTTTCTATTTTCCTGCAGTACTCCTTTCAGGGTTCATGTTTCCCATCGCTAATATGCCGTTAGCTATCCAGTGGTTTACCTATCTGAATCCACTACGGTACTTCCTAGTAATCATCCGTGGCATATTTCTCAAGGGTGTGGGGCCCGATATCCTCTGGCCACAAATGATTATCCTTGCGGTGATGGGCCTAGCTACGTTATGGCTGGCATCGAAAAGGTTCAAAAAGACTATCTCCTGATAAATGCACCTGTGCCCGGCAGGTTATTACGGTTGATTAACTTTGTCTGTTGGTTGAAAACAGGGAACAACTGAGGTTTATATTAGTTAAACAATTTTATGACTGTTTAATATTTTTTACGCTCTTAATTGAGTGGGCTAAAGAAAAGGAGGATAAAATGAAGAATATGTTTACCTTATTATTAGTAATTTGCATTTGCGGTTTACTTTATACATCTGAGTCTTCCGCTCAGCGTGGAAAGGGATGGAGAGGAGGCGGAGGTTGGGGATTAGGCTCCCCATATTGCAGGGTGTTCCAGGCAGAAACATCAGAAACCATCAGTGGTAAAGTTGTAAGCGTAGACAAGATCATCCATGGGAAAGATATGTTTTACGGTGTTCATTTAACTGTGAAAACTGACAAGGGAAACGTACCTGTTCATTTAGGGCCAGGATGGTACATTGAAAACCAGGACGTTACGATTGAACCTGATGACAATGTCGAAATCAAAGGTTCAATAATCACTTCTGATGGAAAACCGGCAATCATTGCTTATGAAGTAAAAAAGGGAGAAGAAATATTAGTACTCAGAGATGAAGATGGTTTTCCCGCCTGGCGTGGTTGGAGACAACGCTCTGCCGTTCAACCTCCCACTCAACAGGGGATGAAGTGGAAAGGAAGTGGAGGCTGGGGGCCTAAAGCTGATTACGGAAGGATGTATAACCCTCAAACTGTTGAAACCATCAGTGGCGAAGTGATTAGTATAGACAAAATCACTCCCGGTAAAGGCATGTCTTACGGCATCCATTTAACACTGAAAACCGGCAAGGAAACTATACCCGTTCATTTAGGCCCCGGATGGTTCATTGAGAACCAGGAAATGACGATTGAGCCAAATGACAAAGTGGTAATCACAGGATCAAGGATCGACTATAATGGAAAACCGGCAATAATTGCTGCTGAAGTTACAAAAGACGACGAAATACTAAAACTCAGAGATGAGAATGGTTTTCCAGCCTGGAGTGGTTGGAGACGACGCTAGTTTAACTTAAGCCCACTCAATTTGAGCTGGCGTTATAAAACTAAAAATCTGAAGATTTAAAAGGAGCAAAATGAAACGTTCGAAACTCAACTTCATATTTGATGCGATTGCATTTTCTGGATTTGTTTTCTTGACTACTACAGGTGTATTGATGCGTTATGTTCTTCCACCAGGCAGCAGACGATTCAGTACAATCTGGGGATTAGACCGCCATGAATGGGGTGATATTCATTTCTGGATTTCGATTGTCTTTCTGGGTCTTTTAGCAATGCATCTGCTGCTTCATTGGCGTTGGATAATAAACATAATTACCGGCAGGCCCCGTGAAGAATCCGGATTACGTGCGGGTTTGGGCATTGTAGGAGTAGTTGGCCTCATAGCGCTGGGTATCGCTCCGTTATTGAGCCCGATTGATACAACTATTGAAAGCCGTAGTGGACGTAACCTACTTTCAGTACAGCATGGTAATGTTCAAGTGTGGGGATCAATGACTTTACGTGAGGCGGAAAAGGCTACCGGAGTACCGTCAGAACATTTAATTAAACGGCTTGGACTACCGCCTGATTTAGCAGAAGATGAATGTCTGGGAGACCTAAAGAAGACATACGGATTTACACTGGACGAGGTTCGTCAGATCATACGAGAGTATAAAGAGAATCATTGATCCTTGAGTTCATTTTAATCAAAAGAAAAGGAGGTTATAATAAATGAAGCACTATTGCTTAGCAATTATTGTTGTTTTCGCGTTGATCTTATTTGTTTCACATGCTAACGCCCGGGAAGATGAAAAGACCCTGACTGAAGATCAGGCCAAAATCATGCAGGAAGACTTAATGAAAGCCATGCAGAAATTAAAACGAGAAATAAAGATAGAGGTTAAGGTTGAGAATGGCGGATCTATTACGGGAAATGTAGAATGTAAAAGAACCAGGTATCCGGAAGATGTAGTTGTTTATATTGAAAAAGTAGGTGACAATAAATACCCTGCCCCAGAGGAGCACGGAATCTTAGACCAATATAATTTAACTTTTGTTCCTCATGTAATAGCCGTACAAAAGGGTACAACGATTGATTTTCCGAATAGTGACCTTGTGCGCCATAATGTCTTTTCTCCACCGGACTGTTGTATGCAGTTTAATCTTGGCACTTATGATGTAGGTGTTGTAAAACATGTTACTTTCGATGAAGCAGGCGAGATCCCTCTTTTGTGTAACGTCCATGCAGAGATGTCGGCCTTTGTGCTTGTGCTTGATAATCCATATTTTTCTCTTACCGGAAGGGATGGAGCTTTCAAGATAGAAAATGTGCCACCAGGTACCTACAAACTAAGTGCATGGCACGAAAAGCTCAGGACTGTGACTAAAGATGTAACCATAGTAGCAGGAAAGACGACAAGCATGGATTTTCAATTAAATAAAAGAAAATGAGAAGAAAATCTCTCTTGTCTTTAAGTATCTTGATATGCACGATACTTTCGGTTGTCATTTATTTAAGTGCAGAGACCTGGAATTCATGCATAAACAAGATGCAGGCAGGTGTTGAGAATAACTTTCAACAGTTAGTCCGTGGTGTAGGCCTGGGAGCTACAACTAAGCCTTCCTGGTGTTATATCAATTTTGACCCAAGGATTGATCCAAGGTGTTCGTGTTTCGAATGCCCTGTCCCCGGTGGTTATTGCTATTGCCCTGACCATACCGGCACTGTATCATATATGTCAAGTAATGCGGAAATTTGAAATAGTCAGGAATTAACAACATGAAAAAACATCCATAAACTATCTGTGTCAAAGGATGATGGGAGATTTACTGAATAATTTATGGGAGAAGAAAGAATGAAACTAAAACGTATAGTCATAATTGGCGCTGTTGCATCCGGGACAAAGACTGCCGCAAAGGCGAGGCGGGTAGTCACTTCTTCTCAACTTTATTGATGGTCACTATATTGTCCAGGCTCGTAAAGGATTTAAAAAAACCGAAGGTCCTGAATTAAGTTCAGGATCTATTCAGTCAAACAAGAAAAACATACGTGATGAAAAAAAAATAGAAAAATTATAGTTTTTATGAACCTGTTTTCAATAAGTCAATTAAATAGGTATGGTGTCCCCCGATTTGAATGGATCTACTAATGGGTGCTAATCAGTGTACCGCCCAAAAGAATATGTGCGTTGCACACAGACAGGAAAGCCGTTCTTTCGTGTAATTCGTGCTTGCCCGGATGAATCCCTGCCAGAGCGAGAACGCTCGCAGTCAGGCAACCTACAGGCAGGCGCACTGGCAGATGCGGTATTTGATGCATGTCCTGAGCCAGGCCGAAGGGATGAAGTCGAGTTCTTTTTTAAAAAAAAGGCGCTGGTCTCATTTGTTGGTCACTTTTTAAAGAGCCTAAACTACCAATATATTATTGATGTTTTGACCCTGCTATATTCTCTACGGAACTCTCTACGGAAAATTTTTTACTTTAATTCCAGAGCGTCTTTTAAGCAAGAATTGACTTTGCGAATCCCACTCTCAGAAACCGTCCCAAGTACCTTAATAACCATCGACTTGTTTATGGTTAATAAAGACTCACATTTAACCACCGACGCAACCTTTATCCCTGCTTGTGCAACTTCATCTCCTTCAACAAGGTATTGCGTTAGTTCTTGATGCTTTGAAATATTAGATGTACAAATAGCAATAATCACATCATCAAGTCTTTTATTATTCAAATCCTTAGAAACAATCAAGCCGGGTCTTAGTTTAAACTCCCTCAATTTTTCTGAAGGCATTGGAACTTTACAGAGGACAATATTGCCTCTATTTAACTTCATTTTTAAAGACCTCATCGTAAATGTCATTTTCAGGGCTCATCCAATCTTTATAAGCAT
>JAIQZU010000070.1 GCA_021776915.1 Candidatus Scalindua sp. | reverse complement strand
ATGAGATTTCTCGTATACGGCTTTTAAACGTTCTGTCGTTACGTGTGTGTATACCTGCGTGGTGGAGAGATTGGAGTGGCCTAGCAGTTCCTGGACGGATCGCAGGTCGGCTCCCTTATCCAGCAAATGAGTTGCAAAGCTATGCCTGAATGTGTGTGGAGATGTAAGCAGATTTATGCCGGACATCTTTAAATACTTATCCAGCACTCTCGCAACACTCCTCGCTGTAAGGCGGTTGCCGTATTTATTAAGAAAAAGAGGTTCATTCTTACTCGTATTACTTATCTTGCTTGCCTTCTTTTTCTCGTCTTTCTCCTCTTTCTTATACTTCGATTTGGAATTAATATATTCATTTATGGCCTTAGTCGCATGAATCCCGATAGGAACTATTCTCTCTTTCTTACCTTTTCCCGTTACCTTTATCATCCCGCCAAAGAAATCAATATCTCCGTCGTCTAAATTGACCAGTTCACTTACCCTTATTCCCGTACTGTAGAGCGTTTCCAGCATGGCCAAATCTCTCAGCCCCATTGAATTTGAGCAGTCAGGTGTCTTCAGCAGAACATCCACATCGCTTATGCTTAAGAAATGAGGCAGTTTCTTATCCTGTTTAGGAGTACGCAAGGCCTCAAATGGATTTGATACAAGCTCGCCTGCCTGAATTAGAAATTTGAAGAAGGACCGTATTGATGCCAGTTTCCGGGCTATAGTGGTTTTAGAGTAATTATTAGTTCTCAAATTTGTAGTTTATCTATGGGATGTTTATGTGCATATTAATAGAAATATGAAGGTTGCCATACTGCATCATACAAAGCAAAAGATCAGCCTTTGGAATGTTCCAAACCATTCATGGGAATTATTCCATTGAGGCTTCTTACTTGAAAGTCAACAATCTGCCCGATTTTATCAATAGTAACTTTCCTGTAGTAAGGTGGTTTCTTATCCACCCTTCCAGGCACTGCACATGAAGCTGTCTGGACAATTAAGGGGCTGTATTTCTCCCACCATTTATATGGTGGTGTAGGATTATAATTTTTGCTGTATTCATCCATATAAATCCAAATCTCATGGTTATTATCCTTCTCTATTCTGAATTCAATATTCCTGTGGGCATGTCCTGAGAAAACGATGTCCACTGGCCTGAGTTTACGCTCAATGTTTTGATTTACCAACTCACTCTCCCTATGCCCCATACATAGGTAAAGAAATTGGCTGAGGTAATAATTTATCGTTCCATATGTCAGGTTACATTCTTCTTCAGAAATCCATTTGTGATCTCCACTTCTGTTGCTTTCAATCAATTTGCTCTTCTTCCCATCAAATTCTTCATTATCAGGCGGATTGATTGGTGGTGCATGTAGAAAGGTGAATACTTTACTTTTATTGCTTGTATTTTTAGGAAGAGCAGCCAAGACTTTCTCAAGCCATACTATCTGACTCCAATTGTAATATTCATGTCCTGAATCAAAGGATCTTGAATCAGGTGATCCTCCGAGAACGTTATCCACGAGACTCAACCTCTTGACATATTTAAGCTGCTTTTTATCCAGAATCTGACCGTTGAAAACATCGGAACCCGTATCCATAACTATGAAGTTATGCTCCCCGTACTGAAAGGCATAGTCAAGGTATGGGTTAACGTGTTTGAGGTAATAATGGAGTGCGCTGGCCTCGGCATGGATTGGGTTGTCGATTAGCAGGTCAATCAGATTTCGCGTCTTATACTTTACAAATCTTTTTATTCCCCATATTGCCAACCACACAATTCCAATGAACACTAAACCAATAAGGACGTTTACTTCATATCCTGCTATTTTTATCTCTCCAAGTTTTACGCCTCCCAGCCCTATAAAGGGCAAAGCACGCAATATCCACTTTGTTGTCATGCCGGAAAGGGGTTTCGCTGCTTTTGCCAACCATTTATCTGTAAATGTAAATACATTCAGATTGAGTTTGCGAAAGGCCTGGCTGGTTAACTTCTTTGATAATGTTGCTCTTTCATCCTCTGGATATTCTGAAGAATCAAAGGACTTGTATTTATAGTGTTCAAGTTCTTCTTTCTCCAAACCGAAGGTTTTGTTGTATTTCCCAAGATTTGGATTATAAGGATGTAGCCGCCAGTCGTGATTCCCGGTAGATGTGTAGGCTGCCACTTTTAAGCCGATATTGTTCCTTTCCTTTTCCTTTCCTGCACCTGTGATTATGTTAATAAACGTCTTCCAATTATTCTCATCAGTGTTTGTCTCGTCCTCCCAACCGTGAAAGGCAAAATCTACCAGGTCTCCATTAATAATAACGAAGTCGAGTTCTCCCACATCCGCCAAGTCATTTGCTTTACGAATAAACTCCCTAAGATTATCGTTAAAATTAATGTAGCCATTTTTAATCTCTGTCCTGTCTCTTTTGTTCCCTTCTTTCAATACCTCATCCAGAATCTCGTCATTACGCTTTGCAATATGCGAGTCGGCAACATGTATGAAGTTACATTTGGCTTCGACACTTTCAACAAACTGTATGGAATGGTAGTTAACTCTTTCCCATTTTTCGGACTTGTTCACATAGAACAGGTCATAAAGGCAGGGCAGGTTTTTTCCTTCTTTTTCTCGCAAAAGAGTTTTATAACCTTCGACATTTTCACGACTCACACCAACCCTAATTTTCCAGTAGTGAGTAGTTTTGCCCAATACATTGTAATGGAATTCACTGTTTATAATATTTCGAGTATCTTCTAATTTATTAAAATCAGAAAGTATATTCCAATCTGGAATTTCCACGGGTTCATTTTTAATTGATAGTGGGATGTTTTTTGTGGTTCCATCTTCATGGTAAGAAAGCCTTAGAAATAAAGAACCCTCAAAGTCTCTCTTTAGTGGTACAGTAGAATCACCGCGCCTCCCGGCAACTATCAATTGGATCGTCTTATCTCCTTGTTCAAGTTCCTTGAGAGACACTATAATCGGACATCCGAGGTTTGGGCTTATGATAAAAGGAAATTCTGCAGTATTCATACTTTTTGTATATCAAAGGAAGAGAACAAGCCTGATATATTATATTTCAACAACACTCAAATTGAGTAACGACACAGCTTGACGTTAATGGTATCTTCAAAACACCAGGGTCGTGATAATGCCGGCAAAGACAACGAGGAGGAGACCAACAGTCATAAACCCAATGTCTGCTCCTTCTGTATCACGTCTTGCCAGATGTGTAAATTTACCGGCAAGATACCATGGAATAAAAGACAAAACTGCAAAGGTGAAGTTAATGCCAGTACGTTCAGGATGTTTGAATCCTGAATATATGAGGATGGCCATTAGTATAATAGCTGGTAAGATGGTCATGATATTTATACCAACATGAGTAATAATACAATGGGTATGTTCAATCATTAAATAGGCCTTTAGTAATTCGTTAATAAAAAAGAGAACTGTGATTACTCCAAAAGCAATCAATAAGTTTCCTGCCCCAAGTGTAAATATTTCCATAAGATGTACAAAAGGTCCTAATGTGAGTCCTTCAAAAAGTTTTTGAATAATTTCTATCATTACAAATCTCCTTCACAGCTACCGGTTGGCAAGTTTCTTACTATACACTTCGAGAGCATCAAGACTGCTATCACTCAAGCTACAACGGGGCTGCAAAAACCATTTTAACCACACAGGCTGTTCTGTTTTCCCGTAAATAAAATAGGCCGCAAGGCTAAACAAGCGGGAAGGCTCCCAACCAACGTGAGTATAAGCCTGTGTTCCAATAACATTGGAACCAAACTCCTCAAGATGCCGCATAAGCATAGCCTGGCTGCGGCGCCAAAGTCCGCGACAAACTATAATAGCTACAGCATCTCTGCCTTGAAAGAATGGCCGGTTGTTCTCGTTCTGGAATATTGCTTCAACTATAGCAGACATTCCCACAAACCATGTCTGACTTTCAATAATAATAAGGTCATAGTCATGATCTGAAGGGAGATTGAGAGGTTCTACTCTTGCTTTACGCCGAAGGATAGCAAGTAATGTGAGACTGATAAAGCTGAGGACAGAATCAAATGGAAAGTGAAAGAGTTTTTTATCAACAGGACGTACTTGGATAGTATCCACATTGTATCCGGTTGTCTCAAGCCCTTTTTGTATCCGTTCCACACTAGCTGCTCCTGTGCCAGTAAGAGAATAATAAAGAATCATAGCCTTGCGGGAAATGTGACCTCTACCAGGCAATAACTCTCCACTGTTCATTCGTGTAAGATCTGGCGCTTGAAGTTGAATCAGATATATCCAGAATATAAGTACAAAAATAACATCCCAAAGTCCAAGGATTAAAAAGAACCAATGAATACCGTGAAAGATACAAAAGTAAAACGTCATTAACGAAAAGATACCTTTTCCCACAATCCCAACTTTGAGAAGAGTTCGGTTTTCTTCAGGGTTATCAAAGATGTAATAGGCTAGTACTCCGTTGGTAAAGGAAAGGCCTGCCATCCAATAAAAATAGTGCAGGTCAATAGGCACTGAGATCCCAAGTAAATCAAAGAGTGGCCTATAAATGAGCATTAGCCCAAGGTTGCCAAATGCATTAACAAAAGCTGTGACCAGACATGCATAACGCAAATATTTTCCTTTTATCATTAGTATATCATCCTTTTTCTAAAGAGAACATATATCAAGTATTTTTTTCCTTATACATTTCAAAAACGGTCTGCAATCCTCTCAGCAATGGCAGCAATTGTCAGGGAAGGATTTGGCCCGGTGGAGGTAGGTATTATACTTCCATCTACCACAAATAGCCCGGGATAATTAAAAACTTCTCCCCTAGTGTTAACTACCCCATGTTTTGGGTCATCTGCCATAACACATCCCCCCAATGGATGCACGGCAATGAACTTGTCCATAAGTGTCAGTGGATTGAGGAGGAGTTTACCCCCCATTGCCTTTGCCAGCCTTGCCATTTCCCGTTTCTGTCTCTCAAGATGTAGCTTGCTATGGTCTATGCACCATTTTACTATTATATCATCATCACGAACCTCTACCCGGCCATCTGAGCGATCACGACCCATCCCTAAAAGAATCATCATCCTCCTGACATGCTCATCGTTATCCACCATCGATACAACTTCATCTCCGATATTAATCTCCGGGTTCTTTCTAAATACCCTGATAAAAAATTTCCAGACTAATTTAAAGAAGTTAATCAGTGTGCCAGGTGATGGAGTCTTCCCAACCATATACCAGGCAAGATGGTTGGGAATTCCTGCATCACTAATGTATATCCCGTGTGGGAATCCATCCGGATAAGGAGAATAATTGTACTTAATAGCATAGGTTATTGTAGGCCCTTTCGTTGGTATAACTTCCTTGCTCGTATCAAAAACAGTTGCCTCAAGGTCTCCATTACCACACCAGTGCTTCCCTAGAGCATCGCTCAGATTTGGAAGTGATCCATCTCTTTTGAGTTTCAATAAAAGACCTGAAGAACCAACAGAGCCACATGATATAATAACCTTTTCAGATCGAAGTTCGTAAAGTGTAGCTTCAGTGCCATTCCTCGGATCTTTATATCTCACTTGGTAGCCACCTGTATCCAAAGGGATAATGTCCACCACCTTGGCGTGAGTTCTTACATCTGCCGGTACACCATTTTCTCCTAAAAGTTCCTTATTTCTAGCCCTGGCAATATAGGTCAGGTCCATGGTACTCTTTGAATGAATATTACACCCGAGGAAACACTCCCCGCATTTGTTGCATCTGGATTGAATTCTGCCATGGGTATTAAGAGACTGCTCTCCTGGAAAATTTCCCTTAAAACAGATAGCCAGGGGAGGAAACATTCCTTCCGGTGCCTTCGTCGCCTCGTTGTCCATTTTGATGCGACTCACTGCATCCTTAAACATATGACTCTTTGGAGTATCTTGGTAGTATGGGTCATCAAAAGGATAAGTGGTGGCACCCAGGGTATCAAGAACCTTATTGTAATAGGAGTCCATCTCCTCACGGTTGATGCCCCCTGGCCAACCTTGGAAAAAATCAGCATCCATGGGCAGCAGTACATTGGCATAGATAAGGGAACCTCCACCCAGGCCACTGGCTGTAACAGTGAAAACATCACTTTCTGGATGCGCCAGAAACTCATGGAGTCCGTAGAGATTGTCCTTAGGGTCCCAGAGTCCGGACTTAAATTCCTTTATCCTACGAGGGAACTCATTAAACCCATATTCCCTCCCCCTTTCAAGCAAACAGACATGGTAACCCTTTTCAGCCAGACGGCAGGTCATTACAGAACCGCCAAAACCTGACCCTATCACAATAGCATCAAAATCAAAACTCTGATTACTAATCTTGTATGCCCTCCCCTTGAGAAAGTGACTTTATCTCAGAAAACATCAAATCTGTGCCTGTATTTATATGTACTCTATGCAATCGTTCCCTACACAAAATCCTTTTACGGTATTGCTAGTTTCCATGATCGAAAAAAGGCTCTATCACTAACTATCTTATTTGCCAAGAATTACTAACTTATGTCCAACTCCACCTTGTTGATACTGAACTAGGCAGTTTCTTGTCTTTATATAAAACCTGCATATATTACAAATATCACAAGTTGATTTATCGCCTAATATCCAGTGAATCATGGATATTATAATTTGATATCTCCCGTGCGTGACACGTTAGTTCATTTATTTACATCACTGCCGCAATAAGCTTTATTTAAGATAACTTATCCACACCAAAAGTTGTGGTATAGTTCTTATGCTGGTAGAATTGAATGGAATTGAGTAATAAAGCTACAAATCATTAAAGTCCTGAAATAATAACATTTAACATTTTCTTCAATTTGTAGTCATTATGTAGCCAACTTCTAAAACTAAAAAGAGTAAGCACATAATTTAATGCAAATATGTAAGCGCAGCCAAAATCCAGCTTCGTTATGAATTGGGCGTGAATTTATCCAAATACTAGACTTTACCTTATAAATATGCGGATAGAGTGGCAAGGTTAGTATAATTTTTCCCACCTGTCAACAAGAAAACTCAATTTGTCTGGGAAGCGGAACATACATCGTACCCTCCCCCCGGTTAAGATATTAATATTGGGAAGGGAAGGTATGGGTCAAAGCAAGGGGTCAGAAGCAGCCGACAAGGTTGCGGTCTAGCAGGTGAGTGAAGGCGAATGTCCTCACAAGTCCTGTCGTGTCAATTGTCCGGTTCGGACACGTAGTGATACCGGAGTTCGTGACCGGTAACGGTACGAGTACTGCCCGGTGTATACGGCCCGGTGGCCGAATGGGCATGGGCCTTGAAGGTCAGAGCAGTCTGTGGGCCAAACAAGTATGGGAGCCTGAAGGTAAACGAATGGTTGCAGCCTCGAAATATTCCCCCACATAAAGCTGCGTTGTGGGAACTTTCCACGAGCCGACCCTCTTGACCCTAAGGGGAGGCCAATGTCCAACGGGAAGAAACGGACGAAAAGCACCGTTGGGTCGTGACGGGGTAGGGATTCAAGCGCCCATACAAAGTCGCAGGGATAACGTCGGGAATGGCCATCTTCCAGCAGGGGCTCGTAGCAACCTGCGAAGACCTGTCGAAATAGGGAAACCGAAGTCGGCATGAGGATTGTGGTCTGGCGCATGAGCCGGTAAGAGCGATAAAGGTCGGGTAACTCCGACGGAGACCATGAATGACATGATCCAGTAAGATGGTAACACCATCATATTGGCAAAGTGGCTCTCGGTGAGTAGTGGGCATCGGTAAGGTACACTGTCGGACTCAGAGCCGGAAGTTAGTGTCACTTGTACGGGATGTAGAGCTAAGGTTATAACCATGACGTAATGGGTGTATGCCGGCGAGTGCTTAAGCCTCGGATGGATATGGGAAGGTTCCTTGGAAAGTAGCTGCTGCCGCCAACCGTACTCGGGAAATCCGACCGTACGGGATGAGAAGGGGGCTTGCGGAATCGTGGGCCATGATGGAATTAGGAACCCGCCGCACAACCGAAAGGGTGCGGGACGGTAACTCTCTACCTACAGTTGCGCGCGCCGTATTTCTACCCGACCCCAATTAGGAGAAGTACACGAACATCACCAGATTTGTCTTCACTCGCATGACAGCTAAAAATATCTTTTTGCAGAGACATTTTAGAGCTACTTTGAAAAATGCTTTAAAATTAAATTTGAGAAAAAATAATGAGTTTTTAATCCCGTCAATTTCTTTTATGCTAGAAGAATAGTCTCAGGTCTTGACTTGATACATAAGACGTAGAATACAAAATGAATCATAGTGAAAAAACAGTTAGTCTCTAAACAAAAATATTCTGACCAATTTTGTCAAAAAATTCAAGAATTTAGTCTATAAGATGAAAATTTCCGTTCAAAAAAAGCAAGAAATTGTCGGCTTATAGACTAAACTGTTTTACCACATCTTCGGTGCGTTAAAGGAAATTAATAACAAAGCTGTGGAATAATAAATAGTTCTTTGAGTTTTAAACCAGTAGCAATTACACTACACCCCAGCTTCGTAGGATAATATTCATTATAAAAGTTTTTTTTAAGTAACAACCCGGTTGATTCAAAATCAAACAACTTTATACTTAAACTATTTTTTATACTAAATAAGGGAAAGTTCAAAAACCGTAGGTTTTCATTTTACAACCTGGCCAGAACCGGAACATACGCGAGATAAACTCAGCTTTACTTAAGATATCCATCTCCATCTCCTTACCCATTTTCATGAGGACATGTTTTGGTTCTGGCTTGGCCAGGTTAGGGATAAGGATGATTGTATATGCTCAACGGCTATTTACGCGGATGAGATTTCTCATATACGCTTTTTAAACGTTCTGTCGTTACGTGTGTGTATACCTGCGTTGTGGAGAGATTGGAGTGGCCTAGCAGTTCCTGGACGGATCGCAGGTCGGCTCCCTTATCCAGCAAATGAGTTGCAAAGCTGTGCCTGAATGTGTGTGGAGATGTAAGCAGATTTATCCCAGACATCTTTAAATACTTATCAAGCGTTCGAGCAACACTCCTCGCCGTAAGGCGGTTACCGTATTTATTAAGAAAAAGAGGTTCATTCTTACTCGTCTTACTTATCTGACTTGCCTTCTTTTTCTCGTCTTTCTTACGTTGCGATTTGGAATTAATATATTCATTTATGGCCTTAGTCGCATGAATCCCGATTGGAACGATTCTCTCTTTCTTACCTTTTCCCGTTACCTTTATCATCCCGCCAAAGAAATCAATATCTCCGTCGTCTAAATTGACCAGTTCACTTACCCTTATTCCCGTACTGTAGAGCGTTTCCAGCATGGCCAAATCTCTCAGTCCCATTGAATTTGAGCAGTCAGGTGCCTTTAGCAGGACATCCACATCGCTTATGCTTAAAAAATGAGGCAATTTCTTCTCCTGTTTAGGAGTACGCAAGGCTTCAAAAGGATTTGATACAAGCTCGCCTGCTTGAATTAAATATTTAAAGAAAGATCGTATTGATGCCAGTTTCCGGGCTATTGTGGTTTTTGAGTAATTATTAGTTCTCAAGACGGCAAGAAATTTTCTCAACAGAAGATGATTAACGCTTTTTAAACTACTGCATTTCTCGTCTCTTAAGAAAGTATTAAACTGGGACAGGTCTTTATGATACGCCCTCAAGGTGTGTTCGGAGTAACCCTTTTCGTGCTCCAGTTTTGCTATAAATTCTATAGTCAATTTCTCAATCATCAGACATCTCTTCCTTAAGATAAAATACAAATCCGCACGCAAAAGACTATCCTTCGACTCCGCTCAGGATGACGTCACACTGAGCGAAGTCGAAGTGCTACCAACATTGAAATTCCTATGCATGGACTCAGCTTTTATCATTTTCCTGTTTACCGGAAAACACCTTTAACCAGTATTCCGCCTCTTTCTTCGAGGGGCCCAGGTACTTGCTTGCCGGCTCGTCACCTTCCTCCTTGTTAAATAACCTGCCGTCGCTCTCAGAGGCCTGTAAACGCGCAACTTTCTTTTTCATATCTCTATAAAAAGCCATTGGTTCTACAACCTTGCAACCGTATTTCTTTACATACTGCTCGATATCTCTGTCGGCAGTAATTACAGTAACGTGTCTGGGGTTTTCACTATTACAAACCATCCTCTTGATTTCCTCATCTGCATCAAGGTCGTGTCTGGAAAAAACTACATCTATGCCCGCCGCTCTTGCCTCGGATGAATTACCATGACCTTTGCCATCAAACACTACTATTAACTTGTGCTTTCTCTTTTCTTTATACTGCTCAAGTAGGGCAAGAAATCTATTACGCAAAATCTCTATATCACATTTCTCGGTACTATACCCCAGTTCGGGGACTTTGAATATAACGTTATAACCATCTACTATTATGTCCATCGCTATGTTTTGTCCTTCACGATAATGCTCTGTAAAATTTATTATTTCAGCATGGTTTTTGTTTTAATGAAGACAAATTCAAAATACAAAGCTCGAAATGAGAAACAAATTTGAATAATTTAAATTCAAATGATCAAAACTACTTAAAAGAAACATTCTGTTTTAAATTTTCAGAATTCGGATTTCGGTATTGTTTCGGATTTAGATATTCGATATTCGGATATTTCATACTTTCCACTCCTTACCCATATCAATAATATTAACATCCACGGTTATTCCTGGCAATAAACATCTTAGCCGCACATTAAATATTTCTACGGGATCTCTGCGTGCTCTGCGTTTAATTAATCCGTACAGTAAACCACCAGCTATCAGACTGTGTCACAATTATAAAAACGCACTTAATGTCATTCTGAACAAAGTGAAGAATCTAATGTTTACAATAGGTTACAAAATCAAGGTTCTTCGGCCAAAACCTCAGAATGACATTGTGACACAGTCTGTATGCCAGTGGTCATTGACTGCCTATTTTGCTCTTTCATTTTCTGTTTGCCTTGACACTCTTGTTTTCCCTGCGCTTATTGAGTCCGCGGTGAACATTATCTAGCGGACACTCTTCACACTGCATTCTGGGTTTACAATAATGCTTCCCCACCATTACGATGAGGGCGTGATATTCATTGTAGTAAGACAAGTTTTTGGGAAGGTTGTCTTCGAAAACGGCCTTTATTGCCTCGTAGTCGTAATCCTCAGTAATTAAGCCATGTCGGACTAAGACCCGTTTCGTGTATGCGTCAACAACAAACGTGGGCTTTTCAGCAGCATACAAGATTATAGAATCTGCAGTTTCTCTCCCTATACCGTTTACGGAAAGTAACTCCTCACGCAATACCGCATATTCCAGTTTAAACAACCTTGACAGGTTGCCATTATAATTAGAAAAAAGCCAATCTATAAAGTGTTTGAGCCTTTTCGCTTTGACATTAAAATATCCTGAGGGCTTTATAAGTTCAGCAAGCTTCCCTATATCAATTTCATATAATTTTTTAGGCGTAAACACCTTTGCCGCCTTTAGATTCTCAATAGCCTTTTCAACATTAGTCCAATTTGTATTTTGAGTAAGTATGGCCCCAATTACTACCTCGAAACCGGTATCTCCCGGCCACCAATATTGCTTTCCAAATGATTTAAACAGACTATCATAAATTTCAGCAAGTACTTTTGATTTATTCATAGTTTATTATTCTAACAAACCTCATAAAGTAAAAGCAAAATTTTTATAATACCTGAATTGAGCGATTTTATTCTACATGCCGTTGTAGCCGTCCGCCTAGGCGGACGTTTTACATCACCTGATGGATTTGTGTAAGTTACGCAACCTCACAGAGCTAAGCTCAGCTTTGAGGTTGCGGCTACGAAATCGCTCAATTTAGATAATATCAATAGTACACAAATATAATCTGCAAAAAGAGCAATAACAATTTGACAATTTCCGCAAATATTTGATAATACACTGATATTTTTAGCATAATCACGGCATTCACCATAGAAGGAGGAAACAATTGAAAATAGGATTTACGGGAATTGACCTACCGGAAGGAAAGACAAAATACAGAGACGAAACACTTATTGCTCTGGAAGAGAAAGACAAAGCCAAAAAGGTTGCACCTTTTTTTGCTGAATTTATAAAAGACGAGTTTGTGCAGTCTGATGCTATTGTAGTTCCCAAAAGCAAAATTCTGGATATCTTGATTCTTGACATTGAGAAGATTGAGACCAGATTATCGAAACTGGAAGATGGCATAGAAAAAATATTAATGACAAAGTGTCTCGAACAGTTGGAACAGGAAATACCCCTTTGCGACGTTGAATTCAATGATGAGGAAATAGAAATAATGATCGCCACAGCACCTATCAGCTTCAAGCCTGTAGTCCAGATTGAAGGCAGTGAGGACATCAACACCATCATTGCATTAGCGCTAGAAAAAGCAAATTATATGTTCTTTTATACATCCGGCCCCAAGGAGTCGCATGCCTGGCTCGTAGAAAAGGGGTCGGAAATTATTGCATGTGCGGAGAAGATACATTCTGACCTTGCGCGTGGATTCATTAAGGGCGACGTTGTCAGCTTTGAGGATTACATGAATTGCCATAACTTTAATGACTGCAAGTCAAAGGGGGTGGCCAGACTGGTTGACCGTGATTATATTGTCCAACCAAATGAAATAATCGAGATCAGGTTTAATGTATAGAAATGGGTTACGAGTTACGTGTTGTAAGTTGCGGTTATGGGAAAAGGAATCACAACCCCCTTCCCCGGACAAAAAGCGCAGAGGACTTAAATCCCCCTTTTTAAGGGGGAATAATAATGATCCAGGATAACGAATTTTATAATAAAATCGTAAAAGCGTGCCGATTTGACGCTGCCGAATCCTTTAATCTTCAGAGCCGCATCCATAGATTACGGTGGTTTGGCCGTTCTGATATATGGGTTAAGCGGGATGATGAACTCAGCTTTGGCGTGTCTGGAACCAAGTTGCGTAAGCACGCATCAATAATTCCTGTATTAAAACAAGAAGGGGTTGACGAGGTCGTCGTAATTGGCGGAGCAAATTCTAACAACGTTCTTTCCGCCGCTCAGACCCTGACTGAAAATGGTATTAAGATAACACCTTTCTTACTAGGCCCCCCATCTCACAAACAGGGTAACTCAAAACTGCTTTCACTGTTTGTTGACGATGAGGATATACACTGGATTACTCGACAACATTGGATTGAGCGTGAAAGCCAGATCAATAGTTATGTAGACAAAAGAAAGGATCAGGGAATCAAGATATTTGTTCTTCCTGAGGGAGGCCATCATAGACTGGCATTACCTGGTTCATTAAGCATTCTCTTTGATATTCTTCGTAATGAAAAAGAATCCGGAGTCACTTTCGATCATATCTTTATAGACTCCGGTACAGGGATGGTTGCACAATCTCTGTTGGCAGGAGCTGCCGCTATAGGGAAAAAGACAATATTTCATAACGTAATTCTGGCAGATTCTTTTGATGATTTTGAAAAAGGGCTAAGACAGGTAATTCAATATACCGAGGATTTCCTTCAGGTTTCAATCAAATCGGTTCCTGAATATAAACTTTACTACCCTGTGGTTGCCAGGTCATTTGGAAGTACCAATAGCACAATCTTCAGCGAGATTAAGAGTATTGCCAGAGAGGATGGGATTCTCACGGACCCTGTTTATTCTGCCAAACTTTTTATTACAGCAAAACATACTATTCAAGACCAGTCATTAGAGGGAAATATACTCCTGATCCATTCCGGGGGTGCATTGGCCTTGAGTGGTTTTCTGGACAATCCTGTTTTCGACAACGAGGAGTAGCCGAAACCGTTAGGAGCTTAGCATAAATATTTTTAACAACCCGGAGTAAATAAAACATGGCTGATCAAAATGTGATTATATTGGGTGGAAGCGGCAATGTTGGCAGAGAATTTCTTTCCCAGGTTATCCAACATGATACCGCTTCGTCCAATAAGCATCTAAATCCTACTAACATAATAGCGCTGACAAACAGTAAGGGTTACTGGTTTAACAAACAGGGGTTGGAGATACAGAAGAATCCTGAAAATGTTGACAAATGGAAACATTCAAAAGAGGCATTTAATGACTATATGCAAGGTCTAGACCAATACCGTGAATACGATAATCTGGCAGAACTATTAGAATTAATTGAAGATATGGGAATGTCCGGTGACGTTGTTTTTGTTGACCTTACCGCCGGCAAGGATGATTTAAGAGATTTCCATCTTAAGGTAATCAATGACTCGGAGGAAAGTATAATAACTGCCAACAAAAACCCGCTCTCCATTTACTCAACCAAAGTATTCAGAGAACTTACCAGGTTCAGGGAAAGGTATGGATTTCGTTGTACTGTCATGGCCGGGGCAAATGCTGTATCTAATTTACTCGACTACTATGATACTTCGGAAATTATAAAGAAGATAGAAGCGTGTTTTTCCGGAACCCTGGGGTATTTATGTGCTGAACTGGAAAAAGGTGAAAGGAGTTTCTCCCAAATACTGAATGATGCAAAAAAAATGGGTTACACCGAACCGCATCCGAGAGATGACCTGAACGGTCTGGACGTTGCCAGAAAGCTGATAATCTGCGCCAGAACATTCGGACATGAGGTTACAATGTCAGACATAGATTTGGAAGGATTCATTGATGAGTCTTTCTTAAATATTGAAGACGTAAACGAGTTTATGGAATCGGTAAAAGACGCCGATCAGGAAATAAAAGATAAATTTGCTTCCGCTAAGGGTAAAGGAAAAACATTAAGATATGTTGCCAACTTTAATCTAAACGAGAATGGCGACACTATTTTTAAAGTTGGCCTGAGAGAAGTTCTGCCCGGCTCTCCACTGGGAAACCTGAAAGGTTCCTCAAACAAAATCATTGTGGAGACAGATATTTTTAATGGTGACAATAAATATATTATAGAATCACCCGGAGCCGGACCGGATGTAACCGCCTGGGGATTGAGGAGGGAACTTCTGTCAAGATTAAGGGGAAGAAAAGGAGGAGACTATAAACTGACGTAAAGTAATTTAGTTGCTCAACCTCTACAGAAGAAAAGCAATCATCGCCTCCTTCTGCCACCCAGATCTTTTTGTTCTGCAGCGCCAATCTTTGCATCTCGTTTTTTAGGCCTGAAGTAAAACTTAAGAGGTATTTCGCTAAAAGGAAGATTATCCCGCAACTGGTTTGACAGGTACCGTTCATAATCTGAATTAAAAAGTCTTTTGTCGTTAACGAACAATACAAAAGTCGGAGGACAAACCGATACCTGTGTAGCATAATAAACCTTTGATATTTTAGATTTCCTCTTTGTCGGGCGATGGCGTGTAAATGCGTGTTCGAGAACATTATTAAGTTCTGCTGTAGAGACTCGCGTATTCGCCTGCTTATATAATTCCTGTGCCAACTCAATAGTCTCGATTATATTTTCACCGCTGAATGAGCTTATAAATGACAAAGGGGCAAAATGCAGACCGGGTAAGCTGGCATGAACATATTTAATAAATTTCTCGATTTCGATGTCTTCTGCGAGATCCCATTTGCTTACAACCAGCAAACATGGCTTAAATTGTGTTTTGATGTAATCACCGATTTTCTTGTCTACCTGAGATATCTCCCTGGGTGCGTCAATTAACAAGATTACAACATCGGCACGGCGGATTGATCTCTCCACCCTGACCATACCATAAAATTCTATAGAACCCTGAATTTGCTTCTTTTTTCTTATTCCTGCCGTATCAATTGCAATAAATTTCTTCCCATCTATTTCAAACTTCACATCAACAGAATCTCTTGTAGTACCGGGAATCTCACTGACGATAACCCTTTCCTCTTGAGCAAGCGTATTTATTAATGTAGATTTTCCCGCATTCCTCTTCCCTACAATAGCAATCTTCATTAACGAATCTGTTTTCACAGGTTTTGTATCTATCTCAGGGAAAGTAGAAACAATCCTGTCCAGAAGATCCACCCTTCCGTATCTTTGCAATGCGGATACCGGTAAAGGTTCGCCAAGACCTAACTTGAAAAACTCCCCCGCCTGAATATCAAACTTTGGATCGTCACATTTATTAACAACGAGAAGGAGTGGTTTTTTGACTTTTCGCAGTCTTACTGCAACCTCAACGTCTAATGGTGTGATCCCGTCGCGGACATCAACAACGAAGAGAATCAGGTTTGCCTTCTGAAGTGCTATTTCGATCTGAACCTCGACCTCGTGAGCAATATCTTCAATATCTGTTATACCAATGCCGCCGGTATCAATAAGCTCAAACAGATGCCCTTCGTGTTCAATCTCTATGGACACTCTGTCCCTGGTTACGCCGCTCATTGAATCAACAATTGAAATGCGCTTTTTGGCTAAGCAATTCAGGAGAGAAGACTTACCAACATTAGGCCTTCCTACGATGGTTACTATGGGAAGAAACATTACCAGGGCCTAAACATTATTATTTATGATAAATCCAATAGATTTGATGAACATCTTTTGGAATACTGGAAAATTTCTGAAAAAGTTTCAAAGCAATCTATGTATTTAGATTATTAATCCTCTTCACCCTAACCCAGATAAACTGGAAATCCTAAATCCGAAGCACGAAATTACAAACAATATCAAAATCCCAATTCTTCAAATTCAATACCTTGCGATGCCTGGTTTGAGATATTAGAATTTCTGTTATTTGAATTTGTTTCGTGTTTCGATATTCTTATTTCGGATTTTAACTTATGAAGCTTCAAGAACTTACAAAACAACGACAACATGTTGGCAACTTTGGCGCTCTAAGCGTTTATCCAAGATACATAAAGGGCGCTAAATTACAAATCATTTAACAAGACAAATTTTTTATTCAGGCTTTTCAGACGATGACCCATTACCACCAGATGATTCATCTGACGGTTTTTTTTCATCAACCTTTGGCTTCTCCGGCTTCGGTTCAGGCTTTTCAGGCGCCTTTACTTCTGCGGTTTTCTCTTCCTTCGCACCTGAGGTCTCGGCGTCTTTATCATTTTCCTTTGTCTCTGGCACTACTTCCTCTTCTTCTATATAGACATCAAACAATTCTGTGCCATCAACATCCTTTCTCAAGATTAAATAAGCAATAGTACTTGCAGAACCAGCAAACGCAACTATTATGCTTCCAACCGCCACCTTAACCAAAACTATATATAACATCATCATTAAGGCAGCAAACTTCATTGATGTAGGGCCAAGTGGTTCAATTGATGTCCCACCACTACCCAATCCGGATATAAAGGCCCTTATAGTGTCGAATTTGTCTCCCATTCCTATTCCAACAGTACAGTATGTAGTCTTCATAACAAGACAAGCGCCAAGGCTTGCAAAGAAAGTCAGGATAACGCCGCATACTAAAATACTGATCAATAATGAAAGGAAATGTGCCGGTCTTGAAAGCACGTAACTATAAGCACGGCTCATTGCATCAAAAGTATCAGAACCCTCAGCACTTATGGTAGGATACATCAGGAGGAATCCTATAATGCCAATAACAACTATAAAGACAATCAGAAACCCCGAAAGAATAGCCAACGGAAAACCAATTGCAACAGCAATCTCGCCTGCAAACTTGATTTGGCCCAAGAGACCGCCTATAACATTACAGGCAATAAAGAATAACGCCCCCAGAACAGGTGTAATAGGACACCAAAAATATGACCAAAACTTTTTTACAGAAAAAGCAAGAGAATCTTTTATTCCTGATTTCTCACCTTTAGCAAATTCTACAGCCGCCAGGCGAGTAATAGATCCGGCAAAAACTGACCAAATCGCTAATAATCCCAAAATCAAAACAAGCAGGGCCGCATACTCTCCCCAGTCAACAGTTTGTATTGCTGAAAAAAGGGTACGAATTAAACTACATAAGCCAAATCTTGGTGAAAGCAGAAAGCCGGTGATCAATTCAAACGGACTGAAATCAACTAACTTAAAAGCAGAAGCAAAGGCGAGAATCACTAGTACCCAGATTACACTGAGAATAATACCAACAAACGCAGAAAACAGTTTGTTAAAATCAAGCGTCATCTTAAAACCACGCAGAACATCCTGTAAATCCTGTAAAATTGGCGGCATTTGTCACCCCTTTCTTAAAATCTAAAGTAAGTTGCTAAGATTATTGATCTAAAATACCAAATAGAAAATACATTGAGTATGATCAAGCGGTAATTTTACTCATTTTACTAAAAATGTACAAGTAATATATTTTATAAATAGAGCACCTATCATAAGCTACAATAAACTGAAACTTACGGAGTTGTTCGGAAAAACGTTCCTGATTTGAAGACATTGAGAGCGTAAAATAAATATTTTACTCTTGAGGTATCCTGCTTTACGTATCGTTACTCTCAATCTGATCATCCGGAACAGGGTCTTCTATACGCCTTTCTTCATCAAACCATGATCCCAAGTCTATTAACTTACAGCGTTCACTGCAAAAAGGAAATGTCGGTATGTCACTTATAACATTATAGATAAGCTCTTTGCCGCAATTACGGCATTTAATCTTTGACATCTTTCTTTATCGCTTTTTTCTCTTTTTTCTTATCTTTGGTATCTGAGGAGGAAGATGATTTTTCAGCTTTCTGGCGTGATTTATATTCTTCGCTTCTATAATCAGTCTGATAGAAGCCGGACCCTTTAAAAATAATCGTACTACCAGTGCCAATAAGCCGTTTTATCTTCAGTTTTCCACATTCAGGACATTTTCTGATATGATTTTCAGTTATAGACTGAAACAATTCAAATGTATGATTACAGGCATTACATTTATAATCGTAAGTAGGCATGTTTCTCCTTCCTTCTAACAAATTTAAGACGTAAAGCTTTAGTCATTATCATTCTGTAAATCCTCTGTATCCTCTGTTCCTTCTACATCATTTTCTTCAATGGTTCTCTTTGAAACTTTGACTTTCGATGGCCTGATTACACGTTCTTTCAAGAGAAAACCTCCCTGTAATTCGTCTATAATAGTATGATGCGGCAGTTCATTATTCTCCTCCTCCATCACTGCTTCATGAAGATTTGGATCAAACGCTTTTCCCACTGTATCAATAGGCTTTACACCGTACTTAGCTAAAACCTTAAATAATTGACCTTCTATCAACTTTATACCTTCCACAAACTTATCAAAATCTTTTGAACTATCTGCCAGTTTCAAAGCCCTGCCAAAATTATCGAGCTCCGGAAAAAGATCAAGAATAAGATTTTGAATTGCATATTGGGAGGTTGATTCGTTTTCTTTACGCACCCTCTTTTGGTAATTCTCAAACTCTGCCCTGGTCCTCAGCAATTGATCCAGGAAAGAATCACGCTCTTCTGCCTTTTTCATTAAAGCAGCAATCTCTTCCTTTCCTGTTTCCTCATCACTATTGGAATTTTCTATTGAACTTTCGAGGCCTTCCTTATCTTCAGCGTTATTTACAGCTTCATCGTGTTCCTCTTTTGCTTTTTCTTCATCCTGATTGTTTCTCACTTCAGACATAACAACAAATTCCTCCTATCATTTCACAAGAATGAACTATCTAGAAAAGCTTCTTAACCTTCTGGAAAAAGCTCTTTCGTTTGGGTGTTACATTCTTATGTTCTGATTCTGCAAACTCTCTTAATAATTCTTCCTGTCTTGGAGTCAATTTATTAGGAGTTTCAACTATAACATGTACCAACAGATTCCCTACACCATAACCACGAACATGTGGAATGCCTTCACCTCTAACCGGTATGACTTCGTCACTTTGCATCCCGGCAGGTATCCTTACTTTCCTTAGTTTCCCCAGAATAGTTGGCACCTCAATTTCACATCCTAATGCCGCCTGAGTAAACGTAATTGGGAACTCACAAATTATATCATAATCCTGCCTTTTAAAGATCGGGTGTGGTTTTACGTGTATATCACAATACAAATCGCCAGGTTGCGCTCCGTTTGCCCCTGATTCACCCTGGCCTGTAACACGTAATCTTGCACCATCTTCAATACCGGCAGGTACCTGCACCTTAATACTTGATTTTTTAGGATATACACCGTGACCACTACATTTATTACAAGGAGTTTCAATAAGTTTTCCACTGCCCTGGCATTTAGGACATGCAGTTCTTAGAGTAAAAAACCCCTGTCTCTGATGGATTTCGCCATGACCCTTACAATAAGGACAGGAAACAGGAGATGTGCCTTTACGAGCGCCTGTTCCCCGGCACTCCTCACAGAAATCTCTCTTGTTAACCTCTATTGTTTTTTCAACTCCCGTGGCAATATCTTTGAATTCTATGGTAATGTCACATCTTAAACTAGCTCCTCGTTTTGCCGTCTGCCTTGTCCTGCCGCCGAAAAACTCCTCAAATATACTGCCTCCACCGCCAAAGATATCACCAAACGCATCGAAAATGTCTTCAAAGTTACCAAAACCTCTTGTGTCGCCTCCCCTTAGTCCTTCATGTCCAAATTGATCATACCTTCTTCTCTTCTCAGGGTCACTGAGAACTTCGTATGCCTCCGCCGCTTCTTTAAATTTCTCCTCAGCCTGCTTATTACCAGGATTCTTATCAGGATGATACTTCAATGCCATTTTCCTGTAAACCCGTTTTATCTCATCCTGACTTGCATTCTTTTCAACATCCAGAACCTTATAATAATCTTCTTTTTTCATATTCAAGCCAGGCATATTTCATAATTTGCAGACAAATCCTGAATACTATCCAACTTTATTTTCAGGCGTATAAGCCTAAAACAGATAACAACTTAATACTTGCAATCAATTTTTCAAATAATATGATATCGGTGACAAACAAAATGTCAAGCAGGTTTTAGAGCCGTCATAATCCTTCGAATACAAAACAAAAAGGCCACATTTATGTGGCCTTTTCTCAAAACAGTTTTATAAATTTTTTCAGTCATTAAACTAAGATACGCTGCCCTCAACTCGAGATTCGTCATCTTCGTTTTCATTTAACTCTGTCACCATTACCTCAGTTGTCAACATCAGTCCGGCTATGCTGGCTGCATTTTGTAATGCTGTGCGTGCAACCTTTGTTGGATCAATTATTCCTCTCTCAAACATATCTACAAATTCAGATGTATTGGCATCAAATCCTATATTGGTACTTTTTTCTTTTACTTCCTCAACTACTACAGAACCTTCACCACCTGTATTGGAGACAATCTGTCTTAAAGGAGCTTCAATTGCTTTTGCAATTATATCAGAGCCTACCTTTTCATCACCCTTTAATTTCTTGCGCAATTCCTCAACCTTTGGAATTGTTCTGATAAAAGCAACTCCGCCTCCAGGAATAACACCTTCTTCCACCGCCGCCCTTGTTGCATTAAGCGCATCCTCTACACGCGACTTCCTCTCATTCACTTCAGCCTCGGTAGCGCCGCCTACATTTATTACGGCAATACCGCCAGTAAGCTTTGCAAGTCTTTCCTGTAGTTTTTCCTTGTCATAATCAGAGGTAGTCTGCTCAATTTGATTTCTAATCTGAGAAATTCTGCCCTGTATATCTGATTTCTTCCCGGCGCCTTCTATTATTGTCGTATTGTCCTTATCAATCGTAACCCGCTTTGCAGTTCCAAGATCAGTAAGTTCCAGAGTTTCCAGCTTTATCCCAAGGTCTTCTGATATCAAACGCCCGTTCGTAAGAATTGCAATATCCTCCAGCATGGCCTTCCTTCTATCGCCAAAACCAGGGGCTTTTACTGCAGCACAGTTCAAGACGCCCCGCAATTTGTTAACAACTAACATAGCCAGGGCCTCGCCTTCAACCTCCTCGGCAATGATTAATAGCGGCTTGCCAACACTAGCTAACTTCTCCAGAAGGGGTAACAGCTCTTTCATATTTGAAATCTTTTTCTCATGAATTAATATGTATGGATCTTCAAATATAACTTCCATTGTTTGAGCTTTTGTTACAAAATAAGGGGAAATAAATCCCTTATCGAACTGCATTCCCTCGACGATTTCTAATGTGGTTCCCATACTTTTAGCTTCTTCAACCGTAATAACACCGTCCTTGCCCACCTTATCCATAGCGTCCGCCAACAGATTCCCAATTGATGAATCATTATTTGCTGAAATCGTACCAACCTGTGCAATCTGTGATCTGTCTTTGACTTTCCTGCATATATTATTCAATTCCTCGACTACCACGCTTACGGCCTTATCAATGCCCCTTTTCAGCGCCATTGTATTCGCACCTGCCGTAACGTGCTTCATACCTTCATTAAAAATTGCTTCAGCCAGAATAGTTGCAGTTGTAGTGCCGTCACCTGCGACATCACTCGTCTTAGAAGCTACTTCGCAGACCATTTTCGCTCCCATATTTTCAAAGGGTTCATTCAGATCAACCTCTTTTGCTACAGTAACACCATCCTTTGTAACAGTAGGTGATCCAAAACTCTTTTCCAGAATCACGTTCCTGCCGGTTGGACCCATAGTTACCCTTACCGCATCTGCCAGTTTCTTTATACCATTTTTTATATTGCGTCTTGCCTCTTCATCAAACAAAAGCTGTTTTGCAGCCATAATATACCTCCTGAACTTGATTATTCAATTTTAGCCAAGATATCGTTTTCTTTTAAAATAAGATATTCCTTACCATCTACTGTTATTTCTGTTCCCGAATACTTTCCGTATAGAACCTGATCACCCTTTTTCACTAAAAGTTTGGCTCTTTCACCACTGTCAAGAAGTTTTCCATCTCCAACAGATATAACCTTCCCTTTTGTTGGTTTTTCTTTTGCAGAGTCCGGTAAAACAATTCCGCCTTTTGTCTTTACTTCTGCCTCAAGCGGTTCAACTACAACTCTGTCATCTAAAGGCCTTATTGCCATAACAAATTCCTCCTTTTATTATATAATCACATAAAACCGAATTAATTCACATTGCCAGAAAAAAATTCCCTAACTGGCGATAGGTTTGCTGGTAAGCCGTTACATCATTCCAGGCATACCGCCCATTCCTGGCATACCACCCATACCGCCCATTCCACCCATACCACCAGGAGGCATACCGCCACCGGGAGGCATCATCGCCTCATCTTTACTTGGAATATCCGTAATGAGACAATCACTTGTAAGGAGTATACTGGCAATGCTTAAGGCGTTTTGCAACGCACTCCTAGTCACTTTTGTAGGATCAATCACTCCAAATTCAAGTAGATTTCCATATTTTTCTTTTTCGGCATCATAACCAAAGGCATTGTCCTTTGATGCCAGAATCTTCCTTACCACTACCGCACCTTCTAAACCTGCGTTCTTGACTATCTGTCTAATTGGCCCGCTTAGTGAATTTCTTATAATGTCAACACCATAGTGTTCATCACCTTTTAATTTGAGATCATCCAATACCTTAGAAGCCCTCAATAAGGCAACACCACCGCCTGGCAAGACACCTTCTTCGATTGCGGCACGAGTAGCATGTAACGCATCCTCTACACGCGCTTTCTTCTCTTTCATCTCTGTTTCTGTTGATGCGCCTACATTTATCTGCGCTACACCACCTGCTAATTTTGCCAGCCTTTCCTGCAGTTTCTCACGGTCATAGTCAGATGTTGTATCTTCTATTTCCTTTCTTATCTGATTTATACGCCCACTAATATCTTTTGAACTACCCCCGCCATTCACAATAGTCGTATTCTCAGAATCTATATTAATCTTCTTTGCTGTTCCCAGCTCGTTCAACTCAACGTTTTCCAACTGAGCCCCCAAATCCTTAACTACAGCCTTGCCGCCTGTAAGTATTGCAATATCATCCATCATGGCCTTCCTTCGGTCTCCATATCCCGGCGCCTTAACTGCAGCGCATGTGATAGTGCCACGGATGTTATTTATAACCAGAGTTGCTAACGCCTCTCCTTCTATGTCTTCTGCAATTATCAAAAGAGGTCTTTTAGTCTTTGCAACTTTTTCCAGTAAAGGAACAATACCTTTTATGTTTGATATTTTTTCTTCGTGTATCAGCACATATGCATCCTTCAACTCTACCTTCATATTATCTTTATCTGTTGCAAAATGAGGAGATAAGTATCCACGGTCAAACTGCATTCCTTCGACTACTTCAACATCAGAATCAATACTCTTCCCCTCTTCAACAGTGATAACACCATCCTTGCCTACTTTCTCCATAGCATTTGCTATCATCTTACCTACTTCACTGTCATTATTAGATGCAATGGTTCCTATATTGGCAATTTCTGCCTGATCTTTTATTCCTTTACTCATGCTCAGAAGCTTTTCCACTACCCTGTCTACTGCTATCTTCATTCCGCGGTTAAGCGCTACAGGGTCTATGCCTGCAGAAACACACTTCAACCCGTTATTGAAAATAGCCTCAGCCAATACGGTTGCAGTAGTGGTTCCGTCTCCTGCAACGTCACTCGTTTTAGATGCAACTTCCTTCACCAGTTTTGCACCCATATTCTCATAAGGATCCTTCAGTTCAATTTCCTCTGCAACAGAGACACCGTCCTTAGTTATTGTGGGGCTTCCCCACCCTTTATCAAGAACAGCATTTCTACCTCTCGGACCAAGTGTACTTTTAACGGCATTAGCGAGCTTTGTGACCCCCCTTTTTATTGCCATCCTTGCGTCTTCTCTGAATACCAACTGCTTTGCAGCCATTACTTTCCTCCTTTCAAAATTCCAAGCGCCACTTCTTTATGTTTAGATTAGTAGATATATGAAGATAGCAAAAGATATACCAATAATCCTTGCGTGATTCCAACACACCATCATGCAATAGCTTACATGTCTTGCGATCTATTACTATCTTAAGAAGATGATAATGCCGTTACATAAGGTGCCAATATGGCAGTTGTCTATTTCCGAATTTTGAGGCTTATGTCAATTTGACATAACGAATAGTTTGGCTTGTAATATTAAAGTAATTCTATAACGGGCAGGCTACCAACTCACGACTATTTTTTTTAGCCTACAACAGAACTATCATTTCAGATACAAATCTTGCACCAGACAATCAACTTATCTCGTTAAGCCTCGTCTTATTTTGGCTTCAGGCATATTATCTGAATCTCAAAATAGAGTTCGCTATCCCATTACTTTGACAATCAGGATAAAACTATTGATATTTTAAAAAATTCAATTATCCTTGATGAAAAATAATACATATCAGCTTATACAGAAGTATAGATAGAACATTACATATTTATGATAATTTTATTCTGGAAGTTATATAATTCCTGAAAGGAGGGTAAGATGGCCGATGTAAACATAACTAATCTGACAACCGACGTAGATATTAAAGGTACAATAAAGTTTGACAAGGTTATGAAGATCGATGGAAAGTTCGAAGGCGAACTGGTATCAAATGAAGGTGAACTCGTCGTTGGTAAGACAGGTGCGATCAAGGCAAATGTCAAGGTCAAGAACGCCGTTATTGAAGGCCGTGTAGATGGAAACATAATAGCGTCTGAAAAAGTTGAGCTTAAGCAAAAGGCCCACCTCATTGGCGACTTACAGGCGAGAACATTAGTTATTGAAGAAGGCGTCGTCTTTGTCGGGCAGTGCAACGTAAATCCGGATGGGACGAAGCCGGAAAAACAACCCTTCAGTGAAGTAAAAAAAGAGGAGAAAAAAATATAGAATCAGCCGCTAACCGGATAACACCAATTTATACATTATAAACATGGTCTATGAATGTTAAATCAAACGACTCGTTTGATACAAGGGATATATTATGCCCCTATTGCAAAGGCAAGCTTACCGTATCGACCCACTGCATGTCGATGCCATGCCGCCATTGTAATAAACACATCAACGTTAAAGAGATTATCTCCCCATCTGAAAAAAAGCAGGTATCTTCTATCGGAAAAAGGAGAGTTATTTGCTTTAAGTGCAAGAGAGAGATTTTCACAGATGAAAAAGCGCAGGCAGTAACGTGTCAGCATTGTTACAACCGCAATGACTTGAGCGATCACAAGGTCACCACCCTTTTAGGCAAAAATCTTGAGACCTATGGCACACTTCATCTAAAAAGAAAAGGCAAAATAGAAATCTCAAATATCCGTGTAGGAAATGCTGTCGTACAGGGTAGAATCAAGGGCGATGTCAGCGCAATGGATACTGTTGAAATCCTGAAACATGGAGAAATCTATGGGAAAATAACCTGCCGGAAACTAATCGTGAACAGAGGTGGAACATTCAGCGGAAAAGTAGAGGTGCTGAATGCAGGATCGAACTGACTACAAGATGATGTCCTTTTTTTATAATTCCCAATGAAGCTAGAAGTGAAATTCATTCTCTATTAGCGGTAGGTGGTAATACACCTCCACAATTCTTCTATATTACATAGCTTTAATCATCCACTTGCCTCGGAGCAGATCTGTACCAATGTGGCACAGTAACGCCAATAAAAAATCCTATAGAAATGCTGATAGGAAACAAGAAAACCTCTGGAGGTATTTGTTCGATTTTGTATTCTGGCATGTTTTTAATTTGGAATAACATTGTACGAACAACCCAGGCAGTTCCTGCCATTATTATGCCAGATAGTACACCTTCAACCCAGCGTAACCAAGGAGGCTCCGACACATTTTCTTTAGCATAATTATCAGAAATAAATGCAATATTAACAGCAAGGACAGCCGACATTAAAAACCAAGGATAGCTCCACTTCATATCTCCTAAAGCTCTTACAAAACTTGAAAAATATACATATTTGAAAGTTAGAGATACAAGGAAAGCAAAACATACTGCAATAACTCCTGATAGTAAATAAGAAATCATTGGCCTACTCCCAGTTTGCTTAATATCAGCAAATCTCCATGCAGTTTTAGGGTAAATGCCTGCAACAATTGATAGACCATAAATGGTTGACACCATGAATGCTATAAAAATAACGCGGCCTATACGTTCCTCTTTTCCAGTCAGAAAGTTGATGAAAAGCACCCCAGATATAAAGATTAAAAAGATAACTACGCCCAAAGTGACTACTTGATCTGCAGTTAAAGGTTCCATCCCGTCTGGCTTGACAGAAAATCCCATTTTCTCTAACTGACACCTTCTATCTTTTTGCGTAATCTCACAACGCAGGATTCCGCGAGCTATAAAATCATAGATTTCATTGAGTATACCAACCGCTTGCTCTTCAAAATTTCTTTTACAGTATGCTATAGTTTTTGAAACAGTTTCATCATTTTGGAATCTATCTGTAATCTCGAAACAACTCAACGCTCCCTTTTTTGTTGTTTCGTATTCTCTTTCTATTTTATTAAACGCATTTTCCATTGATTTAGACCTGAAAACACATTCATATTTTTCTGTATCTTTCCATTTTTTGATCTGGAGATAGAGAGAAGTGATTTTTGTCCATTTATATTGTAAAGAACTATCTCGCTCATATCGTATATCATTATCAGAGAAATCAGTTAATTTTTGTGTAACACCATTTCTAATCTGTGAGGGAACTTCAAACTGATAATCCCGAATTTTGGCAGAAAAACGCCTTGCAGCCAATGGTATATTACCCATATCTTTAAACACTTTCATTAACCATTTATCAATTTTGTTTAGTATAGGGAAATTTGGTAGTAGAGTTGTCAAAAGAAGGGCAGACAATAGTGGCCCTGGGAGATTCTCAATATTATCAGGAGTACTTACTCCATGTGTAAACAATTTATAGTATATAATAGGAGAATTTGTAATTCCACCACCCAATAATAAAAAAATAAAGCCAAGAACTAAAAAATATGAAAATGCGGCAAAATAGTATCTCATAACTGTGGTTGACAGCCTGTCACTTTCTGGATTGTTGAACCGCCCATATGCATAAAAGAAAACAAGAAACCCACCAATTATCCATTCCCATATTACCGGCATTTTACACCTCCCTATTTCCAAAAGTTAATCATTGTATATATCTTAATCTTGAATCAAATATACCCTACCGTCTGAATGATCTGTGATTATCTCTCCACTTAACATACCCTTTACTAATTTTAGCATTTAACTTTTCGTCTTTTGAAGGATGATCGCAGATTAACCGAGCCGGGCTATGACGATACGCTACCCTCAAAATCACATTTGTTAGAAATAGAAGCCAAATCATTCCCAGATAAATTCATCTTCTTCTCCTTCTTCCTCATCCGAATATTTCTTGATATCGTTGTCAATCGATTCCCATTCAATCTCATTATCTAAATTAGTATCATAAAATTTATGACTAATATCGTTTCCTGTTTTATAGAATACCAGAAAAGGACAATTAAAACGGACTTTATCAATTTCCCCATTTTCGTTTAGAAAAACAGTATCCAGCCAGGAAGAGAGATTTAAATATTTTGTCGACTTACTAAGATCAAAGCTATCAAAATAATGTGTATGTCCCATAACAATATAACGAGGCTTGAAGCTGAGATCTCTGAGAGTCAGCCCCTGTTTCGTTATCATTGTCTTTGCATGCTCACGATAAGCGCTGTATGTGGTATTCAGCTTTTCCCTGAGAGCAGCATCTGTAATCAGGGCCCATCTCAGAAATTTATTATTCAGGATCATAGAACCTGCTTTGCCCAGTTCAGGATGTTTTTTGTAAACATTGATAATAAATTCTTTTAGAGCATCTTTTGTCTCCGGCTTTAAATATTCTTCATCAATAAGCTTTTCGATAAGAAAGATAATGTTGCCTCTCGGCCTCACATTATCAAGCATGATAAAAGGATTTTCCCCTCTAACTCCTTCCGGGGGTATCCAGGCTTTATCCGTTAAATAACTTTTCTTCCCAACTTCAAGAGGACGCAATACCTCCCTGACAATTTTGTCTCCAAAGCAACCACTCATCCCCCCATGATTGTTGTCCGCATCGAATCGGTTGCCATGTTCTGCATAAATCCCAAATGATGGTGAAGCATACCAATCATCTAACACAAAACTCCCCCAGGAAATCTCATTAGTACTACTATCAGGTTCCAAGACCTTTTCCGCTAACAGCCTTGAAACATTAGCCCTTCTCAGTGAATGATCATGATTACCTGTAATGTAGAATAGCTTGTTACCTCTTTTAAGCCACCCATTTAAAGCCTCTATAGCATTACTATGTTTATCCATAGCGATTGCAATCGCCTTTTGTGGATCAGTTTCTTCCTGTTCAATTAAATCAAAGATATCCCCCAGCAGAACAAGTTCTGCTTTAGTACCAAACTTATCAGCCAATTGTTCCAACAGAGCGACAAAATTATCCTCCTTATCCTCTGTAAAATCATCAGCTTTTCCACCGTCACCAAGGTGCAAGTCAGACATGAATATTTTTACTTTATCCATTGTGTTTGCCTCCTTTCATCTTTGTTGTAACGTAGTCTTTCACAGAAATGTTTTATTGAGACCTCCTCTGTTTAGCGTAGGCCAACAACTTTTGAGAATATTCGTTCATTCTATGATCATTCACTCCAGCTTTTCCAAATGTTTTGATTAAACGAAAGAATACAACTCTCATTCGCCAGAATATATTGGGACTCTTTTTGACAACTATGCCTTTAAAAGGCACACCTTTAATATCGATTGTATTCTTAGGCGCAGATAAAAAAACAAGATTTCCGTAATGAGTGTACCCGGCAATCTTACGGCGTATCCATTCCGACAACCACAGCGTACCATTGATCGGAATCAGTCTGAGTCCTGATAGTATAATGAAAAGCCCATAACCAAAAGGTACTCGTGTTACAGCATCGGCAGCATTAACAACCCTGTAAACAGGAGTCTTTATAGACAGGAAAAATTCGTCGTCCGCTACTCTTGGGCATCCATACGTATAGGTTGCCCCTGTACTGTCAGAACCCAAATACCTGGTCGCAACTATAGCAAGCGCACCACCTAAAGAATGTCCTGTAATGTAGAGCGGCAATTTTTTATACTTGATTAGCACTGTCGCTATTTGATCTCCAACCTTCTGGTATGCTTCCAGGAACCCACGATGAATCCGGCCACCATCAGGAGCGGATACTAAATCTGCTTTAATGTCAGTAAGCACATCCTTAATTGATGGTTGAGTGCCTCGAAATGCCAGAACAAGCATGCCCTCCTCTGACTCTTCATCCAGATTAAGCTTTGCCAGCAAGGCTTCAGTCCCATCAACAGCAAATGATTCAATAAAGTCGAAGCTGGCTTTGCGAAGAATATCAATCATGGTAACGTTGACAGGGGATTCATGCTGAATCATTTTGTTTACGAGCGCTTCAACGATGTCGTTAGACTTTCCGCTTTTAACTGCAGATTTGATCTCCTTTACTAAAGCCTTGATCGTTACCTCACTTGGCAAAGGCTCATAAACCAACCTTGAAATTTCAGCCATTATCCATGCTGTTCGGTCAGAATATGCCGCCCGCTTAATTGGAGGAGCTTTCACCAGCGCAGTATCAGAAAAAAAATTACTCATATCATTCTCCTTTCCTTGTAATTTCCAATGAAGTAAGGGATATTTAAATCATCAACCGGCTGTTCGAGAATATGCATTTAAGTAAATCTCTTGAATTATTATTTACGGTCTACCGCACTATGACACCTATGTGATATATTCTAAGATTCAGATACGGTAAATATAATTCTGATTGGTTTTTTCATGGCGGAAATAGATTTTGAAAGAATCTGCAAAGTGACATTGATGGGTAATATTGTCTTATCATCCTTTACAATAAATTTACTATCTTTAATATTTCCACAATGGCTTATGTATAGGGTTTTTACATTTGCTTCTGTCTGTGGGAAAGTAAAAGCAAGCGGGTCATTGATCAGAACCATATGTGAACCACCCACTAATCCATTTTTCGCCTCAAAGGTTATTAAGTAGTATTCGTCTGCTGATTCATTATGATATTTTCTCTTTGGATGAATCGTAACTTCTGAAATAATTGTTGAGTCTCTTGGTTTGTAAAATCTTTTCTCAATGACAACTCTTTCATTATTGAAATTGTCTGAAAGTGCTTTTCTCAGATCTTTATCAGAACTGATGATGCTTGCTTTTAATTCACTGCCTTCGTTCTCAGGCCCAATATTGTTACATAATTTAGAATTTGAGGCTTCATTTATCTTTCTTGATATATTTCCATTGGTCAGATGCGTTTCAGAAGGTAAGTTTTCAGCAACCATTTTGGCCTGTTCACGAGAAACTGTAATACTTACCGAGTCATAGCTCCCCAGAAACACTCTGGTACTTGAACATCCAATAACAATCCAAATACATAATAGTGCTAAAACATGCTTATTCATTCACCGATACTCACCTCTGTTTCATCTGGGAAAAGACCTTTGTTCTTTTGTTGGAATATTATAGGCCCTTCAAGTTCTCCACTTAAATGAGTTGTCTTTAATCCACCACTGTTGCCGGATGGTTTTTCTATTTCAATGTCCTTTCCTCGAATCTCGTGAATGAGTTTACCCTGGTCATACTCAGCCTCATAATTGAGATTTTCTGCAGTGATGATGGTAGAGTTCTTGTTCACGGTGATTACAATCCTATCGTGTTTTCCAATCCTTGCATTAGTTCCCATTCTGAGATACGCTTTTGGGAGCAGAGTAAAAGGATCTGCTTCCACTCCAGCTCCAAGCCCACGATCAACCGTAATACTACTGTTATTGTTTAAGGCGCTTAAATGATTTGCACAACCGCTAAACAACACTATCGTTAATAAAATCGTAAACAAGAGAAATTTATTCTTCATAGTTTTAATCTAAAGTTTTGAACTTATGGAATATAAGCACCTATCTTAATTATTCATAATTCAAGTCTCGAATAACTTTCAGAATTGATATTAATGCAAGTTATTATTTTGCATTTTTAACGGCACTTGCAGTATTTGTGCCCACCTTGCCTATTGAAAGGATTGTGGACCCTCCCATATTAAAAAGGGTACCTGAAGTAATTGGCATATTAAAATTACCCTTTTGATATACGAAGATTCCCTCTTCAAATTGTTCTGGTTTAGATGTTCTTTCTTCTTTGTGCAAAAGTTGTCGAACCTTATTATTATCAAGTACTTTATTCTCGTATTCAGTAATTATATCATAGCTTTCACTTACTATGTCTGTGGTATTGTTATCAATTAACATGATAGTTCTATCATCCTTGCCCTTCCTGGCTATTGAACCCATTTTAAAGCTTACAGACGGCACTGGATTCCCCGACGACGCATCCACTCCTGCCTGTAATTTAACACCCCTGATCATATCTCCACTGGTATTATTACTCAGTGAATCTATTGTTGATGCACATCCATAAAGTGCACCAACAATAACAGCTAAAATTAAGATTACATAATATTTCATTACCTCCCCCTTTCATAAAAATATTGAATAATAAATTTTCTACTTAGAATTAACCTTCTCATCTTCTTGGTTATCAATATTAGTTTGTGTATATGCAAATAGGACGTCTTCTTGACAGCCCTTAATTTATGTAAGGAATATTTCTAATTGAAGATTTCCAAAACGATTTTTAAGTCAGTATGGGCTAGATGCAAAATGAAACAAACTTTAAGTCACCGAACAATTACAATTTCATTTTAATACTTGTTTTGTTGCAGCCGTTTATTAAAACATTTCAGTTCAATCTAAAATATTGAACCAGCAAGAAACTTTGTCTTTGCAACTTTTTGGACAGTTATGACAAAATTTAAAAAGTATTCAAATAACTTAATGCTTGTATGTGAGCGAAGCCGTGTCCGGCTTCGTTGTGAATCAGGAATGATTTTCTAAATAATATAATGTAAATACTTTATATATTTAAGTGAGAGTGCACCGTATATAGGAAAATATTTCCCACTTGTCAACTGATTTTCAGATTTACTCAGTTAACACATAAGTAATATTTGCGGCTTCCTTCTCAGTTATTGATATACTCTTTAACAAAAAGTGTGCCAAGAATACATGAAGCAAATATTCCTGTTTGCTTTATGAATCATAGACCCGCATAATCTTAATGTGTAAGTACTTATGTAAGTTTTGATTATATTTTGCCTCTTATAATCTAAGATGGATAAACAGCATTAATGTAAGAGAAGTGTGCCATGACACAAGATCGTACTGGCACAAATTTGTGCAGTGTCACGCTTGTTATGTCTCTCATATACTCTGGGATGATCAATTAGAATGGATAACCTACCCACGACGAACTTGGGAGCTTTAAAGAGGGATGCCATTGGCGGCAAAATAAAATATCATGGTGTCATTGGTTATTGAATTGCCTTAAACCAGATCGTCCATACGGTTATCTTCTTTCCTTAAATTTCTTACGACATTGATGGCTTCAAGGATAATCCAGGCAGAGAATGAAAGCAGGAGCACTGATAAAATAGTCAGTATCCAGTTCCGGGACTTAATAAATTCCTTCAAGCTAAGAACCATTGCCGTTGATGTCATAAAAATCAGGAATATAAGAGGTATTAATGTAAATAAAATATTTCTGCCTTTTCTATAAAGGTAAACAGTCAACACCAGTAGTGACAGCCCGGCAAGCATCTGGTTTGTCGCTCCAAAGATAGGCCATAGACGTCTCCAGCTAAGTCCCTCACCTCCAAAGATAAGGATAAGCGGCGTAAACGCAGCAATCGCTGCAGCCACAAACCTGTTTGTAAGAATCTTAATATTATATATCTCTCCAAGCTCAGAAGTAATGTACCTCTGAATCCTTGTTGAGGTATCAAGGGTGGTTGCCGCAAAGCTTATAACGATTACGGCAATCAGTGTTGTGCCGAATCCATCAGGCAGCATAAGCCCCTCTTTCAGAAAATAGGCGCCTCCTTTAACAAACGCCCCCATCTTTGCATCCATACTTCCGGCGGCGCTCCAGCTTGAATAGTGGCTCTTCCATGCAGCAAGCGTTGCAAAACCGGCCGTTGACGCAATTACGGACATCAACCCCAGCGAGCCCTCACCCAACATTGACCCGAAACCAATCATCCTGGCGTCTTTAATATTATTCAGCTGTTTTGATGTAGTGCCTGAACCCACAAGGCCATGGAATCCTGATATTGCACCACAGGCAATCGTAATAAATAAGAACGGAAACCAAGGCAAGCCGTCTTCAACTTCAAGGTTAATTGCAGGAGCAACCATTGGAGGATGCACTATGAAAAGACCCAGATACATAATGCCTAACCCCACAAAAAGCTGATGTGAATTGATAAAATCTCTTGGCTGTAGCAGCAGCCAGACAGGAAGTACAGAAGCAATGAAAGCATAAACAAATAGCAGGACAACCCAGGACTCTACCTGCCCACCAACAAAAGCTGGTAAGCTTAAAGGCAGATATGTACCGAAATATATAAAAGCGTACAAGACAAGCAATGCTATTATAGATGGGACTAGTATTCCAAACTTTGTTCTGTAAATGACAAGTCCTATAGTAACCGCAATTATAATCTGAATGTTAACCGGCAGTACAGTTGTTGGAAATTGTGAAAACAATGTGGCAATAATATATGCAAAAACAGCGATTACGATCCACGTAAGGAAGAAGATAATGGTAAGGAATAATGCCCGCGCCCTTTTACCTATAATGTTTCCTGTTAAATCACCAATGGAATGCCCCTTGTTCTTTGCCGAGAGGACAAGGCATCCAAAGTCATGTACGGCGCCTATAAATATAGTACCAAAAACCACCCATAGCACTGCAGGTAACCACCCCCATATAACGGCTATGGCAGGGCCAACAATTGGTGCGGCACCGGCTACTGATGTAAAATGATGACCAAACAGCACATGTTTGTTTGTAGGTACATAATCTATGCCATCCTCAAATTCGTGGGCAGGAGTTACAATGCTTGAATCCAGCTTATATATCTTCTTAGCAAGATACCTTGAATAAAACAGATAACTGAGAAAAAAGCAGGATAAAGAGAAAACGGCTAATAAGGCTGCATTCATTGTTGTGATTTGTTTTTAATTAATTTAGGAATTCCCGCCTGCTGTCGGGCAGGCAAGAATTGAGGGATTCCCGCCTGACAAACTGGCGGACAGGCAGGAATTCTTCAACTATAATTCATTAATAGTCATTCGACTGCTTAGTATCCACCCGAACTACACAGCCGGATAAGCAAAATAAAAGTGCCATATTATATAATGTGCGCACTTGATACAATGATAATTTTGAGATGTTTTGGAGAGTTTTGGAGTTGTTCTACTATTAAAATGTTTACAAATTGTAGAATCTGGCAGGATAATCTGTCTGTTTCTTATGGAAGCTTATAAACCAGATATTAAGCTGTTCAATAAATACAAATCATTCATTAACATCAAATACCACCGGTACAATCGGACTTCTTGGTACCCTGGCTATTGCGTAGCTGTGTTTTGTATTTGAATAATCACTGACTGTGATCCGCGCATATCTCCAATCCAGAGGTTCCGCATCAAAAAGACCGCAGATTCTATTTCTCGTCTCTGAAGTAGAAGTGACACCACCTTCTCCAGCAGTATCAATAATATCAATATCCACATTTTCTACCGGAGTCCACTTAATTTGATTACTTTGTGACTTCTTGTCTGCGAAATCGTCCTTTGTCAGCAATATTTCATTCACATTTTGAGTGTTCGATACTGGAACATATGCTACGAATTCGTATCTAATTAAACCAATATTTTTGGATTTTTGCATAAATTATGTGAATCGCAATTACAATACCAAATGATTAATTCAGAAATAAATATTCCTAAGGTATTGAAAATTGGTAACATAAGCAATTCAGTATATTTTTCAGGGTAGAATAAATTGGCTCATAATAGCAATTTGTTCGTTAAAAACCATTTCAATTGGTGCAAGAGGGTTAGATTCAGGGAAACAAGGGGCGAATGGTTTAAATGACGTTTTGGCTGTTTTGCAGTTATTTTGTATTGTTAGAATCAAAGAAATCGAGTACCTTGTCTGCAATCTCTATCTCTCTGTCAATATAGAAGTGGTCACAACTTTCGATTACGTCAAGTATCTTTGGTTCCGAAACATTTAACATTCCCTTCTCTACATCATCAATTGATGAGGCAAAATCATTATCCGCACAAATAAACATCTTTGGTTTTTTACAGCCAGACAATAAAGCAGGATCAAATCTGCCAAAAGGCGTTGAGATCGCTGCAAACGCCTTTATGTTTTCATTCTTAACACTCAACATCATAGCTACAATTGCACCAAATGAATATCCGGTGATAAATAATCTGTTAGTACCGACAGTTGATTCGAGATAGTCAATTGCTGAAGCGGCATCCACAATAGCATCGGAACAATCATCATTGTTTAAAATCTCTTCCCAATACTCGTATACCTCTGCGATGTTGTAAAGCCTGCTTTCGCTGCTACCAACACCACGATAGTTAAACCTTAGTGTAGCAAATCCTTTTTCTGCCAGTACATTACCGAGCGCAGTAATAACATTATTTTCCATATCACCGCCGAGATGAGGATGAGGTGAGCACAAAAGCATAGAGGGAGGGTTTACGGTATTCTCATCATAAGACAAAACCCCTTCAAGCTTCAAACCGTCAGAATTGAAATGTACATGTTCTTCAATCATAATTCTCTTTTACCACAGATTTACACGGATACGCACAGAGTAAAGGAGGTAGAGGCAATTTGTATACAAGCTATTCGATTATAATAATATAGGTCAGGCATCCCTGTCCGTCCGACAGGCGGGCTGCCTGACCGTTTGTAATTCCGAGGCAAGATGCCTCGACTATTACCTAGCTATTTTCGTGTTAAAAATTATAAAGATAGGATTATAAACATAGGAGGAAATCAGGCAACTGTTTTTTATATCAGATTTGCCAATTGATTATGCTTGAAATGTGAAACTTGAGGTACTAAGAGAGGTTTATTACTATCTGCTAATCACTGATCAAGGTTTGACCCGGAGACTCCTTCATTCTGGTGGAGACGGGCCAAGGTAAGTCATAAGCCGACTTGACCCCTAGCCCGTAGTTGGTTTTCCGTCAAAACATCCTGTCTTTGTTGCAATATGACAAATGTTAAGCTTTGTTATCATTCCTCTTAAACACCATTCATATATCAAGCGTAAACAGGTGGTAAAATTGAGATGTTATTAACGCTCTTTTCCAGAAAATACTTGAGTTTTATTAACTATTTTACTACTCTCATTTATCTCCATCACTGTTTCTTGATTTGGATTTTTTCTAAAATACCATTCCAACCTTGCAGGTTCACATACACCAAATGGTATTTGAACAAGTTGAATTTGCATTATCTTCTATTATGGGTACAGATCTAAATTCCAGGTATTTAATTGCCAGCGATTTTTTGAATGAGTTAAGGGGAAAGATACTCTTAGTTAAATCGGAGTTTAATGTTCCTATTCATGATGGCGCTGTGGTAGATGATTATAGGATCGCTCAATCTGCGCCTTTTATTAATAAACTAGTTGATTCTGGTGCAATCCCTTTGTTAGCTACACATCTTGGCAGGCCCAGGGGTTATGACCCGAAATACTCATTAGATGTTATAGTTGATTCTGTTTCAAGCAGCCTGGGGCAACAGGTAGAAATAATTAGATTTGATGAAAAAAACAACAGTTATCATAATGACCAGCTTAGCAAAGGATACATCCAAAGATTGATTGCGGGCGGGAAGGTTCCTATGCTGGATAATATCAGATTCCACCCTGATGAGCAGAGGAATAAAGGAGGATTGGCAAAGGCATTAGCCGGGGTTATAGATTTAAGCATACAGAATGCTTTCGGGACAGCACATAGAACCGAAGATACATCTAATTATATACATACTCTGGTGCCTGGATTAGCAGGGGATTTATTGCATGCTGAAATAGAAGGACATAAAGAAAGTAAAAAACCTAATTCACCCTACACTGTGATTGTTGGCGGAGACAAAGTTAAAGATAGCCTGAACCTTGTAAGAAGGATTCTCTGGGCAGAGAAAACATCTCATCAAATTAATTCAATAAATCCGGATCTTATGACAAGTATCGGAGAAAATCTTGTTGATTCTGTTTTAGTTGGGGGGCATTTGATGAATGCATTTATTTATGCTCAAGTAGATATAGCTAATGCGAGTACTTTAGTTAAACTTAATCCGGAAGTCGCAAGAAACATAAGAGGATTGAGGAATCAAAGCTTTTTAGAAGAGTACAATTTAGAAAGCAGGCAAGTTGAAGAAGAAGTTAGATTGGCAAAGGGCTTGTTAAGACTTTATAACAATTATCAAATAGTAACTCAGTTTAATGTAAAAGGTAATTCTTTTGATGATTTTGATATTGCAGATGACAGAAGATTAATTATTCCAGTTGATTATTCTGTATTAAGAAATGGGAAGAAAGTCAATCTCAAGCTCTTTGAGTTGAATAATGGAGATCAAATTCATGATATAGGGACACAAACTAAAAGGATTTACGATGCCATTATAAGCAGATCCAAAACAATAGTCTGGAATGGTTCAATGGGGACAGATGAGAATGAATGTAAAGAAGGGACAAGGAGTATAATAAATTCTATACATAAAAATAAGACTGCAGTAAAGGAAAGAGGTGGAGGCACTACAAATTATATGGTTTCTGAGTATGAGAGAGAAAAGGGCGAACAATTTGATTTGGGGTTTAAGTCTACCGGCGGGGGCGCTACTTTGCTTGAAACTGTTCTGGATTCACCGGTAACTGTTTGTTTAAGGATGAGCTTTCAAAAGTTAATTATAGGGGGTTATGACCCTAAGTTTAGATATTTAAGAGATTCAGTATCAATAAATTACTTGCTTGCAAAATAAATTTAAGATGAGGCGAGAATAAATATGGCAAAAAGAATAGGAATTTTAACAGGTGGTGGAGATGCGCCCGGGTTAAATCCAGCTATTAAGTACGCTACAAAAAAAGCATTAACTTTAGGCTACGAGGTTTACGGTATTGTTGATGGATGGAAGGGATTAATTGAACCGGGAGTTGTTGAAAAAACTAATGACTTACATTCTGATTTACAGAAAAGACTGGAGGCGTCTGCAAAGGAAATGATCAGGAGAGAAGTACATGAGTTTTTTTGGAAAGATGTTGTAAAGAATGCCGGTTTGTTAATTTCCCCTTTATCTAAAACAGATGTTAGTAAATGGGGTGAATATCCGGGCACAAATTTAGGAAGTTCAAGAACAAATCCGTTTGGTAAGGAAAATGACAGGTCAAAAATCTTATTTGAGAATATTGAAAGACTGGGTTTAGATTACATTATTGCAATTGGTGGAGAGGATACTCTTGGTGCAGGAAATAAAGCATCTAAATTGGGAATAAATGTTATAGGTATTCCAAAAACAATTGATGGAGATTTGCTTGGAACTGATTATACTCTAGGTTTTGAAACTGCTGTTGATGTGATAAAAGAAGCTGTAGAGAATCTTCATGGTACTGCAAAATCACATGATCAAACAACAATACTTGAAACGATGGGAAGACATTCAGGGCTGCTTGCATATGAGGGTGGAAATTCTACAAGTGTGGGTATTGTTCTGATTCCGGAATGGTCTCCATCTTTAGATGAGATTTCTGATATTTTAATGAGAAGGAAAAAAGAAGGGGTCTCTTATGATATTATAATTGTTTCAGAAGGGACTAAGATTAGAGAGTATGAAGATTTAATTTCTAGCGGTGGAAAGGATGAGTTTGGACATATACAACTTGGTGGAATTGCTGAAAGATTAAAAACTGATCTGAAAAAGAGAACTGATCAAAAGATTAGATCAACTAGCCTGGGCTATTTACAAAGGGGAGCAGCTCCAAACAGTTATGATGTAAGAAAAGCCAGGCATTTTGGTGTTGCTGCTGTTGAATTGATTGAAAAAGGGATTTCAGGCAGAATGATTAGTTATAGTGATGGCAAGATTACACATGCTTCATTAGATGAGGTAAGCAAAGGAACTAGAAGAGTTAATGTGAATACAATGTATGACATACCAAGACTAAATGCAAAACTTGTAGGGTTTGGGCTTTAACGGAATAAGGTGTCATATCACGACATTTACACAATTTTGATTCGTTGTATCAGAAAAGTTGCCAGGCCGAAACGAATCTTCCCTACGAATGATTCTGCCTTAAAAATAGTATTTCTGGCTTTGCAGGGTAGGTTAAAGAAATGGACTATGAGAGCACGTAATTGGAATATGATTATTGGGCAACTTTCAATTCATTTTGGTGAAAGAATAGAGCCTTGTTTGTAACACAGGATTTGAGGTTTACACAAAATTCTTGACAGACTCGATTCCTTTTCTGAAATTGTCAAGTGACCCTACAGTTTCTTTAACAACATAAAACCAGAATATTATTTTATCTTTTCTTCCAGATAATCCAGGAGTTTCCTTGTCAGGTTAAAATTGTGAGTCCCGTATTTTGTAATTAAATCAACTGTCTTACCTGTTCGATCCATAAAATTGTCCAGATTCGACTGCCCCACTGCTTCCTCCTTCTTCTCCCCTTCCATATCTGTCTCATTTTTGTAAAGGAAGCCGGATTCTTCATCTAATGATTGTATATGATAATTGAATTCTCTCAATCTATCCTTAATAGTCTTAGTCCAGGCATTGTATAGTTTTCCATAATCACCATTATGACATTCTATACACTGTTCCTTTACTCCTTTAAATTGCAGACCCTCTCCATCATACTTATGGCAGTCTTCACATTTTACTGCTCTGGACATCATATCAGGCATGGATTTAATTCCTTCAACTCCTGTTTCGCCTCTTAAATATTCAGAAGGTTCATTATGGCATTCAATACACCCTGCCTTTTCCTCAGAGGCATGATGGCATTTACTGCAATTGAGGTTGTATTCTACAATACCGGCATCATTCTCATGACTGATCGGGTGGCATTCCTTGCATGACAAATCCTGTTCGGGATGCTGAGCGTGACTGAAAGATACAGTCCATGAAAGACTGTCCTTCCTCTGTGGGTCTGTATTTAAATACTTGTCTAAATCATCTTTATGACACTTTACGCAATCTAAACCCGGTGTTGTATGGTGGCATTTAACACAATTTATTTCTTCATTTTTTATCGAAGCATTCGGGTCTTTAACGTGACATAACCCACAGTCAACATCACTTTCCACCGTAAACCCGTGTATGAATTTCTCCTTCTTATATTTCATGGAATTATCATCAATATTATTATGGCATCTTTTACATTCAGATACTTTTAATTCGACATGATGACACTTAAGACAGTTTTCTTCTTTAATTATCAGTTTACCATGCCCCTTGGTATTGACCTCGCTATCGTCGTGGCAGGATTCGCAGTCCATGTCCTGCTCGGATGAATGTGACTTATGTTTAAATATTTCATCCTTTTTGAGAGATTTAAATTTGTTTTCATATGCCATATAATTAACATGGCACCTTGCCGTACAGGAATCTGTTTTCTTTGTGGAAATCTTTGACGGAGTATGAGTCTCACCTACTCCCGCCAGGTGTGGTGGATGCAAAGTATGGTCGAACGGCTGTTCGCCCCTGCCTTCAGAGTTGAAGAATAATATAGTTATTAACCAAAAACAACTAACAATTAAAACAAATTTGTTCATATGAATAACTTTTTTGTGACTCAAAAAACTTTCTAAAGCTTGCTTCCATTTTCCTCTCTTTCGAGAGGATTCCTATTCTGAAATCCTCTCGAAAGAGAGATCTGACGTCAGCCCCATCCGAAACGAAATGTATTATTCCAAACGTTGTATACTGTGATTAATTAAATCCTTAATATACTTGATATTGTGTACCCCAAAGCTTCCATCGCGTACAATCAAGTCATAATTATGCCTGGATTCATAAATCAGTGCTTCCGGCACTCCCTGTTTTTGTGATTCTGTCAGCACTTCTGATAAAGAGTCTAACATACTTGTAATATATTCTTTCTGCTCTGCCATTGTTTTGTCAAATCCCTTCTCATGGCAGGTATTACATATCATCGGATCGACGGCCAGATCTTTGTCTTTGTGACATGCTGTACAATTAACTGTAGCTAGATACATCGGATCTGGACTTCTTTCCACCCCCCTGCCACCACTACCTGCATATACTTTTCTTTGCAATGAATAAGGCTCTTTCCCAGGAATATGTGCTTCATCTTTCACATCAATAATAACACCACTTGATCCTGCAACCCTGTTAATATCTGAAACACTCAGAAGATTTTTGTCTTTGTCCTCAATATCCCTCTCCGGCAATATATTATAAATGTATTCATCCCCCCACTTATGGGAAATTTCATCATGACATGGAGAGCATGGGACCTTATGTTCTTCCACGTGGTCATTGTGCATTCTGTCTGCACCCTCATATTCCTCAGAAATCTTTGTATGGCAATAGTAACAATTCTTCGTTCCTACTTCATTGCCCCTGTGTATAGTCTCGAAATGGCAATTTGTGCACTCTATCTTCAGTTTCTTTTCATATTTTAAATGATCAAATTCCTTCTCATAAATCATAATCTTTTTCTGTACGTCCTTATGACACAGCGAACAATCATCAACTTCTTTTTTATCATTGGTTGTAAGTAAAGTGGTTTCACCTTTTATGAAATGACAGACAAAACACGCATTTTCATCTATACCAAAATGTCTTGTTTTTACTTCTTCCCGTACCTCTCTGCCCATATACGAATGGCACCCGATACAACGTAATTTGAGATTAGCAGGGAATTCTTTCAGGTGTGTTTTGTGGTTAAAGACAAATACCTCTTTGTATACTGATAACTGGGACGCAAGCTCTTCAACAGGATGACAGCCTGTGTTTGTACAGTTACTATCCTGAATTTCAACAGACAATGTCCTGCCGCTACCATCATGTGTGTGACAATCCAGACATTCAGCGTTACAGAATACAGTTTCCTTCCATGAATTATAAGAGGGCTGCATACTGTGACATCTTACACAGAATTCCGGAGAACCCGGCTTATGCGCAGCAATCTCAAACAACGTAATGCAACATATTAAAGAGAGGATAGCTACTACCGATAGTACTATTACTCTCTTTTTATCTCTTTTTCTAATATTCTCCAGCATAGAATTCAGCCCTTTTTAGTTGCTAAATTCTTGGTTTTGCCCGCTCGGCTAAACCGTTCGGACGGGCTTCGCAAAATTGTATTTAGCAAGATATTCATTGTGTATTCTGAATTTAGTATTTATATATTGGACGAAAATATGGAGTGCATCATCCATGATGATGCGTATTAAAGCAGTGACACACTGCACTCCAAAAAAACAAGATGCAATCGCTGCAACAACCTGGGAATGATCTCGTTTGGAAACCCCTCAATCCATCTTTGATTGATCCAGTTCCAACTCCACCTTTGCAAGTAATGTCTGCTTTGTTCTATCAAAATTCGTCCTGAAAAGAATAGCCTCTAGAGCTTTCACACCATTCTCACTATCTATATCAAACTCAAAACTATAAATCTTCTTCTCTCTCGGTCTAAGCTGGGTATTCAATTCTACAAACATACTCTCCTGTCTAGACTTAATTATTATCCCTAAATTATCCTTCAGATTGATTAACAAAAGAACCTCTCTATATCCGTATTTTCCGGTAGGGATGAAGTGGTTAACCTTAGAATTCAGGATTTCCACGTTACCTTTTATTTGTTTATTGTTATCATTTAATTCAGTAAATGTTATTTCTATGAAATCTTTATTATTTTCCAAGGCGCTTAAGATGGAAAATGTATGCGCCTTTCCTTCCTTACGTACATGTAATTTCTGCCATGGTTCATTCTGGATCAGTTTACGCCTGACCGCAGGCATATGGCAATCCTGACATGTTTTATCATTGCCATCCGTTATATACGTTAAATACTCTTCGAATGTATCAATATGGCATTTACCGCAAAGTTCACTCCTTTTATATAACTCTTCTTTCTTCTCTATAGGATGTGGGGATATTCCTGAATGAGGGCCTGCGAGTGTGCAATCCATAGTAAGATGACAGCCATGGCAATCAACACCATCCTCAAGATTATATTCCCTTGATACTATTTCACCATTCTTTGACTTAGGCAAGGAGATTGCCGTTTTATCAGAATCTACTTCCAGTGATGTAAATATAGTTTCCGGCGCATGACATCTGATGCAGAACTTAAATTCATAATTATTGGTAGACTCTCTGAACTCTTCACTGGTGTAACTCTTCGAATGCGATGATCCCACCCATTCATTATAAATATCTACATGGCAATCGGCGCATTTGTGTGATCCCGGAAATTCCGCCCCCCTCATGGCTAGTTCAGGATGCTGGTTTTCAATTAATTTGCAGCCTGAAGGTAAGGCCATGACGATAATTACCATCACTAAACTAAACACGCATGAAAAGGACTTTGTACCCGGATGTATATGAATCATCTTATTGAAGATATCTGGTTAAACCCAGAACAAATATCATTAGTAGATTAATAATGACGATGGTTAAAAAGATTGGTTTCTTCCATAAACTTCTTTCAGAATTTCTATCCAGAAACGGGACGCTGATAAAGGCTATTGCATAGATTACTAAAATACTGACCCAACAAACCTTATTATTAATAATACTTGAAACATGATAAAATGGGAGTAAAAACCACGGGGGTCTGGTTTGAAACGAGGCAAATTCATCAGTTGATTTCTGGAAGGATTCCGGGAAGAACATTACCCCAAGCAAAACAGCACTTATAAAAAAAAATGTTATTAGTGTGTGTCTGAGTATCTCGTTAGGATAAAAAGCCTCTAGTTCATCTTCACTTCTTCCTTTACTTAAGTCCACCATGTAGTTTTCTATACAATATACAGTTATCCACTGTAGCGGATACCTTTAGGTTTCCACGACTATCAATACCAATCGTGATAACGCTCTATATTACGTTCTAAGATACACAAATGTGCATGCTACGTTTATGGAGGCTTAAAAACCTCCGCTACATTTTTTACAATGGTTCAGAAACACCCGTTCTGCGTATCATCATAAAGTGAAATCCCATGATAATGCACATCATTAGCGGTATACAAACAATATGCAATGCGTAGACAACATTAAAACCATAACTGGAAATCTCTCCACCATCATTATAATTCCCCACAATATGATCGGTCACCATAGTCGGCATTGCAACTTCACCACCAACTGAACTTACACCCCAATATGACAGGTTGTTAGCAGGAAGAAAGGTTCCAGTGTAACATATAATCAACGTCAGCACCAGCAGTGATGCGCCTGATACCCAATGGAGTTCCCTCGGATTTTTATAGA
>JAIQZU010000069.1 GCA_021776915.1 Candidatus Scalindua sp. | reverse complement strand
TTGTTATCCGAATGTAAATCTATCCCTACATAATAACTCATTACAGCACCTCCTTAAAAAATTGTTAACAATATAATTAATATCAACATTATGATATATTGTTAACTTGCAGATGCCTACTATATGATTATCAAGTCTGCTTATGGCTTAACTGACTGTCTTCATCAATGCTTCTTATCCGATTTAATGCTTCTCCAATAATTTCGAGTTTTCTCTCCATGCCCGCCTTCAACAGGCGATCCTTTGAATATTGTTCGAAGTTTATTCCTGAAGTGAATTCTTTAATATCAAAGGCTTCCCTCAGAATGTCTTCAAGATGTTCTATGACTTCATCTTTCATATAAGCAAATTTTATCCTTTTCGATTCTTTCTCTTAGCGATTTTTTTCTAATAGACCTTTCCGTTAACAGATCAATATTGCAGTGAAATGTATCTTCCAAAGAGTGTAGTAAACCAAAAAACCTTTTCGAATATACCTTGGGTTCCGAATCTTTAAATTCTACCAGAAAATCCATATCGCTTGTCGTTTTATTATTCCCCCTGGCAACCGAACCATATAGATCCAAACTTTTCACACCATGCTGATTGCAAAGCTTTTCTACATTGGATTTAATTTGTTCAATATTCATGATTTACAATCCTTTTTGTCGGATAGCGTAGATTTTACAGCCTAAACGCTACATATTATTTTGTAGCTACTTGATAAAGTATTGTTGTAACTATATATGAATGATATTATTATGTCAATAGCAATGAGACATTGGAAATTATGACAATCAGAGAAGGGGGTTATGGGTTACCCTGCTTTAATGATCTGAACCTATATTAGATTCCCGCCTTCGCGGGAATGACACGGATGTACTCAATCAAATCCTTTTCGCAAACCGATATAAATAATCAAGAATCCTGCTCCCGCAATAAACAGGAGTATGCCCTCTACAGTAAAATTACGGAAGATTAATTGTCCTATTCAGAATATTACCATCATGATAAATCAACCACCCTATGAATGACAATTTAGTAGATTGTGGAAAAATTGATGATTATAATAGACAGTTAACTTCATCCATTCAAAAATAAAGAAAGGGTAATAATAGTGAAAATATCTGTGAATAGAACAAGACATCTTACTTCCTGTGGGGCCAGATTTGTTTTGATGACGTTTCTGGCCGCATTGTTTACTTTACCTGTGTTTGCCCAGGAGGATTTGTGGGAGGAGTTAAACGATAAAGCTTCTAAACTTTTACAGGAGCGGAGATATGCAGATGCAATAAAAGTGAGTGAGGAAGCAATAAAGGTTGCTACGGACACATTTGCTCCTAACCATCCTTGTATTGCCATTTCCAAGAACTTACTGGGAACGCTTTATTGGACTTATGGCAGATTCTCCGAAGCGGAACCTCTCTTCAGGCAGGCATTAGCGATTTATGAAGAAGGGCTTGGTCCAGCTCATCCCAAAGTTGCTACAGTCTTGCAGAATTTAGCCGATATGTATCTGGCTCAGGATAGATATGCTGAGGCAGAACCACTTTATAAGAATGCTCTTAATATATATGAGAACACTTTTGGCCCTGATCATCCCAGTGTTGTGGCGGCGTTGAACAGTCTGGGAGGGCTTTTTCAAGACCAGGGTAAATATACTGAAGCGTTACCTGCTTTCGAACGGGCATTGAGAGTTGAAGAAAAAACCCTTGGTTCAGACCACCCTGATATTGCCACGGCGCTGAACAATCTGGCCACACTTAATCACTGCCTGGGTGAAAACGATATGGCTGAGGATTTTTATATTCGGGCACTTGAAATATATGAAAAATCTTATGGTAAGAACCACCCATTTGTTGCAACTGTGCTGGTGAATATGGTAGAGTTTTATGAGAAAATTGGAAGGAAAGACGAAGCAGAGATATTCGCTGAAAGAGTGAAACAAATTCAGTCAAGGTATGAGTAATGTCTGCTGTAAATCCGGTAGTTGAAGCCTTTGACAAATTGGGTATACAATATAGGGAGAGCACAGAATGAATTATCGCTTATTATGGCGCTTTTTACAGACCGGATTCTTTGTACTGGCCTTGTCGGCAACAACATTCGGTCAGATCAATCATGATATTAAGGTCACGCTGCATCCGGATAGCCACCGGTTCGAAATAGTTGACGTAATCACTTTCCCATTACCATCAACGGACAATGAACCTTTCTATTTCGTGCTTCATCAGGGACTTAAACCTGAGATTCTGGACAAAGATACAACACTAAGAAAAAACTTTGGAGCGGAAGCAGGCCGTTTTTTCAGCGACAACCCATCACTTCAGCACGGTAATATTAAGATGGAGCTTTTTGAGGTTAAGCTCCCATCCGGAGGCAACCGGTTCACGCTCAAATATGCAGGTGAGATTTTCCATCCCGTGGAAGATTACGGTGAGGAATATGCACGCAGCTTCAGTTCATCGCCCGGTATTATTTCTCCGCAAGGTGTATTCTTAAGCGGGTCCACCTTCTGGTATCCTCATTTCGCCGATGAACTGGTAACTTTCCGAATGGACGTTGAATTACCGGCAGGCTGGTCATCTGTCAGCCAGGGCGTACGTACAAAACATTCTACCGGAACCAATTCCTGGAACGATATATGGGTGACGGATAACCCGCAGGAGGAGATATACCTCATAGCTGCTGAATTTACAGAATACGGCCAGGCCGCAGGTGTTGTGGAAGCCATGGCCTTCCTGCGCCAGCCTGATCCGCAGCTTGCGCAAAAATATCTGGATACAACCGCACAGTATCTTGAGATGTATAGAAAGCTGCTCGGCCCATATCCTTATAAAAAATTTGCATTGGTAGAAAATTTCTGGGAGACCGGTTACGGCATGCCGTCATTCACGCTGCTTGGCCCCAGGGTTATTCGTTTCCCATTTATCCTTCATTCATCTTATCCCCATGAAATTCTCCATAACTGGTGGGGAAATGGGGTATATACTGATTACGAAAAAGGCAACTGGGCTGAAGGCCTGACAACATATCTCGCCGACCATCTCATAAAAGAACAGCGCGGAGAGGCTGTTGAATACCGCCGCTCAGTCCTGCAAAAGTACACAAACTATGTAACCGCCAACAAGGATAAGGACTTTCCCCTGACCGAATTCCGTTCACGGCATAGCGCTGTCACAGAGGCTGTAGGTTATGGCAAGACCATGATGTTGTTTCATATGCTCAGACAACAACTGGGTGATCAGGCCTTTATCAAGGCTCTCCATCAATTTTATCGAAAATATAAGTTTAAGGTTGCCTCCTTTGACGATGTTGAAACGGTTTTTAATAATGTAAATGACGAACCTCTCGAATTCATGTTTGAACAATGGGTAAAGAGAGCCGGTGCACCATCCTTACGAGTGAGCCAGGCTGTTGCAAAGCCAAAAGGTGATGGTTATATACTGTCGACCACCATTGAACAAATTCAGGATACAGCGCCTTACCGGTTAAAGCTGCCAATCGCCGTTCATCTGGAAGGTGTTGCTAACGCATACCAGACCGGCATAGATGTCGATTCAAAAGAGTACAATCTGGAACTCAATTTCCCTGTGCGGCCTGTGCAACTGGACGTTGATCCGGAATTTGACGTATTTAGAACATTAGACCACAATGAAACTCCGCCTGCGATGAGCCAGATATTCGGTGCCGAAGAGGCTCTGGTAGTACTGCCTGCGGCTGCACCTGAATCAATTCGTCAAGGCTATCAAGCTCTGGCCAAAGGCTGGCAGAAAGGACGTTCTGTGCAGTTAGACATCAAGCTTGATAATGAGTTGGATGCATTGCCAACTGATTGTGCCGTCTGGTTGTTTGGATGGGAAAACAAGTTTAGTCACGTGATCAATAAGGCGTTATCAGACTATGACTTTGTGGATAAAGAGGAAACAATACATATAAATGATACCGTGTTGAAAAGCGATCAACACTCTATTGTAGTAATGGCAAGAAACCCGTCTAACAGCGCTCATGCCCTGGCCTGGCTTGCTGCGGATAATGTGGCGGCAATGCCCGGATTGGGGAGGAAGCTCCCACACTACAACAAGTACAGCTACCTTGCTTTTACCGGTGATGAACCCGCCAACGTCTTCAAAGGCCAGTGGCCTGTGGTCAATTCACCCATGTCGATTGCCGTTTTGCAAAGTGATGGCAAGGAAGTTGAACCGGCAACAGCCAAACTGGCGCCGTGTGCTGCGCTTGCACAATTACCTCCGGTTTTCTCAGAAGCAAGAATGTTACAGGATATCGAATACCTCGCTTCTGAAGAACTGAAAGGCAGAGGCCTCGGCACCCCCGGATTAGATAAAGCGGCTGACTACATCGCAAAGCAGTTTTCAGATGCCGGTTTACAGCCCTGCGGAGATTGGCCGGATGATTATTTCCAAATCTGGACTGAAAAGGTTGATATGCCTGAGCGTGAGGTTGTCACTATTAAGAATGTAATAGGAATTATACCGGGTACAAATCTTCAATTTGAAGGGCAGAGTGTAGTTATTGGTGCACACTACGATTCTCACGGACTTGGTTGGCCTGACGTACTTAAAGGCAACAAAGGTAAGATTCATCCCGGCGCCGATGACAATGCCAGCGGAATCTCCGTCTTACTGGAATTTGCGCGACTGGTTGGTAAAAAATGGCAGCCTGAACGAACGATTGTATTCGTAGCCTTCAGCGCAGAGGAGGCCGGCAAACTCGGCTCACTGCATTACATCAGACAGGCAAGGAAATACCCAATCTCTAAAACTATGGCAATGATCAATATTGATACAGTCGGCCAGTTAGGCAAGGATGCGCTGACCATATTCGGAAATTACTCTGCACACGAATGGGTGCATATCATTCGTGGCGCCGGATATGTAACCGGTGTTCCAATCAAGCAATCAACCCTGGATACCGGCAACGGGGACGAGAAGAGTTTTATCGATGCAGGCGTACCATCAGTACATTTCTTCAGTGGCGCTCGCGATAACTACCATCGTCCAACTGACACTGTTGATAGAATCGATACGGCAGGTCTGGTCAAGACTGCTGCCGTCTTAAAGGAAGTAGTTGAGTACCTTGCCGCAAGACCCGCCCCCCTGACCTCTAAACTAACAGTTGCAGAAGACAGTACCTCTCTACAAAAAGAACCGCAGCGTACGAAAAGGAAAGTCGTCCTGGGTACCGTTCCGGACTTTGCTTATACAGGTAAAGGCGTTTGCCTTGACGGTGTGACTCCTGATACACCGGCATTTGAAGCAGGTCTTCAGGAGGGTGATATTATCGTGCGTATCGGAGAGACAGTAATCGAAGACCTGCAAACCTTTTCTGATGTATTGAAGACGTTGCAGACTGGCAGCGAGATTACGATCGTCTTTATGCGTGGCAATGAGGAACATTCTGTTACTACTAAGGTGATTGCCAGATAATTTTTAGACAGGATAACAGGATAACAAGAGAATTTTCTAATCCTGTCTAAAAGAGCTTAATTTATTGCATGCCCAGAGGCCATTTCTTCCAGTTCAATAATACGACGGGACATAGTCTCCATAATCCGGTAGGCCAGAGAAGGATTCTCATTTATCCTACGTAGGAGGGTTTTTCTATCTACGGTGATCACTCGAACATCACCAAGTGCACGCACCGTTGAACGTGCAGTGTTAGCACTGCCTAAGCGCTCAAAGAGCGGCACCTCTCCGAAAAACTGTCCTTCCTCCAATACCGTCATACGCAGAACTTTGTTATCATTGCCGTTGTTATTTCGAATCACCTCTACTTTACCAGACAGGATTACATACATACATACCGTCCTATCGCCTTGACTGATAATTACCTCTTCGTTACGATAGCGTTTTCCCAGGGAACTCTCATTCAAATAACTCTCCTCCCACTGTTTATTTATACTCTAGCGGAAGGATTTAGCCTTCCATTATAAAATTGGAATCATAGAGATGGAGACCTAATGGTTTCCACTACAGCTTAATTAAATGATATTGCTGCCAGTTTACTGGTGCGGCGAAAATTTTCTTACCTAATCTATCCAATCGGCTATAAATATATTTGTTTCATGAGGCCTGCTGTTATCGCGATTTGATGCGAACACCAGTTTTTTACCGTCATGACTGATATCCCTTACACCCCTGTCAGCATAAGACAGGTTATATTTCGCAAGCTCTCAATTTCTCTCTTAACTCCTTTTCCCGGTCACTCAAAACCATGTTGGTAAACTCATTGATTTCCTCCAGCCATTTCAATTTTTCCTCTGTGGATAATTGCATGTATTCTATTATTTTTTCGTCTTCAAGAGTATAGATAAATCCCTTATCCATTCTATTTCTCCAGATATTTTCTTACCTTATTCAGCATTTCAATATCGCTCAAGTCCTGGGCCCTTCCGCTAAACTCCTTCATCTTTATTACATCATCTATTGATGCCATATAAATATCTATATCCTTCGCTTTTTTCACGGTTCTGTTTCTAAACGATATTTCGAAATCCAATGGATGAACAAGCACAATATCAATAACCTTATAGTTGTCTTTCTTGTGATAAAAAATGAATGCTTTAAGGTTTCTGTTTTCTATCCAATCATTTACTTTATCAGGATTTGCGGGTTCGTCAGAGTTTACCGGCAGGCGCGGGACATAACCTGATTCTGTCAATAGGGATGTCAACCTGAGAACATTTTCTTTATTCATAGCAATAACAATGTCAATATCCTGAGTTACTCGTGGGATGCCATAGAGATTGACAGACAATCCACCCACGATGAGATAACTGACATTGTTCTTATACAACCCTTTCAGTATATCAAAATAGTACATGTTCAGCCCTTCTGATCCTCTTTAATCTATCCAATCAGCAATAAATATATTTGTTTCATGAGGTCTGCTGTTATCGCGATTTGATGCGAACACCAGTTTCTTACCGTCATGACTGAACATGGGGAAGCCGTCGAATGTCGGGTTGTACGTTAAGCGCTCTACTTCTTTGGTTTTTATATCAACCATGTACATCTCAAAATTTCGCATTTGCGGATCATCCATATTGGAAACAAAAATAACTTTCTCTCCGCTTGGATGGAAATAAGGACCGAAGTTGGCGGCGCCGTTGTTGGTTAGCTGAATCGGTTTGCGTTCTTTCAGATTCATAACATATATTTCAAGTTTGCTGGGACGGATCAAGCCATCTTTGAGAAGATTCATATAGTCTGCAAGCTCTTTCCCCTCTGGCCTTGACGCCCGCCAGCAGATCCATTCTCCGTCAAGAGAAAAGAACGCACCGCCATCGTAGCCGGGGATGTCAGTCAACTGTTCAACATTAGAGCCGTCCGGGTCCATCAGGAACAGTTCCAGGTCTCCGGTTCGTACTGATGTAAAGATGATTTTGTTCCCTCTGGGTGAATAGACTCCCTCAGCATCATATCCGGGTGTGTCAGTCAGACGGATAATATTGGAGCCGTCAGGGTCAGCTTTGAAGATATCATAACTTTTATATAACGCCCATACATAACCCTTTGACATGTCCGGCTTGGGCGGGCATTCATCTCCACCCAGATGTGTTGAAGCATAAATTATAGATTTATGGTCAGGAGCAATAAATGAACAGGTAGTGGAACCTTTACCAGAAGATACCATGGTTACATTGCTGCCGTCAACATCCATGGTAAATATTGCGTCACATTGCAGATCATCACGCTTCGACTGAAATATGAGCTTGTCGGCATTGTAAGAGAAATAAGCCTCAGCATTCTCTCCACCGAATGTAAGCTGACTGATGTTTTTAAAATGCGTCTCACCTTCAAAAATTGTAACTTCAGCCTGCTCTTCGCTGACTACTGGGACTACAGGCTTTTTTTCAGAAACAACGGTTTCTGTCTTTTCATTAACGCAGCCTATCAAAGACAGGAAAATTACTATAGAAATAACAAATAACTTCAAATTTTTTCTCCTGATTATAAATTTTATTGATAACTAAATCTGCCAATACTTATGATAATATGTGTGAACTTTATAAGGTTTCTTTACTAAAGTAAATCAAAATCTAACCAATGGCATTCTAGAACATAGTAAAACTAACGCAAGGGCAACACCATTTCTATTTTTTTGGTTACTAAAGAAGATAAAATCATGGCATAATTTTCAAAAGACTTGAGTTATACCTAAATTGAGCGATTTTATATTACATGCCATTGTAGCCGCAGGCTTTAGCCTGCGTATTTCACCATTTGATGGGTTCGCGTAAGTTACGCAACCTCAAGGTTGCGGCTACAAAATCGCTCAATTTAGGTTATATTAACTATTTTACTCTTCTTATTAAATCTTTAAAAAGCGGTTTCCTGTCATCTCCAGAAAGGACTTGAATTTTGCTGATTGTAATTCTAAGATTAGCTTCTTATATTCTCATCTATTATCACGTCCCGGAGTCATTACAAGTTAGGTCGCTATCGCGACAAAAGACTATCCTTCGACTCCGCTCAGGATGACGTCACACTGAGCGGAGTCGAAGTGTTATCAACATTGAATTTCCTATGCATAAATTTAAGTTATAATATATTACCATGTCTATCACCTATTCTCAACGTAGAAATCCTGAGCTACTCTCACCGGCCGGTAATATGGAGAGCTTCTTTGCAGCTGTTGAGAATGGAGCTGATGCCGTTTATTTTGGATTAAAGGAGTTCAGTGCGCGTGCAGCCGCACAAAACTTTTCCCTGGATGACGCCAGCAAGGCCATTGCCTATGCACGCAGGAAGTCAATTAAGGTCTATATAGCTCTCAATACGTTAGTGAAAACTTTAGAATTGGAAAGGGTTGTAGGCCTCTTAATAGCACTGGAAGAAATGCGGCCTGACTCTATAATTCTCCAGGATCTGGGGCTTCTCTATTTGATCCAATCTCAATTCCCCGGATTTAATATTCACGCCAGCACACAAATGGCTATTCACAACCTTGCGGGAGTTAAACATCTGGAGAAACTTGGATTTAAACGGGTTGTTCTGGCAAGGGAATTGTCTGTTGCAGAAATCAAAAATATTGCAGGAAGCACCTCATTAGAAGTAGAAATATTTATTCACGGCGCTTTATGTTATTCCTATTCGGGATTATGTTTTTTCAGCAGTATGATTGGTGGCAGGAGTGGAAATAGAGGAAAGTGCGCACAACCCTGCAGGATGTTTTACCATTCCCAATCGGGAGGAGGATATCTCTTTTCCATGAAAGATCTGCTTACACTTTCCGGGATAAGTAATTTAGTAGATGCTGGAGTCAATTCACTTAAGATAGAGGGACGTATGAAATCACCTGAATATGTTGCTGTTGTAACAGATGCCTACCGGAAGGTTATTGATGGTAAACTGTCAGATCAGGATGAAATTGTCAATCGTATAAAAACAGTATTCAGTCGCGAGACAACCTCTGCGTATGTAATGGGAAAAAATAATCTGTCGGTTAAAAAGAATTCTGATATCAGCCAGGTCAAGGCCGCAGATATGGTTAACCCGTCTTATCCTGCAAATATTGGACTTTATGCGGGAGAAGTAATAAAGTCTGAGAAAAATTACATAATTATAAGGGCTGAGGCCAGTATCGGTGTCAGAGATTTATTACAGATATTTGAAACTGCCTCTGTGAAACCCGCTCTTCTCCATGTGAAGGCTATTAAGGTAAACGGCAAACGGGTATTCGGTATTGCGGCCGGCGATATTGCGACCATCGACTCCGGCAAGAAAATCATGCATGGTGCAAAAATCTATGTAGTCTCTTCCCAAAAGACCAGAGAAGCATTTGCTCAAAAGATTCCAAAAAAACTCACATCAGCTAAGGTACCGGTGAATCTGGATATTAGAATAAATTCTGACAACATTGCTGTAAGTGGGACGGTAATGCAATTTACATTTAACAGGGATTATCCCCTGAAGCTTGAAAAAAGTATTAGCCGGATAACAAATGAGGAAGATATAAAAGGTAGTTTTTCACGTTTGGGAGAAACACCATTTGAGCTGGCAATTATGCATGTCGATATATCTGAAGGATTATTTATTCCATTGAGTGTGTTAAATAATATCAGGCGGGACTATTTTAATGGGTTATCAGCAGCATGGCAGAATGAGAGGGCACTCAAGTGTGATGAGGTAAAGAAATGGTTAAATGGAAAATTTATTACATTGGGTAATTCTATAAACGAGGAAAAGAACTTACATCATGAGCTCCATGAAGACGAAGTTCGATTGTCCCTGAAGATCGACAGGTTAAATTATCTGAATTTTATCCTTAAAGAAAAAATTTATAAACTCTATATTGTGTTAACATATAAAACTATTACTTACCTGAAGAAAAATGATGATATTGTCGATACATTATTGAAGGAAAAAGAAAGAGTTGTATTTTCATTACCAGTAATAATGAGAGATTCAGGGAATGGACCTGAGAGGTATGATTATTTTAAGAAAGCTGTTAATGTATTAACAACACGGGGTTTCAGACTCTTTCAGATAGCCAACCTGGGAGCCGTTGGGTTGTTTAATGAAAAAGATGTGATTCTGTATGCCGATTATCCATTATACTCCCTGAATCCACTTTCAATATTAAAACTGCGTGAATTGGGGTTTCAACGACAAACCCTGTCTCCTGAGGACGACAGGGAAAATCTGCAGACACTGCTTTCTGACGATACGGATCTGATTCTTTATCAGGACACTCCGCTCTTTATCTCCGAGGCGTGTGTATGGGCAAATATGAAAAGTGCGTGTCCCGGGTTAGACAGATGCGACTTCGAAAAGATGGTCTTGAAAAATGAGTACGGTGACCGGTTTACGGCTATGAATGAGGCATGCAGGACTGTGGTTATCAATGAAAGACCTTTTTCAATTATTCACCTTATTCAAACATTTCTTGAGGCAGGGCATAGGGATTACCGGATTGATTTATGCTATAGGGATTACACCCCCGAAACGATTAGTGATTTACTCTTCGGAATTCAAAATGAGGAAAAAATGAAAAACTCAACCATCGGGAATTTTGAACGGGGTTTATTATAATCCTAAAGACCTAAAGACTCCAGGAACTCCTGGGGGATATCAGCATTCTTACGCCCTGCTATTGCAAAATAATATAAAGGCTCACCTTCTATCGAAAATCTGTGGCGGTAGCGGTCCAGGTGATATAAATCAAGATACTCTGAGAATATCAATTCACGGATTGCCGTTGAAAAGCCGGTATTATCACTTTTATAAAGAAATGTCTCTTTTACATTAAAGGCCACCCAGCCCTCACTCTGTGTTATATTGAATGCCTCTATAAATGCCTTTATGGGAATATCACCAAAGCCCAGTGCCGCAACTGTAGTCATGCAGTCAAATGACCATGAAGATAACTCGTCTTGCTGGTCTTCACTGAGGTTGCAGAAATCTGCTACATAGTAGGCGTCGTAGACTCCGGGTCTGTCTCGTTCAGCCGCAACGCCTGCTTCAGGGATTACGTCCACACCGACAAGCCTTGATACCCCCTGCTTCTTCAGGTTCTCACCCATAATTCCGTTACCTGCACCCAGGTCCAACACCCTGAGCTCGGAAAAGTTGTCCTGAGATTGAGAGACGGCAGACTTCAGTATATCTGTTACTTTAGTAGGCGACTGGCACTTCAGCCGTTCATAGAAGATTTGTTCGTACAGGCCCGGGTTCTTGTATATTTCATCATAATCGTGGAACAGGATCCTTTTCTTTTCACCATCAGGATCCTTTATATAGAAGAATGCTTCGTCCTGAGCCAGATTTTGAGAGTCACTTCGTGGAAATTGAATCTTGTACCGTTTCTGCATCAATATTCCCTCCTTTTTTATCCAGTCATTTATTTTCTGCTATATCTATTAAATACTAAGTATACAATAAAAATGAAAAACTTCAACGTATAATGTATTTACAGGTATGAACGCCTCCTTTGAGTGTTACAGAAGTATATATATTTTATTGGTTCGCTGGCATTTTACTTAAACTTGACAAAAAAATATGTTATTGTTAACATTAATTTTAAGCTTTAAAGCAGCTCCGTCGTCTGGAGAAGAGCTGATTTGAATCAATGGAAGTCATAACAAAGATTAATGAGATGCGGGCAAGGGTACTTTCCGTCAAGGACAGTAAAAAGTCTATCGGATTTGTACCTACAATGGGTGCACTCCATGAAGGCCACGTGAGTTTGATGCGCAGTGCACGGAATGAGAATGATGAGCTTATTGTCAGCATATATCTTAACCCCACGCAGTTTGATAACAAAGACGATTTTGATAATTATCCTCACCAGTTAGAAAATGATATTGAGATTGTAGAGAGAGAAGATGCGGATGTGGTTTTTGCACCCCGTACTGAGGAAATGTACCCTGAGGGGTTCTGCTCTTATGTGACCCAGCATAAGCTTGCGGATACCCTGTGCGGTAGATTAAGAGCCGGGCATTTCAATGGTGTGGCTACAATTGTAACGAAACTTTTCAATATAATTAAACCGGACAGGGCATACTTTGGCCAGAAGGACTATCAACAAAGCATAGTAATAAAAAAGCTGGTTGCAGACCTGAATATGGATATAGATATCAAGGCCCTTCCTACTGTGCGTGACGAAGACGGCCTTGCCCTTAGTTCGAGGAACAAGCGATTAAATCCTGAAGAACGCCATAGCGCACTTTGTCTTTATGGCTCTTTATTAAAAGCCAAATCCATGTTTGCTTCCAATACAAAAGACTCAAAGGAAATTATAGAAGAGATGACATCCATCATTAAGAAGGCAAAACATGCAAGGATAGATTATATATCCATAGTTAATGCTCATACGCTTGAAGATGTTTCGTCAATTAATGGGAAGGCTGTAGCGGCTGTGGCCGTGTGGATAGGAAATACGAGATTAATAGATAACTTAATTCTGGAATAAATACCATGCTTAGAGAAATGTGTAAATCGAAGATTCATGCTGCAACAGTCACTGAATCAAACATAAACTACACCGGCAGTATAGCAATCGACAAGACGTTGATGCAGGCGACTGATATCCTGCACTACGAACGGGTACAGGTTTTAAACATCAATAACGGAACAAGGGTTGAAACTTACGTAATAGAGGGAGAACCTGGCTCAGGGACCATATGCCTTAACGGAGCGGCTGCGAGGTGGGCAGTTCCGGGGGACAAGGTAATAATAATCTCATATTGTCTTATTGATGATGACAAGGCACGCAACTGGAAACCTAAAATAGTCTTGATGGACGAAAAGAATAAGATTAAGGAGGTTCTCTCCGATCCGCATTCCTGACTCCAATGATTAGAACTCTCTTTGAAATACCAATCCCGTACACCGGCATATCAATCCCCATTTACGCATACGGCTTCATGCTTATGGTTGGCTTCCTGGTGGTCGTCTTCGTTGCACGAATAAAGGCAAAGAGCGAAGGCATAGATCCGGAAGACATATCCAACCTGGGAATATATACAGTCTTTGCGGGTATTCTGGGAGGCAGAATATTTTATGTGATCCAGAATTTTGATTCATATAAATACAACATCCTGGACATCTTTAAGATTTATGAGGGAGGGCTTGTCTTTTATGGGGGTCTGATAGCCTCTATTGCAGCTATAATTGTTTACTCAAAAATTAAGAAACTGCCAGTACTAAAGACAATTGATATTGTCGCATACGCTTTCGCCCTTGGAGTAATTTTCGGACGGATAGGATGTTTTCTTAACGGATGCTGCTGGGGCGATGTCTGCAGTCCTGATTTGCCATGGGCGGTTACTTTTCCAAAGACAGTTGATGTCAATCATCTGATTAATGGCAGCCCTGCGTTTCTGCATCACCTTGGACTGGGGCTGGTAAGTGTGTCAGATAACCACTCACTTCCCGTCCATCCGACCCAGATATACTCGGCTTTAGGCAATCTCTCGATATTTTTTATAATAAATGCCTTCTTTAAACATCGTAGGAGAGACGGGGAAATCACGTTAATATTCTGTGCGCTATATTCCGTAATGCGCTTTACTGTAGAGATCTTCAGAGATGATAATCCACCGCTCTTCGATGGCCTGACTATTTCACAAAATGTGAGTATATTGGTCTTTACGGCTTCGGTTACACTTTTTGTAATTGGAAGGGTTAAGCTGAGAAGGGTAATAGCGTAGATCAAAGATGTTATCGTTATCAGGAGAAAAGCATGTCGATATTCGTGGATACGGCAGATATTGAGCAGGCAAAGGTTGCAAAGGAATATGGCTGGGTTCGAGGAATTACCACCAATCCAATACTTCTTGCAAAATCCAGTAATTCTGCAGCCGATACACTGCAGCAACTTGCAGGGCTGAATATGGGTTTATTATTTTACCAGCTTGTTGCCACATCCAAAGCGGAGATGTTGAAAGAATCACATCTGGCAAAGGAGATTGCAGGGGACCAATTGGTACTGAAAATCCCTCCCTCGGAACATGGATTTAAAATTATCCAGCAACTTCCACCGGAAATTCCATGTTGCATTACTGCTTTATATAGCGTTGCACAGGCCATTGTTGCGCGTGAGTCAGGAGTGCGATACATCGCTGTTTATGTCAACAGGGCGACAAAATTACTGGGAGACGGATTATCGCTCATAACAGACATGGCCGGTGTACTTAAGGGAAGCCAGACCCAGATACTCGCTGCAAGTCTCAAGTCGCCACTGGAGGCAAGTGCTGCGATTCTATCCGGAGCGGACCATTTAACCCTGCCATTTTATGTCTTAAACAAGTTGACATATCATGAAAATTCAGAAGAAGCGGTTAACCAATTTAATTCTAACGGTTCAGGTCTTCAAATTTAGCTTTTGGTATCAAATAATAATAACTAATCATACTATTTTACAAAATTCCAGTTTAACCACACCATATGAAAAGATTTTCTGGTATGGAAAATACAGAGAAACAGATAGGCTCTTAAAATATACAGTTGACAGTAAACATTAAACTGTGTGTTGAAAAGCAGTCGGTGATAACTAATCACTAATTAGTTATCACCTCAATATTCTTCAATTTGTTTAATTTCCTTGATGCTAGATATTAAAATCAATTTCAGGCTGTAGGTATAGCTGAACTATGAGGATATGAATAATATTTCTTGCAACTATATGACTGGTTGCTATGATAAAGTACATTATTATTAACAAGGTGGAGGGAGGAAAATTATGAAAATTGGTATTTTATCCCGTAATGCTCAACTTTATTCCACGAGTCGCCTGGTAGAAGCAGCACAAAAACGAGGACATGATGTAAAAGTGGTTGACGTGTTAAAGTGTTATATGAATATTACGGCAAACCTACCTACTATCTATTATAGGTACAAGGATAAAAAGGAAAGATTAGAATTTGAGGCAGTAATTCCGCGCATCGGGGCATCGATTACTACTTATGGCACTGCTGTTCTACGTCAATTTGAGGTTGGTGGTGTTTATTCGGTCAATGAGTCAGTTGCTATTTCCCGTTCACGGGACAAATTAAGGGCTCACCAGCTTCTTGCCCGCAAAGGTGTTGGCATGCCGATGACGGGTTATGCGCATGCCGCAAATGCAACTGAAGATTTGATCGAATTCGTGGGGGGGGCTCCATTGATTGTTAAAGTCCTGAAAAGTACTCATGGTAGTGGTGTGGTGCTGGCTGAAACCAATAAAGCAGCAGAAAGCGTAATCAATGCATTTCGCGGTTTAGATGCGGATTTTCTTGTACAGGAATTCATTAAAGAATCAGGCGGCGCTGATATACGTTGTTTCGTTATCGGGGATAAAGTCATTGCTGCCATGCAGCGTCAGGCAAAAGAGGGAGAATACCGGTCAAACCTGCACCTGGGAGGAACTGCCACCATCGTGAGATTGAGACCTGATGAAAGAGCATTAGCCGTTCGAGCCGCCGGGGTCATGGGCCTTGATGTTGCAGGCGTGGACATTATCCGCTCAGCGCATGGCCCTCTCGTACTCGAAGTCAATTCATCTCCTGGACTGAAGGGAATTGAAGCCTCAACGGGAAAAGACGTTGCAGGCGCCATCATTGAATATGTCGAGAAAGATGCATTAAAAGGGCCAAATAAGATGAAAGGACGAGGATAATATGCCGGCATCTATGACAGAGGACATAGTCATCGGCGGTGTTTCCATTCCGCCGGGAAAACGTAAACGGGTAGGGATTCAAGTCGCAAAACTCTATGATTATACGGAAATGACTATTCCTGTAGAAGTCGTGCGTGGAAAAAAGGATGGCCCGGTTTTGTTTGTATCAGCGGCCATTCATGGTGATGAAATTAATGGGATAGAGGCGATCAAGCGCTTATTGGCACGAAAAACTATTCTTTCAGGTATCAGGGGGACATTAATTGCTGTACCCATAATAAACGTCTTCGGTTTTCATCAGATTGTACGATACTTGCCGGATAGGCGGGATTTAAACCGATGTTTTCCAGGATCTAAGCTTGGTTCTCTTGGAGCACAGATTGCTCACATTTTTATGAGGGAAATCGTGGAAAAATGCACTCATGGCATTGATTTGCATACTGGCCCTATCCATCGTACCAATCTACCGCAAATCCGCGCCTCTACAGATGACCCGGAAACTGAGCGCCTCGCCCTTGCTTTTGGTGTGCCGGTTGTCCTGAATTCTAACTTGCGTGACGGATCGCTGAGACAAGCTGCGGCAGATAAAGACATCAGGATGTTACTCTTTGAAGGCGGTGAAGCGCTGCGCTATGAAGAAAAAGTTATTCGCTCAGCAATGCGGGGGATTATCTCCATTATGAATGCCATTGGCATGATTGACCAGGAGAAAATTAACATCAGACAACGTAAGAAAGAAGTGTTTGTTGCCAGATCCAGTTATTGGATACGCGCACCGCACAGCGGAAGCCTTCGAATCAGGAAAGGGCTAGGCGCCATGGTTAATAAAGATGAGGTACTTGGTATTATCTCTGATACGTTTGGGCAGGGCAAGATAGAAGTAAGAGCAAGAGAAACCGGAGTCGTTATAGGGATGAATAATTTACCGCTCATCAACAGTGGTGATGCTCTATTCCATATTGCCACTTTTGAGGACTCTAAGGCTGTCGAAGAGCAAGTAGAATTTTTTGATGAAACGTTAGAATAAATGTACAGAAAGTATGCGGAAAGACTTGAGAAAAGCAACCCTAACCCGACTTTACAGATTACTAAATCGCAAATGGAAGGTAAATAGATATAACTGAAATCAATCAGATGACCGGGAAAAAGAGGACAAATAAGCAAAATCCAAATCTGAAAAAGGTGGTAGTAGGCTGGAGAGAGTGGGCAAATCTTCCGGAGCTTCATATTCCTGCCATAAAGGTGAAGATTGATACCGGTGCAAAAACTTCCGCACTACACGCGTTTGATATAAAAGTATTTCATAAACCCGGAAAGCGTTACGTCCGCTTCAATATCCATCCATTACAAAACAATAACAGCATCAGCAGGCACTGCACAGCGGAACTAGCTGACGAGCGGGTAATAAAGAGCTCGAATGGCCAGAAAGAAAGCCGCTATGTTATTCGTAGTGTTATTAAGATTGGAAGCTTACGTCAAAGCATTTATATTACTCTTACCAACCGGGATATTATGAGTTACAACATGTTACTGGGACGCGAAGCAATGCGTATGTTCATTATAGACCCCGCAAAGTCATTTTGTCAGGGAAAGCTCACAAAGAAAGATTCTTTTGCCATTTACAATGCAGTTGTGAAGCCAAAACAAAAGAGGAAAAAACAAAAATGAGTAAATAGATTAATCAATGAAAAATACAGCACTAAAGGCCGCTAAAGAAGCAGGAAAAATAATACTGAGTTATTATTCTAAAAACGTAAATGCTATCGGTAAGGGAACTACGTATAACCTGGTTACAGAGGCTGATATTGCTTCTGAAAACAAGATCATCAGTATAATAAAAGATAAATTTCCCGGTCATTCCATCATGACAGAAGAATCCGGAGAAGAGATACACAAGTCTGATTATTGCTGGGTAATAGATCCACTGGACGGCACAAATAATTTTTATCATAAATTTCCAATGTTTTGTGTATCAATCGCATTGTACAAAAAAGGTAAACCTCTGATTGGTGTAGTATTCGACCCGCTGAAAAAAGAATTATTTTATGCTGAGAAGAACAAAGGCGCATTCCTCAACAATAAGAAAATCAAAGTTTCAGGTGCAAACAAGTTAAGTAAATCATTACTGGCTTTAGGATTTTATTATGAGAGAGGTTCATTGATGAGAAAAAGCCTTGACCAGATGAAAAGATTCTTCTACGAAGATGTTCATGGTATCAGGAGGGCAGGTTCAGCAGCATTGGACCTCTGTTATACAGCCTGCGGCAGATTTGATGGATACTGGGAGCTATATTTGAATCCGTGGGATTATGCAGCCGGCAGTTTAATAGTCATGGAAGCAGGAGGAAGGATTACGAACACGCATGGGCAGAAGTATAGCCTGATGATGAAAACCATTGTTGCCTCAAATGGGAAAATCCATAAAGACATGATCAGGGTTTTGAAAAAATAAACTATGCAGACCAAATGTCATGACTACGCACCTAATTGAAGCTACAATAGTCATTACCTGCCTTTAGTAAAACATATTCCAGGCTACACTCTAAGATATATGAAAAGAAAGACAAGAAATTACTTTTAATCGAATGGGTTTTTTTGCCGTTTAAGAAAAAGTAAAATAATCTATCTTACATAGCAAGATCCACAGCAGCTAAGAACTTTATGTTCTATATGTCCCCAGAGAACTTCTCCAGACTCTCCTTGCTTAGCAATATCATTAAGATGTTTTGTCAGGGCTGTACTTCTTTCATCGGTAAATGTTCCTTGAAATGGTATTCTATACAGTTCTTTTTCATTAACATAAACCAATAGCTTGCCATTATCTACATAATTTCCATTACCCTGTCTGTCTTTTTCCAGGCAAATATATGTAAGATTAACAATTTTATTCTGTCTATCATTGTATTGAATAATAGTTAATCGTATATCTTTATCATTTGTTACTGCACTTGTTATTGTTATTTTCTTATTTTTCAGGTTTTACAACTGGTATATAAATCTTTCTATTTTTTATTACTTATAAGACTTGTCCAAATATACATTGTTTTATGATTATAAGGCAGTCGAGGGGAAAAAAGCTTTCACGTTACTTTGGAAACCGAATAAACAAGACATGAATTGAGCGATTTTATTTTACATGCCGTTGTAGCCGCTGGCCATGCCAGAGGCAGGTCTGTCCTTCGGCACGACTTTAACCTGCGTTTTACATTACCTGATGGATTTGTGTAAGTTACGCAACCTTAAGGTTGCGGCTACGAAATCGCTAAATTTAGACAAGAGTAATCTTTATAGCGACTCATCAATAAGCTGAAGAAACTGATATTCCTTGCCTGGCAACCGGAATGTTACTCACTATGAGTCATGTACAACAACCTCTGGCAATCGGAATGTTACTCTGTTTGTTTTTCTGGTTACAGGAATCTTCTTATTTACTTCATCAACCAATCTTTCCCTGGTTAGATGTCGCTTCTCAATAAATATAATATCCGGTTTTGTTTTCCTCAGGTGGCTGTATAGTCTTTCCGGAGAGGAGCTGATTATTATCACGGGAATGTTTTCATATTCCGGGATGTTTTTTAGATACATGAAGAACGTATCCCCGGTAACCATGTCCATAAGCATATCCAGGATTATTATATCAGGAATCGTTTCATCCATCTTCTCCATTGCTTCATATCCATCATAGGCGTGAATAAATTTATATTCTGAGTCCTTTAGCATCGTTTGATAAAGGTCATGGCAATTCTCATTGTTTTCTATAATCATTATAGTCTTAGTCAATTTACAACGTCTCCTGTATAAAGTTCTTCATAGTCTATTCGTTTCAAATTACAAATTTTGTATATGCATATCTCATACTTCAATATAGAAAATATAGTATGCGGGGTAGAAAGGCGTAATTAATTCAATTTCATTTCGATCTTTGTAGAATAGCAAGATATTAGCAATTAATGTTCCAAGACATTGTATTGCTCTTAACAACCTTATAAACAATGGATATGTAAGTAGATACACATTAAAGCTTTTTCTGCCTATTCATATTTTATGTATTATCTGTCTAATTAAGAAACAGACTGATCTAAACTGGATCAGTTTCTGGCGGAAAGACAAGTTTAACAAAAACTAAGAAAGGGTCCACGCAGCGCCATATACACAGAACGTAATATTTGAATTTACTCCATTAGTGTGTGTATAAGCCTGCAATTAACTAACGGGTAGGTTAAAAACCTTTGGATTTGCAAAATTCCTTATAGCGAAAATATACTCAGTTGAATATGGAGTTGCTAAACTGAAGATTTGGCTTTTGGAAGGTTCTTTCTACTTCTAATTTCCAGTATAAACTATAAATTAGAACTAACAAGGGTTAAAATAAAAAAACTTCTACAGACTAACATGCCACGACTATTACACCGCCCCAACATAGAGGTTACAACTTGTGACTTCGAGTTGTCACATAGTTCATTTACATGCGGACAAACATTAGGAAGTTTTTAACATTTTGTATTAAGTTTGACAGAGGTTACTGCAGACAGCCTGCTTTTGGTTGCGGCTATACTGTGTTGTGGTATGTTTTTCGACATGATTTGAAATTGTAGGATTTATATCATTACGAAATATGAGTTACGGTCAAATCCTCTCCACCAAGCTGATACAATTTCGATAGATTTTTCTCTTCAATAACAATATGGAAATGGACACTTGAATTTGTGAATGTGCGATTGAGAACTCTGCTGTTTTCGTATATGTAAGCTAACAACTTTCCGTTACTGACACCGCATTCCAGCTTAATCTCTGTGCTGTCCTTATCAGCAAAGTTGACCATCTCCTGCTTCAGCTTTTCCATATCTTGTCCGGTAAGTGCAGAAATCGTTACAATGTTGTCATATTTACTTTTGAAAAAAGTAATGATTGATGGATCTTTCAAGACGTCTACTTTATTGAGAACCATGATTATGGGTTTCTTATCACACTCAAGTTCCTTAAGTACATTATTAACAGCCTCTACCTGTTCAATAACATCCGGAGAACTGGTATCAACAACATGCAACAAGAAATCAGCCCATCTTACTTCTTCAAGAGTAGCTTCAAAGGATGTGATCAGGTGGTGGGGAAGTTTTTTTATAAATCCTACGGTGTCACTCAAGATAACCTTTTTGCCATTTTCCAACTCACACAAACTTGTCTTTGTGTCAAGAGTAGCAAAAAGCTTATCTTCAACAAATACCCCGGCATCTGTCAACCTGTTCATTAATGTTGATTTACCGGCATTCGTATATCCTACAAGGGAGACAGTAGTATGTTCTTTTCTTGCCTTTGCCTGGCGTTTTCTGCGTTTTTCAATCTGTTCGAGTCGTTTCTTCAGAGCAAGCACTCTTTTTGACACCAGGCGCTTATCCACTTCTAATTGCTTTTCACCGGGACCTCTGGTTCCTATGCCTCCCTCTATCCTGGAAAGGTGAGTCCACATCCTCTTCAGGCGTGGTCTCGTATATTCCAGTTGCGCCAGTTCTACCTGCAGTTTTGCCTGAGCTGTTTTTGCCCGTGCCGCAAAGATGTCCAGGATGAGCTCACTTCTGTCAATTACTTTTGTGTCTATGGCCTTTTCGAGATTGCTGACCTGCGCGGGAGCAAGGTCGGCATCGCAGATTACAACGTCTATCTCCTTGTCTTTACACAACTCAGCTAATTGAGATACTTTTCCCTTACCCAGGTAAAATGAAGGATCAATTTTTCTCCTTCTCTGTACAACACTGTCTAATACCTTTGCGCCGGCAGTTTTTGCCAGACGTTTGAGTTCAGCAAGGGAGTCTTCATCGTTCTTATCTTTGTGTAATACTATATGAAGCAATATTGCGCGTTCTGCTCTAACAGATAAGTCTGCCCTCTTTAGCTCTACCATATACTAATTGAAATTAACGCTTTTTCTTAGTGGCTTTTTTCTTTGTAGGTTTCTTGGCTGCCGGCTTACTTGCTGCTTTATATAAAGACTGCATATAACTCTTTGTTTTTTTCAGGCCATTTTTTTTTGCCTGGAAACGAACAGCTTCCAAGGTCCTATTAAGCTTCTTTGCAAGTTTCTGTGTATCCGTATTCGGATACTCTTTCTTCAATGTACTTACTTCTGCCTTTGTCCATAGTTTGACAGCCTTTTTCGCAGTTTTTTTAACTGTTTTTTTTACAGGCTTTTTCGCTTTCTTCTTAGCTGTTTTTTTAGCAGCCATTTTACGCACTCCATTTAAAGGTTACAAAAATTAGAATGTTCTTTAAGTTGTTGTTTATGTTTTTTATGCACCTTCTCTCCCACACTATAAGTCGCTTGTATCATGAGACTTAATTATTGTCAAGAAAAAAAATGGATATAACGCACACCTTATTTATGACTACAGATCGTTTTCTACTATGTATATTTTTCTTGATTTAAATTATTAACCATATAAGATTAAAAAATAGATTATAAATCAGTATATTTAACAGAAAAATAATTTGTAAAATCATGAATACACTTATTGCGTTACCTGCTTTCAACGAAAAGAAAGACATAGGTTTAATAATTTCACAAATAAAGAAGTATGATTTGGATATCCTGGTAATAGACGACGGATCCACTGATGGTACACAAGAGCAATTGTCAAAAATAGATGATATAAATACCATTGCACATGAAGAGAATCTTGGCTATGGACAGACTATCGTTGATGCCTTTAAATATGGAATCTCAAATAACTATGACAATATAGTTACAATGGATTGCGACGGCCAGCATACACCGGACGAAGTACAGGTTTTTCTCACACAGATAGCAAACTATGACATTGTATCAGGATCAAGATATTTAATAGAAGACAACAAGCATGATCCAAATATACCACCCGATAGATATGCAATAAACATGGAAATAACCCGAACGTTAAACAAAATTACAAAGCTTAATTTAACAGATGCATTTTGCGGTTTTAAGGCGTATAAAATTGGTGCCTTGAAGGAAATGAAGCTGACTGAGAATGGCTACGGCATGCCTCTGCAATTGTGGATACAGGCATGGAAATTAGAGCTGCGTATTAAGGAGGTTCCGGTTAAACTCATATACAACAATGCTTCAAGGAGTTTTAGTGGAGAGTTAGATGAACCTGCAATAAGATTAAGTTATTATAAAGAAATAATTAAAAGAGAAATGAATAAGGACGCAAGGAACAGGGTAACAGTATAAAACTGATGTACACAATCAAAAAACTCTTAAAGAATATGATTTCTGCAAACCCATCTTCTGAAGAAAAACAAACTTTCGAAGAAAAACGAAGACAAATGGTGCAAACACAATTAATGTCCAGAGGCATCGTAGATGAAAAAGTACTCCGTGCTATGGCAAAAGTACCCCGGCACGAATTCCTGCCTGCAGAACTTTGGGACAGGGCTTACGATGATACACCATTGCCTATCGGAGAAGATCAAACTATTTCTCAACCTTATATAGTTGCATATATGATTCAGGCTCTCTCGCTTAAGAAGGGAGACAGGGTTTTGGAAGTAGGCACAGGTTCCGGCTATCAAACGGCACTTCTTGCAGAGGTACACGAGGAAATTTACACTGTTGAAGTCAGGCCGCAACTTGCACAGAAAGCGTTGGCAAAGTTAAACGAATTGGGTTACGGCGACAGGGTAAAGATTCATATTGCTGACGGCAGTTTGGGCTATGAAGAAGAAGCGCCTTTTGATGGAATAATAGTGGCGGCAGCTACTTTTAATATACCTGAACCACTTATTGATCAACTGGCAGAAAAAGGAAAGATTATAATACCGATAGGTGGCAGGGAATTACAAACCCTGGTCAGGGCAACAAAAATAAATGGAAGATTATCAGAGGAAGAACTATTTAAATGTATGTTTGTCCCATTGGTAAGGAAAGAGTTTGAAAATAATTAAATGTATGAGGAATTTCAACGTTAATAACACTTCGACTCCGCTCAGTGTGACGTCATCCTGAGCGGAGTCGAAGGATAGTCTTTTGTTGCACTAGCGACCTAACTTGATATTAGTGATGAGTTTTCAAAAACATATACCTTCTTTATATATTCATATACCATTTTGCATAAGCAAATGCATATATTGTGATTTCAACTCAATTGTTATGAAATCACAAATAGTGGATGAATATCTCAATGCTATTGAAAACGAACTCCAGGCAATAAACGGAAAATATTCTTTTACAACTGTATTTATAGGCGGTGGCACGCCTACTGTTTTAAATGAGATTCAACTGAGAAAGCTGTTGAACATAATCTCCGAACACGTTGACGTTTCCAATCTCAAAGAATATGCAATCGAAGTAAATCCCGGCACGCTGAATGAAGAAAAAGTTCTTGCTCTAAAGGATAGCTGTATTGGCCGTATCAGCATTGGTATTCAATCTTTTAACGATAAATATCTTAAGCTCCTTGGGCGAATCCATACTGCAAATGAGGCAAGAGATGTTTTTTCAAACTTAAGAAAAAAAGGGTTCAGCAATATTAGTATTGACCTGATTTACGGTTATCCTTCTCAACACTTGCACGAATGGAAAACTGATTTAAGAGAATGCATCATTTTGGATCCTGAACACATCTCGGCTTACTGTCTTTCGTATGAACAGGGAACACCGCTTGTTGGAATGACAGATTCCGGAAAGCTCAAAAAACTCAGCGAGGAAGAGGAACTTGATATGTATGAGCACACAAATGATTTCCTCAGCAATAAAGGTTATATGCACTACGAGATATCTAACTTTGCAAAACCGGGCAAGGAATGTCAGCATAATACCGTCTACTGGGAAAATAGAGAATACATCGGTATAGGTGCTGGAGCATTTTCTTATATTAATGGTGAACGGTACTGTAGCATAAATAATGTAAAAGAGTATATATCTGCTGTAAAGTCAAAAAAGAATTTAATATGTTTCTCTGAAAAATTACCTCAAGAGAAACGTGCATCAGAGATACTTATTATGGCGTTGAGAATGACATCCGGTATTTCAGCAAAGGAATTTTTTGACAGGTCCGGTTATAATTTAACAGAATTATTCGGTACTCAATTAAACATTCTTATGCAGGCAGGTTTAATAAATTTTGATGATGAAAGAATAAAGTTGACCAGGAAGGGTCTGTCTGTCGCAGATTCAGTAATGATTGAATTCGTGTAACAATTTTGTCAAGGAGCTATAAAGTTGATAAGTGCAATAGATTTAAGAAAAGGGCTGATGATAAAGATTGACGGAGAACTCTATACAGTATCCAGCTTCAACCACGTCACCCCTGGCAAGGGGCGCGCACATATGCAGGTAAGTATAAAAAGTCTAAAACAGGGGAATGTCACACAAAAACGTTACAGGCCTTCAGATAAGGTAGAAGATGTATTCCTGGACCACAGAGATATGGAATATCTATATCAGGAAGGAGACAACTATTGTTTTATGGATACGGAGAACTATGAACAGGTTTTTCTCTCAAAGGATGTCCTTGGAGATGCGATGTCGTATGTAGCGCCAAACGCTAAAGTATCAGTTTCACTTTATGAGAATAATGCCATTGGAGTAGAGCTTCCATCATCAGTTACATTGAAAATCATTGAAACCGACCCCGGTACTAAGGGAGATACTGTAACTAATGTATTTAAACCGGCAAAACTGGAAACCGGTTATATGACCAAAGTCCCGCTCTTTATCAACACAGGTGAAATTGTAAAGATCGATACACGTACAGGCGAGTTTATGAGCAGGGCCTAGGATAAATAAGTGCCTAAAGTGTGAAGTGAGCTAAAGTGACTAAAGTTAGGAAAAGATGGAAACAAAAATAGAAGAGTCTATAAAAATATATGGAAAGAAGATAGATGATTTACTAAAAGAGTTCATTCCGCAGGATAGAGATGATTATTTAAGTGAGCCTATATGGCATCATCTTAGAACGGGTGGAAAACGCATAAGGCCGGCGATTTGCCTGATTACGTGTAAGGAACTTGGCGGCAACCCGGATGAGGCGCTTCATTTTGCATTAGCTATCGAAATCTTACATAATATGTTCCTGCTCCATGATGATATAGAAGACGAAGACACAATGAGACGTGACCAACCCACCGTATGGGTAAAATACGGGATTGCCAATGCCATTAATTCCGGTGATTATCTACTGGCGCGGGCATACACAAGCATCCTTGCAAGCCCGGCGTCACCAGACAAAAAGTTGAAGTTTCTGGAGATATTTACATTAACATACGAAAGAACTGTTGAAGGACAGGCGCTGGATATAAATGCAAGAGGAGCCAGTGACTTTACTGTCGAAAAATATATTGAACTGGTGAGGCTTAAGACAGGATATTACCTTGCATGTGGAATGGTTGGTGGCGCTGTAGCGTCGGGAAACTCAAATGGCACTATTGATAAGATTTGGGATCTGGGAAAACTTATGGGACCGGCTTTTCAGATAAAAGATGATTTAATTGATTTAACGATAGGCAAGGGGCGTGGAGGAGTTATCGGTTCTGATATTAAAGAGGGGAAATCCAGTTTCTTATACGCATATACATCAGAGGTTGCAAATGCGGATGAGAAAAAAATACTCATCGAAATAATGGCAAAGCCAAGAGAGAAGACAACCGAGGACGATGTTAAATGTGTCCTGGATATTTATAATAGATATGGAGCTATTGATCATGCACAAAAGTATGCTGATGATTTAATAAAACAAACTTACAGAATAATTGATGAAATACCGACGGACAACAAAACCGTCTTTAAAGATATTGCAAACTTTATGGCTCAGCGTATGACATAATTTTTTTTATAAAAGGACAATACATGAAGAATATCTGTAAATCGACAAGTTACAATCTATTGTTTTGCCTCATTCTGACAGCGTTCTTAGTTTATGGATGCAGTAAGCAGGAAACGCCGGAGGTAGCAGTTGTTTCAGAAGATGCAAAGACAGAAGCAAAAGTTGAAAAAGCCCCGGTTCCAAAGCTTCCAAACCTGGGTGCAGACGCTGAAGCTTATTATAAGTACGGTATTGGAGCAATCAAAGATGGTAATTTCGGCATGGCAGTTCAGGCATGGGAGAGGGCAACGGAAATAGACCCGACGATGACAAAGGCATACAACTACCTTGGACGTGCCTACTATACACAGGGCATGATAGAAGAAGCAATCGAGGCTTACAAAAAGTCCGTAGAACTCGAACCAGCCAATCCGACAGCTTATATAAATCTTGGTATTGCCTACAGATACTACGAAGAGTTTGAAGCGGCAATTAATGAACTCAATAAGGCGCTCGAATTAAACCCTCTTTCCGCACTTGCACACGACGAAATTGGCATGGCATTGTTAGCAATGAAGAAAATGGATGAGGCCATCTCTGCGTACAAAAATGCGGTGGCTATCGATACAAAATTTCCACAACCACACAACCATCTCGGAGTGGTCTACCTGATGCAGGGGAGAACAAAAGAGGCTGATGCGGAATTTAAGTTGTACGAAGATCTGATGAAAGAGAAGAAAGCAGCACAGGCAAAGATAATGGGCGGTCCGTCGCACTGATATTCCAGTATTGGATTCCTCTCGAAAAGTCCTCGGCGCCTTTTGTCCGGGGAAGAAAGGCTTGCCCGTCCGAACGGAGGAACCAGCAGTGATATTTACATTTTTATATTCTAAACAAACTATAAATTAAGAACAGGAAAATTGAACTATGAATAAATACTTATCAATATTTTCCCTGGCTTTGACAATTATGTTCATTGCTACTACCACAAGTACCGCACATGAGGGGGAAAATCTCTCAACAGAAGAACTTGCGAGTCAAATAGGGAAATCAGAATCAGAGCTGAAGGAGATAGACAAGAAGATTATTGCTTACAACGAAACAATTAAATCCAATCCCGAGGATGTAGACGCACATTTTAATCTCGGCGTCCTTTATGAAAAAAAGATGAAATTCAAAGATGCGATATCAGAATACCAGAAAGCAATTAATTTAAAACCGGATTTTATAGATGCACGCATCAATCTGGCCCTCGTCTACACAGAACGCGATATGTATGGAGAGAGTGTCAATGAGCTGAAACAGGTACTGAAAATAGATCCGCAGAATGTGGCTGCTCATAAGTATATTGGACGTGCCTATTATAAAACCGGCTTGCTGGAAGAAGCACTTGCAGAATTCAAAAAAGCCCTTGAGGTCGAGACTAATGATCCCGAAATATACTGTTACCTTGAAAGCGTTTATTTCAGTATGGGACGACTTGATGAGGCCGTAGCAGAACTCAAGAAGGCAATTGAAATCGATCCGCAATTCAAGGTGGCTCACCTTAATCTCGGGTTTGTCTACTTTGAGCAAGGCAAGCTTGATGATGCAATGGAAGAATATGAAATTGCTATTGGTATCGACCCGAAATTCGCAGACGCATACAGCAATATGGGACTTGTTTATTGTCAGAAGGAAATGTTTGACGAGGCCATTGCCATACTTAAGAAGGCCATAGAGATAAACCCCTCTTTACCTGACGCTCACAATAACCTGGGCTTTGCATACTGGAATAAGGGGCTCAAGGACAAAGATAATGATAATGAGTGGAGGAAGAAAGCCATGCGCGAGGTAACTATATATAAAGGGTTGATGGGGGCGAAATAATCAGGCTGCTTTTATTTCTTAAATGAATTACCGGCTGTCAGGGCACGAAAAAAATAATGATATATTTGAGGCAGAACTATTCCGCTTCTTTCATCTCCAGTATACCGCAATGACACAGGCCCGGCTCATCGGCTACTGTCCCACACTCACACATGGTGCCGCAAGCGCACTCATATTCATATTCTTCACTCATCTCTTCTCTGTCTGATGGGATAGTGGCCAGACCGCATACGCATCTGCCGCCGGATCCGTACGTCTCATAGGCGCATAAACAACCTCCTGCACAGTAGCAGATATAAATAGTCTTCTTCTTGCCCTCTTCTGCCCCTGTATTCTGACCAGAGTAAAAGAGCCCTCCAAAGGCTATCATACAGATTGCAGCTGATATTATGAAACCTCTCTTTAATCTCGCAAGCACCTTTACTCCCCTTTCTCTTGAAATGTTGCTTAAAAAATCGTTATACACAAACTAACTTGTCCAGCTTAGGAATTCAGGAATTGGGGAATACCTTAATCCCTCAATTCTTCAATATTTATAATTCTGACTCGTTCGGGCCAAGTATATTTATATATAATATCTTAGAGTAAGTCAATTGTACTTTTAATTTATAATGATCCTTGCATCTACGGCTGTTACTCCTTCTGTATAAACAAGCAGGGGGTTCAGTTCAACTTCCTTTATTTCGCCAATGTCCGAGATTAATTCAGAAACTGTAACTACTGTCTTTGCCAGTTTTTGTATGTCAAGCTTCTCAGCACCCCTGTAACCGTTTAATACTGAAAAACCCTTAATCTCCTCTATCATCTCTAATGCTTCTGTCTCTGTAACAGGCGCTATCCTGAATACCACATCTTTGAAGAGTTCAACAAAGATTCCTCCCAGGCCAAACATAACGGTTGGACCAAACTGTTCGTCCCTTATACCGCCTACAATCACCTCAGTTGTTGTCGGCGCCTGTTTCTCAACCAGCATTCCCATTATGTCAGCATCCGGGACTTTCCTGATTAAATTATTCATAATCTCATTATAATTTCTCTCAACTTCTCTTTCATTTTCTACACCAACTACAACACCTCCTACATCGCTTTTATGCAGTACGTCCGGAGAAACTATCTTTAAGACAACCGGAAATCCCATGGTATTTGCCGCTTTTTTTGCTTCGTTGGCGGTCTTAGCCAGAGCATAAGCAGGGGTGGAAATTCCTGATGATTTAATAATATCCATGGCTTCATAGGGAAACAATATTTTCCGTCCTGAAGCCAGTACATTTTCTATAATCTCTCCGGCATCCTTGAATTTTGTGTTTTTATCAGCCATTCATTCTTCCTCTTTCTACTAATACACTCATAGCTTTTACACATCTTTCAGGTGTTGGAAAGACAGGAAGGCCTTTTTCTTCAAACTTCTTTTTAATCTCCCCGGTATATACACCACTAACCATGCAGATAACTACTGGTATACCTGATTCCTTAGACATTTGCGAAATGATATCAACCACTCCCTCTGTCATAGTGTGAGGCGGCATCAGAGGTATTATAATTGCGGCATCAAAGAAATCATTATTAACCAATGCAGACTTCATAGCTGTGCCATAGTCTTCGTCCCCCGAACTTCCGGTCATATCAATCGGATTTTTCAGTATAAAATATTCCGGAAATTTCTTTGAAAGAGTGTCTCTGATACTCTCAGGTGTGGGTGCAACATCAAGTCCGGTATCACCACACAAATCAGACACTGAAACACCAAACCCTCCACCATTGGTTAAGACAAGAACTTTATTTCCTTTTGCCGGTTTCTGCATTGAGAGAACCTTACATGCATCCATAAACTCTGCAAGACCATAAACTTCCACAATTCCAGATTTCTTGAAAGCGGCTTTGTATATTTCATACTTTCCGGCAATAGCCCCGGTATGTGATTTTGCCGCCTCTATTCCGGAATCCTGCCTGCCAGCTTTTAATGCAACAATATGCTTAGACCTTGTACAATTACCGGAGGCCTTTATAAACCTTCTTCCGTCATCAACAGATTCCATATAAATCCCTATTACGCGTGTAGATTCGTCATCAGTAAGATATTCAATTAATTCTGATTCTCCTACGTCTACACGATTTCCATAACTTACAACCTTGGAAACACCAATACCCTCCAGAGACAACATATCCATCATTGACACGACATAAGAACCGCTCTGAGACAATATGCCCAGGTTCCCCTTTCCCGGCCTCTTGACCTTTGTCCATGGCAGGAAAGACGTGCTGAAATTAGAATAATTATCTAAAACTCCTATGCAATTTGGACCAATTAAGCGAATGCCCTCTTCTTTGCATATCGTCTTGACTTCCTCTTCCAATACCGCTCCCTTATGCCCGGACTCAGCAAACCCTCCACTTAATACTATTGCATTCTTTATTCCACATCTAGCCTGTTGACGAAGGACTTCCGGTACAAGTCCGGAAGGTATTGAAATTACGGTAATATCTATCAGCTCCTTGACATCAAGAAGGGAAGCATAGCATTTAAGTCCAAACACTTCATCGTGATGAGGGTTAACCGGTACAAGATTACCTGTAAATCCCATTTCAATGAGGTTTGTGATAACCACCGATGTAATATTATTGGGGTCTTCCGTTGCGCCTATTATGGCTACAGATTTGGGATTAAAGAACTTATCTAATGTCATGTGTATCCATAATCTCGCATGATAGAGGAAATAATGTTCTTACTGGTTTGTAAGATTCGGATTTTGGATTTGTTTTGTGATTCGGTATCAGGATTTGTGCTTTTGGTTACAACCAAAGGCCACACTGTGTATTGTGGCTGACTGTTACGGTTTTTCTTTATCTGCTGATCCCGGATCAACAATCTCAAAATAATACCCGAAACCAAGCCTTGATTTTTGTGTAAGCTGTCCTATACAATAGTAATACTTGCCTGGTTCAAGCCTGACATAACGTACGCCCACTCTGCTTGATACCTCTGAATACTCATCATCTATATGCTCGACTCCCCAGTTTCCTGATTCAAATACTATATTACCTATAAGGTTGTTATCCGTTATCCTGTAAAGATTTTTACCCACCACAACCGGCTCCTCCTTGGAGTAGTCAAGCATCATCAGTTCTATACTGCCATTTTCAAACGCATTTTCTGGACACTCAATCTTTGTCGGCTCTCCTTTTACGTAAAAGCTTATGCTGTTATCATCGCGTTCTGAATAAAAACTGGCATACTCGAACTTCTTATAGTCATTTATTCTTATCAGGGATACTCCACCACTCTCAGGGAACTTCCAGAAAGTTAACTTTGGTAAAGGAACTTCTGCTGCTTCGCGTAAATTCAAAGGAAATGTCTGTTTTGCATAACCTTTCTTTATAAACGATATTACCATTTTACCTGGCTCAAAGTTAATCCGGTATTGACCATTCTCATCAGTACTGGTAGTAAAATCAGTTTTATTAATCTTGACCTCAACATCTTTAACGGCATTATCAAAGCCATCTATCACTTGCCCTGTCAATGTTCCCTGCCTTGAAAATGCTGCCGGGGAAAAAGCGGTTATGGCAAGGATCAGTAAAAATGTAATCTTTAAGACTTGTTCTATCTTCATAAATTAGCTCACTTTTAATTTCAAACTTTTTCTGCTTAACAGACTTATCTCACACAGAGACACCAAGAACACCAGGAAAAAAGCCTTCAGCCGGGTAAAACTGAAAATTCAAAACTCGAAACGTGTAACTCGTAACCCGCAACTAGCAATAAGTCTTTATCCACATCTTGTCCTCGGCATCTTTTGTCCGGAGAAATCTGCGTCCAATATCATTTTCTTTTCAATCTTCAATCGTCAATATTCAATACTTATTGCTTTAGTTCACTTAAGACACTTCAAACTTAGTTGCCTGCCCGACTTTGCCATTCAAGCGGTCGGCTTTACTACGCTGTTTCATTAATACACTACACAAGATATAATAATAAATCCACTAAAAACAGGAAAGAGCCAGCTTACAGACTGAAGCCTGTTTATAAACTCCTTCAAGGTTTATCTCCATTTATAATCTTATTGACATTATGTTTAAAATTATTTTAAATTACCGCTATGTTTTACAGTGGTTCCAGGTAAATGGAAAATAGTACCGTATTCCTTTATCAAAAGATTAACGCCAGATTATAATAAATAGTGTCTTTTGCTGCCAATTAATTCAGGAGAATAATATGGAAAAGGTGTATATGTCAAAAGAGGGTTACGAAAAATTAAAAAAAGAGCTGGACGAAATGAAAAATGTAAAGAGGGCTGAGATTCAAGAAGCAATCGCAACAGCACGGGCACATGGCGATCTCAAAGAAAATGCTGAATATGATGCAGCAAGGGAAGCACAGGGCCTGCTTGAGGCAAAGATTCGCCAACTTGAGGACAAGCTTGCAAGGACTGAAATTGTAGATTCCTCCAACATTCCAACCGATTCTGTTCACTTCGGAGCACAAGTAGAACTCGAAGACCTGGACACAGGAGATATTGAAAACTACGAATTGGTTGGCGCCGGTGACGATGATCCGATAAACGGTAAAATACTGGTCTCTTCTCCTTTTGCACAGGCATTGTTAGAGCACAAGGTAAACGAAGAAGTCGAGGTAAATGCCCCTATGGGGGTATTAAAGTATAAAATATTGAAGATTGATTACTAACTAACTAAATGAATAAATACTATTCACCGGTAGGTGAATGGTATTTGGTTTTCAGATTATATTTTCGGCAAAGATGTTCTGTAGTCCACTTTTTTCCCATATTAGAGACCAGTTGCATGAGTTTATCGTGTTCTTCTTGTAATATCTGGTCAAATGTTTTATCTTTCTTTTCTATAATCTCCTCGCCAAAGACCTTAGCGTTAAAAGCCCCTAGAAAAATCCTGTTAACCCCCACCTTTTACCTCCCTTTCTGTAAGTAATTTCTATAGTTATTATATTATAAATAATTTAAATACGCTTATGTTCATAGTATCGGATGTTTCGACAAAAACTTAAGAAATAAATAATGGTTTTTTTATTTATAAGTACTCTTGGTTTTTCACCTTGATTTTAAATGTACGCAACCTTATTATGCCATATTTGCTTTATATCAAGTGGAGTATCATGCTGTTTAGCAAAGATATCAACCCCGCTTTCGCAGGGATTCCAGGGTTAGTGTTGAAATCCTTCCTAAAGGAAGGGTACATAACTCCACTTGATATTGAGCGGCTACATTGTTTAATCATACAAGTATAAATCCACACATACACTTTAACAAATTATGACTCTTATAGACTGGGTAGTATTAATAACTTACCTTATCGGAATTATAGGGCTGGGTATCTGGCTGGCAAGACGTCAACAGTCTACCGATGACTATTTTCTGGGCGGTAGAAAGATGGGGCCTACCGTTATTGCCGTATCTCTTGCTGCCAACCAGGTGAGTGCCATAAGCCTGATCAGCGCCCCTGCATTTGTAGCGCTCAAAACCGATGGTGGTATCAAATGGTTACAGTTTGAGTTTGCCGTACCGGTTTCAATGATTGCCATAATGTTTCTACTGGTGCCGGTTTTCCGTCAGCTTTCAGGCGCCTCGGTCTACGAATATGCCGAACGACGATTCGGTGCGGGTACACGGCTTACACTGTCAGCTCTTTTTATGTTTTCACGCGGACTCTCAACGAGCGTGATTCTGTACACGTCCGCACTGGTTCTCTCCGTGGTGCTGAGTCTGCCTATTTATGTTACTATGGTTATTATGGCAGTCGTTGCCATTGCGTATACAACCATTGGCGGGATAATGGCAGACGTGTACAGCGATATCATTCAGCTTATCATTCTATACGGCGGTGTACTTGTTGCGCTGATTGTGTCTATAAATATGTTAGACGGGGATCTCTCTTCTCTGTCAATTGACCCAACCCGCCTGAATTCGATAGATTTTTCCCATCACGGTCTTGGAGACGGTCAGACTTTTGCATTCTGGCCTATGATCATTGGCTGCCTGTTTCTTTATATAGGTTATTACGGATGTGACCAGAGCCAGGCTCAGCGTCTGCTTGCTGCATCCGACAATCGTCAGACACAAAACGCCCTGATGATTAATGGGCTAATCCGGTTTCCTATAGTCTTAACATATATTATATTTGGAGTTGTCCTAGCGGCCTTTATTCAAACCCAGCCTGATTTTGCCGCTCTACTCAAAGGCAAGAACCCGGATTATCTGGTACCTACATTTATGATCACTTACCTGCCAGTTGGTGTGGTAGGCCTGGTGATGGCGGGACTCTTTGCCGCCTCCATGTCCAGTCTTGATTCTGCCTATAATTCACTATCTGCCGTAACCGTTACAGATTTTGTCCTGAAATTTAAACCGGATATTGAGCAGAATTCCCTTAAGATGCTTCGCCTCTCCAAATTTATAACTCTGCTGTGGGGCATATTCACTGCAGGAGGGGCTTACTTTGTGGCAAAATCTTCTTCCACCGTTATCGAGATAGTGAACATGATAGGCTCGGCTTTTTCCGGTCCTATCCTGGCTGCCTTTCTGGGCGGTATTCTATTCCGGTCAATAACCGGTTCCGGCGTGGTTACCGGCATAATAACTGGTACAGCACTTAACTTCTTCCTTGGCCAGTGCGTACCCTCTATCTCCTGGCTATGGTGGGGACCAATCGGATTCTGCACCACATTAACTGTTTCACTCATATATTCAAAAATAGTAACTCCTTTATATATATCAGAAGATTGGACATTGAAGGGGATACTGGGAAAACACCCTGAGACACAGAGCTGGCTGAAAGACGGGAGAGTCTATACACTGGCAATATATACAGTTGTTATTATCATAATCTCAATAATAGTTTCAAGGGTCCTGCATTCAATAGTGACTAAAGTGAGCTAAAGTATAAATAAGTGCCTAAATTTTTTCTTATTCTGGCTTGATAGAATAAATCCGAAGTACGAAACCAGAAATACGAAACAATTTACAAATTATCAAAATCACAATTTCGAAAATACCTGATCAACAATCCGTCCAGAAAGCATGATAGGGTGGAATCGTTCAGGCGGAAAAGAACTTAAGTCCATGTATAGGAATTTCGATGTTTTGGTAGGAGCCAACTCCTACCGTGTCAAAAGTCGCCGAAGGCTTAATTTAACAAAATACTTTTTGTTTTGAGCATTTAAAATTTGAATTTCTGATTTGTTTCGTATATCGATATTCTTATTTCGAATTTTAACCATTGAAATACCAACAACCTGTTGGTAGTTTTGGCACTTTAAACACCTGAATTCTTTAATCCCTAAATTCTTAAATTTGGAATCACAATATGCATCTCGCTTTAATAGACTGGTTTATTATTTGTGGATACTGCGTCTTTGCCCTGGGAGTGGGGATATATTTCTCTAAAAGGGCAAGCAGTAATACCAGAGAATACTTCCTTTCAGGAAGTACCCTGCCCTGGTGGCTGGTGGGGACATCCATGGTCGCCACTACATTTGCAGCAGATACCCCGCTTGCCATTACCGAATTCGTACGCAGTGACGGAATCTGGCGCAACTGGTTCTGGTGGAACGCATCCCTTGGCGGACTCCTCGGCGTATTCCTCTTCTCACGACTCTGGAGAAGGACGGGCGTATTAACGGACAATGAACTTATAGAAATCAGATACTCCGGTAAGCCGGCGGCTGTCTTACGTGGCTTCAAGGCGGGATACTTCTCAACCATATATAATTTTGTAGTAATGGGATGGGTGATACAGGCAATGTCAACCGTGTTCCGTGTAACACTGGGAATCCCGCAGGAGAAACAGTGGATATCAATAGGTATATGCGTGGTTATAGCGCTGGTCTATTCCGTACTCTCAGGGTTCTGGGGAGTTGTTGCAACCGACCTGGTACAGTTCGTCATTGCAATGGGAGGGGCCATTACGCTGGCGATATATTCGGTCAATGCGGTTGGGGGGATGACAGAGTTAAAATTACAACTCGCAGCAATGAGTAATGCAAGTGAGTCAGTCCTCTGTTTCTTCCCGCCTGTCGATTCCGGCTTCTCACCTCTGACGGCAGAGTTCTGGTCATCGCCGTTCTTCATGTTTCTGGTATTCATAAGTATCATGTGGTGGTCTACACATAATGCAGATGGCGGTGGTTACATTATACAGAGGATGTTATCGGCAAAGGATGAAAAACACGCTCTTTATGCTACCCTCTGGTTTAACATTGCACAATACGCCTTGAGGGTGTGGCCGTGGGTGATTGTGGGCCTTGTAACGATTGTGGTTTTCCCCAACCTCTCTGAGAGTAAGGACGCCTACCCAATGGCCATTAATGAGTTCCTGCCTGCCGGGCTCAAGGGCCTGCTTATAGCTTCGTTCCTGGCGGCATTTATGTCAACCATTGACACACATCTTAACTGGGGATCGTCTTATTTCATAAATGATTTGTATAAGAGATTTATGGTTAAGGATGCAGATGAGAGGCATTACGTTATAGTGTCCAAAATATGTGTGGTAGTCCTGATGTTAATCGCTGCCGTGGCTGCGTCGTTCATGCACTCTATCAGCAAGGCATGGGAATTCCTGATCCCTATGGGTATGGGTATCGGACTTGTTCTGATACTGAGATGGTTCTGGTGGCGCATTAATGCATGGTCTGAAATCTCCGGATTAACGGCATCGGTTGTCATCAACCTGATATTACAACCCTTTGATCTGGCAATACAACACAGGATTTTAATAATCGTTCCGTCATCTATATTTATATGGGTGATTGTAACATTTCTAACAAGGCCGGTACCTGAAGAGAGCCTCGTCAGATTTTATAATCTGGTCTCTCCGGGCGGTTTCTGGGGACCTGTAAGAAATAAGATAAGCACGAACAAAAAGACCATACTCGGGTGGAACTTTCTCGTAAACTGGTTTGCCGGCGTTGCACTCATCTACGGAATGACATTCGGAATAGGGAAGCTGATCTTCGGTGATCTTATAGTAGGGGGGATACTCCTGATTATTGCAGGTGTGGGCTTTCTTATTATTTATATCGGCTTGCGAAAAGGGTTTGATTGAAACAGTTTTGCACGATTCACCGCAGACCTGCTCGCCAGTTTGTTAGGCGGGGGCGCAAAGAGCGCGAAGAAAAGATAATGGGACACAGATGAGTGTAGAGAAAAAAGAGAAATTTAACCACGGAATCTCCGGACAAAAGACGCCGGGTGCATATCACGGAAGTTAAAGGCAAAAGACATTACTCAACGCGGAGTTCGCAGAGAAAAACTAATATTTAGGTGAAAAAGACTAAAGACATTATTCACATGGAGACACTAAGAACACAAAGTTTGTCTTTATTTGAACGCTCGGTCTTTAATTCGTGTTATTTCATAATTACTGCATCAACTACTATTCTTTTTACGAATCTCATTTTTTGTTGTTAACCTTTGTGACTCTGTGCCTTTGTGTGATACTGACGAATAACAAATTTGTACGCAGATTACACAATGGCATCTAAACTTGAAGATGCTTCGTGTGGCAGAATTTCGCTTATCATGTTATTAAGAGCAGCATGAGTGCGAGCGGCGACATTGAGATCTACTCTGCCGGCTTGACCATCACCGTTGGTGTCCTTTTTACTGATTAAATGATTTGTTCTTTCACTCATAGCATGAATATGAGCGTGAGCGGCGATATTGAGCTCTGCTTTACCGACTTGACCATCACTGTTTTTATCAATCTTGTCGAAGATATCTTCAGGTACACCAAATTCTCCAACATTCAACACACCATCGCCGTTGGTGTCCTTTTTACTCATTAAATGACTTACCATTTTATCAACAGCATGAGCACGAGTGTGAGCAGCGAAAATACGCTCAAATCTCTCAAATCTACCGGCCTGGTCATCACCAATTTTTTCAATCCTGTCGACTCTATCTTTTGGAGCTATTGACTCCTTGATACTCAGAGCATTGACATCGCTGGTATCTTTTTTACTAATCAAATTATCCATTTTGTTTATAATGGATTTAGATAGATTTAAAACAGAAAGCGGGTTACCTACTCCTGGTATGCCAATCATAATTTTCCTCCCTATCTTATTAAGAATACAGTTGTACTATTTACTACAGTTCACTTCCAATCTCTCTAAAAGACTTTCTTAAAAGCTGGCAGGGTTAAATGCTAATGGCATGCCAGACCACTAACAATTTATGCAACATACTGTATTCATTGATCATACGTTCTTTAGTTACAACTGGAGGTAGCTTTGATATGGTAAATAATACCTGTATTGACAGGTAAATATTAACTTCAACTTCGTATCTGCTTGCGAAAAGAGATATTTAACCACGGAATAGCACGGAAAGACACGAATTTCACAAATTGACACTAAGGTTAAAGGCGAAAGGCAAAAGACATTGGACGCAGAGAGAACGCAGAGAAAAAGTTAAAAGTGTCTAAAGTTGTGGTGAAAAACAAATTTTTCATTTTTTAACTACAGGCACTTTAGATCACTTTAGCTACAAATAATGAATAACTAATGACTAATGACCAAATATGGACACAGATAAAACGCAGAGTTTGGAGAAGATTAACAGGATAAACAAGGATTAATTTGCTTCCCGGCCTTCATCTCTTTGATTTTTTATATGCCGTCATAAATCCTTCTATCATTTCTTTGAAATCTTCTGATCCCAAAGCAGTTGTGTTATCCTCAGTGATCTCCTTCTCTTTTATGTGATCTACAACATTCTCGAATGTTGTATTCCCCTCTGCCCGCTCATCTGGAGGAAGCCCTTCTAAATAAGCCAGGCCCGTCTTCAGCGATTCTCTATATTTTTCTGAAAGCAGGTATTCTGCCTGTGTTTTGTCAAAACGGAAAGAGTCATGATTTTCAATAAATACTTCTCTGAAACTGTCATCATTAAGTACAATCTCGATGAATGATTCAACTAATATTACTGCATCGACAATTTTTCTTCTGCTATGAGGGAGCCTGGATTCTGACATAGAAACCAACTCGCCTTCATCCCTTGTCTGCAGGATAGTTCCGTAATCGCTGACTATATTTATTGAAGCATGCAGGTTGTCCAGAAAACCTTCTGTTTCTATACTACCCTTCTCCAACTCTTTATTAATCCTATCGTCTTCCTTTGCCGATTTCTTTATCCCTAACCATATCCATATCGCAAAGAATATCACGATAAAGATTATTGCTATTGTGTAAACAACCACAAATACACCTTTGTTTTAATTATTTATATCAGCTTGCGAAAAGGTTTTGATTGAAACTGTTTGACTGCTGGTTATGCGCTATGTTACCATTTAACTTCAAACAAGCTAATTTAGCTAACGATTTCCAAGTAAACTCCGACCACCCACTTTCCTTATTTTTCTTTTTGATATTAAATTATTTCATAACTATCATTATTAACCTTTAGCCACCCATGATTCTTTGTAATTAAATTTATTATTTCTTTAAGATTAATTTTCTTTTCATACATCAAACGCAGCAGTTTTAACAAATCTAATGTTCTCAAGATTAAAACTCCCATCTTCTTCGCTTGTTTTACTTGTTCCTCGGCAACATCTTGATCTTTTTCTAAAATGGTACGAGAGCTCCTAATATGGGTATTAATAATCAATATCGCTGGAAAAGTATCAGCATATCCAGAACGATCACGATGAGAATCTGTTTGGTTGATATGATCTCTCTTTACACCTTTATTTGTACCTTTAATCTCACATAAGCAAAAAGGATTACCATCATTATCCAACAATTTTATATCTTCCTTTAGTTCATCAACAGAATCAACAGATAGCCCAAAGCCATTCTCAAACATATTAGTTACTTTTGCAACAAGCTCAGTACCAGTCAATACTAATATTGCTTTATAATTTCGTATTCTTCCAATATGTCCGTCTATTTCTAATATCTTACTCTCAAGATCATTTCTTTGATTTATTAAGTCTGTTTCCTCTGTAAAAACAAATTGATCAACCCATGCCGGAATATCTTGATGTATTTTGTTTTGTGTAGAAGTTATTCCTTCAGCTAATAATGTAAAATATTCACTAATAACATCTTCACTATTGTCCGGAATTAACGACGATATAGAATACACCCTATCAAAAATAATCATACTTACAACATAGCCAGAAATATCAGCTAAAACTCTGGACTCAAATTCTTCCTTGTTATATCTGAAATAGGTATTCGCAGCGCCATATAATTCTAGAAATTCTCTAAACTCATCATATTTAATATTAAGATTTGTTTTTCTATCACCGAAATTTGTACGATAAAGATTAGAAATATTTAGGTAGTACTTTGCCAAGTCTGTTCCAGAATAATCTTTTCCATCTACACTATCAGCAAAATCATGATTTAAAATGAAACATATGAAACCACCATTTTTTAACAGCAGCTGAGTTTCTTTTTTACGCTTATCTAGCTCATCAACATCACAATAATGTTTAAAATAGCGACTATATCTACCAGTCCATTCATATTCTTCAAAAATTCCCTGAAACAAAATTACTCCGTCGTATTCATTAAACCTTTCGCTCGTATCGAATGGTCCAAATTTTAAGGAGAAATTTTTTTTCTTGATGTGACTAGAAGGTGCAGTTAATCCAACTTTTTCAACACCATACACAAGAATATTATAGGTTCTAGGTTTAGTAGATTCGTCCATTTTAAGTTAATATAACTCCGGGGCTAGGTCTCAACATTTAGCAAATCACCTCATAAAATTAATCAAGAAGACAGCGCCAGTTTTATTAATACTTTTTTAAGAACGATTATTTTCTGGTAAGAAAGTTCATGTCATTTCCGTCCGCGTAAACATAAACATTTATTTATACATCATTGAATAGTTTTCGGAGAAAATCCGAAAAAGTTGTCCTAGTATAACTGCAACCAAGCTTTGGTTTTTTGAGAAACCAAAAACCAAACCGATTTTAGTATATCCACATCACTCTATGTGGTATAGTTTTTTTGTGTGTTTTAAGGATTGAATGAGATGTGATAGTAAAACTACACATCATTAAAGTCAAGAGGAAAAAGCGATTCTGGAAAAAGCGATTCACCGCGAAGCTTGTACGCAAATGGAAACTGTGGTTAAAGGCAAAGAAAGGGGAATTAACGCAGAGCTTTCCCGGACAAAAGATGCCGGGGACAAGCGAAGTACGTAAATATTGTCCGACAGCAGCGCCTTGTTAGTGGAGATTAAAGCAATGCTGATAACATACCCCATAGGCCGCCAACTATTAAAGAAATTAATGTCACTATTACCCATGTTGATACGAACAATGATGAACCGCCAAGTATAAACGCATATAATAAGCCACAGAAAATTAATGCAGTGCTTGAGCCAATAAACGTAGCCTTTAATGTTAGAGGAATTGCTGAAGAGCCTGTTTTTACAACAAAAACATCGTCGAATTGAGTAGCGGGAAAGACGAGTGAGCCTATATGCCTGGCAAGAAACCAACATACAACGGCGCCGATAACAAATGCTGCAAGTGCAAGCCACCAGGACTGGTTAAATTTCCATGTAATCATGGCACTGTTTATTGAGCCTGAAATAATTGCAGCTTTCACGACAAGATCTGCCAAAGGTATAACAGTATCGCCTGGATTTAGTTGAGATGATTCCATAGTCTTATTACCACTGTGATGAGAACATTTGTTTTTGGTAGGAGAGTTCATGTCATTTATATCCGTGTAAGCATAAACATTTATTTAAGGTAACTTTTACTCATCTCAAAATTATTTTCGGAAAAATCCAAAAACAATTTTGCCTGAGTAAAGTCCTCGGCGTCTTTTGTCCGGGGATAACTGCCCGCCTGAACGACATGTCGGGCAGGCAACCAAGCTTTGGTTTTTCCCCGCCCGGCCATCAGGCCATTCGGACGGGGAAAAGCCAAAAACCAAACCGGTTTTAGTATCTCCATATCACTATAAGTGGAACAGTTTTTTTGTGATTTAAGAAATGAATGAATTGTGATAGTAAAACCATGCATCGTTGAAGTCAAGGGGAAAAAGCGATTCACCGCTCCCCGGACAAAAAGCGCCGAGGACTTTCCCCTGACAAAAGGTGCCGAGGACAAGAAGTATGCAAAGAGAAACTGTGGTTAAAGGCAAAAGACAAAAGAGAGATTTAGCCACAGAGCTTCACCGGACAGAAAGCCGCAGACCTGCCGGCCAGTTTGTTAGGCGGGGAACGCAGAGAAATGAAAACTGAGATGTTACGGTAACTAAGATAGTGATTGCATACTTAAAAGATGACAGATTTCTATGCCATCATCCAGGTCGTCCCAGTAGATTGCAAAACCACCGGATTCGAGAGACCAGTTTGCCCGTTGTTCAGGTGTTGCTTTTACTAACCAATCCAGCCAATCGATTTTGTCAAATGGCAGGCAGATTTCTCTGCGATCATTTAATGAAACGTATAGCATATTTTTATCAAAACGAACTCCAGTTGCAAAAACTGTTTGAGCCTTGCTATTTGTTAAAGTGGGCATACCATACCTCCAATAATTTTTGCTGATTCTGCCTGGTTAGTTTTAGAATTTGATTCATTTTATCCTTATTGTAACCACGGTTATATTCAACTTCTATCGGTTGAAGCCAAACCTTTGCTTCCTTACCATCCCGAATTACATGCATATGTGGCGGTTCGTTCAGATCAGAAGAATAGAATCTGAATTTATAACCGCCAATCTCTATAGTAGGCATTTATCACTTTTCATTCTGACCTGACTTTTTATCCAACCCATAAACTTATACTGCTTAAATTCTGCATACTATTAACTGTTTTTGGCAATTCTTCCTTATCGTTGTCTAATGAGTCGGATTCCTTTGCATACTTAAAAATATAATCATTTGTGTATCTACATTCAACTAAATTATTAAACAAAAGGGTCAAGTCCTTTTATGACTTAATAATTTATTATCTATCTTCATTCTTTCGTCAAAACTATAATAGCTCCAGGAAGTCCTATCTTTAATAACTGATATCAATAAATCCTTGTAATCAAAACCGTTAAATATAGAATATTTTCAGTAAATCAGTGTCCTGGTGCTTAGCTGCAATAATAAGCTATATTTTATGTTTTAATAAATTCGAAATTCGAGGCACGAAATCCGAAACAAATTTCCAATGACTAAATGTTCAAAAAATCGAAACAGGCATCATGCAATAATAAAGTTGGTATGAGCAATTCGTTTATTCGGAAGGCTCGAATTGGCCATTAGTCAAGAGTGTGTGAGCGTTTTGAACATTTGATATTATAATTTCGTATTTGTTTCGAATTTCGATATTCGGATTTATGTTTTAAATTTATTCATAGCAGTTTAAAGATACTATAGTTAATTTTTTCAATTAAACACTGGTTACTATTAAAAGTCATGCATTATGAACCTTATCATCCTGTTTAAGAGTGATTTTATAGAAGGTGCAAGTCGTGTACGCATTCAGGGCCACCGCTTTGAACATATCCTCGGGGTACACAAGCCATCGGTTGGAGATGAATTGCGTGTCGGGTTATTAAATGGAAATATTGGAACCGGCAGGATAACACTTATCAATGAGAACCGGGTTGAAATGGATGCGGTTCTGGACAGGGAACCACCTGCTCCGCTCCTAATCACCCTTGTTATCGCTATGATGCGGCCAAGGGTTTTCAAGCGTGTCCTGACGCAGGTAAGCGCTATGGGAATCAAGAGGGTCATATTAATTAACTCCTATCGCGTAGAGAAAAGTTTCTGGAAGAGCCCGGTGCTGGAAACAGACAGTTTGAACAAGTATCTGATTATGGGGCTTGAACAGGGGCAGGACACTATTGTACCGGAGGTTTTGATTCGGCCGTTATTTAAGCCTTTTGTTGAAGACGAATTACCTGATATTATAAATGGCACCCTCCCCTTTGTTGCCCACCCGTATGCTTCGGAACAGTGTCCTTACAATATTGGTAAGCCGGTAACACTTGCGGTTGGTCCTGAAGGGGGTTTCATCCCGTATGAAGTTGAGAAATTAATTGAGTGCGGTTTTACTGCCGTTCACATGGGAGAAAGAACCCTGCATGTTGAGAGTGCCATAGCAGGTCTGGTATCAAGATTGATATAGCCCTTCTGAGTTAAGAAATGTATGGTATATGATAGAAAAACCACACATTATTAAAGTCAAGGGAAAATGCGGTATAGCCAGCCATCGGAATGCCAGTCATGTGGGTGCTATGGTAATATGCTTTAATTTACTTCGTTTATTGATATTCCAAGTGCCTGAGCCACACCTTTGCCATAAGCTTCATCTGCTTTCAGGCAATTACCAATGTGGCGGATTTTAATTTCCTTTGGCGCATCTCCCATTGCTCGAGCTGTATTCTCAAAAAGAACCTGCTGTTGTTCTTTACTCATAAGCCGGAAAAGATCTCCAGCCTGTGAATAATAATCATCGTCTTCTCTATGATCCCAATGATCAGCAGCACCATCCAATTCAAGTGGTGGTTCTTTATATTCAGGTTGTTCCTGCCACTCACCGTAACTGTTAGGCTCATAACCCAAAGTTGAACCATAATTATCGTCAACTCTCATTTGGCCATCACGGTGGAACATATTAAGAAACGGGCATCTTGATTTATTTACCGGAATAAGATGATGGTTTACACCCAGGCGATAGCGCTGTGCATCTCCGTAAGAAAACAATCGCCCCTGTAACATTTTGTCTGGTGAAAAGCCAATACCAGGTATAATATTGGCTGGATTAAAAGCAGCCTGTTCTACATCAGCAAAATAGTTTCCCGGATTTCTATTCAGCTCTATAACACCTACATCAATCATTGGATAATCTTTGTGAGGCCATATTTTAGTCAGATCGAATGGATTAAAATTACATTTTTTTGATTCGACTTCAGACATTATCTGGATTTTCATATTCCATTTAGGAAAATCACCATTATCGATGCTTTCAAGTAAATCACGCTGATGACTTTCTCTGTCCTTTGCTATTATTGCTTCAGCTTCCTGGTCAGTTAAACATTTAATTCCCTGTTGTGTCTTAAGATGAAATTTAACCCAGACGCGTTCGTTTTTATCATTGATAAGACTGAATGTATGGCTGCCATAACCATTCATGTGACGATAGGAATATGGTATACCGCGGTTGCTCATTGTAATTGTTATTTGATGAAGTGCTTCCGGTAAAGATGTCCAAAAATCCCAATTATTTTTTGCACTTCGCATATTTGTCCGGGGATCTCTTTTTACTGCATGATTAAGATCAGGAAATTTTAACGGGTCTTTTAGAAAAAAAACCGGTGTATTATTTCCAACTAGATCCCAATTGCCTTCTTCCGTGTAGAACTTGATTGCAAACCCTCTAATATCACGTTCTGCATCTGCAGCGCCTCTTTCACCCGCAACTGTAGAGAAGCGCACAAAAAGGTCTGTTTTTTTTCCGACTTCAGAAAAAATTTTAGCTTTTGTATACCTGGTAATATCATGAGTAACAGTAAAAGTGCCAAAAGCGCCAGAGCCTTTTGCATGCATACGTCTTTCCGGAATGACCTCACGGTCAAAATGTGCAAGTTTTTCAAGGAACCAAACGTCTTGTAAGAGCATGGGCCCTCTTTTTCCAGCAGTCATGACATTTTGATTGTCTGCAACAGGAGCTCCTACGTTGTTTGTAAGTTTTTTCTTATCCTCCATAATTTGCCTCCTTTTGGCTTAGTATTACAAAATATACTTAGATACTAGAGAAACCAGGAACTGCGCCCGTTTTTATTAAATAGACGCTATTTCTGGTTATATTAATGCTTTGTTAAGAACGGTTATTTTTGGTAAGAAAGTTCATGTCATTTATCCTCCTACGTACATATCCACGAACTCACCTGTGGGTGAAAACGTTTCGTGTCTCCGCTGTAGTGTCATGCAATAGAATGAAAACTGAATTTGCTTCGGCACCGCGCCTGCCAAAGTCTTGTACGGCGGGCAGGGATTTCGCTCGTAAGGCTCAACATCCGTGTAAGCATAAACATTTATTATAAGCTAACTTTTACTCATCTCAAAATTATTTTCGGAAAAATCCAAAAATAATTTTGCCAGAATAAAGTCCTTGGCGTTTTCCAGTCCGGGGAAAGTCCTCGACGACTTTTGTCCGGGGAAATCTGTGGCTAAAGTCTTTTTGTGCTTTAAGAATTGAATGGAATATGATAGTAAAACCACACATCATTAAAGTCAAGGGGAAAGAAAGAGAAGACCTTCCTTTCGTCTTTCGCTTTTTCACCTAAATTTAGTTTTCCTCTGCGTTCTTTCTTGTCCTCGGCGCCTTCTGTCCGGGGAGCGGCTTTGTGTGAAACTTGTCTTTGTGTAATAAATCCTTGTAATGAAAACCGTTAAATGTACAATATTTTCAATAATATAAACAAATCTTATTTGTACGTGTAGAGGAAAGAAAATATGAAGAGAGTCGGGGCACATGTAAGTACAAGCGGCGGAGTGGAGAACGCACCTTTGAACGCAAGAGCTATAGGCGCAAAGGCGTTTGCTCTTTTTACCAAGAACCAGAGGCAGTGGAAGGCGAAACCTTATACCACTGATAATATTGAGAAATTTAAGAAGAATTGTGAAGATGCCGAATTTCTGCCGGAACATATACTCCCTCATGACAGTTATTTGATAAATCTCGGACATCCGGAAAAGGAGGGGTTAGAGAAATCAAGGGACTCCTTTCTGGACGAGATGCAGCGCTGTGAGAAGCTCGGGCTGGTAATGCTGAACTTTCATCCGGGCAGTCATCTCAAGAAGATTTCAGAGGATGCCTGCTTAAAGAGAATCGCGGAGTCGATTAACATCGCACTGGACAAGACCAGAGGCGTTTCGGCTGTGATAGAAAATACAGCCGGACAGGGCACCAATATGGGTTTTCGTTTTGAGCATCTGGCTTCTATAATAGAGAATGTTGAGGATAAAAAGAGAGTGGGAGTGTGTCTTGATACATGCCATACTTTTACAGCCGGTTACGATCTTCGAACCAGGAAGACTTTTAAGGCAACAATGGATGAGTTTGATAGAGTTGTCGGGTTTAAATATTTAAGTGCAATGCACCTGAATGATTCAAAACCTGACCTGGGCGCTCGTGTGGATAGACACCAGAGCATTGGGAAGGGAAAGCTGGGAGTTGAGCCGTTTCGGTTTATTATGAATGATAAACGATTTGACGAAATCCCCATGGTGCTGGAGACAATCGATGAAACGATCTGGCCTGAAGAGATAAAGTTGTTATATAGTCTTGAAAAATGAAAATAGTCTTTTTCACCGTTCCCCGGACGGAAGGCGCCGAGGACAAGAAGGCGCAGAGAGCGCAAAGAAGGAAACCTTAAAATAATGAAAAAAAATGCTTTAAATATACTACTGATACTCTTTTGTTTTTTTGGACTAAACTCTTTTGTTTGCAGTGCTGATGAGTTACAAGATCGGGCGTTGTCTCTGTTTGGTGAGACTCAAAAGGCTTCGGTTTTCTATCTTGATAACGGGATGGAGGTAATTCTCATAGAGAATCACGCCAGCCCCATGATAACGGCATTTACGATTGTCAAGACCGGCAGCCGCAACGAGGATGCGGCAACAAACGGGTCCGCACATTTCCTTGAACATCTGCTCTTTAACGGTACTGAAAACCGTACCCAGGAGGAACTTTATAACGAAATGGATTATTATGGCGGTTATAATAATGCCCATACAGGACCAGATTACACAAACTTCATGATCCTGATGCCTAAGGAGTATATTGAACAGGGGATGGACATCCAGGCAGACATGCTTTTCAACTCCACTCTGCCTCCTGAAAAATTCGAAAAAGAGCGTGGCATCGTGATTGAAGAGATCGGTAAAAGCGCTGATCGCCCTACAACTCAGGTACACAACCACTTCTTACGTACTTTATATTCAGGCACACCATATGAACGGCCCGTGCTTGGAACCGTCTCTACAATTACACATCTGAAGCGTGATGATGTGAATACATATTATCATAACTGGTATGTGCCTAACAATATGACGTTGATGGTCATTGGAGATTTTGCCGTTACAGGAATGGTAGAACTGGTCAGGGAGAAGTATGGCCCGTATTCTGCCGGCCATCTTCCGGAACATAAGCCTGTTATCCTGACACCTCCGAAAACAGTGCGGATTGCCGGAGCGAATGGTATGGGAAAATTCCCTGACGATCGACAGTATCTTAATATGGGTTTCATACTACCGGCGCCAGCGTCTGAGGATTTCTTTTCATTACAAATGCTGGCCGAGTTTCTTGGCGGCAAGAAAGATTCCGTCCTGGATGTTTTATTCGAACAGGATTCCAATAAAAACCTGGTTAATTCAGTCAATGCGAGCGTATCATTTAACAGTGATTTCTCAACCCTGCAGATCTCCGCAGAACTTCCCTTAAATATCGATGTCGATCGGGTTGTCGATTTGATCTTAAATGCAGTACGGGGCATGGCAGTAAAACCTGTTCTTATGAACGAAATTCAACCGATATTAATATCAAGGGCTACGAGTGAAATTTACCTGCAGGAAAAACTGCATTACTATGCCATGATGAAGTCGAGCTATCTTGCCGCCGGTGGTTATACCTTTCTCCGTGGATACATGGACAGTATAATGCAGGTAACGCCTGAATCGATTCAGGACGCCGCATTACAATACCTGAAATCCCAGTTACCGGTAGTTACATTAATGTCACCGCCTTTTAAGTCGTCCGGAACATCCACTGATCTAACTCCAAACCGATACCATATGGAAACGCTTGAAAACGGTATGACTGTTGTTGTAAAGGAAAACCATGACAGCCGAGTTGTCGGCGTGCACCTGGCAGCAAAAGGCAGAAGTCTGTGTGAAGGAGAAGGAAAGTGGGGAATGGCAGAAGTTTTACAGCGAATGCTGCTTGAAGGAGGAACAGTAAGCCATCCTGGAGAGGAATTGTATCATTCGCTGGAATCTATCGGCGCTGAATTAAAACTTCACGACAATCCGAATATCCCTTATGATGATTATTATAATTCACCACGCTTTGCCTTCATGAGATTGAAGGTTGTAGATTTCTTTTTAGAAGAAGGGATCAGATTACTTGCAGAAATGATATCCCAGCCTCAGCTTACAAAGGACGCTTTTGAACAGGCTAGAAAAATGGTTATCTCATTATCTGTCACAGCAGCTTCAAGTACACCTATAGTTGCCGCCAGAATGTTGTATGACAATCTATTTATTACAAATCCGGGATTTGGGTGGACGCTTGGTAGTGCGAAGGATATAGAGCAATTTAACTTCGAAGAGGTAAAGGGCTTTCATGATAAACTATATAATCCTTCAAATCTGTTGCTGACTATTTCAGGCAATCTTCCGGTTGACGAAGTAATGAAGCTTGTAAAAACCAGTTTTAGTGGTGAATGGGGAGATGCCGGATGGCAAGCACCGGAGTTTAAGCTCCAACTTAAAGAAACCGGCAAAACAGTACGTCATAAAATCGGCAAGTCACAATCGTATATTATTGTTGCAAACAGTTGTAAAGTTGAGGAGAAAGATCAAGCGGCTTTACACATACTCAGTAGTATATTTTCTGATAGACTTGCCTTTAACCTTCGAGAACAGCAGGGACTTGCATATTCAATTGGAGCGCACTTCCCAAAATATAAGGATGCGCGTTGGTATAGTATTACCATGGGGACGAGACCTGAAAACATTGAGAAGGCGGTTTCCGGTATTCGAGAGGAAATCCTGTCAATACGTGAAGAAAATTTCGATGTGAAGGAAGTGCAGCAAACAATAAACGCAGCTTTAGGACGCCGTGGTATGCGCCGCATGGATCGTGTGGGCCAGGCATATTACATAAGTATGGAGATCCTTGACGGTAAGTCACCCGAAGCTGACGACCAGTACGGTGAGAAACTGAAAGCTGTTACCACACAGGACCTGGAACGCCTTGCGCCATTAGTTTTCCAACATGATGAGCATTTGATCGTAATCGTGGAATAGTCACTCCGCCAGTCAGGAGCATACAGAGTTACTGAATTGTGAGGTCAAAGTCATTTTCGCCATCTTTTACAGCATTTTTTAAATTATCTTCTCCATAAAGAACTTTCAATTCTTCTAATATTTCTTTCGTGATTTCATGGTCTTGGTAATGATCACGTATTCCAAATGCTAGGGCATGGGCAATACATTTGGGGCAATCACAAGTTCCAATCGTATTATGCGCAAATTGGTTGTAATCACCGGTGCCATGAGTTTCAGGAGAGTTATGGTTGTTAAAATATCCATTGTTATGGAGTTGATTCAGCTTTTTAACTATATCTTTGTATTTCATGTCCCTGCTTTCTAAATAATAAATTTTAATTGTTTTTTATAACATAAAACTGTGCCTTGTTCTGCTTGAATAATTATACACATATGTTATTGAGTAGCCATATTAAAATTCTATTAACACATTTCCACAATTAATCCTCTTTGTATTTTATATGACAATTGTCACAGGCCAGTTTCACTTTCTCATATTCGATGTTTAGTTGATCCATTTCTCCTGCCTCGGCGGCTTCCACCAGTTTAAGCGTACTAAGTTGGTACTCGGAATCAAACGTAACAAAATCTTCTGGCAGTTCTTCCTTTTTTCTTCCTGTCAAGACTATGGGGAGTATTTTGTTTAAACGCATGGCATGTTTTCTTATTTTCTTCCAATCCTTCTTTTTGATCGCTACCGTTAAATCATCGCAATAATATTCAAGATCTTTCATGTCCAATCTAAAATTTGATTTACTCTCAAACTCTAATATAGTAACAATATCTTCTGCCTCAGAAACAGATTTATCAGCCTTTCCGCATGAAAGAACAAAAAGCAGCATAGATGCCATTATTATAACGCTAATGGATATGGACGGCTGTTTATGTGACAGGAATACTGCGTTAAAAGGGTTGCTAAGATTTTTAGTTATTACATTTGATTTCCAAAATTCTATCATGGTGAAATTTCTCCTTATTAATGGTTTCTAATAAATTCAATTTTCATTTTCCATATTCTACATAATTGGCTGTCGCATTTCAATTATTTGCTTATTATAATACGAAATTCATTAAAGTCTTGCCGGTGTATCTAGTATTCCCAGTCTTACTTGTTTACTCGTATTTTTGTAGAGTTTGAAGGAAAAAAATTTATGGAATTAACTCATTATCAAGTTGACGCTTTTGCAGACAGGCCTTTTGAGGGGAATCCTGCGGCAGTAATCCCGCTTGAAACATGGCTTCCGGATGATGTTATGCAATCTATTGCGGAAGAAAATAACATTTCTGAAACGGCCTTTTTTGTGCCAACAGAAAAAGGATTTCACATTCGCTGGTTTACGCCGACGAGTGAGGTTGACTTGTGCGGCCACGCAACCCTGGCAACAGCTTATGTATTATTTAATTTCCTTAGTTACGATAAGGACAGGATAGAGTTTGATTCTAAATCAGGGACTTTAACCGTTTTGCAAAATGAAGATTGGCTGATCATGGATTTTCCTTCCCAGCCGCCGGTTTCCTGTGATGTGCCGGATGAGATAATAAAGGCATTCGGTAAAACACCGATTGAGTGTTTGCGGTCAGAAGACTACATTGTGGTTTTTGAAACCGAAAGTGATATTGCATCAATCAGGCCTGACATGGACTATTTAAAGAGGCTTGATCTGCGCGGGGTTATCATTACGGCAGAATCAAATCAGTATGATTTTGTATCCCGCTTTTTTGCACCAAAGTATGGAATAGATGAAGACCCTGTAACCGGCTCAGCCCATACCCAGTTAACGCCGTATTGGTCAGGAAGGATGGGCAAAACAAGATTGACTGCGAAACAGATTTCATGCCGTGGTGGTGAGTTGATTTGCGAATTGCATGGTGACCGTGTTCTTATATCAGGGAAGGCTGTAAAATATATGGAAGGTAAAATTGAAATCAAGACCTGGCAGCCGCTTGAGTAAACAACTTTGATCAAAATCCAGAGGAAATATGAATAAACAAAACATAACTGGCCACAAACAGATTCTTGCAGAGATATCCAAAACCAGGGATGTTTTTACCGAACTGGAGGATTTTTTCACCAAGGCGGATGAGGATATTGCCAATGATCCGGACGATCCGCGGGATGGAATTGGGCGTTTCCCGGGTCTTGACAGGTTAATGTTTCTCATACCATGTGTAATCAATCGCCTCGAGGAAGATTTATCTAAAAGTAAAGAAGTTGAAGATGCTGCACCAGTCACAGAAGGACTCCAGGCGATAAAAGAGGGCGTAAATAGTGCATTGGCCTATTATCTCCGTGACGATGTTGACGGCGCTTACAATTTATTAAGTAATATCCTGTCAAATATAGACAAACTTTCCGGTATAGAATCACAATCCAACATTCGTTTCTTCCGTGATATGGCCGGAATTGCGACGGACTTCCATATACTTCTTGATATGTTGGAAGGATTCCTGGAAAGCAGACGTGTAAGACCCAAAGAACCGGAAACCGATGAATCGTGGTCACCTGAACGTTGGTTGGATTATTATCTGGAACAGGCCCGGCTTGAAGAACCCCTCATCGCCATGGTTGATACCGAAGGTCTCACTGGAGCAAGCCTTGAAAGAGGTATGACGCAGATGATAGAAGAAAGCGAACAAATGGACAGGAGGATGGAAAAACAAATTAATTCTTATAATTTGATGAGAAAGAGGGATGCTGCCTTTGACCCTGAATATCCTGAGAAGTTCTTAGACCTTTCAGAAATTCCGGACATTAAAGATAAAGACGATGATGATTATGAGGTCAGAACTGTAGATCTCCGTTACGAGGAGGAGGAGGAAGAGCCTGAACCGTGGGCAAGTTCCCTGCCGGAACTCCAGGATTGGAATAAATCTGCATCTGAATCACCCTTTGATGATTCGGAATCATTCCATCAGGATTTTGAGGATGATCCGGTTTTCTGTTTGCTTAAGCCTTTTACACATAATTTTTTTGAGTGCCTGAAACATGACCATCTACATCGTGTTAAAGAAAGCGAAAGCGGAGAGAGCCAGATGCGTTCGCCTCTGGAGCATTATTTAGTGATACTTGCCCTTAAAGCACAGGTACGAATATCCTCTTGCGGAGTTCTGGTTGAAGATGTCGGACATGAAGCGCCAAGAAAAGGCGTATATATGTTTACCATGGAATGCCTGGACAGGATTGCTGATGCCATAAATAAATTCTCACTGGAACACCTTTACCATCTTGCTGCCGAAGCACGAAATATCAAAAAACAGATTGAGGAATTACTCACTTAGTCTCTATGAAAAGTTACGATGTTGTTATCATTGGCGCCGGGGCGGCCGGGTTGATGTGTGCATTGACGGCCGGGCAGAGAGGGCGTAAGGTTCTGATTTTGGACCACGCTGATCAAGTTGGTAAAAAAATACTGATTTCAGGTGGGGGCAGCTGTAATTTTACAAATCTTTATCTGGACTCGGAGCATTATATATCCGGTAATCCCCATTTCTGCAAATCAGCATTGAGCCGGTTTAGTCAGTATGATTTTATTTCGTTAGTTGAAAAGCATGGCGTATCTTATCACGAGAGGAAATCTGGACAGCTTTTCTGTGATGGAAAATCCAGAGAGATATTAAGCTTTTTACTGGAAGAGTGCCGGATTGCCGGAGTCAGGATTCAGACGAAATGTACAATCAGGAAGATCTGGAAGGAACACGGTTTCACAGTAAAGACCAATTCAGAAGAATATGTAACAGAATCACTCGTTGTCGCCACAGGTGGTTTGTCGATGCCGGAAACAGGAGCTACCGGTTTTGGTTATAAGGTGGCCGAACAGTTTGGACTTAATCTTGTATCCCGTCAGCCGGGTTTAGTACCGCTTGTCTTGAGCAAAACCGACCTGAATAATTTTAGTGATTTGTCGGGTATTTCCGTAGATGCGGTAGTTTCCTGTAATGGAAAAGCCTTCAGGGAATACATCCTTTTTACACACAGAGGCCTTAGCGGTCCGGCCATATTACAGATTTCAAATTACTGGCAACCGGGGGATGAGGTTGTTATTGATCTGCTGCCTGGTCTTGATCTCGTTCAAACCATAAAGCAATGGCAGAATGAAAGGCCAAAAGCAGAGTTAAAGAATCTGATGGGCGAATTATTAACCAGGCGTCTTGCCCATAGATTGATGGAGTTATGGTATCATAATAAGCCGGTAAACCAATATAGTGAAAAAGAGATCAATGAGATCGCAGCGATTTTTCATAAATGGCATATCATGCCTTCCGGTACTGAAGATTATAAGGTAGCGGAAGTAACAAGAGGGGGAGTTGATACTGATGATCTATCTTCCAAAACCTTCGAAGCCAGGAACGTGAAGGGCCTTTACTTTGTTGGGGAAGTCGTAGATGTGACCGGTTGGCTGGGTGGTTATAATTTACAATGGGCCTGGTCATCAGGGTTTTGTGCCGGACAATTTGTGTAGCCTGAATTGAAAGAAAACTGCCACAAGAAGATTCTTTGAGAATCAAATATAGATCAATAGTATTATAGCCCTTGATTCAAACTGTTAAACATATATAATAAGTATCAAGTATTAAATAATTATGCTTGTATTTATTATTTATAGCCTTAAAATTTCGTATTTCTTGTTTTCAGTGAAATTTGACTCCTTAATCTATAAGTTGCTTAATTTATGGTGAGTTGATTCAAAGTAGCTGAAGCTGATGTATAGATTAGGAGAAACGTTCTTGAGTAATATCAATCTTTTCTACTTAAAACAACTCGAATCAGAGTCCATCCACATTCTTCGTGAAGTAGCTGCTGAGTTTGAAAATCCTGTTATGCTCTATTCCATAGGTAAGGATTCGAGTGTAATGGTGCGTCTGGCTCAGAAAGCCTTCTATCCCGGCAAGATCCCATTTCCGCTCATGCACATTGATACCGGATTTAAATTTCCGGAAATGATTGAATTCCGTGATAAGTATGTTAAGGAGATCGGGTGCAGGCTTATCGTTGAGCGCAATGAAAAAGGGATTAGTGAGGGTGTACACCCTCAAACTATCGGGGTGGATAAATGTTGTGCTAAATTAAAGACTCAAGGGTTGCTTGATGCGATAAAGAAACACAAGTTTGGTGCGGCCTTTGGAGGGGCGCGTCGGGATGAGGAAAAATCGAGAGCAAAGGAGCGTATTTTCTCTTTCAGAGATGAATTCGGGCAGTGGGACCCCAAGTATCAAAGACCGGAACTCTGGAACTTATATAATTGCCGTATTAATGAGGGGGAATCAATCAGGGTGTTTCCATTGAGTAACTGGACGGAAATGGATGTCTGGTACTACTTGAGAGAGGAAGAGATACCCATTGTGCCAATATATTATGCACAGGAGAGGGAAGTAGTTGACAGGGGCGGTATATTAATTCCGTACGATGATATGGTTAAGCTGAGGTCCGGTGAAAAAGTGGAAAAAGTTATGTGCAGGTTTAGAAGTCTGGGTTGCAGTCCGTGTACCGGAGCAGTTCGGTCAGAAGCCAGGACAATCGATGACATAATCGTAGAAGTTGAAGAAGCCAGTAAGTCTGAGAGGGAGAATAGGATTATCGATCTTACCACTGACAGTTCGATGGAGGATAAGAAGAAGGAGGGGTATTTCTAAATTATGAATCCACACTCACCCATAAATCATGCTAATTTACTCAGGTTCACTACCGTTGGTAGTGTAGATGACGGAAAGTCCACCCTTATTGGCAGGCTCCTTATGGATACCAAAAATATATACGATGACCAGATTGAAGCTGTCAGAAAGGTTGCGGCACGCAGAGGTGAAGAGGAAATAGATCTATCCCTGTTAACAGATGGATTGGCTGCTGAAAGGGAACAGGGTATAACTATTGATGTGGCTTATCGTTATTTCCAGACTCCCAGGCGGAAATTCATCATTGCCGACACACCGGGTCATGTTCAGTATACACGCAATATGGTTACAGGAGCTTCTACTGCCAACCTCGCCATTATTTTAATCGATGCGCGTAAGGGTATTCTCGAACAGTCCAGGAGGCACGGTTTCATAGCAAGCCTTTTGCAGGTTTCTCATATGATAGTTGCAGTTAATAAGATTGATCTTGTAGATTATTCTCAGGAAGTCTTCGAATCAATAGTTGATGAGTATGATGAATATTCCCGGAAGCTTGATATTAAAGATATTACTTACATTCCGGTTTCGGCCCTTAAAGGAGACAATGTAGTTACCAAAAGTTCAAACACTCCCTGGTATGACGGTCCCACGGTATTGCATGTTCTTGAAAATGTTCACATAGGTTCTGATCTTAATGTCCGCGACTTTAGATTTCCGGTGCAATATGTAATAAGGCCTGATCTCAATTTTCGGGGCTACGCCGGAAAGATTGTTGCTGGTACAATCAGTCCCGGAGAAGAAATCGTGGTTTTGCCATCGGGTATAACTTCTAAGATTAAAACTATTACAACAATGGATGGTGAGCTTAAGGAAGGACGCGCTCCGCAATCTGTTGTTTTAACGCTGGAAGATGAAATAGATATCAGCCGTGGTGATATGATTGTTCGGCGGCAGAACCTTCCTCTGGTCGAAAGTAATATCGATGCCATTGTATGCTGGATGGGGAATGACCCACTTAAAGTCGGCAAAAATTATTTCATAAAGCATACCACAAGAACGGTTAATGCCTATATCAGTGAGTTGGTTTACATGTTTGACGTAAACACCCTGCACCGCACCGATGCGACAGAGCATAATCTGTTCTGTGAGCTATTGACAACGCCGCATCGCACTGATGTCAGCACTTTGATGCTGAATGAGATTGGACGCGCTGAGTTTAAACTTACTCAACCGATAATGTTTGATCAGTATAATAAGAACCGCGAGACAGGCAGTTTCATAATCATAGACCCTGATACTAATTTTACTGTCGGAGCGGGAATGATTCGTGGCGCTGTGAAAAGCATAGAAGAGACTATTCATGCCGAAGAAAAGGTGAATGTAGAAGAAGAACTGCCAGTCAAAGTCGAGATGGAAAGAGCCGCGATATCTCGTCCTGAGAGAGAAGAAAGGTACAAACATAAAACTGCAGTTATCTGGTTTACGGGCTTATCCGGGTCTGGCAAGTCAACTATTGCCAGAAGCCTTGAACGTCTTCTCTTCGCCACGGGAATTCATACAGCGTTATTGGACTGGGATAAACTCCGTCATGGCCTGTGTAAAGACCTCAGCTTTACAGATGAAGACAGGATAGAGAATATTCGAAGGGTCGGAGAAGTTGCCAGTGTCTTTTATGAGCATGGTTCTGTCGTGTTATGTACCTTTATTTCTCCTCTGAGATGTCAGAGAGACCAGGTAAAAGCCTTAATACCGGAAGGAAGGTTCTTTGAGGTTTTTGTACGTTGCAGTCTTCAAACCTGTATACAAAGGGATCCCAGAGGGCTTTATAAAAAAGCAATCGACGGAGAAATACCTCAATTTACCGGAATAAACGCACCTTACGAAGAACCTCTTAACCCCGATATTATCCTCGATACGGAACATATATCTATTGAGGATAATCTTAAGGCTATGCTGAGTTTGTTGAAAAGCAGAGGGATAATAAGGAAGTAATCCGGTTTCATTTCTTTTAGACAGGGAGTATTTTATATGTTCAGTTCTCTTATTCAGAAAAGACGAAGTATAAGAAGATTCCAGGAAAAACCGGTTGAAGGTAGCATTAATGATTGCCGTAGGATATCCTGCCGAAACAAAACCTCCCCACAAGAAAGAAGAACTACAGTATGAAAAGATGTTTCTTAATCAATACGGAAAGCAATATACAAGCTCGCCATAATCTATCTCCAGCCAGATCAAATAATTTGTCAACCGGATCAATCTAACTTATATTTCCTTCACCCCTAACCATTCAAAACAATAATTCCCATACTGTTACATAAAATCATGGAAGCTCATTGACATTTAAAACTATTTTAATAGAATCGGCATCATGAGTGATAACAAAGCAATACTGATTATTGCAGACAGCGAGAGAGATTCCAATATGTATTATGCCACCGGTTTCATGGCGCCTGATCCTTTTGTCTATATCCAGCAGGGTAACGGGAATATTATGATTACAAGTGACCTGGAGCTGGATCGGGCAAGGACTCAATCCAAAACAGATAAAGTCCTCTCTCTTTCTAAGTACGAGAAGATTGTCAAAAAGAGAGGAGAAACACCCTCAGGCCTTATCGGTGTAGTTGCTGCAGCCCTTAGAGAAATGAAAATCAAGGAACTTCTGGTTCCTGCCGATTTCAATGTGGAATATGCTGATTTTCTGAGAAAAAAAGGCTTTAAGCTTGAAGTTAAGAAGGGGCAGTTCTTTACTTCCAGAGAGATAAAGGATGAAGAGGAGACCGGACACATCGTAAGAACCTTGCGTGAAACTGAAAGGGCTATTCAAAAGGCCATTGACTACATAAAGAAGTCGAATGTAAAAAATGGGTTTTTAGTTTCAAAGCGTAATAGTCAGATCACGTCTGAATCGATAAGGCAGATAATTAATGTGGAGTTGATGAAGGTTGGATGTACGGCTAAACACACCATAGTATCATGTGGCGAACAATCCTGTGAACCTCACAATGTGGGAAGCGGTCCGTTAAGAGCAAATGAGCCGATCATTTTTGATGTTTTCCCAAGGGATGAACAGACAGGCTATTATGCGGATATAAGCAGAACTGTTGTTAAAGGTAAGGCTGGAAGGTCATTAAGAAAAATGTACAGGGCGGTAGCGTCTGCACAAAAGCTGGTTTTTAAATCTGCCATGAATGGCGCCAGGGGAGACGTGATACACAAGAATGTAATGAAGCACCTGACGTCTCTGGGATTCAAAACAGGTAAGACTAATGGCAAGATGAGTGGCTTCTTTCATGGAACAGGTCATGGTGTCGGCCTGGACGTTCACGAGCCTCCGCGAATATCAAAGGCAAAGTGTACATTGAAGACCGGAAACATAGTTACTGTTGAACCTGGACTCTATTATCCGGGTGTGGGTGGAGTCAGGCTTGAAGATATGATACTTATTACTGACACCGGCTGTATAAACCTGACAAAATCTCCCAAGGTGCTTGAGGTGTAGTATGAAATACCTCAGGTACGAGAGAAGTAGGTGGTGTGGGATTAAAGAATTAAGGGAATTAAAGATTCAGGCGTTAAGATATGAAGAAATTATTGATAATATTAATAATCATGTGTGTAATGGTTACCGGACTTATTTCCTGCAAGAAGCCTGAGGAAGTAACGGTTGAAGTAACGTACACGTCCGAGAAGAAAGATGAAACTTTAGGACAGGCAATGAAAAATGCATCCAGGGATTTGAGGAGGTTGTCAAGGTCAGTAGAAAACAGGGACTGGGTTGAAACAGAGATGTGGGCAAAGGAACTGAAGGAAGGTATTGGTTATAGTTGTGTGGAATTGTATATGAAGGAACACCGTGGTGTTTCAAGTGAATTTGTTATAATGGGCAGCAGATTTTTTGATGCTGTAAGGAATTTGATCATGTTATGTAAAGAACATAATGCGGAGACTATAGATGTTGGATTTAACCGGCTGTTGACGACTTGTGATGATTGTCATGAAATATACAAAGAGAAGGAAGAGATGCCATTATCATTACGAAACGATTTATAGTTGCAGGAGAGAAATCGAGTGTAGGCTTGTGAGCTGAAGCAGGGTATCGGAGTCAGTTGCGTGAATTTATATATAAAGAGACACCCAGGAGTGTCAGATGAGTTTGTTATATTGGGTGACATATTTTACAATGCAACCAATAGGTAAATTTTGTATTGTAAAGAACGTGATACTGAGATTGCCGAGGCACAGTTTGGCAAACTGTTAAAATCCTGTGATATCTGTCACGAGGGATATAAAAAGAAAGATAAAGATAATGGAGTGTGAGGCATTATCTTTATCTTTCTAAACTAAATAAAACTTTGTAAGCAGGATTTATTCCTCGGCTTCTTCTTCATGGTCTTCATCAGTTGCCTCTTCTGCTGCTTCTTCGTCAGTGACTTCTACAGCAACGCTTGGGCCTTTCATTGTCTTTAAAACACTGCCTGCGCCAATAAAGAATGCTACTGCTGTTATGATGACCGCAACCAGGCAGAATAACCCACCAATCTTACGCACAAGATCACTCGTCATTATTTCGTCTAGTTTTTTTAAAAGGTCTCCCATTAGAATTTCTCCTGCTTAAATTTTCAGATTTTTAAAGAATGAATGTGGATTGTGATTATACATATTAAATAGCAGAATTCAAGAGATAATTCATTAAATTAGATCAGGTAGAATATTAAGTTTGTCCTTGAATTCCAATGCTACGCCCACTCTGTTACCATGACTGGTAACATCTTCTATACTATTTCTGATAACGCACCCCTCTCCCTTAAGTTTTATCTTTCTCTCTTCAAAGCCAGGAGTGGCAGTGATTGCTGTTATTTGAATTGGTATTGTTGTGCCGGGGGCAAATGCTTCTATGTCATTTGTTATTACTTCGAAATATACACCGCTCGCACTGATATTCTTCGTCTTACCATTTTGGCCTGGTAGTGATATTAGAAATGAAAGATCTATTCTTTCATTATCCCTTTTGTCAGAATCTTTTTCTTTGACCTGCATATCATTTCCCTCGAAGTCTGATATTATCAATATGTTATTATCAAATCTATAAAATAGTTTATATAAATTCCAGGGAAATATCACTAAAGGCTATATCTTGTTGATATTATGGTGGTTAGGCAGGTAGTTTTTTTAGTGTAGTTTGAAGGGTTTTTTTAATATTGCTGCTTTTGTTTCTAAAAGATAAATTGAGAGATTTTATTTTACATGCCATTGTAGCCGACGGCTTCCTGCCCGAATAGGTACCCGTCCGAACGGCATTGCCGGGCGGGCAGGCGGGTAGCCTGCGTTTTGCATCACCTGATGGATTTGCGTAAGTTACGCAACCTCAAGGTTGCGGCTACGAAATCGCTCAATTTAGATAAAAGATAACATTGCTTAAGCAGCATCTGTTTAGCCGGTCTTTATTTTGTTATCTTGAAACTGACTCTCAAGTCTATTTAGCGCAACGAAAACCCACACCCATATTTCCAAGAATTGGCTCCATTGTCTTTCGCCCGGTACATCGCAGTAGAACGCCGATATTAGCAAACCTGGAACCACCTCTAATGACTTTCTTATTACCTTTTTCCGGTCCTTTTGGATTTCTCTTGGGACTTCTGCTGTAATAACTCATATCTCCCCAGTCAGAACACCATTCTGCAGCGCTTCCTGCCATGTCGTAGCATCCATATGGACTTTTGCCTTCCTCATAACTTCCAATTGGTTCGGGGTCTCCCGTATTACATTTTTCAGGATCCCACTCAATGCCCCAGGGCCATTTTCTTTCATCTGTTCCTCTTGCAGCCTTTTCCCACTCAGCCTCTGTTGGCAGCCTCTTACCAGCCCAGGCCGCATAAGCACAAGCGTCAAACCAGTCTACCCTGACAACAGGATATTCCGGGTGATTATAATAATCTTCTTCCCAGTTAGATGGGGTATGATCTTTATTGACCGGCTCATCATTGCGGCATTTACTATGGTCATTTGTTTCTTTGATGTAATTCAGAAACTCATAATATTGGGCATTTGTTACTTCATATCTATCAATGTAGAAGGTATCAATATAGACCTTGTGACTAGGGCTCTGCTCCTCTTTTATACCATCAATTCCCATAATGAATGGCCCTGCAGGTATTAATATCATATCACATTTTTCCTTTATACCTGGCAGCGCAGTAGCCATAATATCATCTCTTTTATTGTATTTATCTATTAACTTATTTTTTTTGTCTAAATTTCTCTGTAATACGGTTATCATGGTGATTGTCTTGTCAACATCCTCTGCTTCCGGCGCCAGATTACAATAAATTCTTAGATGCTCAATTGCCTCCTTGTGCATTCCAATCTTTCCGTAAAGCCAACCTATATTGTATTGAAGCTTTGGTGATTCCGGGTATAAGTCTACGGCTTTTTTGTATTCCTTTAATGCTTTATCATATTCCTCACTGTCGGAGAATTTATTACCATCTTCAAAATGTTTTGATGCCTTTATCCTGTTTTCATGAAGCGTTTGTTGTTTTACTATTCTCTCTTCAATAGTTATGAGCCTTTCTCCATCTTCCCTGCAAAATTCTTCTCCGGGGATACCTGCCTTTTTGCATTTCGGGCATACAGAGCTTTTCTGCGTTTCTACTAACTTACTTCCGTCCTTTCCGCAAAAATTAATATCATATGAGTATTTAGTTCCGCATTCCGGACATTCATTATATAACTCTGCTTGAGGCTGTTCTGCTTCGGCAAATGATGTGGCTGCCATAAACAACCAGCAGAATATTAAGTATTTATTCAGGAATTTTAACATTAAGGTTTTCTCCAAATGTGAATCACCATGGGGTGAATTTTAATGGATAAGTGCCGTAGCAGAAGGTTTCCACTACGGATTTACTGAATTTAATTATCTTTGTCTAGATCTTGCAAAATATTCTTTATCTTAATAATTTGTCCCAAAAGTTCTGCTTCTTTATCCCTTTCTGCGTTAACAATATGTGCAGGGGCGTTCTTTACGAAGCTCTCATTAAAGAGTTTCTTCCGTACAATGTTCAGGTGTGATTCAGTTTTATTCAAACGTTCCTGTTGTTTTTCTTTTTCTATATTTTTGTCGATAAGCCCCTCTAATATGACAAAAATCTGTATGTCGTTTACCACCTCACTTGCAGCTGATTCAGGTTTTTCCAGGTCGATACCTATTTCTATATTATCAAGATTTGCCATTTGGACAAGGAAGCTCTGATGGCTATCAAGTGCTTCCTTAAGTCTCTTGTCATTGACCGAAACCAGAGCTTCCAGTTTTTGTTTGTTCGGTATATTCATGTTGCTTCTGATATTTCTTATCGCCCTGATCATGTCTTGAAGTAATGTCATTGTTTCGATTACTTTCTTTTCTGTTTTTGCTTCATCCCGGACCGGCCACTGGCTTATCATCAAGCTTTCATTTTTCATCGAATCAACAAAGATCTCTTTATTTCTGGAAGTCATACTTTTTAAGTGCTGCCATATCTCTTCAGTCATAAAAGGAGCAAATGGGTGCAGCAGATGAAGCATGTTATTAAGCACATACACCAATACTTTCTGTGCCGCCATCCTGCCTTTCTTATTATCAGTATTGTAAAGCCTGGGTTTGATTATCTCCAGGTACCAATCACAGAAATCATTCCAGATAAACTCGTAAAGTGTCCTAATGGCCTCATTGAATCTGTATTTCTCCAGGGAGTTTGTGCATGTTTCTGTAACTGAATTCAGACGGCTTATTATCCAGGTATCTTCAAAGAGGTAGTCATCCTCTGTGATTTGTATGTCAGGCAATTCATCAGATTGTAAATTCATCATCGCAAATCTGGCGGCATTCCATACTTTGTTAATAAAATTCCTTCCCATCTCAAACTTGTTTTCATTGAGCTTTACGTCCTGCCCCTCGACAGTCAGCATTATTATGGATGTCCTGACGGCATCTGCACCATATTGGTCAATCATCAGCAAAGGGTCAATACCGTTGCCCAGAGACTTACTCATTTTCCTTCCAAGTTCATCAAGTATGGTGCCATGTACGTAAACATCCTGAAAGGGAACTTTGTTCCTGATCTCCAGTCCCATCATTACCATCCTTGCCACCCAGAAATATATGATGCCCCTGTCGGTTACGAGTGTAGATGTCGGATAGTAATATTCCAGTTCCTTCGTCTCTTCAGGCCATCCCATTGTTGAAAAAGGCCAGAGTGCTGAGCTGAACCATGTGTCCAGGACATCTGTTTCTTCGGCCAACTTGTCATTACCGCATTTTGTGCATTTCTCAGGAGTCTCACGAGTAATGATTATTTCATTACAACTTTCACATTGCCATGCAGGAATCCTGTGCCCCCACCATATCTGTCTTGAGATACACCAGTCTCTTACGTTTTCCAGCCAGCTCATATAGACCTTTGTCCATCTTTCGGGATAGAAACTGACGTTTCCATTATTTTGTGCTTCAATCGCCGCATCTGCCAGAGGTTTCATTTTGACGAACCACTGGTCAGAGAGATATGGTTCGATAACGGTTCTGCAGCGATAGCAATGTCCTACTGAGTGGGAGTGAGGTTGAACCTTCACAATATGTTTTTCTTCCTTAAGTTCCTCTATTAATGCCTCCCGGCACTCATATCTGTCCATACCAATGTAATTGCCTGCATCGCCTGTTATAGTGCCGTCTTCGTTCATAATTGTAACGGATTCTAGATTATGTCTCTTGCCGATTTCGAAGTCGTTTGGGTCGTGTGCGGGAGTTACCTTTACTGCCCCTGTGCCAAATTTGGGATCTACAGCTTCATCTGCAATAATGGGTATTTCACGTCCTACCACCGGGAGTATGAGCATTTCGCCAATCATTTCCCTGTATCTTTCGTCATCCGGGTTTACCGCAACGGCAACATCACCCAGCATCGTTTCGGGGCGTGTTGTTGCAATATTGATGAAGAGGTGCGGTTCATCCCGGAAAGGATATCTGATATACCATAGATGTCCTTCGTGGTCTTCATGCTCTACCTCATCATCTGAAATGGCGGTAAGGCATCTCGGGCACCAGTTAATGATATATTTCCCTTTATATATAAGTCCTTTTTCATATAGTTTAACAAATGCCTCTTTTACGGCTTTTGATAAACAGTCGTCCATCGTAAATCTTTCCCTTTCCCAATCACACGAACAGCCCAGTTTTCTTAATTGTCTCAGGATTTCTGAGCCGTATTCTTTTTTCCATTTCCACACTTCTTCAATAAACTTTTCACGTCCAAGCTTGTGACGGTTTGATCCCTTTTTAGCCAATTCTCTCTCAACGACATTTTGTGTTGCTATGCCTGCATGGTCAGTACCCGGCATCCACAGTGTATTAAAGCCCTGCATCCTTCTCCACCTTATGATTATATCCTGCAATATATTATTGAGCGCATGTCCCATGTGTAAAACGCCTGTAACATTTGGCGGAGGAATTACTATAGTAAACGGTTTCTTGTCTGGATCCGGTTCACAATGGAAGAAGCTGCCTTCTTCCCAGAAGCTATACCATTTGTCTTCGACTTCACCGGGATTATATTTTGTTGGTATCTCAGTTTCCATCTTCATCCTTTAAAAGTTTATATTCAATACTTTCAACAAGCGCCTGCCAGCTCGCCTCAATCAGGTTCTCAGATACTCCGACTGTGCCCCAGATATCTTTGTGGTCGCGAGATTCGATTATGACCCTCACCTTTGCGGCGGTTGCTTCTGTAGGATTGATAACGCGTACTTTATAATCCATAAGCTGCATATCCGCAAGGGATGGATAAAATTTCTCAAGCGCTTTTCGCAATGCACCGTCCAGGGCGTTTACAGGGCCATCTCCATCGCTAACCGTCAGTTCTTCTATACCACTTACCTTTATTTTAACAGTTGCACGGGTAATTAACTTCCCGTCTTTTTCTCTTTCCACAATTACCCTGAAATCTTCAAGATCAAAGAAACCCTTGTGCTTGCCTATTATTTTCTTAACGAGGAGATCAAACGAACCTTCCGCAGACTCAAAATGATATCCCTGGTTCTCCATATCCTGGACTTTATTAAGGATTTTTCTCATTATTTTCTGATCATGCTCTATTTTATATTTCTCTACCTTTTTTAGAATATTTGAGCTTCCTGACAGTTCAGAAATTAATATCCTTCTCTCATTCCCAACCGTTTCAGGTTCTATATGCTCATAAGTACTCTTATTTTTTTGTATTGCATTAACGTGCAGACCTCCCTTGTGCGCAAAGGCGCTTGAACCAACAAAAGGCTGGTTGTGCATGGGGACAAAGTTTGCCACTTCATTGACAAATCTTGATATTTCTGTAAGTTTTTTCAGTTCTGTATTGCCAAGACACCTGAATTTGTTTTTTAAAACCAGATTGGGGATTACCGAACACAGGTTGGCATTGCCACATCTCTCTCCAAGTCCGTTTATTGTCCCCTGGACGTGCCTGACTCCGTTGTTAACAGCGGCAAGGGTGTTGGCAACTGCCAGTTCGCAATCGTTGTGTGTGTGTATGCCAAGAGGGATCTTTATCCTGCTTACAACGTTTCCGGTAATCTTCTCTACTTCATTTGGCAAACAACCCCCATTAGTTTCGCAAAGTACAATGGTATCCGCACCTGAGTCCTGAGCCACTTTCAAAACCTTTAATGCATATTTTGAGTTATTCTTGTGGCCATCAAAAAAATGTTCTGCATCGAGAATAACCTCTCTTCCTTTTGACTTCAAATACTTGACTGTTTCAGAAACCATCTTCAGGTTTTCATCCAATGAGACCTTGAGGACTTCGGTTACGTGAAAGTCCCAGCTTTTAGCTACGATTGTTACGACTGGCACTTCCGTTGAGAGCAGTGCCTTTAGTCCGGGGTCTTCTGCCGCCTTTTTATTTGCCCGCTTTGTACTGCCAAAAGCCGCAATTTTAGCATTCTTCAGTGAGGCCTTTTTGATCTCTTTGAAGAAACTCTTATCTTTGGGGTTTGATAAAGGATAACCACCTTCAATATAATCTACACCAAGATCATCGAGTTTAAGGGCTATCCCGATTTTATCCTGCAGAGAAAAGGAGATGCCTTCTGTCTGACTGCCGTCACGCAGCGTTGTATCGTATATAATTACTTTCTCTCTGGTTTTCATGGTATTTTTGTCTTTGAATTTATATGAAATAAGGGTAAAATTGCATATAATTGTGCGAAAAATTAATATTACAGTGCTAAATTGTCTTGTCAAGTACAAACAATGTAGTGCATTTTATCAATAATTCAGAATAGCGGGGGCGAGTATGAAGGGTTTTCACGGTAAGGAGTCAGGTTCTCACGGTATGCCACATGGTGCACCGGAAGGAACTATCAAAGAGGTTTATTCACAAATAAAAGAGCATGGGCATGGCAAGGTTTCCCATCAATACATGAAGAATACGCAAAACCAACTGCGCCTTGTCTTCTGGGAAACCACTGCCGGTTGCAATCTGGAATGTATACACTGCAGAAGGTTGGACGTTAGTACGCAATTGATGAATGATGATTTGACAACGGAAGAATCGTTCGAACTCGTTGATGCCATAGCCGAAGCGGGTAACCCAATCCTCGTCTTAAGCGGAGGAGAACCGCTATTTCGTCCTGATATATTCGATATTGCAAAACGTGCAGTAGAAAAAGGCTTGACTGTAGCATTAGCTACCAATGGTACATTGGTGGATGAAGCCATGGCCAGGAAGATTGTAGATGCCGGAGTATCAAGGGTTTCCATAAGCCTTGATGGTGCGGACGCAGAGACTCATGATAAATTCCGAAAACTTAAGGGTTCGTTTGAACAGGCCATCAAAGGATTCAATCATTTAAAGGATCTGGGAATGGGTATGCAGGTAAACTGTACGATTGCGAAACATAATGAAAATCAGCTTCGTGACCTGTATGACCTTGCCGTTAAACTGGGAGCAGAGGCGATTCACATTTTTATGCTGGTTCCGGTTGGCTGCGGGGTTGAAATAGCCGAGGATCAGATGCTGCCTGCGGAAAAATATGAGGAACTCCTTAATCTTTTCTATGATTTGTCCAAAGATGCGGTTATCCAGACAAAGGCGACCTGTTCGCCTCACTATTTCAGGATAATGCGGGAACGGGCAAAAGAAGAGGGTGTAAAAATCACACCGAAAACACACGGTATGGCAGCTATGACGAAGGGATGTCTGGCTGGAACAGGAGTTTGCTTTGTTTCTCACAAGGGAGAGGTGTTCCCCTGTGGTTACCTGCCTGTAGAGGCGGGACACATCAAGAAACAGAAGTTTAAAGATATCTGGAAAAATTCTCCGGTCTTCGATAAACTCAGACAACCGGACCTTCTGGGAGGTAAGTGTGGTGAATGTGAATACAAAAAGGTCTGCGAAGGCTGCAGGGCGCGAGCATTCTACGAAACAGGAGACTATATGGCAGAAGAGCCGTATTGTATTTATAAACCTAAAATGATGAGCAAAAGTTAATTTTTATATTTCAGACTATTCTCAAGAAATTCATATCGTTCCCACGCTTCAGCGTGGGAACGATAGGGGATTCTCAAGAAATTTTATATACTATTACATGGAATCTATTGAAGAAGAGCATATCATAAAAAAAGCAAATCATTTAAGGAGACTGTATGATTGGACAATACATTGGGCAAAAACACCTCACAGTACGTGGGCGCTCTTTATACTTGCATTTTGTGAATCCTCTTTTTTCCCAATACCACCGGATGTTCTCTTAATAGCGCTGGCAGTTGCTATTCCCGCTAAGTCTTTCAGGTATGCTTGGATATGCTCTGTGGGATCTGTACTAGGAGGATGTTTTGGTTATTTGATTGGCTATGAGTTTTTTGAGTATGTCGGGAGGCCAATAATAAATTTTTATAATATTACTGACATGTTTGATGCTGTGAGTACGCAATATCAAAATAACGCATTTGCGGCAATTGCAGTGGCTGGATTTACGCCCATTCCTTACAAGGTGTTTACCATTTCAGCCGGTTTCTGCAATGTAAATTTCTTTATCCTGATTCTGGCATCAGCTATAAGTAGAAGTGCAAGGTTTTTCATGGTTGCCGGGTTGTTCTATTTATTCGGTCCAAAGATAAAGGTATTCATTGAGAAGTTTTTTAACATCTTTACTATTGTATTCATAATATTGTTAATCAGCGGATTTGCTGCTATAAAGTATCTCTTTTAGGGGGGCATAACCATATGCATAAATACCTCTTTTTGCTTTTCCTCTTTATTTCTTGTTTAACTGCTCCTTCGGTGAGTAGCGCAGAAGATTATCCGGCTGGAGGTCTTCCGGGAGAGGGACAGAATATACGTGAACCTGCCGTTGCCGGGCGTTTTTATCCGGATTCTGCAGATGAACTCTCAAAAAAGATTAATAATTATCTGGATAAGGCATTCATAGAGAGTCTGCCGGGCAAACCGATAGCTATAATCTCTCCACATGCCGGCTACCAGTATTCTGGATCAGTAGCGGCGTACGGTTATAAAGCAATAAAGGATTACAAATATAAAAGAGTAATAGTACTTGCCCCCAGCCACTATTCAAGATACAGGGGGGCATCGGTACTTGATGTTGAGGCCTATAAGACACCGTTGGGACTTGTAAAACTGAATCAGGGCATCTGCAACAACCTTATAAATAATCCTCCTTTTATCGGGACATTCAAGCAGGCACACAAGAGAGAACACTCCCTCGAGACACAATTACCTTTTTTGCAAACAGTACTTGGAAGCGACTTTGAACTCATTCCCATACTCATTAGCAGGCTCAGTGGCGAAGAATTCGATTTTATTGCTGATAAATTAAGGCCTTTAATAGATGAGGATACGTTGATAGTTGTAAGTTCCGACTTTACTCATTATGGTTACGGATATGATTATGTTCCTTTTAAAAAGGATGTGGAGGCTAATATAAAGAAACTTGACTATGGGGCGTTCGAACGTATCCTTGCTTTGGATTTTGACGGTTTCATCAGATACAAAAAGGCGACAGGTATAACTGTCTGCGGTTTTATGCCAATAACGTTATTAATGAAGCTCTTACCTGATAATGTGCAGGGGAAGATATTGAAGTATGATACATCAGGCAGCATACTGGGAGATTTCAACAGTTCTGTGAGTTATGCTTCAATAGTATTTACAAGAAATAGTGAACCCCCGGACATTATTAGTGACAATAACGGTCTGAATAATGATGAACGATTGACTCTTCTCAAGGTAGCAAGAGAGACGCTGGAAAGTTATGTGAAAGAAAGGAAGAAACCTGATCTAAATTCAGGGGAATATGCATTAAGCCCGATACTGAAGGAAAAAAGAGGTGTATTCGTAACACTGAATAAGAACGGTAATCTTCGCGGTTGTATAGGCCATATACAGCCCAGAGAGCAGCTTGTTGAGGCCGTAATGGACAATGCCATAAACTCTTCAATGAACGACGGGCGTTTCAGGCCGGTTAGTGAAGATGAGTTAGCAGAGATAGAAATAGACATCTCAGTGCTCAGTCCGATAAAGAAGATAAGCGGCGCTGATAAATTCATTCCTGGAGAGCATGGAATTATCATACGTCTGGGAGGCATGAGAGCAGTGTTCCTTCCACAGGTTGCTACTGAACAGGGGTGGGGTAGAGAGGAGACCCTCTCCCATCTTTGTAATAAAGCCGGTTTGCCGTCATATGCGTGGAAAGATGAGAAAATGGAATTCTTCGTCTTTACAGCAGAAGTATTCCATGAAGAAAAAAGCTTAGTCATGAAATAACACCGCTTCCCCGGACAAACAACGCCGAGGACTTTTCGCGGGTAGTCCAGATTCTAAAGATTTGTTTTGCGTAAGCAAATCACATGAATTAGCGACCTGTCTGCGTGCGTACATGCACAGGCAGGCCAGAGGGAGCTAATTGAAATGGACGAAAAAGATAAAAAAGTATTGCTTCAAATAGCAAGAAAAAGTATTGAATCCGCAGTAAAAGGCATACCAAACGATCAAACACAAGCCGAACCATTCAGTCCGGATCTAAAGGGGGAAAACGGTGCATTTGTAACGTTAAGAACATGTGGAAAACTGAGAGGGTGTATAGGGCGAATGGTTTCCGATATCCCTCTGCACAAGCTTGTTTCTGAGATGGCTGTTTCAGCGGCAACAGATGATCCGAGGTTTAATCAAATTGAACCTCCAGAATTAGATGATCTGGAAATAGATATTTCTGTCTTATCACCACTGCAAAAGGTTGAGAACCCACTTGACTTCGAACTCGGCAGACATGGGATTTATGTAATAGAAGGTTCTGCGACCGGATGCTTCCTGCCTCAGGTTGCTACTGATATGGGATGGACCAGGGAAGAATTCCTGTCCCAATGCTGCAGTATAAAAGCAGGCCTGTCACCGGATGCATGGAAGAAAGGAGGTGTCGACGTCTACATCTTTACATCAGAAATCATTTCAGAGAAGGATGTTGATAGTTGATAAACGCCTCACATCACCGGCAACAAAAAGAGCCGCTCGCTCCTCGCTCTGACTTTTGCTGTCCGAGTGCATGTGATTGTTATGCATTTTATTGAATATATGACTTGATTAGTTCTTTCCACATGGCATAGCCATCTCCATTTAAATGAACATCATCCCGTGAATACGTTGTTTTCAATAATGAATCTGGTGCCAAGCCAACATTTAAATCAATGTATGTAACTGAATCGGTTTGTTCAGCCAATACCTGTAATCGCTCATTCAACGCCATTATTCTTTTGTTTAAATATTTTTTTCGTTTTCCTGCGAGAATAGTTGACTGAATATATACCTCCATTCCATGTTCAACTAATTTAGTAACAATGTTTTTGTAATTGTCAAAGACTTCATTGACACTTGTTCCATAAACAAAATCATTTATCCCTATCATCATAAATGCTTTAGGAGCAGACGTTGAATATATATTTTCTAGTCGTTGGATAACACCATCTGTTCTGTCTCCATGTATGCCACGATTCGCAATTCTTAGAGAAGGAAATAAATCTTGCCACTCTGCATTATCAGTGCTGCTATCACCTATAAATACAACATCGTAACTATGTCCTCCGTGTTGCTCAAAAAACGATTTCTTATGGTAAAAATAGTCATAATGGCTTGGGGCTGGGCGTGGGCTTACAATTTGCCTTATTACTCTCAATTGCTCAAATGGGAAGATTTTATACTGTACTGTGACTACTCCATAGCCGAATGAAAGGAACATGCTGGTACATATTACAATGACAAAGAATTTATTCGACTTCACTGTTTACTCCTTTATTGATGCATAACAAGTTATTATAAAGCTTTTGGATAACACCACTATTGCCTAGCGCAATCTTATACTTTGCCACTCTTTTGTCAATTGGTTTTCAATACCTGCCTGAGGAGTCAAGAGGGTCATAATCTGTGAAAATGGTGTCATCTATAGAGGTATTTTTTTGAATATAAGCAGGTACTGATCAAGGAGTGTAGTTGGTTCCTCATCAATCTTAAAACCGGCTTCCGTCATTTCTGTTATAACTTGTTGTGCAGAAATTGTGTGACGGGGCTGGCCTGGAACAGGAGCCATATCGGCAATTGCAACAACAGTCTTCTCTTGAATAAAGGGATAAATCTTCTCACGAAAATATTCTACCGGCTCATCATAATGAAAGTAAGTATATCCGACAAAGAGTAAATCAATTTCACTGTTTAATTGGTCAAGTCCCGGATCATCATCTTCAATTTTATGAATTGATACATTATCCAGGGAATCTCTCTTTTTACGTTCCTCCATCCAGGAAATCAGTGATTCTTCAGGGTCAAGTGCAATTATCTTCCCTTCAGAAAGTCGTTTAGAAAACAGGTATGCAAAATACCCTGTACCGGCGCCGAGGTCTACGACGGTCATGTCGGGCCTGGTGATCAGCTTGCTGACAATATCAGGCCTTTGCCAACTCGCTCTATTCGTATCCATTACTGCAGCGCAAAAGCCTGCATCTTCATATGAAGGAAAACAACCCATGTTTATACCTCAATTAGTGTTTACATTATTTCTTTTTGCCTGAATCACTCAATCCCGACAACCTTTATATCGAAGATAACTTCCTTTCCTGCCAGGGGGTGGTTGCAGTCAAGAAAGACGTGAGTTTTGTCCACGTTTACTACTGTTCCTCCTATTCCCCGCAGTTTTATTGTCTTGCCTATTACTGGCACAAAATTTTCAGGTAGATCAGCTCTGACAAATTTCATTACAAGGCCTTCGTCCCTCTTACCGTATGCGTCTTTTGCCTCTATGGTGACCTTCTTTTGCTCATTCAGTTTCATTCCTTTTACAGCCCTATCAAGCCCGCGCGGCATCTGTTCGCTTCCCACTGTAAATTCCAGGGGTTTCCCTGGCATAGTATTCTGAAATACAGTACCATCCTTAAGGCTCACTGTGCAATGGACCTTAACCTTGTCATCTGTTTTTACGACTGTCTTTTCGCTGCCGATGGCATTGCCGGGATGTCCATTGATAATGAGCACTCCCATTATTAAAAATAACACCAACTTAAACTTAATTAATGATTGTGTTACATCTGTAATCCTTCTTTTCATTTTATCTCCTTCATTTTGGAACAATGGTAATATTGAGTTCTCATGCAGTATGTCAATGTGACATGATGCTTTCTTCTTTCAGAATGTCTTCTTCAGTTTCCTTCACCGGTATTAGCGCCTTGTCCATATAGGAACGTCTCTCAGGGTTGCGTTTTATTTTCTTGCGTATTGACCGCAGCTTAAGGTAATACAGGCCAAAAGGTACAAGGCCACTAACTGTTTCCCAGGCTCGATACGGATAGAAAATAAGTGGATTCTCCCGGGGAGTACCGGGGCGGCGCTGAGTTCGCACTTTTCGCCTCAAGAAGCCTCCCTGTAGCGGGTGAACATTCTGGTATTTAATGGTACCATAAAATTGATGGATGTGGAGCATCACCCTACTGGGATTAGGGCCGCCCGCAGCTGCCCGCTTTATCAGGGTTTCAATATGCTCTGGTGAGTAATAAAGGTCCCATGCCTTACGGTAAATGTGCTCCCACTCCTTCTTGGACATGAGCGAATGAGCCGTTGTAACATGTTCAAGATCATACTTGTTTAGATCAGGATCCATCCACGCTCCCTGCAGGTGATTATTTTTGTGGTCTTCTGAGCCGGGCAATGGTGTGAGACAGAAAAACTCTAAAAGGTCTACGGCCAATTCCTGCTGGATTGTCTTAATGTCCTGTGCGATTTTTTCCGGAGTGTCGGCAGGAAACCCCAGTATATAACCGGCTGCAGTAATAATTCTGGCGTTACGCCATGTTTGAAACATCTTTCTATATTCATCAATTTTGTTCTGCCGCTTATTCACAGCTTGCAGATTCTCCGGGTTAATACTTTCCAGTCCAATGAATACTCTTCTACAGCCGGCCCTGGCAGCCTTTGAGACAAAATTTGGAATTTTATAGGCAAGTGAGTCAACCTGCATAGTAAACTTTAAATGTTTAGAACCATGATTTTCACGAAGATTGATCAATCTGTCAAAGAGAGCTTCCCAGTTCTTATTACGTGCGAAGTTGTCATCAGTGAAGAAGAAATCGTTGATACCATTAGATATGTTGGAGCGTATCAGTTTTTCCAGATCGTCAGGGCTACGGTAGCGTGATTTACGTCCTTGTACGTTGATGACGGTACAGAAACTGCACAGGAAAGAGCATCCGCGACCCGCATCGAAACAGCCAATTTTATTGACGAATTTTTCGGCAACGTCTTTTGGCATTATCGGCATTGGCTGGCCCTCCAGACCAGGCAGGTCTCCCAGGTAATTGTAGAGAGACTTCAAGTTGTTATTATAGGCATCGTTGAAAACATCTGTGAGCCGTCCCTCCTCGGCCTCACCTGCGAACAGAGAAATGCCCGTTTCCGTCGCCTCTTTCAGTTCGTCTGTAAGTTCAGGCAACATGGCGATACAGCCGCTTGTATGAAATCCACCAATAGCAACCTGAATGTTTTCATCACGGAACTGTCTGGCAATGTCTATGGCACGTGGAAATTGATTTGACTGGACGCCTACGAAAAAGACAACTCCACGTCCACCGCCACTCTTAAACCTGCGAATAATGTCTGCAACAGGTATGACGGTATTCATCTCGTCATAGGAGTTAATTATAAAGTCAACGTTGTCGCCAAGGGCATTCTGCTGCGCAGCATCAAGAGTTAAACCATATATGCATGCAAGTGTATTAGATGGAATCCAAGACTTGCGCCACTGGATAACATATCCATCATCATCGTAATGGGATGGTTTGATCAACTCAACGAAGAACTTTGTTTTGGTATTATCTTTCATACGAATTTGTCCATAAGTATATGCATAGGATGATTTGACTGGAAATTGTTTCTTTAATAACTTATTTCCTGCGATGTTTAACCGCAACTTTATTGATGGCGTTTAAATATGCTTTTGCGCTTGCCTCTATTGTGTCTGTGCTCACAGCGCGGCCTCTATAGCTATTGCCTTTAACTTCTACTTCTACGCTGGCTTCCCCCAGGGCATCCTTTCCGCTCGTTACCGCCCTGACACTATAATCAAGAAGTGTTCCTTTTATGCCTGTCAGCAGATCTATTGTTTTAAAAATGGCATCAATTGGCCCGTCACCTTTTGTTGAATCGTCCAAAATTTCATCCTTGCCTACACGGAGTCTTACACTGGCAGTTGGTACCGGGCCGCAATTTATACTTAAACTGTCAAGTTCGTAAACATGCGTGGTTTCTGATTTTTCATCCTGAATTAATGCTTCTATATCCTGATCATAGATTTCCTTTTTCTTGTCAGCCAGAATTTTAAATTGCTGAAATGTGTGTTCAAGTTCTTCGTCAGGAAGATCATAACCAAGCGCTTTAACATGCTTCTTGAATGCGTGTCGGCCGGAGAGTTTACCAAGGACAATTTTGGTCCTTGGAAGACCGATTTCCTCCGGCCTCATGATTTCGTAAGTTGTCCTTTCCTTTAGAACTCCGTCCTGGTGCACACCTGATTCGTGTGCGAATGCGTTTTCTCCTACTATTGCCTTATTTCTCTGTATCTGTAATCCTGTCAAACCACTGACAATCTTACTTGTGGCAATTATTTCTTTTGTCCTTATGCGCGTGGTATGCCCAAAGAAATCCTTCCTGGTCTTAAGAGCCATAACAATTTCTTCGAGTGATGCATTGCCTGCTCTTTCTCCGATTCCGTTTACGGTGCATTCTACCTGAGTGGCGCCTGCCTTTACGGCTGCAAGTGAATTAGCAACTGCCAGACCAAGATCGTTATGACAGTGGACGCTTATAACGGCATTATCGATATTCTTTACGTTATCTTTAAGGTATTTTATTAAGGATGCGTATTGTTCCGGTACTGCATATCCTACAGTGTCCGGTATATTAACGGTTGCCGCCCCTGCAGCAATTACGGCCTCTACGACTTCTACAAGAAAGTCAGGTTCCGTCCTTGACGCATCTTCAGGGGAGAATTCTACATCGTCAACATGTTTTCTAGCACGTTTTACACCCTTTACGGCAGTCTTTATGATTTCTTCTTTTGCCTTGATAAGTTTGAATTTTCGATGAATTTCAGATGTTGCAAGAAACACATGAATCCTGGGTGCCTTGGCTGCCTTAAGCGCCTTGGCCGCACAATCTATATCTTTATCAACTGCCCGTGCGAGAGCGCAAATACTTACATCCCGTATCTCCTTTGCAATGTTACTTACAGATTTGAAATCACCCTCAGATGTGATCGGGAATCCGGCCTCCATTACGTCAACATTCAGAGTGGAGAGTTGCCTTGCTATCTGTAGTTTTTCATTTGGGTCCAGACTGGCGCCAGGAGATTGCTCTCCATCTCTTAAAGTAGTATCAAATATTATGATTTTTGACATAAAAACCTTTTTCTGTTAAAAAAGTACGAATGTAGGGGCGTACCCGCCTGTACCTATTCGGGCAGGGGGTAATACACCCTTACAACTTATTTTGATTCTATCCATTTCATGAGTTTACGCAATTTTGCACCGACCTTTTCTAACTGATGATCCTTGTCTTTTGCAACAAGCGCATTAAACATTGGACGGCCTGCTTTATTTTCGAGAATCCATTCCTTGGCAAAACTGCCATTCTGTATCTCAGAAAGTATTTTCTTCATCTCTTTCTTTGTATCCTCATTGACAATTCTCGGTCCTCTTGTCACATCTCCAAACTCAGCGGTATTGCTGATTGAATGTCTCATGTATGTCAGGCCTCCCTGGTAGAAAAGGTCGACTATGAGTTTCAGCTCATGCATACATTCAAAATATGCTAATTCCGGTTGATATCCTGCTTCGACAAGCGTCTCAAATCCAGCCTTGACCAAGGCAGAAGCGCCGCCGCACAATACAGCCTGTTCACCAAAAAGATCTGTTTCGGTTTCTTCTGCAAAGGTTGTTGGCAGAATTCCACCTCTTCCGCCCCCAATGCCTCCTGCATAAGCCAGGGCAACTTTCTCCGCGTTTTTTGAAGGGTTTTGATGGATGGCCATTAAACACGGCACACCTCCGCCTTTCTCATATTCACTTCTTACAAGATGCCCGGGTCCTTTTGGGGCAACCATGATTACGTCAACATCTTCTGGAGGGGCAATCTGGCCAAAATGAATATTGAAGCCGTGTGAGAAGAGAAGCGTCTTTCCTTTTTTCAAATGAGGCTTTATCTCTGTTTCATAAACGTCTGCCTGCACTTCGTCAGGCATCAGTATCGCAATCAGATCTCCCTGTTGTGTTGCCTTGTCTGCAGGCACAGGTTTAAAACCATGCTTAACAGCTAAATTGTAATTTGGAGAGCCCTTCCTCTGCCCGACTATAACGTTGAGTCCGCTTTCACGGAGATTTTGCGCATGAGCATGCCCCTGGCTGCCATAGCCGATTATTGAAATCTTTTTACCCTTCAGCGCTTTGAGATCAGCATCTTTATCAGTATAAATCTTTGTCATTTCATTCCTTTCTATAATAGAAGTAGTAATTGTTTTGCTGCGATTATTTAACAAATTAATTCAAATGCTCTCTATTATTTTACCGTCCTTCATAACAATCTTATTCCCGACTATTGTCAGTATTGCTTTGCCCTGAAGCTTCCAGCCGTCAAATGGACAGTTTCTTGCTTTCGAAAAAAACTTGTTAACATCAACTTTCCATTTCTTTTTCATATCAATTACCGTTATATCAGCTCTAGTTCCAGGCGTTAAACTGCCAATACCAAATTTATCCAATCCAAAAATTTTAGCCGGTAAAATAGTCATTTTCTCAATTGCCTGTTGCAGCGTTAAAATACCCGGACGAACCAGGTATGTTAATACCAGGCCTAAAGTTGTTTCTAAACCAATAAGCCCGAAAGGAGCTTTATTATAAGGCAAACTTTTCTCTTTTGCTGAATGCGGTGCGTGATCACTGGCAATAATATCAATAGTGCCATTTGCTAATCCCCGCCTTACCGCCTCAACATCCTCTTTTGACCTTAACGGAGGGTTAACTTTAGCATTGGTGCCAATTTCTTTTATTGCTTCCTCACTTAACAAAAGATGATGTGGTGTTGCCTCTGCGGTTACATTCACGCCTCGTTCTTTTGCTTTGGCAATCTCATTTACAGATTGAGCAAGACTAACATGGGAAATGTGTATTCTTGCCCCTGCCTTTTCTGCCAACTCAATATCACGCATAACAAAACGGCCTTCAGCCGTATACGGCGGATTCGCAACAGTATCAGAAGATTTTCGTTTGCTTTTCTCTTTTTGTCTCCTGCGGTACAGTTCAGATTCTTCGCAATGAGGATTGACTAAAATATCGTACTCTTTCCCTTTTTTAAGCGCATTAAACATTAATCTATCTCCGGAGACAGGGTGTCCATCATCAGAGATTGCTCTGGCTCCGGCAAATTTTAGATTTTCAACATTAACTAATCTATATCCATTCAACCCTGCTGTCATAGCTGATTTTGAATAATAATTAACTATGCTCTCTTTTTTAGCAATTTTTAAAAGCTGAATAAGGCGTGATGGAGTATCAATCGGAGGACACGTGTTTGGCTCTGCTACCACAGTAGTAAAACCGCCTGCCGCCGCCGCCCTCGAACCGGTATAAATATCTTCCTTATACTCTTGCCCCGGCTGCCGTAGATGAACATGCACATCTACAAGGCCGGGAACTACTAGTTTATCTTTAGCATCTATGACCAGAGCGTCTTTAACATCGATGTTTTTACTGATCTTTTTAATTCTGGAGCTGTCAATCAAGACATCAAAGACTCCTGCCTTTTTATTTGCGATATCAAGAACATTTCCGTTTTTGATCAAAATCTTTTTATAATTAATCATTGTTGAAATAATACAAAAGATTTAAAGTGGCTTGGAACCCCGTATTAAAAACCCTATTTTTTCTGCCCGCGGTTCATGGCAATCCTGCCGGTACGCGCAACCTCCTTTATGCCGTATGGGCGAAGCAGGTTTAACACTGCTTCAAGCCTGTCTTCAGGGCCGGATATTTCAACGATCATATCTTTTTGCCCAACGTCTATTATTTTTCCTCTAAAGACATCTACCAGCTCTATGATTTCATTTCTTTTCCCGGGAAGTGCACTTACCTTGATAAGTATCAGGTTTCGTTCAACATAATCAGTTCCCGTAAAATCTGTTACCTTAATCGTGTCTATAACTTTACCCAATTGTTTGCGAACCTGCTCTAATATCGACTCGTCACCGCTAACGACAATGGTCATTCTGGATATGGCCATGTTTTCAGTTTCTCCAACTGCCAGACTTTCAATATTAAACCCCCGGCCACTGAATAAACCTGTGATGCGTGACAGTACACCGACCTTGTTTTCAACCAGGACAGATATTACATGTTTCATGAGAATTTAGCTCCTTTCAGCCTGTCATGCGCCTGTGCGTGTCCGCACGCAGACAGGTCGCTAACTTCCTGTTTTTGCTTACGCAAAATTTTCAAAGTTGCCTCGAAATTGCTTGCTTACGTTTTACCCGGAGTTACATTTCGTTTAGTAGGGGTTTAAAATCTTAAGCCCCTACTAACAAGTTAGTGGATGTAACTCATGGCTTCCCGCCCGGCCAAAGCCGTTCGGACGGGTAGCCTTGATTCTTTTCAATTGACTGGGCAGCATTTGTAGCTGCATTATATATTAGCCTTAACGGAACCCCTCTTTTATCTGCAATCTTCCTGCAATCCTCATGTTCGGGAGTAATATTTTTAATGCATCCGTTAAGCGTGCCTACTTTGACTTTAATCATGCCATATTCAGTTTTTACGTCAACAAATTTCCTGTATAGCTTATTACGGTTTACTTTGTATTTTCTGATACCAAATGTCGTAGACTGTTCGAATATTATCCTCTCTACTCTTGACAGGCTTACATCATCTACAATAATGCTGATGAGGGTTCCTGGGCGAGATTTTTTCATTTGCACCGGTGTTATATATCCATCCAGCGCTCCGGCGTCTAATATCTTTTCCAATAAGTAACCCAAATGCTCTCCTGGCATATCGTCAATGTTTGTCTCCACCATCCAAACTTCATCTTGTTCGCTCATCGTGATTGTTTCGCCAATCATTACCCTTAAGAGATTTGGAATTTGTGGGATTTCATAGCTCCCGGCTCCATATCCTATTTGTAGTAACGTAATCTCAGGACACATTTCTACGTTTACGCCTAATGTGGTCAGGATAGCTGCTCCGGTGGGCGTTGTAAGCTCTCGCTGTATATCCGTGCCTATCACGTGATACCCTTTTAATAGTTCTGCAGTTGCCGGTGCAGGGATTGGAAACTGTCCATGATTGCATTTTACAAACCCGGTACCAGTACGTATTGCTGAAAAGTATATCTTTTCAATCGTAAGATCATGGATGGCAATTACGGCTCCTACTATATCTATAATTGAATCTACGGCGCCAACTTCGTGAAAATGAACTTCTTCCGGAGAAGTATTATGTATCTTTGCTTCCGCCTTTGCCAGATTTTCAAAGATTTTGATGCTGTCTCTTTTTACACTCTCTCCCAGCGTACTTTTGTTAATAATTCCGGATATATCTTTGAGGGTTCTTCTCCGGCTATGTTTATTGTCTTTTTTGTCTTCTTTGATTAATACGTCAAACTTTGTTCCCGTAATTTCAGACCGAAGAACTTTCTTCGAATCAAGCTCATAGTTGTCTATATCCAGATTTTTGAGTTCTTCATTGAGTTTCTCCCTGCTAAATCCTGCATCTATCAGGGATCCCAGAATCATATCGCCACTTGCACCGGAGAAACAATCAAAATATGCGATTTTCATAAGGATGTTTTTATTTAAAACATATTACAAGTTCTTTTATTGCATAAAGTTATTGCAACAATTAATTTAAAAATATTAGCACACGTATTTTATAGAGTCAAACAAAAACCAGTTTCCGGAAAGGTTAAAAGCGCCTATCCGCCTGACAAATAGCCTGAAAGCTGTTTTGACGGGGACAGGAAGGTTAAGTGGAGTTACGTTGTTGTATGAGACCGTGCTATGGAATTGTAATGATAAAGCAGTAGATAAATATTTGTGCAGACGGCTGGTTTTCTTACTACCTGTTATTTAAAGAATGTGTAGTTCGCTGACTTTGCGAAAATGGTGGCCATAAATTGCAAGTGTAACGGCCAGTGGAATTAATTCACGACGATGTAAAGTTGTCCATAACATGAGATTCCAGAACTGGAAGCGTTCCTTACCTAATATGCCGAGATGGTAACCGGAACTGAACATCGCTAAAATATGTTCAAATTTAATTGTACCCTTAAATTTTGGAGCCTTATATTCTTTGAAGAGCGTCATAATGCGCTTATAGTAATTTTCAGGGGAATATATATGTTTTAATATCTTCTTGTATCCCTCTCGAAACGTGTCAGCATCCATGTTGTTAGGAATAATATTTGTTGAACCATCTGCATTGTCCCCTGTCATTCGTCCGAGCAGTCGGCCCTCTTTTTTCAGGCGTTCATACAGTCTTGTTCCGGTTGGAGCCTGAAGCAGGCCTACCATTGCCGTTACAATTCCAGTTTTCTGTATAAAATCAATCTGTCGCTGGAAAATGGATGGCGTATCATTGTCAAAGCCTACAATGAAGCCCGCCTGTACCTGCAATCCAGCTCTTTGTATAATCCGCACGTCTTCTGCTAAGTCCCGGTCTTTATTCTGTGTTTTGCCGCATTCAGCCAGGCTGGCTGAATCAGGTGTCTCTATACCGACAAAGACTGTGTTAAATCCTGCATCGAACATCATCTGCATTAATACTTCATCTTTGGCCAGGTTTATGGAAACTTCAGTGTTAAACGTGATTCCGGTGTGATTGTCTTGCCATTTTATTAATGCCGGCAATAAGTCTTGTTTCAGGCTTTTTTTGTTTCCTATAAGATTGTCATCAACGAAGAAGACATTCCCACGCCATCCAAGATTATAGAAAGTATCCAGCTCGCCAATAATTTGTTCAGTCATTTTTGTTCGTGTGCGCCGGCCAAATAGCGCAGTTACATCACAAAACTCGCATTGGTATGGACAACCTCTTGTGTACTGTATACTCATGGAGGCATACTTTTTCAAATCGGCTAATTCCCATAAAGGGGCAGGGGTTTCTCGAATGTCAGCAAACTCAGGAGTCTTATATACCGGCTTGGCACAACCGTTTTCCAGATCTTCCAGAAATGGGGCCAGGGTTATCTCTGCTTCATTGAGTACAAAATGGTCAACATCCTTAAATTGTTCATGCTCACTCGTAAACAACGGACCTCCGGCAACGATCTTAACTCCTGCTTCTTTGCACCGTTTGATAAGTTGATGAGCAGATTTTCGCTGAACGACCATGCTGCTGAAAAATGCGTAATCCGCCCATTTAAGATCTTTATCTGTGAGTTTTGTTGCATTGACATCCACCAGGCGTTTTTCCCACTCTTTTGGCAGCATTGTGGCAACTGTCAATAGCCCCAGTGGAGGAAAGGATGCTTTTTTGTGTATAAACTTAAGTGCGTGTTTGAAACTCCAGAATGTATCTGGAAATTCAGGATATATTAATAATACCTTCATAATGTCAGCATTTTGCTAATATTTCTCTACTGTTTAAGGACAGCAAGAATATGCAATGTGTAATTCTATAACATTCAAACGTAATGTCAAAGGTAAATATTTTGAAATGATAAATATTATTTACTTTTTCTTTTGGTTGGCAGTGGAATTATTCTACGCTTACTTTCTTCTTTTATCAATTGTGTTGAGTTCCTGACCATCTTGTCTAAGCTTAAATCATTCTGTAGCTTCAGCGAAAGATGATGGTTACACGTCGTGGACGATGTTAGAACCAGAATTGTCCAAAATAAGGGTTATTTATACATTCCTGATTTAAAAAAGATTGCGTGAACCCCCTACCCTTACTCACTATATCTATAACTAAAATAATGTCAAATTTAACTTTGGAAACATATTTTGCATACTTTGCATACATAAGGATACAATAACAATGGGAAAGCTTGATCATGTTGAAGACGCAGTGGTAAAAAGCCTTGCTGTCAATGAACCTCAAACCAACATAGCCAATCAATTTGGTGTGGATCAATCTACTATCTCACGATTTGCCAATAAAGATAAAATTAGAGACTTAATCAGAGAAGAACAAGAAAAACTGGTTAAGGTTTTACCCGATGCAGTAGAGAATGTTAAATCACTAGTCGAAGGAATGAAAGATGTACCAGAGGACGATATTAAGAAACTTGAATTATGTTACAAGGCAAGCAAGGATGTGTTAAAAGCTAACAACTTGTTTCCTTCACCCCAATATGCACATAATATTTACAATGACAATCGAAAACAACAAAACATAGAAATTAGTCAAACCATATCCAAGATGATAGGCCAATCTGCTTTAGACCAGCTTGAAAAGTTAGCTAATGATGGGGAAGATTAGTAAGTGGTAGGTATTTCATTACCCCACGCACAATAGTAAGGAGATAATATTGAAGGAATTAATAGACAAGTTTTATTATGTTGCGAACAAGATAGTTGGAAAGGTTGGCGAGAGTACAGAAAAGCATTATTCTGTAACGGGTGAAGATTATGTAGAATTTGCTATGTATTTTACTGACAAGAACAAGGCTCTTCCAATATGGGAAAAGTGGATTAAAGCATATAAAAACTTTGCAAAATACAAATTCCCTTCTTATGAACATAAAATATACAATGGATATCCTTTGGCAATTTATTGGAGAACACTACCAGAAATTAAAAAGCATGATAGCAAGCCTGAAACATATATTTTATATGCAAGGTTGCTTATTTCCTGTTGTGGAGAAGCTACTTTTCTTCCACCACATCTGTAACACCTTTAGCCATTACGATAAATCGGAGGCTAGTTTCTTTATTACTTAATTGTTGTGCAATTTCCGAATTTTTTAACCAAGAGGACAATTCCTTAGTGCTGTTATCGCTAAAAAATGCTTGAGTGATAGTAACATAATGAAATACTTCCCCACAATCAATTCCGAAAGATTGACCAACATAATCAAATTCATACTTATCTGGAATTTCACATCCCGGAAATTTAGCTCGTAAATATTCACGAACTACTCGTATTTTATCTTCTTCTATTTCCATTATTAGAATCTCCTTTCTTGAAATCCCATATAATTATTATTGTAATTAATTGCAAATCTTACCCTCTACCAGCACCTTGTCAATTAAAAGATTCATATATCAAGCGTAATTGGGTGGTAGTTTTGAGTAAAAAAACACTTGTCTAATTACCTCCTGAGTTTATAATTCAGCCTGATAGTATAACAAGGTTTCGTTTTAATAGGAATTTATGAAGATTTATAACATAACAAAAGGGCAATATATAACAGTTTTGGTGTTTGGTATAGTTGTATGGTTGTTTAGTATTGCTGAAATTGGTGCTGGTATTGATTATTGGGGGATTTTGTTTTTAGTAATACCTTTTATTTTAGTTTTTTACACAATTGGTTGGAGAAATTACAGAAAACGAATCTCTGTTAATAAGAAGAACAACATTAAAAAGAGCAAGAAGTTTATATTCATTATCATAGGGGTTGTGGTAGCGGGGCTTCTTGTTGGTCTTTATATGTATTTCCTAAGACTTAGCAAAACTACGACACATAAAGTTCCTATAAGCAGTTTTACACAGAAAACTCCTGTCAAGCGTACTACACCTGAAGAAACAGCAATAAACATGGTAAAGAAGTCGTATGTTTTAGGTGTTGTTATGGTAGAAAATACGATTAGGAGTTGGATGAAAAAGAGAACAGGTGAACTTGAAATTCTAGGATGGAAAGCCGAGAAGATTAACGATCAAACGTATCTTGTTAGTTATACATTCAAAGATGGTTCTGGAGTACAAGGGTATTATTTTGATGTTAATTTAAAAGGAGGCATAATACGTAAGGTAACAGGCGATATCGAGCTAGAGGTAATATATGGGCTTAGGAAAAATCCTCCCCCACTTGACGCTAAGGATGTTAGGGAAGTTACTTGGGGTATGAGTAGGGCTGAAGTAAAAAGTTCAGAAACAGCGGACTTTTTGAGTGATTATGATTATGGAGTAGGGGATGTAAAACTTCTTGAATATAATGGCAGATTCAATTCTGTTGATGCGGATTGGACGAAAATAATGTATTGGTTTGATAAATCGGATAAATTGCACTGTGCATCGATAACTCTTAAATATGATAAACCTTTTATGTCAGACGATTATTATCTAAAACAGTTTAATAGACTTAAATATATATTGAAAAATCAATACGGAAAAACAAATACAACAATAACGCCAAAAGCAAAAGGTAAAATTTACGAGAATTCATGGGAAACAGATGTTACAAGAATATCACATATTTTATTTCTGTGTGAGAATACAAAAGAACAATTTATACGTTATTCAAGCATTAAATATGAAGAGCAATCTAAGCAAGATCGTCAAATAACTAACGATAAAGTAATAGAAGGAAAGGAGAAACCTGGCTTAGAATTGAAGGAAGAGGCTTTACTAAGAAATCCTTTATCTGTGTTTACTACCAAACGCTCTGATATATTCCACAAGTCCTATTGTCCTAAACTTGGTACAGAAGATTTTGTAGAATTTGCATCATCGCAACAAGCACGAAACGCTGGTGGTAAGCCTTGTAAAGATTGCAATCCTTAAACATTCTGGCTATTTTCTTTTAGTATTGGAAAACTCTGTCGGAGTGAGCTTGCAGTACTAAGAATTTTGCTGAAAGTAACATAACTATTATTTACAAGACGTTGAAAATAAGTCTAGGTATAATATGGACTTATGAACAGCCATTTTTCTCTAAAAATGATGGTGCAATATCATCATTGAGACTCTCCAAGCCCCATCTTTTATGACGTAAAATATAGGCTTATGACGGCTATGGGGAGAGAATTGGGGAATTATTCTGAAAGTGCCCCATCGGGTCACAACAACAAGCACATGATAATAAAATTAATTTCATATGTGGCGGGTGGTTTATGCGCTTTTTTCGTTAGTAGCCTTTTCGGTGCAAGCCTAGATGTAAGAAATTTTTGTATATGGGTATTGCTTGCTCCAGGTGTAGCGATATCTATTTATCTCCTTTGTGGCAGAATGAAGAAAGAAATAAAGGAAGAAATAAAGAGGGAGATAAAAGAGGAGGAGGGAGAGTGAGGGCAGGAGAATAGCTAGAAAGAAATGCCCCCCCGACTGAGCACCAAAGTTCTTGTAGTTCTATTGCATCAATCTTCTGCTCCACAGCCACGCCCTCACTTAAACATAAAACTCCTTGTAAGTATTATTACAGATAATATAATTAGGTAAGGGCTAGGAAAAGCTATCCGAACGGCTGGTACTCCACCAGCCTTGCCCTGCTTTTTTTTCATTGGAGGTTGTGAGGAGAGCAACTCATGTCAATAGAACAAATCAAAGGCGATCTCTTAGAATGTTACAATTGTCACAAACCTGTCTTGCTTTGTGGTAATAATGACATTGATCGTGAAAACTTAATTAGAGATGTTCATATGATGGTAGCGAATAATATAGATGCTGATGGAGAATATCTTGACGATGATGGAAAGCCAACAAGTAAAGAAGAACTGGCAGACAAATATAAAGATCTTTATAAAAGTAAAAGCCCAGATGGTATAGATAACTCATCCATTGAACATTTAATGGGAGAATATCTATTTACAAGTGACTATCGCAAAAGTACAACTAATACATGGAAACATGTCGATTGTGGTGCAATGACAGCTAAAGAGGTATACATAGAACTGGTGATTGATGTAGGTATTATTGATGCAGCAAAAACCGATGAAGAAACTAAAAAGCTTTTAGATGATTATATGGATATGGATATATGTAGAATAAATACAAGTGAATTAGAGGATATACGAAATAAATATATCCAGAAGAGAATTATTCATTTACCAGGCGGCATACATTATGAAAGAAATACAGAAGACGAGCAAGTTTACAAGGGTTATTTGTTCCAACAGAAAGGAAGCCTTTTTATAGATAATATTCGTTGTGGCCCTAATAGTAGACAAGACAAAGATTGTTTTCTGAATTTGGGTAAAATTATTAAAGACCGTGTACTTGGATATCCGTATACTACTTTCAACTGGCTCGCTGTTTATACGTATAATCCTAATGATTTTCCTGATTATTTTATAGAGCAGTTCAAGCCGATTTCACTGGATGTTGAGGTTAAGGAGGAGGAAATTGAGATAGACTATGTCCGCAAGTCATTGAAATACAATAACAATGCGATAGGATTGCAAGCTAAGCAAATAGAATTGTTTAAATTCTTGTGGGAAAATAGGGATGAAATTGTAAGAAGAAGTGATATAGATAAGGTGCTATGGCCTGAAACTGATGACAAAGAGCCAACATCTCCAACACAAATAGATCAACAAATTAATAAACTAAGAGATGGTCTTGAAAAATTAGGATTTAAAAGGGAAATAATAATGACACATAAAAAGGACCAACTAGGTAAAGGAGCATACGAATTCCATAGCAATCTGTCTGCATTCTTAAATGACTCATAGTTTATAATGTCCTCATAAGGATTATTTGTTTTAATAAGGTTCTCATAAGGTTGAACTAAATAGAGCAAAAGGGCTGTAAGCTGCGTTAAAGCGGTTTACAGCCTTTTTTTATTGTCTTAATTAAGGTTAAGGAAATAAGGTTGCCACTAATGTATCCAACCTTAATTTGTGATACGCTCTCAATATTATTTGATGCAAATAATTGTATTCATTAATAGGAGAAGGAGGTGTCCTTATGGGAAAGGTTTTAACAAGTAAGGATGTATGCAGGGAACTAAGTATTCCCTTCTACAAATTGCAATATTTATTCGATACCGGAAAGGTTCAAGATGTTCAGCGTACCAGTTCAGGAAAGCGGATTTATTCTGAGGTAGATATTAAGGTGATTAGAGAAGCACTTTTCGGGATGATAAAATGAGAGTATTCATGTTGAAATATCTTTTACGGTGGTTCAAAAACAAACTTCTATCAAAAGAATGTACAGGCAGAAACTCGAATTTGGTCGAATGTATAGATTATTTTCTAGGGGAAATTAGTAAAGAAATCTAACTTCATGCAATTATCTGAAGAACATATTCTAGATTTTCAAAAGCTATATAAAAAACATTTTGGGAAAGATATTTCCAAAAGAGAAGCTTTAGAAAAAGGATTATCGGTTTTGAAGATAGTCAGGCAAATGGTAACGCATTATGAAAAGGAGAGTAATTAGAAATGAATAACGTTGATACTATTTCTATCAGGGAATATTTAACACGTAAAAATATTCAATTCAGAGAGCGCAAGGGAGAACTTATTACGAATTGTATCTTTAATAACTGTGACCATGACAGCAAAGGCAAAGAAGCACATCTCTACTTTAATAGAGAATCCAGTCAATATGTTTGCAAGAAGTGCGGAGAAAAAGGAAATATTTTGACATTAGCAAAACATTTTGGTGATAGTGTACAAGATGTATCCTTAAACCAACCTTCCAAAAATAGTAAAAAGAAACCCAAGAAAATTACAAGAACAATTGTTGAACAATGTCATTCAAATTTACCTCAAAATATTAGGAAATACTTAAATAGCAGAGGTATTATAGATGAATCAATTAATAAATATAAATTAGGCTGGGGACATTTCTACAATTCTTATTGGATAACCATTCCAGTAAAGGATGCTGGTGGAGAGTATCTTTACTTTAAATTAAGGCAGAATCCTGCCATTAAGAAAGAGCCTAAATATCTTTTCTATCCTGAAAAGATAGAATCAACACTATTTGGATTAGAAAATTTAAAAAATAATAATGATTATATTGTTATTTGTGAAGGAGAGTTAGATTGTATCGTATTAAATTGTTATGGAATACCAGCTATAACTTCTACTGCCGGAGTAGGAACATTTAAGGAGGAATGGATTGAACTTCTAAAGAGTGTGAAACATATTTATATCTGTTTTGATCGAGATGACGCAGGAATGAGAGGAGCGGAAGAACTAATCCTAAAACTCAAAAATAAATTGAGTAACAAAACCATTTATCAAATCAACTTTCCTGAAAGAATGACTGACGGAAAAGATGTTACAGACTATTTTGTAAAATATAAAGGCTCAGAGTATGAACTACTGAATGAATTATCAAAATATGTTGCTGGAAGAGAACCGATAGATGTAACCAAATTCAACGAGTTAACATCTGCTGATATTATTAGTACTCTTGGATTAACAATAAAAAAGGATGAGGACAACAAGCTGGTAAGTCTTATATGTATGCTGACTGCCTTTACAGATAGTTCTCAATTTAACATCAGCTTTAACGCCCCTTCTTCTACAGGTAAGTCCTACATACCAATTGAGATTAGTAAGATTTTCCCTGAAGAAGATGTAATTGAACTTGGATACTGTTCCCCTACTTCTTTTTTTCACGATACGGCTGGTTACGACAAAGAGAAGAATATTTATATAATCGACTTATCGAGGAAAGTTCTAATCTTCTTAGACCAACCCCATAACCAATTACTTGAAAGGCTCCGACCTCTTTTGTCTCATGATAAGAAAGAGATCCAGCTTAAGATTACCGACAAATCACAAAAATCAGGGCTAAGAACAAAAAATTTACTTATCAAGGGTTATCCGTCTGTAATATTTTGTAGTGCTGGATTAAATATAGACGAACAGGAAGGGACAAGGTTTATTTTATTGTCTCCTGAAACCAGTCAGGAAAAGATTAGAGATGCTATCCAGGAAAAGATAAAAAAAGATAGTGATAATCAACATTATAATCAATGGCTGGAGAGCGATTCATCTAGAAAGTTATTGAAAGAAAGAATCGAAGCTATTAGAAACGAAAAGATCGGAGATATTAAAATCATTAATCCTGATTTAATAGAAGAAAAATTCTTTCATGGTAAGAAGATTTTAAAGCCAAGGCATCAAAGGGATATTGGACGTCTTATATCGCTAGTCAAAGGATTTGCGTTGCTAAACGTTTGGTTCAGAAAAAGAGAGGGAAATACTATTATTGCCAATGAAGACGACATAAAAGAAGCATGTTCTCTTTGGGATAAGATTTCTGAGAGTCAGGAACATAATCTTTCTCCATTTGTTTATGATATATACAAAGACGTTATTGTGTCTGCTTTTGAAGAAAAAAATATATTTGATAATGAAGATGAACCAAAAGGTTTAACTCGTAAAGAAATAAAATCAGAATATTTTAAAGTATACGGGAGAATGATAGATGACTGGCAGTTGAGACAGCAAATTTTGTCGATGCTCGAAACAGCAGGTCTAATTTATGAAGAGCAAGACCCAAATGACAAAAGGAAAATGTTGATTTTTACTAGCGAACAGGTTATTAATAGCAATGATTCTTCAAATAATATAGTGAGTCAGGCTGGGGGGTACACAAATGGGTAAAATGAAATATCTAATATATGCTAGGAAATCATCAGAAAGCGAAGACCGGCAAGTTCAATCCATAGATGACCAAGTAAGCAGATTAAAGAAATTAGCCAAGGAACAACGCTTGAAAATCGCCGATATATACATAGAAGCTAAATCTGCAAAACAACCTGATTCAAGACCTTATTTTAATAAGATGCTACAGGCAATTGAAAGTGGTGAAGCTGACGGTATCTTATGCTGGCAAATCAATCGACTTTCCAGAAATCCCATAGATAGTGCTAGAGTACAATGGCTTCTTCAACGAAACATTTTGAAATCAATCCAGACTATAGATAGAGAATATCTTCCTTCTGATAATGTATTATTATTTAATGTCGAAAGTGGTATTGCAAACCAATATATTATTGACTTACGCAAGAATACACTTAGGGGGACGTTGAGCAAATTGGAAAAAGGCGGTTTCCCGAATCATGCACCTATTGGTTATTTAAATGATAAAGAAGAAAAGATTGTCATTAAAGACCCCGAACGTTTCTATTTTGTCAGAAAGATGTGGGATTTAATGTTGACTGGACGCTATACTCCTCCACAGATTCTAGAAATTGCTAATAGTTGGGGACTAAGGACTCCTAAAACTAAGAAGACTGGGGATAAAGAACTATCAAGAAGTGCTATATATAACATTTTTGCAAATTTATTCTATACTGGAATAATAGAATACGATGGAAATCAGTATGATGGTAAACACGAACCCATGATTACTCTTGAAGAGTATGACAGCGTTCAATTTTTGTTAGGACGAAAAGGACGTCCAAGACCGAAGAAACATAAATTTGCATTTACGGGACTTATTCAGTGTGGAGAATGTGGCTGTTTTTACACAGCGGAAACCAAGAAAAAGTTTATTAAGAGTACAGGAGAAATCAGAAATTACACTTATTACCACTGCACAAGAAGAAGCAAGAAAATTAAATGTTCACAAAGGAAAGTTATACGTGAAGATAATTTGGAAATGCAAATAGAGAAAGAAATAAAGAAATGGACAATACTACCAGAATTTAGAGATTGGGCTTTAGATATTCTGAACCAAGAGAATGATAAGGAAATTGAAGATAGAGAACAAATCCACCAGAAAAGATGTAAAGCGGTTCTTGATACTCAGAAGCAAATAGATAATCTGACAAAGATGAGATATAGAGGTTTAATTGATGATGAAGAATACATGAGAGAACGCAAATTGCTTCAATCACAAATTGCTTCACTAAAGCAGGTATTAAGAGAGACTGAAGACCGTGCCGTGAATTGGCTGGAACTAACAGAAAACACCTTTCATTTTGCAACTAATGCACGTGAAGCCTTCATTCATGGTGACATGGATACCAAAAAGGAGATACTGATGGCTATAGGTCAGAACCCAACGATAAAGGGCGGTAGACTGCGCATAGAGACGAATGAATGGCTAGTTCCTATAAAAGATACGTACCCCAAACTAGAAGAGGATTACTTAAGGTTAGAACCACAGCAAGTGCTTGATAATAAAGAACGAACAGAGCTTTTAACCCCTGTTCGTCTAAGATGGTTACCCGGGGAGGACTCGAACCTCCAATGAGAGAATCAAAATCTCTAGTGTTGCCATTACACTACCGGGTAATTTTGCAAAAGTTTTAAAGCAGGTTTTTGTGACTAAAAATTCTATCTTGCATGCTAGCTTTTGAGTACTGCACCCTTATCTGCTGATGTAACACATTTGGCATATCTGACAAGAAGTCCTTTAGTAACTTCTAATGGGGGCGGTGTCCATTTTGCACGGCGGCTGTCAAGTTCGGAGTCTGATACTACAGCATATAATTTGCGTTCTGGAATGTCAATTACTATCTCATCATCATCTTCTATTAAAGCCAATGGCCCGCCTACCATTGCTTCCGGAGAGACGTGTCCGATGCAGGGTCCCCTTGTGCCTCCTGAAAAACGCCCATCCGTTATTAAGGCAACAGAGTTATCCAGGCCCATTCCGACAAGTGCGGCAGTTGGTGACAACATCTCTCTCATTCCGGGACCACCACGAGGACCTTCATATCTGATAATCATCACTGATCCCTTGGAAATCTTTTTATCCATGATTGCCAGCATCGCCTCCTCTTCACCCTCAAAGACCTTTGCAGGGCCTTTAAAAACCCTCATGTCGTCAGATAGTGCGCTTTGTTTAATTACAGCGCCATCGGGTGCTATATTTCCATGAAGTACTGCAATACCGCCTTCTTTATTATAGGCGTTCTCTTTTGTCCGTATAATATCATCATCATAGACGATTGCCTGTTTTGCGATCTCTTTTGTACTGAAACCGCTGACGGTTTCACAATCATTAATGATATCCTCAAGCCTCTTCATTGCTGCCGGAATACCACCCGCATAGAAAAGGTCTTCCATAAAGTGCTCACCGCCTGGCCTCAGGTTTGTTATCTGGGGTACTTTCCTGCTGATTTCATCGAAGCGGTCCAACGCTATATCTATACCGGCTTCATTGGCTATTGCAGGAATATGCAGACAAGTGTTTGTTGAGCCTCCAAGAGTCATGTCAATCAGGATTGCATTATCAAATGCCTCTCGTGTCATAATTTTCCTGCAGTTTGTGTCGTTTTTTACTAACTCAACTATTCTCTCTCCGCTTTTATAGGCGATCCTGTCTTTTTCCGCAGAGATTGCAAGGGATGCAGCACATCCCGGCAGTGACATTCCAAGCGCTTCCGTTACGCAGGCCATTGTATTTGCCGTATATAATCCCTGACATGATCCGGGGCCCGGACATGCTTCCTTTTCAAGGGCTTCCAGTTCTTCGTCACTGATCTCGCCTTTCTGCTTTCTGCCGACGGCCTCAAAAGTATCACGGACCAGAGAGAGTTTCTTCATATTGCGGCGTCCGGAAATCATAGGCCCACCTGTTACTACAATAGCAGGAACGTCTATTCTTGCAGCACCCATAAGCATACCGGGTGTAATCTTGTCGCAATTAGTTAACAATATTAACCCATCCAGACAATGTGCATTCGTGACACACTCTATTAAATCAGCGATTAATTCTCTCGAAGCAAGTGAGTAACTCATCCCTTTGTGTCCCATGGCAATGCCATCACAAATACCGGGTACTCCAAAAATGAAGCTTACGCCACCTCCAGCATGAATGCCTTTTTCTATCTCTCTTTCCAACCGTCTCATGTGGGTGTGTCCGGGAATCAAATCCGTAAAACTGCTGGCAATGCCTATAAACGGCTTTCCCATGTTTTCCTTGGTCAGTCCGGTTGCATAAAGCAGTGCCCTTGCCGGTGATCTCTCTATCCCACACGTAATAGTATCGCTGCGCAAATTAATGTCCTTTCTATTCCAATAGAATGAATATTATAAATTTTCTTTCATTAAATTTAGTTTAAAATTATATATAGTGGTTTGATCTTGTCAACGCTAAATTAATATACTCTATGTATTTAGAAGTAACTGACTGTATTCTTGCGTCAGATATTATGTCGCAATATTTGCCTTGATTTAGCTATTAAGGCATGTAAAATATCACATAATATTATGGAAACTAACGTAATCCGGAAAAAATATTTAAGTTTTTTTGAGAAAAAAGGGCATTCTCTGTTCCCAAGCGATTCGCTTGTCCCGGAAGATGATCCAACTCTATTATTTACCGGTGCAGGGATGAACCAGTTTAAGGACATGTTTCTGGGAAAGGGGACGTTGGGGGTAAAGAGCGCTACGACATGCCAGAAATGCATCAGGACGGGTGATATAGAGAATGTAGGCAAAACTCCTATGCATCACACTTTCTTTGAAATGCTGGGTAATTTTTCCTTTGGAGATTATTTCAAACTGGAAGCAATAGAGATGGCATGGGAATTTATGCTTAATGAAATGAAGCTTCCGGAAGAAAGGTTGTCTGTTAGCGTTTATCTGGACGACGAAGAATCATACGATATCTGGCTGAAGAAGATTGGTGTTTCTGGAGATAGGTTATACAGGTTTGGAGAAAAGGAGAATTTCTGGCCTGCAAATGCTCCATCGGATGGCCCAAATGGTCCTTGCGGTCCATGCTCAGAAATCTTTTACGATCGAGGAGAGGACGTTGGATGTAGAAGAAAAGAGTGTGCTCCCGATTGTGACTGCGAACGGTTTGTTGAGGTATGGAATCTTGTTTTTACACAGTTTGACAGAAGAGATGGAGGAGTACTTAAGCCTTTACCAAACAAGAACGTGGATACCGGGATGGGTCTGGAAAGGATGGCCAGTGTTATGCAGGGTGTCAGCACAAATTTTGAGATAGATATATTTAAGCCCATAATTCAGTATATTTCTGAGATTACTGAGGTTGAATACGATAGTCAGGCAGAAAACGGCAAGTTGATGAATAGAATAGCCGACCACATAAGGGCAATAATATTTTGTATCTCTGATGGCGTTCTGCCGGGTAATGAAGGAAGGGGTTACGTAGAAAGAAGACTTTTAAGAAGGGCGGTTCGTGATGGGCTAAAATTGGGAAAAGAGGAGTGTTTTCTCTACAAACTTGTTCCCATTATTGCTGACGTAATGCATGAAGCTTATCCTGAGATAAAGCAGCGTCGGGAAAACATTGCAAGGATTATAAAGAACGAAGAGGAACGATTCCATGAAACCCTGTTTATGGGGAATAAGAGGCTGGATGAATTTATGGAAGGCCTTCGCAGGAGCGGACAAAAGAGTTTGTCAGGCCAGGATGCTTTTCAACTGTATGATACTTTTGGTTTTCCATTCGAGATGACAAAGTCAATCCTGGAAGAAAGCGGTTTGACTGTTGATGAAAGCGGTTTTGAGAGAGAAATGGAAAAACAGCGTGAGCTGGCAAGATCTTCTACGCAAATGACCGGTAGTATATTTGATGAGGGGCCGATAGGCACAATTAAAGAAACAACAAAAGAGACGGTTTTTCTGGGTTATGAGAGTTGTGAAACTGAAAGTAAGGTAATTGGTCTTATTATAAATGAAAAATTGGTTGATTCTGCTGAAGCAGGACAGGAAGTTCACATAGTGCTTGACCAAACTCCTTTTTATGCGGAGGCCGGAGGGCAGGTTGGTGACACCGGTATATTTCAAACAAAGAACTCAAAGGTTGAAATCAGCAACACAAAGAAATCCAATGATATTATAGTGCATATTGGCAAGGTGACAGAGGGCAGGATTAAGACAAGTGAAAACGTTACCTGTGTTATTGATAAAGGACGAAGAGCCGCCATAAAGCGTAATCATTCGGCAACACATCTGCTGCATTACACCCTGCGGCAGGTAGTAGGGCAACATGCCGAGCAATCCGGTTCCCTTGTGGCTCCTGAAAGACTTCGTTTTGACTTTCACCATTTTGAAGGTATTAAAAAAGACGAGATTGCAAGGATAGAAGAACTTATGAATGAGAGGATTATGGAAAATGCTCCTGTTATTACGGAGGAAATGGCACTTGATAAAGCCAGGAAAGCAGGTGCAACGGCATTGTTTGGGGAGAAATATGGTGAGAATGTCAGGGTGGTAAATATTGGAGATTATAGTCAGGAACTTTGTGCCGGTACGCATGTGAGCAGTACTGGCGAAATAGGATTATTTAAGATTACAAACGAATCATCAATAGCAGCAGGGATACGCAGGTTAGAAGCTGTAACAGGGAATGATGCCCTCACAAGGATAAGGCAGAAAGAGAATACATTGGATAGGTTATGTAACGTTCTGGATGTTCAGGAAAACATGGCCGTTCAACGTGCCGAAGAGCTGATGCTACAAATAAGAGACTTAAGAAAAGATGTGCAAAAGGCAAAAAAAGAAGGCGCCAGAGAATTTTCTTCTGAACTGATTGCTAATGCCAGAGAAATATCAGGAGTAAAAATTGTAACAGAGGTAATAGAAGGAGTGGATATAGGTGATTTAAGGAAGACTGTAGACTCGTTAAAAGAAAGTCTTGGTTCCGTGGCAATAGTATTAGGAACTACGGAGAATGGTAAGGTAACATTATTAACTTCGTTGAGTAACGACTTAGTCAAGAAAGGGCTTCATGCAGGCAATATAGCCAGGGATATTGCAAAAATTGTTGGTGGCGGTGGTGGTGGGCGTGCAGATATGGCTCAAGCCGGTGGACAACTTCCTGATAAGATTAATGAAGCCATTGATTTAGGATTTAGAATAATACAGGAGAAAATAGAAAATTATACGTAACCTTCTATGATGTTTTTACTTGACAAATATAAGGTGCGATTATAAAATACTTAACTTATTAATTTAGGGGACTTCTTATAAGTTTTTAAGCTTTAAGGGGATAGGGAAAATAAGGGAAGGGCAGAAAAGTAACGGGAGGCTTGGTACTGAAGATAATGCCTTATACATTCACTTTCTTTCTTCTTTCCTTATTTATTTTAGATTTTAAAGTAAAGGGCGACATAATGGCACTTCCAAAAAGAAGGCAATCCAGATCAAGGACAGGTAAGAGGCGTTCGCATGACGCTCTGAACCCTCCAAATATTCCACGTTCTGAATTTGGCAAAAGTACATCGGGCAACAGGTCAAAGAAATTCATTTGTCATCATTGTAAACAAATAAAAAGACCACATACAGTTTGTCATAATTGTGGTTATTATCGCGGCAGACAAGTAATTGCTGTAGAGAGAGCATAGGTTATGCGGATTGCGGTTGATGCAATGGGTGGAGATGAAGCCCCTTTTGAGATTGTAAGGGGGGCCGTAGATGCTGCGCGTGTCTATACTGACCACGAGATAATATTAGTAGGTGACCAAGAGCGAATTCAAAACGAATTAGCTGCTTGTGGCGCTACTTTTGGAAATATTTCAGTTGTACATGCTTCTCAAGTAGTAGGCATGAATGAGTCTGCGACGGTTGCTGTGCGAAAGAAAGCTGACTCTTCAATAACCAAAAGTGTTAAGTTGGTTGCGGAAAAAGCAGCTGATGCCGTAGTAAGCGCGGGAAACACAGGTGCAACAGTAGCGTCATCATCCCTATTTCTTCGTACGTTGGAACATGTTAAACGTCCGGGGATTGCTGTATCCATACCAACATTTCACGGCGCATGCATGGTCATCGATGCCGGGGCTAACATACAATGTAAACCTGAACATTTAATGCAATATGGAGTCATGGCCTCTGTTTTTTGTAAGTACGTATTAAATATTGAAAAACCAAGAGTTGGACTTTTAAATATAGGCGAGGAAAGTGCCAAGGGTAATGAATTAGTAAAAGAGACTTTTGCGCTTCTTTCGAATTCTCCTTTAAATTTTGTTGGAAATGCCGAAGGACGTGATGTATTTGATGGTAAGTTCGATATAGTTGTTTGTGAAGGTTTTGTTGGTAATGTTTTGCTGAAATTTGCTGAAGGGCTTTCGATAAGCATATTATCTGCTTTTGCCTCGGAGGCAAAGAAGAGCGCCTTGACAAGATTAGGGGCATGGCTTTGCAAGCCTGTTCGCGAACATCTGTACAGTAAAATGGATTATACTGAATATGGTGGTGTGCCACTACTTGGGATCGATGGTATCTGTATTATTTCTCATGGCAGGTCAGATTCCAAGACAATTCAAAACGCGATAAGAGAGGCTATACAGTTCGGGAAATATGAGGTAAATAAACATATTAATACTGAACTCGAGAGAGCTAATTCATCTCTCGTAACTGCTACATAAAGAGCCAAATTTCCTAATTTATATTAGGATAATTAATGGAAAAAGGATATAAGGCATCAATTACGGGGGTAGGGTCTTTTTTGCCCAGGAAAGTGATCACCAATGATGATCTGACGAGGACGCTTGACACGACAGACGAATGGATCACCAGGCGTACCGGAATAAAAGAGAGACGTGTTGTAGAAGACGGAGTCGCTGCTTCAGACTTGGCGATTGAAGCATCGTTACGTGCGCTGGATGATGCAAATGTATCACCCTCTGAAGTAGATCTCATTGTTGCTGCCACAATAACACCAGACTGTTTAGTACCTACTACCGCTTGTTTTATACAAGATAAGATAGGCGCAAAGAATGCCGGCGCCTTTGACATATTAGCGGCATGTGCCGGATTTGTTTATGCGCTATCCATAGCCAAAGGTTTTGTTGCTTCCGGGGCCATGAAAACTGTCTTAGTTGTAGGTACAGAATGTTTGTCAAAGATTACAGACTTTACAGACAGGTCTACCTGTATTCTTTTTGGCGATGGAGCAGGAGCTGTTGTCGTTCAACGGGGTAATGGCAAAAGAGAGATTATTACGACATATTTAGGTTCTGATGGCAGTCAGGCAGATTTGTTGACACTGCCGGCAGGAGGCTCTAAATTACCGGCATCACATGCAACGATCGAGTCTCGTTCACATTATATTCAGCTTAAGGGGAAAGAATTATTTAAGACTGCTATTAATAACATGGTTGACATGATCACTAAGGCTGCTGCTGAAAATAATATGCAGGTGGAAGATTTCGATATGATTGTTCCACATCAAAGTAATATCAGGATCATAGAAGCTGCGATGGAAAGGCTTAAACAGCCGAGGAAAAAAGCATACGTAAATATTGACAGATATGGTAACACGTCTGCAGCTTCTATTCCCATAGCTCTTGATGAGATAGACAAGGGGGATATGTTAAACCCCGGAGATTCCGTGCTATTAGTTGCGTTTGGGGGAGGTTTAACATGGGGTACATCTTTTATTAAGTGGTAAAATGGCGAAAACTGCTTTTTTATTTGCAGGACAAGGTTCACAATACATTGGAATGGGTAAAGATATTTACTCACAATCCAAAGAAGCGAAAGAAGTATATGACAGGGCAAATGAAACATTAGGTTTTGATTTGTCGGGTATATGTTTTGGCGGCGGGCAGGAAGAGCTTAACATGACCTCAATCTGTCAACCGGCGATTATGGTTACAAGCATAGCATTATTAAGAGCTTTTAAAGAGCGTAATAATGGAAATATATCATGCCATGTAACAGCCGGATTAAGTTTGGGAGAGTATACTGCGCTTGTCTTTGCAAATTCTATATCATTTGAGGATGCTTTAAGTCTTGTCTATAAGCGAGGACAGTTCATGCAGGAAGCATGTGACAGGGAAAAGGGAACTATGGCATCTATAATAGGGTTAGTGGAATCAGAAGTTGAAGAGATATGCATTGAGGCAAAAAAATATGGAGAAGTTTGTGCGGCAAATTATAATTCTCCAAAACAAATAGTTATTTCAGGAAAAGAAGAGGCGGTTAAAGAAGCAATGTCTCTTGCTAAGGAAAAAGGTGCAAGAGCTGTAATCCCGTTAAAGGTTAGTGGTGCATTCCATTCCCCTTTAATGAGTACGGCAAGCAGCAGACTGTCAAAGGAAATCGAAAGTACGGAGATTTCCAGGTGTGAAATACCAGTTATGGCAAATGTATGTGCAGAATACATAAGTGAACCTGATGAAATAAAAAGTTCTCTTGTAAAACAGCTTGACAATCCTGTTAAATGGAGTCACTCTATGCAAAATCTTATAGCTGATGGTACAGAAGAATTTTATGAAATTGGGCCCGGGAAGGTACTTGCGGGTATATTAAAGAAAATAGATCCTACAAAAAAAATCAGAAGTATTAATGATTATAATTCTTTAGTAGAGAATTGAATAAACCGGAAACTTTGACTTAAGGAGGAAAGGTCTTGTCTACAGAACTATCAATTGAAGAAAGAGTAAACGAAATAATTGTAAAGCAGATGGGTGTAAATAAGGAACAGGTTACGCCTGAAACATCGTTCATAAACGACCTGGGAGCAGACTCACTTGACACAGTGGAACTTGTTATGGAGCTGGAAGATGCGTTTGATATTAATATTCCCGATGAAGATGCAGAAAAAATTCAAACGGTAGGGGATGCAATAAACTTCATTAAGGAGCACAAGTAAAAACGATGGGGCGCAGAGTAGCAGTTACTGGTCTTGGTGCAATAACCCCGGTAGGTCATGAGAAAGATCAACTCTGGGAATCGTTATGTAATGGGAAAAGTGGTATTTCCAACATAACGGCTTTTGATACAACAGGTCATGGTGTATTTATTGCAGGAGAGGCATCGGGTTTTGATCCAGGTAAATGGTTCGATAAGAAGGAAGAAAGAAGACTGGACAGATTTACTCAATTTGCTGTGGCTGCTGCAACGCTTGCTTTTGAAGATTCCGGGCTTGACCTTGATAAGGTGGATAAGCCTAAGGCAGGCGCGATTATTGGTACCGGTATCGGTGGTATTATTGAAATTGAGGCACAACATAAGATTTTACTCGAAAGAGGCCCATCAAGAGTCTCGCCATTTATGATTACCAAATTAATGGCCAATGCTGCGCCGGGATACATTGCCATTAAATTCGGTCTTCAAGCCGCAAACTTTTCTGTTATAACTGCATGCGCATCCGGTGCGCACGCTATTGTAGAAGCTTTCAGGATCGTGCAGAGAGGGGAAGCTGATATAATGGTTGCAGGAGGTACGGAGGCGACGATAACACCACTCTGTGTAAGCGCATTTAATAATATGAAGGCATTGTCAACAAGGAATGATGATCCTCGGAGGGCTAGCAGGCCTTTTGATAAAGATAGAGACGGATTTATAATTTCGGAAGGCTCAGGTATTATAATCCTGGAGGAAATGGAAAATGCAAAAAAGAGAGGTGCAAACATTTATGCAGAGATGCTCGGATTTGCTATGAGTGATGATGCGCATCACATCACGGCTCCGCATCCTGAAGGTGCCGGTGCATGTATTGCCATGAGAAATGCTTTGAAAGATTCTAAATTGAATCCTGAGCAAATATCTTACATTAACGCACACGCAACATCTACTCCACTGGGAGACATGATTGAAATTAATTCCATCAAGAAGATCTTTGGCGATCATGTTAAAGATTTATCAGTTAGTTCAACAAAATCCATGTTGGGGCACCAATTAGGGGCATCAGGCGGTGTCGAGGCGTTGATATGTTCGTTGATAGTGGACAAAGGAGTAATGCCACCTACGATAAATTATGAAACACCAGATCCAGACTGTAGCGGTATCGACTTCGTACCTAATGAAGCGAAGGAAAAAAACATAGAGAATGTGATGTCCAATTCTTTCGGTTTTGGTGGACACAATGTCAGCATTGTATTGGGGAAGGTTCGTTAATATCAACTATCTGAAACTATTGTATTAAGATGTTATCGTGCAAAGCCGTATTTTCCATTATAAACAATAATGTGTTTTTTCCACTGTTTATCATCTGTGCCTGGATGGTCTAGCCTGTAGTGCACACCCCTTGATTCACATCTCCTGGACGCTGAGCCGGAAATTAAGATTGATACTGTAAGCATATTTTGTACTTCCCAGCCAAGTGGTGATGAGAATTCGTTGCTGATTATATATTTTGACCAGTGTTTAATATTCTTGATTGCCTCTTTAAGGTACTTGCCATCTCTTTCGATACCAACACTCCTCCACATTAAGCTTTTTAAAGAATTCTTTAAGTCTTCTAAATCCAGTTCGCTATATAAATGACTCTTTGAAGTCTCTTTAAAGGAACGTGGAGACAAGCCTTCTTTCTTTTCTCCCAGTTCCTTGCCAGCCATATTACCGGTTCTATAGCCAAATACCAGACCTTCAAGTAATGAATTGCTGCCTAAGCGATTTGCTCCATGTAATCCTGTACAAGACACTTCTCCACATGCATAGAGATTTTTCATGCTTGTTCTACCATTCTGGTCAACCTTAACACCACCAATCATATAATGAGCGCTTGGGTGTACGGGGATTAATTGTCTTGTTATGTCAATACCAAAGGATGCACATAATTTCTTTATATTTGGGAATCTGGTACTGAGTTTCTCTTTTGAAATGTGCCTTACATCCAGATACACATGTGTATGGTCGGTTCTGCGTATCTCATGCACAATGCTCCTGCTAACTATATCTCTTGGCGCCAGTTCGGCGCTGGGGTGATATTTTGACATGAACAACTCACCGTATTTGTTCCTCAATACTCCTCCCTCGCCACGAACCGTTTCTGAAATCAATACTCTTTCGGCGCCAGCTACGTATAATGTTGTTGGGTGGAATTGTACGAATTCAAGGTCCTGTAGCTTAATCCCTGCCCTGTAAGCCATTGCAATTCCATCTCCGGTTGAAATCTCAGGATTTGTTGTTTCTCTATAAACCTGACCGCAACCTCCGGAAGCCAAAATAGTTTGTTTCGCCCATATCAATATTTTCCCTTCTCGTCTACGCCATGCTATAATTCCGTCGCAGGTACTCTTACTCACCAGCAAATCAAGGGCAAAAGTATGTTCAAAAACCCTGATTTGGGGATTTTTCTTAACCATATTTATCAGGGTTTCTTCAATTTCTTTACCTGTAGAGTCACCTCTGGCCCGTAATATTCTCGGGTGGCTGTGCCCTCCCTCCTTTGTGAAGGCTAATTTTCCGTTTTCCCTATCAAATTTAGCGCCCCAGCTTATTAACTCTTTTACACGTTTCGGGCCTTCTCTGATTACGCTACTAACGACTGTATCGTTACAAATGCCCTGACCAGTACTTAGAGTGTCGCTAATGTGACTCTTGTAACTATCACTAAGGTTTAATTTTGCAGCAATCCCTCCCTGTGCATGCTCAGTGCAATTCTCATTTATTTCGGTCTTTGTTACCACCAGGACTGACCCGCTCTTTGCTGCGTGGATGGCTGCGCTTAAACCTGCAACCCCGCTTCCGATTATAAGCGTATCTGTGAAAATGTGTTGAAGCGTTTTGCTGTCGAATGATACCTGGTATCTCTTAAATATATTTTTCCTTGTCATTGCCTGCAAATATTGTTAAATTAATATACAATTTAGTTAAGTTGAATTGTATATCTGTAAAATAGTATTGTCAAAAAGTAAATGTCTGTTTATTGGGCAAGCGCCTTATATTGACTAGTATACCGTTACATATTCTATACAAATTTTGAGCGGGGTAAATATTTGTAACATTAAAGAAAGGAGAATGATCATATGGGAGCAACAGTAGATGGTTTTAAAGCAACACACCAGGCAGCAGCAGGTTTATTAGGGCAAATCGATTCTCAAAGCGGACAAGAAAGAGCCAATACACTTAATGGTTTAAAAGAAGCTTTATTAGCACACGTTGGAGAAGAAAATAGAATTATAACAGAAGCAATTGGGAAGTCAGATGATGAGTCATTTAAGTCGGCAGCACAGTCGTTTATAGATGAACTCGGTAAGATTGCCGAAACTGCATTGTTACCATTCTTCGATAAATATTCATCGGCTGATGCAGTAGATAGTGATGAGTTTGCAAATGATTTTGGTGGTATTAAAGGTGCACTTGCGGACAGGATAGCATTTGAGGAAGGAAAGTTTTATCCGGAGCTTGAAAAGCTAGGTTATTGAGATATATAAGTAACACTGATTTTGTAACAATTAAGCGTTTACCCCGCTTTAATTGTTGTAATGAAATGCTTAACTTTAGCTGATATATTCTGACGGACTTTTCTGAATACCTTCATCATTTCTTCTTCCGTGCCTGAAGTAGATGCGGGATCTTCAATGCTCCAGTGAAGGGCCTTATGCTTTCCGGGAAAAACCGGACAAAGCTCCTTCGCACTGTCACAGACGGTGATTACAGAAGAGAATTCCTGGCCTATAAACTCGGTTACCGTTTTAGAATATTGATTTGTAATGTCTATATCTAATTCTGCCATCGCTTTGATTGAGAGCGGGTGAACGTATGACGGCCTCAATCCGGCGCTGTAGACTTCAAATTCACCATTTCCATAATGTTTTAACAGTCCTTCTGCCATTTGGCTGCGGCATGAGTTTCCCGTACATACAAATAATACTCTTGGTCTATCCTGCATAATTTTAGTCATTTTCCTTCGCCACTTTTAGTCAAATAGGGGATACCTTTGTAAATTTATTATAAAAGCATAAAGAAGAATATACAAATGAAGAATTCGAGGAATGATTTGTTTTACTCTTGATTGTGTCTTGTAACCATATTATGTTATTCATTAGTTATGAAGAGAGTTGAGCTTGGAAAAACAGGTATCGAGGTATCACGTCTCGGAATAGGGACGGGAACTGGCACTGCGCACCCATCCGGTTACTGTGCTCAGGCATTAATGGATAAGGACGAGCTGGCAAAGCTTCTCCTTTATGCCCTGGACCGTGGTATTAATCTTTGGGATACTGCATTTCAGTATAATACTTACCCTCACATCAAAAAGGCATTGAAACAGGTCAGCCGTAAGGATGTTGTATTAGCAACGAAGCTGACAACGGCTAACGAGAAGGAAACAATCAGGGATTTTAATATTACACTTAAAGACTTAAATACTGATTACATTGATGTATGCCTGCTTCACGGTGTGAGAACGGATGCAGAATTACAGATGAGATCAGGCGCCATTAATGCAATGGTGAAGCTTCAGAAAGAAGGTAGGATTCGTGCGGTAGGAATATCTTCTCATGGTCTAAGCGCTTTAAAATCCATTCTGGAAATGCCGGAAATGGATCTGGTATGGGCAAGGATAAATTATGCCGGTCTTAATATGGATACTGGGTGTCTCAGCATGTATGATCAGATGGCGTCGGTTTACTGGTTGAAGAAATGTGTGAAACTCCTCCCAGAAAGAGTGAAGTCTTTCATTCGTCCTAAAACCAATTTGCAGCCGCCGATACCGGAGGATGTACATAAAGAGGTTACAAACATGCTTCAAAACATACACTCTCAGTCCAAGGGGATTGTAGGGATGAAGGTATTGGCTGAAGGTGTATTAAGAAACGATGCAGAGAAAGCGGTAAAATATGTAAACTCGTTACCTTTCATTGACTCCTTTATAATTGGTATGTTAAACAAAAAAGAAATCGATGAGAATTGTAGAATAATAAATACTGCGAGCCGGGAGCTGGAGGGAATAGAGAAATAAATCTCTTAAATCTACTTCTGTCCATTAGTGCATGAACGATTGTTGTTTTCTAGATGGTAGTAGGGCGGTAGCGTAGTAATTCTTTTATCTTCTAACTGTCCACCAATAGTAAAATGATAAAGGCTTTGATAGGAATTATCGTTGAATCCCAGAAGTTTGTGGACAATATCATCAAAAAAGCATCCGATTCCTGTCCCTCTTACTGAATTAGCTTCTGCCTCGAGGTAGAGAACCTGTCCAATCATTCCCGTTTCCCAGAAAAGCCGGCGGTATAAAAATGGATTTTTTTCAATGTTCTCCCTGAACTTCGCAATCATTCCCACGGAAAAGGCTCCATCACCTGCGATATCCTGCTGGCAGCTTGCGAATGTTGCTTCATGCCTGAAATCACCTTTTTTCAAAAGAAAAAGGGGCAGCATCTGGGGAGCATTATAAACACTTTTCCAAAAGAAATATGGATGGCAATTATGCTTTATGTCTGTAATGTCGTCTTCGTTACGGATTAAAAAATAGAGACCGGAATCCAAGTCAATGACCCTGTGGACAAAAATAAAGAGGTGAACAGAGATTTCACCAGGTTCCAGATCAAAGGGAGCATTGTGGCACCTGGGAATAGTTTTGTCTAAGATGGCAAAGAAATCTTTTCTTGTTATAGCAGTCTTCCCATCATAAGCCTGGGCGCTTCTTCTCTGCCGAATAATGTTTTCAGCTTTCATTGAAGGTATTTCTTTTTCGAAATACTCATGTTCTTTATAAAGATATGTCTCTTCGCCTGTCTCTGGTTTGTTTGTCGCAGAAGATACTTCATCAATAACATACCAGTCTACGTGTTCCTTGCTTAGCTGGTTTGGTTCACTTTTGAACGGAAGGGATTCAAAGGAAGTTATAATGTTGGTAGGTATGTTTCTATGGACAAGCCTTTCTGTACTTCTGTGTACAAAAAGAAGAAGGTCACCTTCTTCTCTCTCAAACTCTTTCCACTCAGTTTTCTGAAATCCCAGGATTGTTTCCATATCTTTATTTGATGAAGAATTAAGATAGGTTATTTTCCACCCCAGGAGGTTTGCAGAGAAACTCAGGCATGCCATCGCATGTCCTATATCATGATTACAGTAGCGAAATGCGCGTTCTCCGTATTTCCAGGACTCTCTCCAGTATATGCTTGTAAGGCCGACGAAAAATCCATCTTGATTAAAATAATCCTTTATCTTCTGCCAGAACTGTTCATCAAATTCTGCTCTTGACTCTAGGACGTGTAACAGTGGGTTATAATGAAATACTCCCCCATGATTACTGTTTTCCTGTAAAGGAGGCAGGACAAGATGAGTCTCTGTGGGGTGCAGATTTCCACTTGAAGGGTTAATTCGAAGCGCCCAAGAAGTTCCCGAGTATGATTTCCAGGCGGAGAGTCCCATGGACAATTCTAGAAAATGGGCTATATTTTTTAAGGAGAAGGCTTGAAATTTATTATTCTTCCTTTCAAATAAATCAGAATAATTTGCTCCTTGATTGGTATCTGCAAAAGGAAGCTTTAAAGTATTTGTCCCTTCATAACTTCTAAAAGGATTTGGCTCGTTAGTCCAGTCGAGATAACCTGATGAATTTGCAGGACGATTCGGAAGGTGTTTTGTTCTCTCGTGATATTCAATCACACTCTGGAAATTATTTTTTGTATTCACTCTGTAATCTCAGCGATGAGCTATTTTGTGAGCTACCCAGTAAATGTTTGTTCCAACTGCCATAATCAGGAGAAACCATATCATCTGATTAAAGATAACACTTAAGAGCATGATAATGTAGAAAAAGTCTTTGTTGTTCAGCTTATCAAGCATCTCCTTTGCTTCGGTGCCTTTTTTATTGTTATGATTGAAATATGTTGTTAAGAGGAGTGAGATTGAGATTCCCGTCATTGCAAGGAAACCTGCAATGATGATAAAGACAGAGTCCATTTTCATGTAGACTGCAATCGTAATCCCGATAACTATTACGGCATTTGCTATAGCATCCACTATTATGTCCAGCTTCCTGCCAAATTCAGTCTCCATCTGCTTTAGTCTTGCAACCTCGCCGTCACATTGATCGAACACGGTTGATAGGAAATAAAATAAACCGGCCGCTATAGTATAGGTGTATTCTCCAAGGGAAAAGAAAACCCCTGAAATGATGCCTAATATCAAGCTTATGATCGTAACCTGGTTTGGTGTGACAGACGTTCTTGATATGAATCCGGAAATGAACCCTGATATCTTGCGAATTATATATCTGTCAATTATCGGGCTGTCTGAGTAGGAGCCAGATGGTTGATCAATCTTTTTTCCAGCTTCTATTTGCATTTTTCTAATTTTGGAAGAATTTCTCTTCTGGCCCTTTCTATGTCCTCTTCAAAATCGATTTCAATCCATGGCAGATCTTCTACTCTTTCAAAACCAACTGTACAAAGAGGAAGCAGCTCGTGTAAGGAGTCTTCATATTCATTATTAACCTTTCCCGCCTGCTCAAATTCTTCGAGTATAGTTTTAAGTTTGTGGCAGTCATTTGCCGAGAGTTTCAGGAACCCTACACCTTCGCCCTTAAAGTCACAATCATAAGAAGAAACCTTGGAGATTCCGATTACTTTATCGCCTTTCACAAATAGCATCATCTCTTCGCCTGTGTCTTCACAGTGTTCATCCAGCAGAAAACAACTCTTGTTCTCAGATTCGGCCAACCTTATGAGTAACCTGTCGTGATACAATACATCGGCATCCATAATCAGCACATCATCATTCAACTCATTTCTGGCATACCACAGGGACAGGATACTGCCTTTCGTATATTGTTCGTTTTCTATATACTTTATATTAAATCGGCTGCTGTTATTGTTTTCCACGGCTTCCTTGATCTTTTCCTTGAAATGGCCGACAACAAAAACAATATCCTTTATGCCCAGAAGAGATATTGTTTCAAGGTGTCTCTCCAGAAGAGTCTTTTCGCCGATCTTAATAAGGCATTTGGGTATTATATTTGTTACTGATGACATCCTCTTTCCCACACCCGCTGCTAACATTATAACTTTCATTTTGAGTCCTCTAAAACTTTCTGTAAGTTCTTGATTAGAGATTGTAAATCGTCAGTGGATATTTCACCCATATTGGCAATCCGGAATATCTTTTTGTTTAATTGTCCCTGGCCGGCATAGATAATAAAACCTTTCTCTTTTAAGCTATCATGCAAATTGGCATAAGTCATATTCTCAGGTAAGTGCAAGGCTGTGATAGTATTGGAAAGGAGTTCGTCAGGTAATAGCAGCTCCAGAGAAAGTCTTTTGAATTCGTCCCTTAAATACGATGATGCCTTTCTGTACCTGCCGATACGGTTCTGCACACCTTCTTCCAGCAACTCTCTCAATGCCTCGTCGAAAGCGTAAAATGTTTGTACAGATGGCGTAAACGGACATTCTCCCTTTTCTTCCTGTTCATCGAGCTGTGCAATAATGTTAAGGTAAAGAGAGCGTGGCGGTATATTTCTAAGCCTCTTTATTTCATCCTGTTTTATAATGACAAATGATAATCCCGGCAGGCCCTGAATACACTTGTTTGAAGTGCCGATACATATATCCACATTGTCCGTTGCCAGATCAATCTCTTCTCCACCAAGGCCACTGATTGAGTCCAGGAGGAATGTTCTGCCATATTTGCCGGTTATTGCGCCCACCTCATGGATAGGATTCAGTAGCCCTGTAGTGGTCTCATGGTGAACCATTGCGACTACTTCTATATCGGAATCTTTTGAGACGGCATCTTCAATCTGTTCTAAGTCAGGTTGTTCACGCCAGTCGTATTGAAGTTCGACTTTGTTAAATCTATATGCAGATGCAATACGTGATATCCTGTCACCGTAGACGCCGTTGTTTATGATTAACACCTTTTTGCCTTCGCTTACTGAAGAACAGACGCCGGCCTCCAGGGAAGCCGTGCCTGAGCCCGTAATGATTGCCGTTGTATAGTTTCCATATGGGGCAAAGGCCTGGAGTATTTTCTTGCGTGTACTGCTCAGGAGTGTTGAGAATTCACTTTCGCGGTGGCACATATCACCCCTCATAAGTGCATTTCTTACCCTCTCGGATGTACAGACAGGTCCGGGATTCAACAGAATCATCTTTTTCAAATCTATGGTTTCCTTTAGTTTTGGATTCCCTGCGAAAAGTCCTCGGCGTTTTTTGTCCGGGGAAGCAGGGGGCCTTCCTTTCGGAAGGAGTCCAATTACTTACTTTCTTAATTTATAGCAGACATAAACCTCTCTTTGATTTCTTCGGGGCTATGGGTTACCCTGCCGAGCTCTCTTTGTTCTTCTTTTTCAGATATTTTTACGAGGAGGAATGACGGACCGTCATTTTCAAGAATATGTACTACCTCTCTTCTCAGTTCCTCATCAGTTGTCACCTTTTTAATATAAGCATACTTAGCCGACCTTGCAATATCTTCAAGTTCAACTACGTTAGAGATAGTCGGTTGATTTCCTGTTGATGCGTAAACTTCATTATCCAGTACAATATGCAGAAGATTTTTGGGTTGGAGAGAACCTGCCATCGGTAAAGAGCCAAGATTCATCAGCAGATTTCCGTCGCCATCCAGTATTATTACTTTTCTTGATGGTTTACTTAATGCCACTCCCAGGCCGATGGATGAGGCCAGTCCCATTGATCCTATCATGTAAAAGTTTTCAGTCCTGTCTCTTATCGTAAAGGTTTCTCTGCTTATCAAACCATTAGCACAGACAACCAACTGATCTTTTAGTAATTCCATTATTGTTGTTATTGCTTCTCTATAATTCAATCAATTATTCCTTTTTTAAGAAGAAGGGCCAGAGGCTTTTTATTCTCAGTGATTAATTTATATGACATATTTATGAGTACTTTGATATTGTCCGGATTAAAGGTGTGGTGTGGAATGCCGACAGTATCGAGAAGTTTCTCACATATCCTGCCCATAACCAGATGTTCGGGTGCGTCCTTACCTTCGAAGCCTCTCCACGTAACTATTAATAAGCAGGGTAGCTTGTAAATGAGGTTAAGGGAGGTGAGAGCGTTCAGACATTGTCCCAGTCCGGAGTTTTGCATTAATACTACGGGAATCTTCCCCGCCATATATGCTCCGCTTGCAACACCAACCGCAACGTCTTCTCTTACAGCAGGTATATACGTAATGTCAGGCCTCTCTGTAAGGGTTGCGATCAGATTTCCGATAATAGTACATGGAACACCTGTGAAGAAATCGTAACCGTTGTTTATTAACTCCTGTGCAAAGTCTTCAGATTTAAACATCTAGAATATTGAATATTGTGAAATTTTATATTTTAGTTTTGAAGAGTTTACCATAAATAAACCTACAAAACAGTTTTTTTCTTATTAACTGTACATAAAATTATATAACGTAAATTGAGTGATTCAGGTATAAATATTTTCTCATATGTTCCAGAAAACAAGTTTACAAAGTTTTTGTAATAAGCTATAAGAATTAAACACTTTAGCCATAAATTATATGGAAAGCAGTAATTAATATGCCTTCAAGACAACCAAAACCGCTTTTCTTAAATGATACAAATTTGTGCCTTGCCACTGACCTATATCAGTTAACTATGATCGCAGGGTACTTTGAATGTGGAAAGAATCATAAATCTACTTTTGAATTATTTGTCAGAAGCTTACCTGAAAAACGTACATATCTCATTGCTGCGGGTCTGGAGCAGGCTATCCACTATCTCAGGAATCTGAGATTTACGGAAGAGTATTTGAAGTATCTAAAGAACCTTTCGGTTTTCAAGAACGTGAGCGAGGGATTCTTTGATTACCTTCGCAATTTTCGTTTCAGCGGAGATGTCTATGCCGTTACTGAAGGCACAGTTATTTTTGCGAATGAACCCATTATAAGGATAACAGCCCCACTGATTGAGGCACAGATAATTGAGACGTATCTTCTCTCAATGATAAATTATCAGACGCTTATTGCTTCCAAGGCGTCAAGGGTAGTACATGCCGCGGGTGGCAGGGAGGTGATAGATTTCGGAACAAGACGCGCACACGGTCCGCAGGCAGGGGTACTGGCGGCAAGAGCCTGCTTTATCGGGGGCTGCGCAGGTACCTCCAATGTTTTAGCAGCCTACGAATTAGGGATACCGCCCATCGGTACTATAGCCCATTCATGGGTTATGGCCTACGATGACGAATATGAATCTTATAAAGATTTCCATAAGGTTTTTCCTGATAACACAATCCTTTTAGTTGATACATACGATACAATTAAGGGTGCACGGTTGGCTGCAAAGATTGGCAAAAAACTGAAAGGAGTCAGGCTGGACAGTGGCAACATCACGCTTTTGAGTAAAAGGGTACGGAAAATTCTTGACGATGCCGGCCTCGGGCACGTAAAGATTACTGTAAGCGGTGATTTGAATGAGTATAAGATATCTCAAATGCTTGCTAAAGGCGCGTGTATTGATTACTTCGGTGTGGGTACAGAGATGGTTACCTCGAAAGACATCCCGGCGCTGGGAGGTGTTTATAAACTGGTAGAGCAGGAAAAAGAAGGCATGTCCATGCCAAGAATGAAATTCAGCAAGGACAAGGCAACATACCCGGCAAAGAAACAGGTTTACAGATTTCTTAATAATAAAGGAATGTTTAAAAAAGACATAATTGGCCTGGTAGATGAAGAGTTTGATGCCAATGCCCTTTTGTCGCCTGTTATGAAAAAAGGCAAACTCTTACATAAAATACCAACAGTTCAACAAATACAGGAAACAGCTAGAAAGAGTATCTCTCAATTACCGGACGGATTTAAGGCTTTAAATTGTAAAACTGCATATCCGGTGACGATTAGTAAAAAATTAAGACAGGTTAGGGACAGGACAAAGAGAATCTTAGGTGTTAAATGAAAATTGCTGTAAAGTAATGTAAATCATGACTATGATATCAGAAATATACAGACGCCGTATATTTCTGATATCATAGTCGCTGTATATTTAACTGTTATGTCTATACCACATAATGTTAAGTATAAAGATAGGTTTTTAAAGGCTTATCAAGAAGCCAGGGAAGGTAAGAGGGGGTTATGGAAAGAATGAAACTATTGATAAGAAATGGATTGCAAGAAAGTAGAAATATTCTAATAACTAGCCTTTAACCATATTAATAGGGAGTGTGTCATGAAAAAGATAATATTTTTTGTATCACTTTTACTTTTAACCTCTTCAGCACTTGCCGAAGATAGAATTTTAGGCAAATGGAAAGACAAAAACAACCCCATTTATCAATTTGAGTTCAAGAAGAACCAAGACTTTATATTCGCACACACACTTGATGATGGAAGTGACTATATCTCAACAGGAGTATGGGAGATTGGGTCATGGACTATTGCTGACTCATTTGGCATCGAAGAAGGAGAATGCAATCTCGCAATATATGCAGGTGAATCGCAATGTTGTTTTAATTACAAATTTATTGCGGATAACTTAATTATTACATGTATATACTCAGACCTCTCTATCATCTCTCCTGAACTCGCTTTCTACTTATGTACAAACCGAGTTCTAATAAGAGAAACAAAAGGGGAAAAGTTGAGGGAGGACTAAAATGAAATTCGCACTTATTAATGGTAATAAAGTTGAAGCTACTAAAGGAGCCAAGGGGCTATGCTCTCATTGTGACGCAGAGTTAATTGCCAAGTGTGGAGAAGTTAAAGTTAATCACTGGGCACATAAAGGAAAACGTAACTGTGACCCATGGTGGGAAAATGAGACTGACTGGCACCGCTCATGGAAAGGTAAATTTCCCATAGCGTGGCAAGAAGTAACTCAATTTGACGACAGCGGTGAAAAGCACATTGCAGACGTAAAAACCCAAAGCGGATGGGTGTTGGAATTCCAACACTCCTTTCTAAATCCTGAAGAACGCCGTGCCCGTAACGCTTTTTACCCTAAACTAGTCTGGGTTGTGGACGGTCTAAGACGAAAAACAGATAATAAACAGTTTCAGGAAATGTTAGAATTATGGGGCCCTCCTTTAAGAGATGAGCCCGATATCATAAATGTGTTCTGTCCAGATGGATACAGACTTTTGAAAGAGTGGAATGATAGTAATGCGCTAGTATTTTTTGACTTTCAAGAAGAGACAGATAAAGAAAAATCAATGTTTTGGTTTTTATATCCTAGAATATCTTCTAGTGAAGACTACTTACTGCGATTTTCAAGGGCTGAATTTATCGAATTGCATAACAATAATAATTTCGATTCGCTAGTTGAAAAGAAAATTTCTTCATTTCTCGAAAAACTTATTAACAAAAAGCAAATTGAGGATGAAAGGGAGGCATCTAGACACTGGGCTAGACACCGAGAAAGATTGTCAAGGGATGACTGGCTTAGATTTGGAAGAAGACGTTTATAGGTTAACCAATGTGTAAAGATAAAACACATAACAAGGCGCTCCAGCTGACGCCAAACAGCGGCGCGCCTGAGCTGTAACGTTATTTTGCGTCAGCAGGAAGTCCTCCGTCAAGTGTTCTGTGTTCGGGGACTGAAAGAGTTGTTTTCATTCCGGATTTTTACATTTCATTTGCTTTTCCTTCCCATTCCGCTAATATTTGGCCAACCTCAGCTTCAATTTTTAAACGCGATTCCAGCCGATCATAACCCTTTGCCAAAAGATCATCGTATTCTGTTTCTGTATGGCGAATATGGGCAATGACCGCTAGACGAATAGCCTTTTCCTTGAGATCCTTTGCTGCCGCAGAGCGGCCAACACGACCACTGTATTTTAGACACGCATGCTCGGCTATTATGGCCTCCCTCCCCAATGGACTATGCGGAAACATCTCCCTTATACGTTGACTAAAATATTTGATATATTCCAGGTCAAGTTCCGCTCTCTTAGCGGCCTCACGTGTCTTTCGCCTTGCTCTGATTTCCTCATCGGCCAGGCAGTCTTTTTCCGCTTTTTCAAGCGCGCGTTCTTCGACAAATAAACCTTGCCGTTCATATCTTTTTCTTGCCCGACTCCACTTGAGAACCACTGCGGATAAAATGGAATATTTCCGAGCCCGCCGAGTCAGGGCAGCGTCTCCTGCTGGAAGGAAAATAAGATGATCAAGATCTCCGCATGCAAGACATAGCGCCCCTTTTTCTTTGTTGAGTGTAATCCATGCATGACGCCCAAGGCTTTCGCTACATTCATCACACGTTGACTCTTTACTGGAAATAAAAACCTTTACTTCTTCAGTTTTCTTCATGGTTGAAGTTACGCCAATTTCCGATGTATTGCATCATTATAGCTTTTATATTGCTTAGCCCAGATTATTCATGAATTTCAAAAAAACACCATAGTTAAAGCTTTATAGACATTGTTAAAAAACAGACTGTTTTTAGGTGAATGGCCTAACACTTTGTATTCCCAGTCTTTGCCTTTGCTTTGATACTGTTCGATTGCTACTTCATCCTTGAATCCAATCTCAATCAACTCATAATATGCGAATTGAGAGTCTACCTTATATCATTTTGCATAAGAGTGGACAAGGTTTTTGATATGATAGTTTCTTAACCATTTCTTTGCGTTACTCATGCGTTCTTTTGGTTTCAATTTCTTAAGACTTATCCTCTTACGTTGTTTTTTCATAAGTAAATTTTGCTAATATGAAGAGCCGCTAACATGCGGATGTAATCTACTTATTAAAATTTATTTTAATTTATAACCAAATTTATTAAACCACCGTGAAACCTTTACGACTAATTTGGAGATGTTTTTTGCCTTAATCGTGTGTTTTTCTGGAATTTCAGCAACAAAAGGGAATGGTGGCTCTAATTTTAATGTAAGGGAAACCGGTAATTTCCCTGAATTTTTAATTACTAAATCAGTGCTAAAAGATACGTAATCTGACCCATGAACATACTTTGCAAATAATTCATCTTTTTCATGGTATATATTATTTGCTGTTTTCATGATTTTAAGATTTTGACGCCACGCATGAGAAGCCTGGCCATGGAGTATGTGAAGCGTGCGTAATGCCAGGTCGCTTCTTCATGTATTTGTAACGATTTACTTCAAAATGTTCTTTATTTCGCCGGCGGCATCGAGACAATCATCGAGTGACAATTCAAGATCGAAGGCTTCGTTAAGTACATCGCGGATAACCAGAGCGGGATTGTTGTTGAACCCACCCAAGCCAATGTGAAACAAGATATCGATTGCTTCGGTTTTGTAGTTGTCTAAATCGTGAACTGTGCTTGCCTTGTCACCCAGCGGGTTCCATTTGGTCAGGAGGTGCATGACTTTCTTGATCTGTTTTTCCGGTATTGACATTGATTATTATTCAGCTTTTTTCTTACCGATGAGGTGAAGTCCGCATTCCTTCTGGTCGTCTTTAAGCTGATGGTTGAACCATCTCCAGCGCCCGGCACGACGTGTTTCGTGAGCACCGATGGGTGTAGTGCAGATAATGCACCCAAGCGAGGAATAGTGCCATCCATCCCTTTCTATCTCTAGCAATTTATGTACGGGCACTTTATGGGTTTTGATGTAATCCTTTACATTTTCTTCTGTCCATGCAATCAAAGGTGTCACTTTAAGCAGGGGACGTTCCTTTCCGTCCTGCTGTTTATGTTGAATGATATCGATTCGCTGTATTTGAGACCTGGCGTCTGATTGATCTGCCCTTAATCCTGTAATCCAGACATCCAGTGTATCCAGAACCTTATTGTTTGGGTTCACTTTTCGTATCTTGCAGCAATATTCTTGTTTTGCCTTGCTGTCAAAAAAGATCATTTCTCCATGTTCGTGAACCATCTTGCTTACCGCTTCAAAATCAGGCGCTGCTTTTTCAATATTGATGTTGTACTTCTTCTCCAGTTCACGGAAGAGATCGTATGTCTCCGGAAAAAGACGCAAAGTATCCACGGTGTAAACACGGGGTTTAGAAATACCGGCCCGGATTACCATGTCGATTAAGGCCACACCCGTCCACTGCCCACTGGTGCCTATAGCGGCGCGTTCCCCAAACATGCGAAACAGCTCCGCCATTAATTCGCCCGGATCCTGGATATTTTCTAGCTTGTGTACAAGTTCTTGATCAATATTCACTGTTTACTTTATTATATATATTCTCATTTTATTCAAAACTATACACTGGAACTTCAATTGTTTTTGAAGGTTTAGGCTGTTCTTTTGAATATTTTAGGAGCTTATCTGTAACATCTGGAGAGTATGTCTTTTCCCCGCAGGAGGTACAAACCTCTGCCGGGACGTTTTCTACAAAAAGATATTTATTATTATCTTCATAATGAAAAGTTACATTTCTCTTTTCTACTTTACTGCCACAAAAGATACACTTCATTATAAATCACCTCCTTATTTTACAATTAATCCATTCTTCAGGATCAGGATCGTATGTAGTAATAACTATAATTGATGGTGGAAGAGATAACTGAACATGTAAATCTTTTTCTGTCTTGGTTCTTCCATATATTAGACAACTTGGGGAATATTTATCATCTGGATATTCTTCAATAATCTCTCCATTCATCACCGCCTCTTCAATTTCTGACCTGGTTATTGATCTTTTGATCATTTGTTTTACTGCATGATCAGAAATGCGATACTTACTTTCTAATATTCTATCTCGAATTGGTTTAATTACCATCTTGTGAATTTTACAGCAAAATTATATCCTACAATATATGATCTCTGCATCATATCAGGTTTATACGAAAATT